>JAZRFF010000028.1:0-89051 GCA_045661225.1 Bacteroidaceae bacterium | reverse complement strand
TGTGCAAGCGAGTGGGCGGAAATTTATTTACGCACGCAACGAGCGCAGCCAAGTTTCAATCGCACAAAGTGCGGTTAAAACTAAAAAATTAAAGTGGCAAGCTACGGGGATAGTTCCTTTCATTGCAAAAGTAATTTTTATGCCCTTCCGGCACCGTTAAAATCACAACGCAATGCCGCTGAAATTCCGGCAGACAGCGAGGACAACTTGTGCGATTGAAACGGAAAAGTGAAAACGGAAAAGTGTAAGCTGCGGGTAAGCGAGAGCAGAGGAAAAGTTTACTTTTACTATGCCGAGCGAGAGCAGGTTCAAGCACAAAATGTGCTTAAAGCTTGTGCAAGCGAGTGGGCGGAAATTTATTTACGCACGCAACGAGCGCAGCCAAGCTTCAAGCGCACGCAGTGCGGTTAAAGGCATTGAGTGACAAGAAGCGTCCGAACGAGTAACAGCGCCCTGCGGCGGTTTACGAGCAAGAGGGCGCTTCGACTGATTTTCCCGTGTGCCGGGGCTTTTGGTTCTTTTGGCCGCAAAAGAACAGTGCAGAAAGACAAAAGTGAGAATATAAGGTTACAGCGTCAAGGGTAAAAAATACCGTAGAATATAAACACAATGCGATTAAAAGGCTTTTACAGCCAACTTTAAATCCTCGGCACCCCGGGTACAAAAAAACACAGTTGTAACATTTTGTATATAAATGCTCCGCGTCGAATATTCGACGCGGAGCATTTATATTACAGAACCACTTTATTCACTCAATTGCTTCACAACCTTAATAAGCTGCTCGCCGAGACCGATAGAGTAACCCTGCGAGATAAACACCACGCGGTTAAAGGTGTCGGCTACAAGAATTATAGGTCTGTTGGGATTTTCAAGTTTCATATTGCGCACAATCTCGTTGTATATTGTATCGTCAATATCGGTACCCCACACTATGGTCGAGGGCAGGTCGGGGAAGTCGTTGACAAAGCGACCGGCCTCGTTTGTGTCGCGGAAAAGGAGTACCATCTTCTGCCCCCACGCCTCAAAATCGCCTTTGTAAGGCATCACGTCGCGCAGAAAGTGGTTGGTTGGCTCGCTGCCAGGAGCAACAAGGGCTATAATATAATATCCGCGTCCTGTTGCCGAGAGCAGCGAACGGCTGCGCCCTTCGGCTGTGTCGAAGAAGAGGTTCTCGCTGTTAAAATCGCCAATAACCTGAAGTTTCTCGCTACTCTCGCGCTGGACATACTGCAAGTGATTCTCCTTGCCCTCTTCTATTGTAAAGAATGTAAGATGCGCAAGCACTCCGCCGTCGGCCATACGCGTGCCCGTCATCAAGAGGTAGTCGCCTGTGTCCATTGATGCTCCTGTTGCAAAATGCGAGGCTATTGTAGTACCTTCTTCGGGGTAGTTGAGCAACTGGAGACGGCCATCGTCAATCTTTGATATTGAGAAGTGCGAATAGTACTTAGGATTGTCAATGAAACGTGTAGGCGTGAACGAGGCGCGCAACGTTCCTTGAGGCGCATTGGCATTCTCATCAGCCGTAGCCTCAAAGTCGACATCGGTCCACATTCCCGGAGTAATCATATACTGGGTTTTGCCCGTAACCTCATCGATGCGCGCCGGAATACCTATCGCACGTGCACCGGCAACAAAAAATATGTCACGCGAATGCGGGTCGGCTACGCGCATATTCCACACGCCTTGCGGCGACATACAGAGCGATAGAGGGTTCCACTCGTCGTCGACCTTAATATTCTCGCGGCACCAATTTACCCAACGCTGCGGGTCACCGGCAAAGAACTGACGTTTGTCGGCGTCGAACTGCTGGCGGAAGAATGCCTTGTAAGGAGTGAGCATCTCGTTGCTCACACGGGGGTTGAGAATGTAATTGCGATAAACAAGGTCATAAGCACCGTTGCGGGCCGTGTTACGCAAATGGTCGCGCAGCACATCGATGCTCACGTCGCGCAGGTCTTTGTCCGATATTGCCGAGAGCAGATAAAAAGCAAGCTCCTGTTCTTCACGCGGTGTCTCGCTAAGAAATTCCACAATAATAGCGTGGTTTCCGCGCGACCTGCGCAAAATATCGGCTACAGCCCCCTTATGCTCCCAGCCGTAGCCAAGGTCACCGGCAAATTTGTCGGCAGCCTCGGGGGTGATAAACGTCGAGACATAGGCGTTGCGTATGGAGTCTTCACACGCAAAGCGACGCTGGTTATCGGCCGCCTGAGCCTCGCTTACAAAAGGTACCGTATTACGCTCGCGCGGAGGGGTTATTTCAAGTTCTATCGTCGCATTGTAGCCCGGCGCCTTGTCGAGCACCACTTTTACGTTATTATCCTTTCCGGCCGTAAACTTTGTAAAGCCGAACATTCCGTCCTTTGAAGCCCAAGCGACCATATCTCCAAGGCCGCTGGTAATTGATGTACGACCTTTTTTGTCGCTTACTTTTGTCGCAGCAGTATAAAATTCGGCGTAATTGTATATTTTAAATTCCACTGTTGCCTCGACCGGAAACCCGTTCGAATCGACCACCTGAATGTTTGTGGTTGCCACAGGAGCGTAGTTTGCCGTTACGTTAATCTCGGTAAAGCAAGGGGTTACGCTAAGAACCTCTTCGGGACCGTCGTAGCGTCCGAAGGCGTTTGTGTGCATCAACATTCCGCGTGACGCGGGAGCATTGAACCACGCAAGGTTAAGCACCGGTTCGGGTTCACAAGCACCCAGAAAGTACCAACGACCGTCGACCCACGCCTCTACCCACGCGTGGTTATTGTCGGTGTGTGCCCAACGGGGAGTGTAAACCTGACGCGCAGGGATACCCACCGCACGCAGAGCCGCAACAGTAAATGTAGACTCTTCGCCGCAACGGCCATAGGCTGTACGCACCGTTGCAAGCGGCGAGCTTGTACGAATATCGCTTGGGGTGTACGTTACCTTCTCGTGGCACCAGTGGTTGACCTCAAGGACTGCATCGTGCATAGAAAGCCCCTCGACTATCTCTTTAAGTTCATTATAAAACACCTCACGACTATTGTCGAGATTCTCGTTATTCACGCGCACCGGAAGCACAAAGTGAAGAAACTCACGAACAGGAACACTCTCGCCCCAGGGCATCTCGTTGCGTGCCTTGAGCGCATAATCGACATTACTCAAATGATAGTCGCCCGAATAATCGGCAATGTCGGGAAGCGGCATATAAGCATACAGGAACTGCATCGCCTGACGCTGACGAGGAGTGAGACTGCGGTCAAAGACATCGAAGTAAGAATCGTTGTCCACAACCGCGCGACGCGCTGCAAAATCGCGTGCAATTTTGCCGTTTTTATCGAAGTTTTTCCGTGCACAGGCAGTCTCGAACGAGAGAGATGCCACAACCGCTGCAAGCAGCAGCAAAAGTCCTTTTTTCATCGTGTATTTTTTCTATAGTTCTTGTCGTTTTTTGAGTAATTCCGCTATTCATTGCAGTTACAACAAATGCACGCGGTTTACTGCAAAAGTAGTGATATTTACCGAAAATAGAACTTTAAAAGAGTAAATATTAACACAAAAGCCCTGTTTTTCACAATTTTCGGCGCGCGCGCCCGTTATTTATTAAAAGAATTCGTACATTTGCAGAATATAATTTTACATTAAAGTGAAAAACAACAAAAAAGAAAATATTCCGGCCACAAGGCTCGTAAAATGGTTGTGGAAAAACTCGGGCGGAGCACGCAAACAGGCGGTTGCCAACACAATCATAGGCATTATTGACGTTGTGTGCCAGCTAATGTGGGTTCTTGCCTGCAAACACGCCATTGATATTGCCACAAGAGAGGCCGAAGGGTCGCTGCTCGCGACAGGCATTGTAATTGCCGCGCTTATGTGCACCGAGATTATCGCACGCGGCATCAACCGCTGGATTCACGCCGTTGTGGGCAACAAAGTTCGCAACCGTATGCGTCTGAAAAGTTTTGCACGACTGTTGCGCGCCGACTGGCTACGCCTGCAAAAGCACCACACAGGCGACCTTACCAACCGCCTCGAAGGCGACGTAAACAGCATCACCGCCTTAATAACCGAGACTATCCCCGCTACACTTGTCGTGTTCCTGCAGTTGATTGTGTCGTTCGCATTGCTGTTCAGTATGAGCCCTATGCTCGCAGTTTCCATAATTGTGATACTCCCTGTATGCCTGTTGGCCAGCCAGTTCTACATTCGCAAGATGCGTAGGCTCAACCGCGACGTGCGCGACAGCGACAGCCGCATTCAGTCGGTGCTGCAGGAGAGCCTGCAACACAAGGAACTTATAAAAGCCCTTGAGCAGAACAATTCGACCGAGAAGCAGCTCACCGACCTTCAGCAACAGTTACAGTCGCAGGTGACCAGCCGCACTAAATTCTCGCTTGGAGCTTTCACGCTCACACAATTAGGGTTTGCCATTGGTTATATTGTTGCATTTATGTGGGGTGCGGCAAGCTTGCGCGACGGCATTATCACATTCGGAACAATGTCGGCTTACTTACAATTAGTAGGGCTTATACAGCGCCCGACGATGGACCTGAGCAGGTTCCTTCCGGGTATAGTATCGTCGCTCACTGCAGCCGAACGACTATATGAGCTTGAAGATATTCCGCTCGAACAGCAAGGCGATGCAATAATGTTCGAAGAGACAGCCGGCGTCAGGTTCAAGAATGTCACATTCCGCTACAACGCCGAAGAACGCGCTATCCTTGAGAAGTTTAGTTACGATTTTCCGCCGAACAGCAGCACCGCGATTGTTGGCGAGACCGGCGCCGGAAAGACCACACTCATACGCCTTTTAGTAGCACTCATAACACCGCAGAACGGCGAAATTGAGTTGTACAGCAGCAACGAGCAACACCCGACGTCGACACTCACGCGTCGCAACTTTGTCTATATACCCCAAGGCAACAGCCTTGTGAGCGGAACGGTAAAAGAGAACCTGCTTATGGGCAACCCCGATGCTACCGAGGAACAAATGCGCGCAGCGCTGCACATTGCCTGCGCCGACTATGTTTTTGAGCTTCCGCAAGGCATCGACAGCCCGATAAGCGAGCGTGGAGGCGGCCTGAGCGAAGGACAGGCACAGCGCATAGCCATTGCCCGCTCTATATTGCGTCCGGGAAGCATACTCATTCTGGACGAGGTAACATCGGCGCTTGACGAAGAGACCGAACAAGAGCTTCTGCGTCGCCTCACTCAGAGCCAAATAGGAAAGACATTGATATTCGTAACACACCGCCCCGCAATAATAGAGTACTGCAACCAGGTGCTGACGTTCGAAAAGCCGACAACAGAGAATAAAGCATAAACGGACGCTGCACACAAACAGCAAGGGTTACAGCAAGCACCATCGAGGCAAAAATTCCAAAAACAGATAATAATAACAATAAAACCACCTCGGCCGCGTTTATTAGAAGATTATGCGCATACAGGCAAGCACACAAAGCGTACCGAAACTGCAAAAAACAGAAACGCCGCAAGCGTACAAATAAAGAATAAGATACTATGATAGAATACCTTAGAGGAGAACTCGCCGAACTTACCCCCGCAACGGCAATCATCGAGTGCTGCGGAGTGGGCTACGAAACCAGCATCACACTTAACACATACAGTGCCCTTCAAGGCAAAAAAGAGGTGAAAGTATACATATACGAGGTGATACGTGAGGACGCACACCAACTGTTTGCTTTCAGCAACCGTCAGGAGCGCGAACTTTTCCTGTTGCTGATATCAGTGTCGGGCATAGGCGGCAACACAGCCCGCACTATCCTGTCGGCGTTTACCGTTAACGAATTGTGCGACGCCATTGCCACCGGCAACGAGGTTGCGATAAAAGGTGTCAAAGGCATAGGCCTTAAAACAGCGCAACGCCTCATCGTGGACCTTAAAGACAAAATCAAGGGCATATACCAAAATGTAGCAGGCGAAGCAGCACCCGCCGTTCCGGCCAACAACGACAATATCGACGGCGCAGTACAGGCGCTGGCAATGCTCGGGTTCCCTGTTGCCGCTGCAAACAAAGTGGTGCAGGCTATTGCAAAGAGCGAGCCCAACGCCACCATAGAACAACTCATCAAGCTTGCGCTCAAACAGTTGTAACAACAAACAATCACAATGCGAAGAGGCACATTGGCTATAATAATCATTCTGTTCGCAAGTATTACGGTACTTGCGCAGAACAATGTGCGCTCCGACTCCATACGCAAGGCAAGGCGCGAAGCGCGTCGTGCAGCAATAGAAGCAAAGGACACTATTCCCGCACGATTCCCCATTGCAAAGACCGCGCCCGACAACATCAGCGAGCTGCACCGCCACTCGCTCGACCTTAAAACCCCCGACAATATTGTCACAGACACGCTCTACAACGAAAAGGACAGCACCTACACAATTACCACGAAACTCGGCAGCGGCACAATATTAGGCACACCCTTGCTGCTGAGCAGCGACGAATACTCCCTGTGGCACGAAAAAAGCCAAAGACAGAGTTTCTTCAGAAAAAAAGGCGACGAAGAGTGGGAAAAGTCCAAGAAGAAGGATAAGTTCGATTTTACCGATATGCACTTCGACCTTGGACCGGCCGAAAAGATATTCGGTCCCGGCGGTGTACGAATAAAGACACAGGGAAGCGCCGAACTTAAAATCGGTTACTCCATACAAAGCATCGACAACCCATCGTTGCCGTCGCGCAGCCGCAATACCAGCAGTTTCGATTTTGACGAAAAGATAAATCTAAATATGCGAGGCAGCGTCGGCGACAAAATGAATATGGACTTCAACTACAACACCGAAGCCACATTCAGTTACGACGCAAAGAAGATAAACCTGAAATACGACGGCAAAGAGGACGAGATTATAAAGCTTCTCGAGGCGGGCAACGTCACATTCCCGACAAATTCAAGCCTCATCAAGGGCGCATCGTCACTTTTCGGTATAAGAGCCGATTTTCAGTTCGGCAAGCTGAGCCTGCAGACGGTAGTATCGCAAAAGACCTCGAGCACCAATGTGGTAAATTCAAAAGGCGGAACACAGCTCACCACCTACGAAATTGAGATTACCAACTACGACGAGAACAAACACTTCTTCCTTGCACACTACTTCCGCGACAACTACGACCGTTCAATGTCGCAGTTACCGACAGTTTTGTCGGGCGTGACCATTAACCGCATAGAGGTGTGGGTAACCAACAAGACCAGCGACTACACCAACCCGCGCAACATTGTTGCCTTTACCGACATTGCCGAGAGCAGCCATACAAGCAACGACAACTGGGTAAGCAACGGAAGCACCCCGCTGCCGCACAACGACGCCAACAGCCTCTACGCATCGATGAACACCGTTTATTCGGGCATACGCGACATTGACCAGGTAAACAACATTTTAAACAGCATAAACGGCTTCAGCGGCGGACTCGACTATGAGAAACTATCAAATGCCCGTTTGCTGTCGGCATCGGAATACACACTGAACAACGCATTGGGTTACATTTCGCTAAAGACACCCTTGCGCGCCGACGAGGTGCTTGCCGTTGCATTTGAATACACATACGGCGGACAGACATTTCAGGTCGGAGAGTTCTCGAGCGACATCAAGGAGTCAAAATCGACACTCTTCGTCAAGCTGATAAAGCCCAACGCCTGCTCGCCCGGAAACGGTTGCTGGGACCTTATGATGAAAAACGTATACTCATTGGGCACGCGCAACCTCAAAAACACAGACTTCAAGCTCGACGTCTATTACGCCAGCGACAGTCTGGGCACGAACATCACCTACCTTCCCGAAGAGAGCCTTAAAGGCAACCATCTTCTGCAGATGATGGGGCTTGACCGCTTAGACAGCAACAACAGCAAAGAGAACCCCAACGGAATATTCGACTTTATTCAGGGATACACCGTCGATGCCTCGTCGGGCAGGATATTCTTTCCGTCGGTCGAACCATTCGGCAGCTACCTGCGAAAAAGAATCGGCGACGACACACTCGCCGACAAATACGTATTTCAAGAGTTATACGACTCGACAAAAACCGTTGCGAAGCAGATTGCCGAGAAAGATAAATTCTACCTTATTGGAGAATATACCGGTTCGGCGGCAAATGTCATTGAGACCGGCTCAACGAATATCCCTCGAGGTTCGGTGGTCGTAACAGCCGGCGGCGTCACTCTTGTCGAGAACAGCGACTATCAGGTCGATTACTCATCGGGAACGGTCACTATCCTTAACCAAAATATCATTGACGCCGGTACAAATGTCCAAGTGTCGCTCGAGAGCAACACGCTGTTCAATATGCAACGCAAGACAGTGCTCGGTCTCAACTGGTTGTACGATTTTTCGGACGATTTCAAGTTCGGCGGTACCCTTATGTCGCTAAGCGAAAAGCCACTTACGTCGAAGGTAGATATGGGTTCAGAGCCCTTGCAGAATTTCCTGTGGGGATTCAACCTGAGCTGGAAACGCCAGAGCCAATGGCTCACGAATGTAATAGACTGGCTACCCTTTGTAAACTGCACCGCACCATCGTCCATTAACCTTACGGCAGAATTTGCGCGCCTTGAAGCAGGAACATCGAGCGACGTGCAAAGCGAAGCATCGTACATTGACGACTTTGAGAACACCGAGAATGGCATTGATATAAAATCGCCCTCGCAGTGGACACTATCGTCGTTGCCAAGCGGAATGCAATACAGCGAGCTTACCAACGATATTCGCACCGGATACAACCGTGCGCGCATCTCGTGGTACTCAATCGACCCTCTTTTCACGCGCCGCAGTTCTTCGCTGACACCGGCACACATCAAAAGCGATGTCGAGCAACTGTCGAACCACTATGTACGCGAGGTCTACGAGCGCGAACTCTACCCCAACAAAGAGTCGACATACGGCGAATCGTCGACACTCTCACTGTTTGACGTTACATACTACCCCGACGAGCGCGGTCCCTACAA
This sequence comes from Bacteroidaceae bacterium, assembly GCA_045661225.1. Taxonomy (GTDB): domain Bacteria; phylum Bacteroidota; class Bacteroidia; order Bacteroidales; family Bacteroidaceae; genus HGM04593. Next base: position 80,121 of record JAZRFF010000028.1, on the reverse strand, counting down.
CCTTGACACCGATCTCGACTACAACGGTAAGCTCAACACTCCCGAGAAGCGTTGGGGAGGTATCACACGCCAGTTGACGACCACAGACTTTGAGAGCGCGAACATACAGTATCTTGAATTCTGGTTGCTCGACCCATTCATATACGACCAGACAGGAATGGGCGGAGAATTATATTTCAACCTCGGCGAGGTATCCGAAGATATACTCAAAGACGGCAAAAAGTTCTATGAGAACGGCCTGCCCTCGCCCGGCAACAGCAACGAATACGAAGAGACAGCCTGGGGTCGTGTGCCCACAGGAACAAGCCTTGTATACGCATTCGACAACAACAACGACAGCCGCGACAAGCAGGACGTAGGACTCAACGGTCTCGGCGGCGAAGACGAGAGCGCGTTCCCTGCATACAGAAACTACCTTGACGCCCTTAACGGACGTGTACGTCAAGAGGTGTACGACAGCATTGCAGCCGACCCTGCCGGCGACAACTATCACTACTTCAGAGGAGGCGACTACGACGCTGCACAACGCAGTATCATCGAGCGCTACAAGTACTTCAACAACAGCGAGGGCAACTCTCCATCATCGTCAGGCGAGAGTTTCAGCAGTGCAGCAAAGACCACCCCCGACATCGAGGACGTAAACCAGGACTTTACAATGGACGAGTACGAGAGTTTCTTCCAATATCATATATCGTTACGCCCCGATGAGATGCAAGTCGGCAAAAACTACATAACCGACAAACGCACCGTCACCACCAAGCTGCGTAACGGAAAAACCGAAAGCGTCGAGTGGTACAAGTTCCGTATACCCATCGATGAGTATGAAAAGATTGTAGGCTCAATACGCGATTTTACCTCAATACGTTTCATCAGAATGTACCTGACACAGTTCAGCAAGCCCGTAACGTTGCGATTCGCGACAATGCAGTTCGTGCGTGGCGACTGGCGCCCTTATATGCAGCCAATAGCCTCGAAACTAAACTCGGCACCCACAATGTCGGGCGAGTTTACAACGTCGGCAGTAAGCATTGAGGAGCACGGCGACCGCCGACCGGTGAATTATGTACTGCCCCCGGGCGTGACACGCATCATCGACCCCAGCCAGCCGCAATTGCGTCAGGACAACGAGCAAGCACTGTCACTCAACGTCAACAACCTCGGCAGCAAAGACTCGCGCGCCGTGTACAAAAAGAGCAACCTCGACATACGCCAGTATGAACGCATACAGTTGTACATTCACGCCGAAGCGCCCGAATTCGGAGGCAACGAGCTAAACGACAACGACCTTTCGCTATTCATACGCCTCGGTTCCGACTACAAGAGCAACTACTACGAATATGAGGTTCCGCTCGCCATTACCCCTCACGGGTCGTACGACGGCAACAGCACTGTAGCCGCAACGGCTGTATGGCCGCAGGAGAATATGATAGACATTCCCCTCGAAAAGCTCACAAACATAAAAAACCGCCGCAACACCCTGCGCAACAGCAACGCCGAAGGGGTTACAAACACGACCATCTACAGCGAGTACGACGAAGACACCCCTAAAAACAGAATAAGCATCGTCGGCAGTCCATCAATAGGACAGATAAAGGTTATGATGATTGGTGTACGCAACAACAGCGCAAGCGCAAAGTCGGCGACAGTGTGGGTCAACGAGATGCGTCTGCTGGGCTTCAACAACAAAAGCGGCTGGGCGGCACAGGGTAACCTGAACATCAAGCTCAGCGACCTTGGTTCGTTCGCGGCACAAGGCAGAATGGAAACAGCCGGATTCGGAGGCCTCGAGGACAAACTCGCAGCACGCCGCACCGACAACTACTACCGTTACTCACTTACAGGAACATTGGATTTCGGACGATTCTTCCCCGAATTCTTCAAATTGTCGTTGCCAACATATTACTCATACACCGAGGAGGTTACCTCGCCGCTCTACAGCCCGTTCGATTCGGACCTGCTGCTCGACGACGTGCTCGACACATACAGCGGAGCGAGCCGCGACTCGCTGAAGAACATTGCCGAGGTACGTTCAGTGTCGCAGAATTTCAGTGTCAGCAACGCCAAGCTCAACATAAAGAGCAAAAAGTCAATGCCATACGACCCGGCAAACTTCAGTTTCAGCTTCTCGCACTCAAGCACCAACAACAGCGGAAGCACAATAAGCCGGGAAAACAGACGCAACTGGAAAGCGTCGGCTGCATACAGCTATTCAAGTCCCCTGAAGACAATAAAACCGTTCGAAAAAATCAAGAGCAAGTCGAAGTGGTGGAAAATTCTCAAAGAATGGGGCGTAAACCCACTGCCACAGTCTCTTGCACTGAACACCGACATTACACGCAACTACCACGAACAGCAACGCCGCGACATAAACGCCATAGGCGGTGGAGAGAGCATACCCCTGACCTTCTCGCAGCAGTTCTACTGGAATCGCTCATTCTCAATAAAATGGGACCCCACGACGAACCTCAGAATGAGCCTCAACACCGGCACCAACGCCGAGGTTGAAGAACCGTTCCTGCCCGTGAACAAACACCTATACCCCAACGAGTATGCAATATGGAAGGATTCTGTCAAGATGAGCCTCAAGCAAATGGGACGTCCGCTCACCTATCAGCAGAATTTCACAGCGTCGTACACCCTGCCGCTCAACAAGATGCCAATCTTCGAGTGGCTGACAGCTGACGGAAGCTATTCGGCAACATACAACTGGCAACGCGGCAACAACGCAGGTGGAGTAAACTTCGGCAACAACATTGCCAACAAACGCAACATAACCCTAAAGAGCACACTCAATCTTGAGAAACTATACAACATTGTACCCTACCTGGAGGAGACAAACAAACGCTTCGCGAGCGGCAAGAAGGCATCGAACAAATCAAAAACGAAGAAGGTACAAAAGCCCAAGCCTTTCACAAAGGAGATTAAGCTGGAGAAAGACACCACTGTTACCATCACCCACAACCTCAAAAACAAGAAAATAGAGGTCACCGCACGCACAAAAGAAGGAAAGAAGTACAAGCTCAAATACAAAGTCCTTGACGAGAATAAAATTCTTGTAAAGAACAACGACAGCATAAGCGTGAAGGTGTCAATACTCGCCAAGACCAATAACGGCGAGAAGAGCGGGTTCTACAAGTTTATGCAATACCCTACAAGAGCACTGATGCTTGTACGCAACGTATCCATAAGCTACACCAACGCATACGCAATGAACCTCCCCGGATTTATGCCCAACGTAGGCGACATATTCGGACAAGGGCGCAACAACGGTCTCTATTCGCCGGGACTGGATTTTGCATTCGGCCTCATCGACGACAGCTACCTTGGCAAAGCACAAAAAAACAACTGGCTGCTAAGGAACGACAGTATTTCGGCGCAAGCAAGCACCACCGCAGCCGAAGACCTTCAGTTGCGAATGACGCTTGAACCGGCAAAGGACTTCAAGATAGACCTCAACGCAAGCTGGACACGCAACCAAAGCAAGAACATACGTTTTATGTACGACGGTATGCCCGCCGATGAGTCGGGAGGCTTCACTATGACCACAATCACCATAGGCAACTCTTTTGGTGGCGGAAGCGCAAGCAACAACTACCAATCGGACGTATTCGACAAGTTCGTCAACAGCCTTGAGAAACACCGCAACCGCATAGAAAAACGCTACGAGGGAACACTCTACCCGGCAACAAGTTCTATGGCCGGCAAGCCTTACGACCCCACGAACGGAGGTGTCGACATCTATTCGGCCGACGTAATGATACCGGCATTCCTCGAGACATACACCGCCGGCGGCAGCAACGAGGTATTCCCATCAATGCTCAGAATGCTCCCCAACTGGAAACTGAAATATTCGGGTCTATCGAAACTCGAGTGGTTTAAAAAAATATTCAAAAGCGTGAACATCGAACACGGCTACAAGAGCATATATGCAGTAGGTTCGTACAGCACATTTGCCACATATATGGAGTACACCAACGGCATCGGGTTCGTCAACAACACCACAACCGGAATGCCCGTACCAAGCAGCCGTTACAACATCAACACCGTGTCGGTCAACGAGAGCTTCTCGCCGCTCATAGGACTGGACGTAACCACAAACAACAATATCACCATCGGAGGACGCTTTATACAGTCAAGGGTACTCAACCTTAGCCTTACAGCCATTCAGATGGTAGAAACATACTCGCAGGAGATTGCAGTGAACCTCGGCTACAAAATTGTGGGACTCAAGTTCCTCAACGGCGGGAAAAAAGCGTCGAAGAGCAACAAGAGCAGCGGCAACGACATTAACATACGCGGAGATTTCTCATTCAAGAACACCTCGTCCATTTGTCGCAGCATCGACAAGGGAACGACACAGGCTACAAGCGGCAACAAATCGTTCAACTACTCGCTGACAGCCGATTACACATACAGCAAAATGCTATCGTTCAGTCTATACTTTGACGGACGACACACAATACCGCTTATCTCTACAAGTTCGTACCCCACTACAACCATAGACTTTGGAGTAAGTATGAAATTCTCACTCACACGATAAAAGAACTATATGTACAAAGGATTAGCAATAGCGATGCTTGCACTGCTGCCGCTGGGAATAAAAGCCGGCAACCGCATAATAGTGTCGAAACAAAGATTGCAACTATACGTCGTAAACGAAAAGGGCGACACCCTGTTCCGCTGCCCTGTATCGTGCGGAACCAACCGAGGCAACAAGACCTGTGTCGGCGACCGCAAGACACCGGAAGGAACATTCAATATTATAAAGATGTACGACGCCACGTCGTGGAAACACGATTTTGGCGACGGCAAAGGTATGCGCGCGGGAGCTTACGGCCCACTCTTTTTCCGTCTTAACGTACCGGGGTTCAGCGACATTGGGCTGCACGGAACAATATTCCCCGAGAGTATAGGCACACGCAGCAGCGAAGGGTGTGTAAGAATGCACAACGACGATATTAAACGACTTTACCCATATTGTCACATAGGAATGCCGGTGACAATAGAGAAAGACGAATAAAAAAAAGAAAAATCAATTAGTACATACAAAAAAAACGGGAAAGGAGATTACTCCAATCCCGCGAAAGTACCTCAGTCGGGAATCGAACCCGAATCTAATCTTTAGGAGAGATTTATTCTATCCATTGAACTACTAAGGCATAAAACCGTTTACGTCACGATTCAGGTTGCGAAGATAAGAAAAATCTTCGCAACCGTCAAATGCTGCAATACCATTTTAATCATCAAACCTCAAAAACTGTTATTTTGTTTTAAACTTTTTATTTTGCCGACAAAAGTCACGACAAAAAGAGTACCTTTGCCAACAACAAACAGCACACTGCAATGAGAACTTTTATTACATTATTATTTATACTACTATTCGCGTCGTTTGGCACAGCGCAAAATCATTCGACACTTTTTGCCGAAGGCGTGGAACTTATGAGTCGTGGCGAATACGAAAAGGCATCGGCTACGCTTGAGCAGGCGCTCGCCATTGCCGACGAGGCAACAGAGTTGAAGACCCTTTTTTACCTTGCGCAGTCACAGTTGCTCGAGGGCAACACTTCAAAGGCTGTTGAGAGCTACAGCAAGGCGCTTGATATTAAAAAAGACGACAACACACTGCTTACGCGTCGTGCCGAGGCGTACATTAAACAAGGTGAACACGACAGAGCCATTGAAGACTGCACCACCGTCATAAGGTCGCAGCCAAACGACACGACGGCACTACTTGTGCGCGCCGAGGCATACAGCGCACTAAAGGAGTATGACAAGGCAAAAAACGACATTAACCGCATTTTGAAGCTCCAGCCACGTAACACCGACGCAAGGCTCGCACTGGCAATTCTGTATCAGAAAGAGAAAAAAACAAACGAAGCGACTATACTCTTAGAGCTACTCATTGACGAGCAACCATTGAACGCAAATCTTTACATTGCCCGCAGCAATATCGAGCACGAGCTTGCACAATACGAGCTTGCACTTATGGACGTAGAAAAAGCCATTGAAATTGAGCCGAGCAACGCAGCCTATCACACTCTAAGGTCAATACTATGCCGACATTTAGGCCGGGAGGACGATGCTCGCAAAAGCGAGAATAACGCCACAAGATTAAAGCAGATGGCAAACGAAAAAAAATACAGGAAATAGCACAAACAGCCAAAAACGGATTACACTTACAAAAAAAGAGGTATTTCTTTGTATCTTTTTTTATACAGCACGCCATTCCCCGCATTTGCTCTTGTAAAATATGTGCAGAAATAGTTCTTGAACAATCGCAAAACAAATTTCAAACATCTTTTTGTAAAAAAACGGACATTGTTTGCAAAATTCGACGAAATAAGTGTACATTTGGGGTGAACATTGAAAACAACCAAAAATGACAAAATCAACAACCCCTTACAACATCAAAGACAAGCAGGAGAAGAACGCCGGTTACCGTTCGCTCATTCGCGCCGAGCTTGCCGATGAACTGTATGAAAAGATTCTCAATATAATAGTCATTGAGAAAAGATACCGCGATAAGGATTTTTCGGCAAAAGAACTTGCACGCGAGCTTGGCACAAACACAAGGTATGTTTCGGCGGTTATAAACTCACGCTTCAACACAAATTTCTCGTGCCTCATAAACGAATACAGGATTAAAGAGGCGCTCCATCGTATGACCGACAAAAGATACCTCGACCTTACAATCGAGCAGATTGGCACACTTGTAGGCTTCGCCAACCGTCAATCGTTCTACGCATCGTTCTACCGCGTGATGGGCGAGACACCCAACGGGTATCGCAAAAGGCATCTTGCAACAAAATGAGTTTTATGGACGAGACGCGAGAGAGCATCAGAGGCATAAAAAAAGAGTTCCGCCTGTTTATGAACGGCGTAACGTCGGCTCATTTGCGAAAATCGGGAATGAACTATAATATAATATTCGGCGTCGACATACCGCACCTTAAGGAGATTGCCGGAAAGTTCCCCAAAGAGACAACGCTTGCCAAAGAGCTGTGGCGCGAGAATATTCGCGAGAGCAAACTGTTGGCAATATACCTTCTACCGCAAGAGAGTTACGCACAAGTATCCGACGAGTGGATTGCCGAGTGCCGTTACACCGAAAATGCCGACCACCTTGCACAGAATATTCTTTGCCACCTTACCGATGCCTGCACAAAAGCACTGCAGTGGGTGAGACAGGACGAAGGGTTATTCCGTTATTGCGGTTTTATGACTCTTGCACACTGTTTCAGGCAGGGAGCGGAACTCACAACCGAGCAGGAGCAGGAGTTTTTCGCCGAGGCTGCACGACACACCCATAATGAATGCCAAAAGCAGATTGCAACATCGGCATACAAAGCACTCGACCTCTATTTCGCTCAGGACGAGGAGAGAGAACAACGCTACGCCGGAAAATATGGCAATGGGTAAACCCGCACGTTGCAGATGACGGCCCAACAAAACCAGAAACTACGTCATTACTATTCAGCTCCAAAATAGAGCAAAAAGTACAACATAACAACCAATAAACAGGCACAAAAGCCCCGTTCATTGGTTGTTGTTATTTTTTTAGTGAAATTTAAAGGAGAATCTGCACCATATTATAAAATAAAGAGGTATATTTGTAGCAATATGCAGATGATGGAAAACAGCAAGATTGCCGAAACTGTCAGGCAGATGTTCACAGAATACCTTAAAGAGAACAAATGCCGCAAGACTCCTGAACGGTATGCCATTCTTGATGCAGTATATTCAATTAACAGAAGTTTCGAAATTGATGAGCTGCTTAAATATTTAGAGGAGAATGAGAAGTTCAGGGTAAGCAAGGCTACTGTTTACAACACAATATCCCTGCTTATGAACGCCAACCTTGTGGTGCACCACCGTTTCGGCACAATATCGAAATACGAAAAGTGCTACGGAGCCCGAAAGTGCCACACCGTATGTGCAAAATGCGGCAAAGTGACAGAGATAAACAATTTAGACATAACAGAGACTATAACAGCAAATATAAAAAAATTCCATTTAACCCATTATTCGCTCAACCTCTACGGGCTCTGCAGTAAATGCCACACGGCTATGAAGAGACGCAAGGCGCGAATGAGTAAAGATAAATGAAAATGAGACAGAATATTGACGTACTATTAGGCCTCCAGTGGGGCGACGAAGGTAAAGGAAAGGTTGTTGACGTACTAACCCCTAACTACGACGTTGTAGCACGCTTCCAAGGCGGCCCCAACGCAGGACACACACTCGAATTTGAAGGAAAGAAGTTCGTTCTTCGCTCAATTCCATCAGGTATTTTCCAGGGAGGCAAGACCAACATCATCGGTAACGGTGTAGTGCTTGACCCAGCACTCTTCAAGGGCGAGGCCGAAGACCTCGTAAAGGCCGGTTACGACCTTACAAAGAACCTCTTTATATCAAAGAAGGCACATCTTATCCTTCCCACACACCGCGTGCTTGACGCAGCTTATGAAGCAGCCAAGGGCGACGCCAAGGTGGGTACCACAGGCAAAGGCATCGGTCCTACATACACCGACAAAATAAGCCGAAACGGCTTGCGCGTGGGTGACATTCTCGAGAATTTCGAGCAGAAGTACGCTGCAGCAAAGGCTCGTCACGAGCAGATGCTCAAGGATATGAGCTACAGCTACGACATTACCGAGATGGAAAAAACGTGGCTCGAGGGCATTGAGTATCTCAAGAAGTTCCGCCTCATTGACAGCGAGCAGTTAATCAACGACCTTATGAACGAGGGCAAGAGCATTCTTTGCGAGGGTGCCCAGGGCAGCCTTCTGGACATTGATTTTGGCAGCTACCCATTCGTTACATCATCGAACACCGTCTGCGCCGGTGCTTGCACAGGCCTCGGCGTTGCCCCCAACAGAATAGGCAATGTATACGGTATCACAAAGGCATACTGCACCCGAGTAGGTTCAGGCCCATTCCCCACAGAGTTGTTCGATGCCGACGGCACCGAGATGCGTGACCGTGGACACGAATATGGCGCAGTGACCGGACGTGAACGTCGTTGCGGCTGGATTGACCTTGTAGCCCTCAAGTACACAATTATGATAAACGGCGTCACACACCTCATTTTGATGAAGAGCGACGTTCTTGACACATTCCCGACAATAAAAGCCTGTGTCGCATACAAGAAGAACGGCGAGATTCTCAAACATATGCCATATGACATTGAAGGCGTAGAGCCTGTGTACACAGAGCTTAAAGGCTGGCTGACCGACCTTACCAAGCTCAGAACCGAAGAGGAACTGCCCGAGGCGTTCAAAGAATACATAAAGTTCCTGGAGAAGGAGCTTGGCGTGCCCGTGAAGTACCTCTCGACCGGTCCTGACCGTGACCAGACAATCACACGCTCAATCTGATAATTCCGGACCCTAACAAACAACTATGATAAATTCTATAATTTACCTGACAGCCCAAGCGCCGGCATACGACTACACCTATCTATTGATATTTGCAGGTATAGCGGTGCTCAGCTACATTGTGCAGGCAAGTCTCAAAAGCAAGTTCGAGCGCTACTCAAAGATGCGTATCGGAATGACAGGACGCGACATTGCAATAAAAATGCTGCACGACAATGGCATTTACGACGTCAAGGTAACGAGTACTCCGGGTACACTCACCGACCACTACAACCCCGCCACAAAGACAGTAAACCTGAGCGAAGGGGTCTACAATTCGGCAAGCCTGGCTGCTGCGGCAGTAGCCGCACACGAGTGCGGACACGCAGTACAGCACGCAAGAGCCTATGCACCGCTGAAAATGCGCTCGGCGCTTGTACCCATAGTCTCATTCTCATCGAACATTATGTCGATTGTGCTACTGATAGGTATACTCACCGTAGAGACATTCCCCCAATTGTTATTGGCCGGAATAATACTCTTTGCGAGCACAACCATATTCAGTTTCATCACCCTGCCGGTCGAGATTGACGCCAGCCACAGAGCACTCGTTTGGTTGCAGGCTGCAGGCATAACAAATTCCGGCAACCACAAGTACGCAAGCAGCGCACTGCGCTCGGCTGCGTATACCTATGTTGTGGCAGCACTCTCGTCGCTAGCCACACTGCTATATTACATTATGATTTACACAAACAGACGCGACTGAAACAATGGCAGCAAAACCATCTATACCAAAGGGAACAAGAGACTTCTCGCCCATAGAGATGTCAAAAAGAAACTACATATTCGACACCATACGCGAGGCTTTCCGCATATTCGGATTCCAGCAGATTGAGACTCCGGCAATGGAAAACCTATCGACATTGATGGGAAAATATGGCGAAGAGGGCGACAAGCTACTTTTCAAGATACAGAATTCAGGCGATTACTTCAGCAAAATCACCGACGAGGAGTTGCTAAGCCGCAACGCAGCCAAGCTTGCATCAAAGTTCTGCGAAAAAGGTTTAAGATACGACCTCACAGTACCCTTTGCACGCTATGTGGTAATGCACCGCGAAGAGCTTGTATTCCCCTTTAAACGTTACCAGATTCAACCCGTGTGGCGCGCCGACAGACCTCAGAAGGGCCGTTACCGCGAGTTCTACCAGTGCGATGCCGACATTATAGGCAACAACTCACTCATCAACGAGGTTGAGCTTATACAACTGATAGACCACGTATTCGGAAAGTTGGGCATACGCGTAGCAATAAAGTTAAACAACCGCAAGGTACTGTCGGGAATAGCCGAGGTCATTGGCGAGCCTGACAAGATTATCGACATTACCGTTGCTATTGACAAAATTGACAAGATTGGTCTCGACGGTGTCATTGCCGAGCTTAAGGAAAAAGGCATAAGCGAGTGCTCTATTGAAAAATTGCTGCCCATACTCAAGGCACAAGGCAACAACGACGAGAAATTACAGATTATAGCCGAAACGCTAAAGGGCAATACTACCGGCGAAAAGGGTGTCGAGGAGATTCGCTTCATACTCGATGCTTTCAACAACCTTACACTCAACAGCGCACTCGACCTCGACCTTACACTGGCACGTGGTCTCAACTACTACACCGGTGCCATTCTGGAGGTTAAGGCACTCGACGTAGCAATTGGCAGCATCACTGGCGGCGGTCGTTACGACAACCTCACCGGAGTGTTCGGAATGGACGGTGTGTCAGGCGTGGGAATCTCGTTCGGAGCCGACCGCATATACGACGTAATGAACCAGCTTGACCTTTACCCCAAAGAGTCGATAAACAACACGCAGGTAATGTTCGTAAACTTCGGAGAGAAGGAGGCAATGCACTCGCTGCGTATAATATCGGAACTGCGCGCAGCAGGGGTTTCAGCCGAGCTGTTTCCAAGTAGCGATAAAATGAAAAAACAGATGGGATACGCCAACAGCCATAATATTCCATTCGTCGCAATCATTGGCGAACAGGAGATGACCGACAACACCGTAACGCTGAAGAATATGACAACCGGCGAGCAAAGAAGCGTCAAGGCTTGCGAGCTTAAGGAGATATTCTAAAAGTCACATATAAACACTCGCGGCAGCCGACCGGCTGCCGCGAGTGTTTATATTATCATTTACGGTGCAATATAGCCTGCGACCCATCGACTTTCCAGGCACCATCGACTTTAATAAGTTTCACCTCAACCGTCGAGGTTTTATCAAAGGCATTCACCCCTCTAAACTCAACTACAGCAGTGTCGCCACTTACCTCTTCGGAAACAAATTCATAGTCAACCCTTGAGAAACCGGGTTTATAGCCACCCGAAGCCTCCACTATTGAAAGATAGCGTTCAAAGACTTCACGTTCATCGTCATTTGGGAAATATATATCCTGCTTAACCACTCCGGCCTCGCCCGAGGCAATAAAAGCATAAACCTGCATTGCGACCTCGGCGGGTTGCCTGTTGTCGAGCGGTTCGCCACCGCCACAAGCAACGAGAAACGCGAGCGCAGGCAACAGTTGTAAAATCTTTTTTGTAAATATCATAATCGCAATATTATTATCTTCAGGACGCTAAAGTAATCAAATTTACTCTAAGATTCAAACATCGAGCATCATTTGCGCTTTCAATTCGGTAAAAACCGGACAATCGTCGAAACGGTGCACCATCGCAAATGGACGACCGGCACCGGGCCGACACACATCGAACGAACCCGCCGCAAGCAAACGCCCCACACCGCACAGCAAAGCCTCGCAAGCATCGACACCGCCAAAAGCATCAAGCACCACCGGTCGGCCTGCCCTGACAGCTACAAAAGCCACCGCCTCAATGTCACTGCCGACACGCGCCACAAACAGTCCGCCACCCGACATTTCACAGTCGCACAAGTTAAGCGATAAAGTTTCAACAGTGTGCACCACCGCTCCACTGCGACGCAGCGACAGAGCCTGCACAAAGGCAAAAACAGCCTCATCGGGCGTAGCCTTTTCAACCACAAGACCGCGAGAAACACTATCCCGCAACGCGAGGGATTGAATCTCGCGCCGAGCACACACACTATACCCCAACCGCTCGTAAAGAGCAAAAAGCCCCTCATCGGCCGGCACAAGCAATGTCGCACGCACGCCACTGCTACGCAACGAAGCTTCGCTCCGTTCCACAAGCTGACGCATAAGCCCGCGCCCGCGATAATCCTCGCGCACAGCAATAGCATATAAATAGGCCGCCGGGAGAATTGCCCCATCACACTCTATCGAGCAAGGAAGCGCATAAAGCATCGCAACAACCTCATTGCCCGCAGTAAGAGTGTGAGCAACGTCGCACACATTATAACAATTAAAAAAAGCCTCAACAAACTCCTCGCTATCGCCAAAGACGGAGCGCCACAGCAACTTTAGCTGCGGCAACAAAGCGGCACAAGGCGCATTACTATATTCAATGTCGGGCATAACTGTCATAAACAACCGCTAAGATAATGAAAAACAGACGTAACACAGCGATACAAGCATAGCTTTTTACGCACGCGCGTACAATTTTAAGAAATAAAATTGCTTTTATTTTGTTCTGCTCGCAGATTAGAGTAACTTTGCAGATATAAACAAGGGGCGCCGCCCCAAAAGTTGCCGCACCGGTTGTCGCCCGACAATTTCTGCCGCCCGACTCTACCCCTGCATTGTTTGGCAACACAATGCCTGCGTGATGACATTCCACAGACAGTTAAACGACAACAAAAGTTACAATCAAATATTACAACAACTATGGATGTTATTAAGAATCTAATCGAGCGCGCACAAAAGAACAAGCAGCGCATCGTTCTTCCCGAAGGAACAGAGGAGCGTACCCTCAAGGCAGCCGACAAGGCCATTGCCGACGGTATCGCAGAGTTGGTAATTCTTGGCAACAAGGAGGAAATCCTTGCTCTTGCTCAAAAGAACGGCCTCACAAACATTGAGAAGGCTACAATCATCGACCCCTGCAACAACCCCGACGCCGAAAAATACGCAACTCTCCTCTTCGAATTGCGTAAGTCAAAGGGTATGACAATGGAAGATGCACAGAAACTCGTTTGCAACCCGCTTTACCTTGGTTGCCTCATCATCAAGAACGGTGACGCCGACGGTCAGGTTGCCGGTGCACAAAACACAACAGGTAACGTGCTGCGCCCCGCATTGCAGATTATCAAGACTACTCCGGGCATCACCTGTGTCAGCGGAGCAATGATGCTCATCACCAACGCCAAGGAGTATGGCGAAGATGGCGTGCTTTTTGTTGCTGACGTTGCAGTAACCCCACAACCCGATGCTAACCAACTGTCACAGATTGCTGTATGCACAGCACAGACAGCAAAAGCCATTGGTGGCTTTGAGGAACCACGCGTGGCAATGCTCAGTTTCTCGACCAAAGGTTCAGCTAAGCACGAAATGGTTGACAAGGTAACCGAGGCTACAAAGCTTGCACACGAGCTCGACCCCAGCCTCGCGCTCGACGGCGAGCTTCAGGCTGACGCTGCGCTTGTACCCTTCGTAGGACAGAGCAAGGCTCCGGGTTCAACCGTTGCCGGCAAGGCCAATGTTCTTGTATTCCCCGACCTTGGTGCAGGAAACATCGGTTACAAGCTCGTTCAGCGCCTTGGACACGCCGAGGCTATCGGTCCCGTGCTTCAGGGTATCGCGCGCCCCGTAAACGACCTTTCACGCGGTTGCTCGGTTGAGGACGTATATATGATGATTGCAATTACAGCCAACCAGGCTATTGCAGCAAAGAAATAAGCAAAAACTTTAAAAACATTCCCAAAATGAAGATTCTTGTATTGAACTGCGGAAGTTCATCAATTAAATATCAGTTGTTCGATATTGAGACAAAGACCGTACTTGCAAAGGGTGGTATTGAAAAGATTGGTCTCGAGGGTTCATTCCTCAAGTTCAACCTTCCCAATGGTGAAAAGGAGACTATCTTCACCGCTATTCCCGAGCACACAACCGGCGTCAGCCTCATCATCGACATTCTAACAAGCGAGAAGTATGGTGTTGTAAACTCTATCGAGGATATTGACGCTGTAGGTCACCGTATGGTGCACGGCGGCGAGAAGTTCAGCCAGTCGACATTGCTCACCGACGAGGTTCTCGAGGTGTTCGAGGCGTGCAACGACCTTGCACCGCTTCACAACCCCGCAAACCTCAAGGGCGTGAACGCTGTAAAGGCTGTTGCTCCACACATTCCACAGGTTGGCGTGTTCGACACATCGTTCCACCAGACAATGCCCGACTACGCTTTTATGTACGCACTCCCCTACGAACTGTACGAGAAATACGGCGTGCGTCGTTACGGTTTCCACGGAACATCGCACCGTTACATTACCAAGCGCGCGCTTGAGATGTTAAACATTCCCGCCGAAGGCAGCAAAATCATCACCTGCCACATTGGCAACGGCGGCTCGGTAGCAGCCGTAAAAGATGGCAAAAGCGTCGACACATCAATGGGTATGACCCCGCTTGCGGGACTTATGATGGGCACACGCAGTGGCGATGTTGACCCGGGCGCACTCCCATACATTATGGAAAAGACAGGTCTTGACATTCAAGGTATAAGCGACCTCTTGAACAAAAAATCAGGTGTTGCAGGAATCTCGGGCGTGTCATCGGATATGCGTGAGGTTAACGCAGCTGCCACAGACGGCAACAAGCGCGCACAGCTCTCGAACACAATGTACTTCTACCGCATTAAGAAATATATCGGTGCATACGCCGCAGCAATGGGTGGTGTCGATGTTATTATCTTTGCCGGCGGTGTAGGCGAGAACCAGGCAGACTGCCGCGAAGCCGTACTCGAAGGCCTTGAGTTTATGGGTGTCGAGCTTGACAAGGAGGTTAACGCAAAGATGCGTGGCGAAGAGGCTGTGCTCTCAACTCCCGACTCACGCGTGAAAGTACTCCTTATCCCCACCGACGAGGAGCTTATGATTGCTACCGACACATACGAGATTGTAAAGGGCCTCAAGTAAAAGAGCAACCATAAAAACATTAAAAGCTCCGCCGTCGGCGGAGCTTTTAATGTTTTTATAAAGACTATACTTTGTGTTCTGAAAAACAGATGCGATAAAATATTTATACAAAGATTGCTGCTTTTACTCTACAATTACAGTATCGCGTTTGAGACGTTGCTCGCCTTTGAGAAGAAAATCGAGTGAGTATTGCGCCGAATCGCGCATTGAACGACATTCGGCAATGGAAATAAGCACATCGGACAACGCAACAACTTGCGCAATAGCCTGTGCGTCCTGTTCGCGCAAGGTGTAACTATAACTGCCGTTAGCACCCGAAAGTTCAACAGTAAGAGGCGCGTTGCCCGCCGAAGCCACGAACTCCATTATTCCACCATCGTTGCCGCGCTTATAGTCGCGACGCTCCACATAAACACCAAACTCCTTTCCTGTCCACGAATAGAGTGCGTTCTCGGCCGTAACATACGATTCGCCGTTTCTCACGCACACACTCTTGTAGCCAATGCGTTTCCCGCGGTAGTACGAGGTGATAAACGCCTCGCCCAGTTCGTTGACCGTCGCGCGCAGAAAGCAGTTGTGCGCATTAGCGCTTATTGCCTGTGACGGTAAAGAGTATACTCCCACGTCCTGATACTTTGAGTTCTTGCTGTAGACAAAGGACTCAAGCATAGCGTCGCGTTTGGCAAGCAAACGGTTGAGTTCCTCATCGAAAAAGGCAACATCACGCTCTTTTTCTTTCACAAGCACCTCGCGACGCAACGTCTCGGCTTCGAGCAGGGTTTTATAGGCCTTTGGGTGAGCACGTTTAATGCTGTCAATAAGTATTTTCGCACTATTGTAGTTACCGGCCTCTAATTGGCTGCGTACCCCGGCAAGAATATCGCGAGCAGGTTGTTCAACCCTACCTTCGCACGACAGGAGTAAAGCCGCAGACAGGAGAATCAACGGCAAAAAATCAATTTTTCTCATACTAATATATTATTACTCGTACAAGACAAAAATACAACTAATTATCATTTTAATACCGTTATAAAAGAGTTATTTTTGCATTATAATACACAAAAGAGAAGTTTTTAATAATTGTACCTTCGTTTGTAGACCGAAAATAAGTATCTTTACACAGAAAAAACTGTTAACAGCAATAAACTATGTACAAACCGACACAAGAGGAGTTATGCAAACTGCTTGACACCCCGATATTCCGTAAAATAACCGAGACTGCCGACAGTTTGGGAATGGAGTGCTACGTTGTTGGAGGATACGTCCGCGATATATTCCTCGAGCGCCCATCGACCGACATTGATGTAGTAGTTGTTGGAAAGGGCATTGAGATGGCGCGCGCTTTCAGCAAAAGACTGGGACGTGGAGCACACTTGTCGGTATATGCAAACTTTGGTACAGCGCAAGTAAAGTATGGCAAACACGAGATTGAGTTTGTGGGAGCTCGCAAGGAGAGCTACAGCCACGACTCGCGCAACCCCATTGTCGAGGACGGCACACTTGAGGACGACCAGAATCGTCGCGATTTTACCATAAACGCAATGGCTATATGCCTGAATGCACATAGGCTGGGCGAGCTTGTCGACCCCTTTGACGGAATGCTCGACCTTGAGGACCGTATCATAAGCACTCCGCTCGAGCCGGGAATAACATTCAGCGACGACCCGTTGCGAATGATGCGTTGCATAAGATTCGCGACACAGTTGAATTTCTATATCGAAGAGGAGACCTTTCAGGCTCTATGCGACAACAAGGAGCGCATCAGGATTATCTCACGAGAGAGAATCAACGACGAGTTGAACAAGATTCTGCTCTCGCCCACTCCATCGAAAGGCTTTATAGAACTTGACCGCTGCGGACTGCTCGAGATTATATTCCCGCAACTCACAGCCCTGCAAGGCGTCGATACTCGCAACGGACACAGCCACAAGGAGATGTTCTACCATACACTTGAAGTTCTTGACAACATCGCCAAGAAGACCGACAACCTGTGGTTGCGTTGGGCAGCGTTGTTGCACGACATTGGCAAACCCAGAACCAAGCGATGGGACCCGGTTCTTAAGTGGACTTTCCACAACCACAATATAGTGGGCGAAAAAATGACGCTCAAGCTGTTCCGCGATTACAAAATGCCACAGAACGAGAAGATGAAATACGTTGCCAAGCTCGTGTCGTTGCATATGCGCCCCATAGTTATTGCCGACGACGAAGTTACCGATTCGGCCGTGAGACGTTTGCTGTTCGACGCAGGCGACGACATTGACGACCTTATGTTGCTATGCGAGGCCGATATTACGTCGAAAAACGAGGTGCGCAAGAAACAGTTTCTAAACAATTTCCAAATTGTACGCCAAAAGCTAAAGGACATTGAAGAGAAAGACCGTATTAGAAACTTCCAGCCGCCCGTGAACGGCGAGGAGATTATGCAACTATTCGGGTTAGGCCCTTGCGCCGAGGTCGGACGTTTAAAGAGCGCAGTAAAAGACGCTATCCTCGACGGCATTATTCCCAACGAGCACGATGCCGCAAAGGCGTTTATCCTTGAACAGGCTACAGCAATGGGGCTTACAGTAAAGAGCGAATAGCCCAACCGCAAAAGACAACGACACCTATTTAAAAAGAATAAAATGAAAAGAACACTTCTTTTAACAACCCTTATCGTTATAACGCTCACAACAGTAGCACAAAATATCTCATACGGAGAGTATATGCAGCGCGTGATGAAAGACAACATCTCGCTCACCGCAAAAAAACTCGACATTGAGATTGCCGATGCGCGTCATAAAGCATCAAAGGTATATAACGACCCCACCATCGCTGTTACATACAGCAACAACGAGGACTGGAGCAAAAATATGGGACAAGGCATAGAGGTTGAACTCAGCAGAAGTTTTACATTCGGCGTACGCCGCAGTCGCATACATATGAGCGACAGCGAGCGAAAGACCACCGTTGCCCTGCTGAATGAGTATATGCGTAACTTCCGCGCCGATGCCACAATAGCCTATCTCGAGCACCTTCGTGCCTGTATGCTACACAACGAAAGTTATGATATTTACAGCGACCTCAAGGAGGTTGCCGACAATGACAGTGTACGCTACACTCGCGGCGATATTGCCAAGAGCGACTGGCTGGAGAGCCGAATGGCAATGGGCATTGCCCGCAACACGATGCTCGCCACCGAGGCCGAGTGCAGCAACAGCGCAATTAAATTGGGATATTTTATGGGCAGCCTCAAGAACGCTGCACAACTGCGCGGAACCGGCACTTTAGAGACCGGCGAGGAGGTAGCACCAATAGAGCACTATATCAACAACGCGCTTGAACACCGCACCGACATCACCGTGGCAGTGAGTCGCGTCGATGCCGCAGAAGCCGCACAGCGTTTGAACAAGGCGCAACGTCGCCCCGAATTAGATGTAAAGATTGGCGCTGCATACAATTGGGCGGAACCTAATTTCACAACCATAAAGGCAGGCGTTGCAATGCCATTGAAATTCTCGAACCTGAACAAGGGCGCTCGAATAGCCGATGAGATTCTCACACGCCAGGCAAACCTGGAGCTTGACGAAGCACGCCTGCTTGTCGAGGCCGATGTAATGCAGGCTTACAACAGCTACCTGTATGCCATAAAGCAGACCGAGACATTTTCGGGAAAGATGCTTGCCGATATGAGCAGTATTGTAGAGAGCAAGAAAAAAGCCTACGAGTTAGGCGAAATACCCTTTATAGACTACCTTATTGTAAAGCGCGATGAGAGCGAGATGCGCCGTCAGTATATAGAAGCACTCTACAGTAAAGCAGCAGCGTGGGTCGAACTACAACGTGCTACGGGAATCGGATTAGAGTTCGGCACAATGCCTATAAGCGAGTAAAACCACAGAAGCACTCTATTAGACACAACAAGAACTTGATATATACGTTTAACGGCGGGCATTGCCCGCCGTTAAACGTATAATCCCATAAAGTCTGGACTCACAAGTTCTTACTTTCTCCCTCGACGTAATACTTACGTTCAATACTCTTGCCGTCGAACACCACGTACGAGAATGTCCCTATCCAGTCGCCTAAGAATATACAACGCGAGCCGCCATCGAGCGGAATATCCTCATCTATATGCCTGTGCCCGAAGATAAAGCAATCGACCGATGAATGCGACAGCAGATAGTTTCTTGCAAACTTTACACAATCTTCGTTGTCAGCGCCTTTAAAGGGAGTGTCACCCTTTACCTTGTGCTTTATCATACTATGGCGCGCCCAGCTGTTGCCCAGCCACACACTCCAACGCGGATGGATTGTAGAAAAAGCCCACTGCAAGAACCTGTTGTGGAACACTGTGCGCAGGAAGCGGAACCCCCTCTCGGCCGAAAACTCATCGCCGTGCGCAAGATAAAATTCTTTGCCGTACAACTCCACAAGACAAGGCTTGCGGTGCAGCACCATTCCGCACTCTTTCTCAAAATAATCGAGACACCACAAGTCGTGATTGCCGGTAAAGAGGTGCACCTCGACCCCCTTGTCCGTAAGTTCGGCCACCTTGCCCAGAAAACGTGTAAAACCTTTGGGAACAACGTATTTAAACTCGTACCAGAAATCGAACATATCGCCAAGCATATATACAGCCGAAGCCTCGTCTTTTATTTTGTCGAGAAACGACACCAAACGACGTTCGTGCGTACGACTATGCTCGATAGCCCACGAACCCAAATGTGCATCGGACAGGAAGTATATCTTTTTCATAGCAGCAGTGTTTGAACTTGAATTCAAAGAAGTCCCAATTCCAGTTTAGCCTCTTCGGTCATAAGGTCCTGACTCCATTCCGGTTCAAAAACAAGATTGAGATTAACAGCCGTAATGCCCTGGATAGCCTCGACCTTCATTTTCACGTCCTCCATCATAAAGTCGGCTGCAGGACAGTTTGGCGCTGTGAGCGTCATATCAATATCTACCGAATTATCCTCTTTAAGTTCAATGCGGTATATAAGCCCAAGGTCATATATGTTGACGGGAATCTCAGGATCGTACACCGTCTTTATCATCTCAACGATTTTCTCTTCTAATTCTATCTTCTCCATAATTCTTTTACCGTATTACAAACGGCCCTCGTTGTTATAGCTGTAATAATCACCGTCAGTCACTATTATGTGGTCGAGCAGACGTATATTCATAACCTTGCAAGCCTCGGAAAGGTTGGCTGTAAGCCTGTCGTCCTCGCCGCTCGGACTCACACACCCCGACGGGTGGTTATGACAGAGCGCTATTGTTGTTGCACGCTTCAGGAGCGCCTCACGCACCACCATTCTTATGTCGACAACCGTAGCCGTAAAGCCTCCCGACCCTATCTTGACACAATCTATGACCCTGTTCATATTATTGAGGAGCAACACATAGCACTGCTCTACCGTAGAGGTGCATAATATCGGGTGAAAATAGTCGTACAAAGCTTTAGGCGATGTTATGCGAGCCAACGTCGAACGCTCATCACTCACGCGGCGCTTCCATAGTTCGCACACAGCCATAATAGCAATGGCTTTTGCCGGACCAATTCCCTTAAACAGGCACAGGTCGTCGTATGAAAGACGCGAGAGTTCCGCAATACTGTCGTTGCACGACGCAAGCACGCGTTGCATAAGCTCTACAGCACTCTCCTCGTCATTGCCACTGCCAATGAGTATTGCCAACAGTTCAGCCTTGCTCAGCGTTGAAACACCGTGTTCAATAGCCTTCTCTCGCGGACGGTTCTCGACAGGCCAATCCCTTATGCTCAGTTTCTTGTTCCCAGACATCAGCCTCTATTATAAAGTTTAGTAAGATTCTCCTTTGTCTCAAGCGGACGACGCAGTATCATCTTAAACCACAAGGCTTTCAGGAAGCCCATTCCGTAACCCACTATCTGTACAACTGCCGCCACAACCGAGAGGGCTGCTACTTTCAGGCTTTTGTTCTTGAGAAACGAGTCGCCAAATATCAACAGCAGATACAGCAACGGGAGTAACAGCAGCCAGGGGCAGAAGAATGACGCCGCCAGCAAGGTAAGACCCATCACAAGCATCACCGCAGGTGCCGTGTGCACAATTTTCAGTGAACCGGGGTGTATAAGCTGCAACCATATTCGTGCCTGCCCGAAGTTGTTAACCTGTTTGTAAAAGCGTCCGAGGTCTATGCGACGCTTATGGTAAACAAAAACCTCGCGTATGAGACGAACACTGAACCCCGCATTGCGTATTCTGATGCTAAGGTCAATATCCTCACCCATCATATCCTTGAAGTCGCCCACCTTCTCGTACACAGCTCTCGAGAGCCCCATATTGAAGGTACGCGGACAGAACTTCTCCATCACAGCCTTTCCGCCACGAATTCCGCCGGTTGTCCAGAATGAGGTCATTGCGTGACTCACAGCCTTCTGCATATCCGAGAATGAAGCGTCAGCAGCATCGGGGCCACCGAAGCAGTCGCAGTAGTCGGCATTCATTGCAGCCTCGAGCCTTTCAAAGTAGAAAGGCGGCAGAATAACATCGGAATCAAAAAAGAGCAAATAGTCGCCGTTGGCGCGCGCCATTCCGTAATTGCGCGTGTCGCTGCGCCCCGAGTTATCCTTGTAATAATAGTTGATAGTAAAAAAGGAACGATAGTGACCAAGCAAATGATCACACCGTTCCTTTGAGCCATCTTCTATAATTACCAACTCAAAAGGCTTTACCGTCTGAGCCAACAGGCTGTCAAGAAGTTCTTTTACCTCACCCGGCCTGTTATAAACAGGAACAATTATAGAATATAACAAGATTCTTTATTTTATTGGAGTTTTTATGCTTTTACACGACCAACGTATGAACCGTCACGTGTGTCAACCTCAACAAGTTCGCCCTCGTTAATGAAGAGAGGCACACGAATCTCGGCGCCGGTCTCCAATGTTGCAGGCTTAGTAGTGTTGGTAGCTGTATCGCCCTTGAGACCAGGCTCGGTGTATGTAACAGCAAGCACAACCTTCACAGGCATATCGGCAAAAAGAATAGTCTCGGTCGAAGCATCGGTTACAACCTCAAGCGTCATACCCTCCTTCATATATGCAACACCGTTAATCTGGTCTGCCGAGATATTCACCTGCTCGTATGTCTCCTGATTCATAAATACATAGTCGCTGCCCTCCTGATAGAGATACTGATAGGGGCGACGCTCAACGCGTACGTCCTCAAGTTTCTCACCGATGTTGAAACGACGCTCGAGCACATAGCCGTCAACAACGTCCTTAAGCTTAGTACGCATAAAGGTGTTACCCTTGCCGGGCTTTACGTGCAGGAAGTCTATACAAAAATACAACTTGCCGTCCATACGGATAGCGGTACCGATTTTAATGTCTTGAGCGTTAATCATAATATATTCTGTTTTTTGTTAATATTTACCTTTTCTTTGCAGAGCCACACAGCCACCCGCAACAATCGGGCGCAAAGATAGTGAAAAGTTGATGAAAAAGCAATTATTGCACAAACTTTAATCCACGGTTTATACTATTTAAAACAAAATGATAAAATATTAACTTAAAATTAAACCTATTTGATTTTATATACTCTAAATAATTGAGTAACTTTGCACAATTGCGTGCTATACCAAATAAAAAAAACACAAAAAAACAACAATATATGAAAAAAACGCTCAAATGGATACTTGTATCCCTGCTTATAATCGGTTCGGCAATAATTGGCTTTATGAGCCTTAAGCCCACCGAGAATAAAGAACTTGCAAAAGCCGAAACTGTAAAGAAAGGTGTCACAAAGAAAGTCCTTGAAGTAAATGCAAGAATAATAGCTCCCAGACTGCTGACCGACGAGATTCCCATCATCGGCCGCCTTGTGCCCGACGAAGAGGTTCAGCTCTCGTTCGAGACATCGGGAAAAATTACCGACATATACTTTCAGGAGGGCAGCCACGTAAAAAAAGGCACTCTGCTCGCAAAGGTCAACGACGCGCAGCTGCAGGCGCAGCTGGCACGTCTTGAAGCGCAGATACCCCTTGCCGAAGAACGTGTTTACCGCCAAAGTACCCTTCTGCAGCGCGACGCTGTCAGCAAAGAGGCGTTAGAGATTGTAAAGACCGAACTTGCAACCCTGAACGCCGACATAGAGAAGACCAAGGCACAAATTGAGCAGACCGAGCTGCGCGCGCCGTTCGACGGAGTAATCGGATTGCGTCAAGTGAGCGTGGGTTCATACGCGTCACCATCGACAATAATCGCCAAGCTGACATCTGTAACCCCAATCAAAGTAGAATTTTCGGTACCCGAGCGATACGCCACAGACGTAAAGAAAGGCACCAACCTCGAGTTCAATGTCGAGGGTAAACTCGAAACATTCGAGGCACAGGTGTACGCGACCGAGGCTACACTCGACGCCGAGACACACACCTTGCTCGTCCGTGCCATTTACCCCAACAAAAAAGGCGAACTATTGTCGGGACAATATGCAGGCATACGCTTAAAACAAAAAGAGATACACGACGCCATTGCCGTACCCTCCGAAGCCATTGTCCCCGAAATGGGCAAGAACAAAGTCTTTGTCTGTCGAAGCGGCAAGGCCGAGCCCGTGGAGGTTTTTACAGGAATACGTACCGAGGCAGAGATACAGATTGTAAAAGGTCTGGAGGTGGGCGACACAATCCTTACATCGGGAACGCTGCAGCTGCGCAAAGGTTCACAGGTCAAGATTGTTTCATTCGAATAACGCAAAAAGAGCGAGTCTATGAATATATCGGAACTTAGTATACGCAGACCGGTCCTTGCGACGGTGTTGACAATAATAATAATCCTGTTCGGTATTATCGGTTACAACACGCTCGGAGTGCGCGAATACCCCTCGGTCGACAACCCTATAATATCGGTAACTTGCGGATACGCCGGTGCGAACGCCGAGGTTATCGAGAGCCAGATTACCGAGCCGTTAGAGCAAAATATCAACGGAATCCCGGGCATACGTTCACTCACCAGCGTCAGCCAGCAGGGACAATCCCGAATCACGGTCGAGTTCGACCTTTCTGTCGACCTTGAGACAGCCGCCAACGACGTGCGCGACAAAGTGTCGCGTGCACAACGCTACCTGCCTCGCGACTGCGACCCCCCGACCGTATCAAAAGCCGATGCCGATGCTACACCCATACTTATGGTAGCCATACAGAGCGACAGTCGCTCGTTGCTCGAACTGAGCGAGATTGCCGACCTCACCGTAAAGGAACAGTTGCAGACAATACCCGACGTCAGCAGCGTGCAAATATGGGGCGAGAAGCGCTATTCGATGCGCATCTGGCTAGACCCTGTCAAAATGGCAGCATACGGCATTACCCCCGTAGACATCAAGAACACTATAACCAGCGAGAACGTGGAGCTGCCGTCGGGAAGCATCGAGGGCAACACAATGGAGCTCACGTTGCGCACTATGGGACAGATGCACACAGCCAAAGAGTTCAATAACATAATAATTAAAGAACACAACGGCAACATCGTCCGCATCAGCGATATTGGACACGCCGAGCTTGGCCCCGCCGACCTCAAGAGCTATATGAAGATGGACGGAGTACCTATGGTAGGTGCAGTAGTTGTTCCACAGCCGGGAGCCAACCACATTGAGATTGCCGATGCCGTATATGAGCGTATGGAGCAGATGCAGAAAGACCTTCCGGACGACATAAGCTATTCATACGGATTCGACAGCACAAAATTCATTCGCGCATCAATAGACGAGGTTAAGAACACCGTTTACGAAGCGTTCATTCTTGTAATTATCATAATATTTTTATTCTTGCGCGACTGGCGAGTGACGCTTATTCCCTGTATTGTAATTCCCGTATCACTTATTGGAGCATTCTTTGTAATGTACATCGCAGGATTCTCGATAAACGTGCTGACGATGCTTGCCGTGGTACTGTCGGTGGGACTTGTGGTCGACGATGCTATTGTGATGACCGAGAATATTTATATTCGCATCGAGAAAGGAATGAACCCCTTTAGAGCCGGGATAGAAGGCTCCAGAGAGATTTTCTTCGCCGTAATTTCAACAACTATCACCCTTGTGGCGGTGTTCCTGCCCATTGTCTTTATGGAAGGAATGAGCGGACGTCTGTTCAGAGAATTCAGTTTTGTGGTTGCCGGTTCTGTGATAATATCGTCGTTCGCAGCGCTTACATTCACCCCGATGCTCGCCACGAAGCTCCTCAAAAGACGTAAGCAGCAACAGTGGTTCTACCGCAAGACTGAACCGTTCTTCGTGGGGCTTAACAATATATACGAAAAGTCGCTTAATGCGTTCCTTAAAAGACGCTGGGTGGCCATACCGGTATCAATAGCCACATTTGCAGCCATTTGGTGGCTGTGGGAAGAGATTCCCTCGGAGATGGCGCCAATGGAGGACCGTTCGCAAATAACCATCAACACCCGTGGCGTCGAAGGAGTCAGCTACGAGTATATGCGTGACTACACCGAGGATATTACAGCCTTGATAGACTCCATTGTCCCCGATGCCGAATCGGTAACGTCGCGCGTATCGAGCAACAGCGGTAACATAAGAATCTCGCTCAAAGACATTAAAGAACGCGACTACACACAGATGGAGGTTGCCGAAAAGCTGACATCGGCTGTAAGCAGCAAGACCAAGGCCCGTTCGTTCGTGCAACAACAGTCGTCGTTCGGTGGCCGTCGCGGAAGTATGCCTGTACAGTATGTAATTCAAGCAACAAGCATCGAAAAATTACAAGAGGTCCTACCGGAGTTCATAAGCCGTGTACACGACAACCCCACATTCAAGATGGCCGATGTCGACCTCAAGTTCAGCAGTCCCGAGGTGCGCGTAAACATCAACCGCGACAAGGCAGGAAGCCTGGGTACAAGCGTGCGAGACGTTGCCGAAACGTTGCAGTACGGCTTAAGCGGACAGCGTATGGGGTATTTCTATATGAACGGCAAGCAGTATGAGATTATAGGTCAGGTAAACCGTCAGCAACGCAACACCCCCACTGCGGTAAAATCAATCTACATTCGCAACGACAACGGCGAGATGATTCAGCTGGACAATCTTGTCGAGTTTGTCGAGAACGTGGCACCGCCCAAGCTCTATCACTATAACAGATTCCTGTCGGCGACAGTGTCGGCCGGTCTCGCCGAGGGCAAGACCATTGGCGACGGACTTAACGAGATGGACAAGATTGCCGACGAGCTGCTTGACGAGACATTCCGCACAGCTCTTGCCGGAGACTCAAAAGAGTTCCGCGAGAGTTCATCGAGCCTGATGTTCGCTCTCATACTGGCGCTTATACTCATATATCTTATCCTTGCAGCGCAATTCGAGAGTTTCAAAGACCCGTTCATCATTATGCTCACCGTACCGCTCGCCATTGCCGGAGCACTCGTCTTTATGTACTTTAACGACATTACGATGAACCTTTTCAGCCAGATTGGAATAATTATGCTCATAGGTCTTGTGGCAAAGAACGGTATTCTGATAGTGGAGTTTGCCAACCAGAAACAGGACGAGGGCGAGAGCAAGATGGAGGCTATAAAGAGTGCATCGTTACAGCGTCTGCGCCCCATTCTTATGACAAGCGTATCGACTATTCTCGGATTGTTGCCGCTTGCCTTTGCGACAGGCGAAGGCGCCAACCAAAGAATAGCGATGGGTATTGCCGTTGCCGGAGGAATGCTTGTGTCAACAATCCTGACAATGTACATTGTACCCGCAATATACAGTTACATATCAACAGAACGTAAAAAGAAAGAGGAAGAATGAAAAAAGCCCTTACCATAATAATTGCCCTTGTGGCAGTGAGCGCAAGCATTCAAGCCCAGACACTGTCGTTGCGTGAATGCCTCGAGAAAGGACTCGAAAAGAACTATTCGTTACGAATAAGCCGTAACAACGAGCAGAAGGCACACAACAACGCCACATTGGAAAATGCCGGCATTCTGCCATCTATAGACCTTAACGCCGGTTACAATGCAGACCTTGCAAGCAGTGACAGCAAGCTCCGCACGAGCGGAGAGACCCAGATGGTGCGCAACGCTCTCGACCACAATGTAAACGCCGGTATCGGACTCAGTTGGACAATCTTCGACGGGTTCAAGATGACCACCACCTACAAACAATTGAAGGAGCTTGAACGTATGGGCGAGACAAGCACACGCATTGAGCTGGAGGATTTTATTGCGAACCTGACGGCCGAGTATTACAATTTCATTCAACAAAAACGCCGTTTGAACAACTACTATTATGCTGTAATACTCTCAAAGGAGCGTCTGCGCATTGTCGAGGAGCGTTACAATATAGGTAACTTCTCACGTCTCGACTACCAACAGGCAAAAGTAGACTTTAACGCCGACAGCGCACAATACATAAAACAACAGGAAGTGGTGCTTACCTCACGAATTGCGCTCAACGAGATGATGGCGATAGACGAGGTCTACACACCCATTGAGACAAGCGAAACGAGCATAATAGCCGACACGACTTTTGTATTCGGCGAATTGTGGAACGATATGCTCGCAAGCAACAGCAACCTGCTCCTTGCCGACCAGAACAGCAAAGTCGTGCAGTTGGACTACAAAAAAGTTCTATCACGTTATTACCCATATGTAAAGCTCAACGCCGGATACGACTACACATTCAGCAAGTACGAGACAAACAGCTACACACAGCGCAGCAACTGGGGCGGCAGCGCCGGCGTCACGGTAGGCTTCAAAATATGGGACGGCAAGTTCAAGCGCGAGCGTCGCAACGCGAAGATTGACGTTGCCAACGCCCAACTGCAACGCAACAAGCTGGAATTAGGTCTCAAAGCCGAGCTTGGCAACTTGTGGCAGGCCTACCGCAACAACATTCAGTTGCTCAACCTCGAAAAGCAGAATGTTATAACCGCCCGCGAGAACCACGAGATTGCCAAAGAGCGCTATATGCTCGGCGACATTTCGGGTATAGAAATGCGCGAAGCGCAGAAGAGTCTTCTTGACGCCGAGGAGCGTCTCTTGTCGGTTGAATACCAAACAAAACTGTGCGAAATTTCACTGCGGCAGATTAGCGGAGATTTATCGACATACCTTAAGTAAAAATATTGTACAATAGTTTTTTTATTGTACCTTTGCACCCGCTACAGTGCAACGGCACAAAGCATAAGCCGCCTTTGGACTTCGGGGTACTTCCATAAGAGGATAAACGAAGTGCTTTAAAAAGCAAAATCACAAAGGCGGGTTATTACTATTTTTGTTTCTTAATAAAAGCACTTAAACGCTACAAGAACTTACAAATGAGAAATAAGCTACTACTTCTACTTTTATCACTATTGCCCATAGCCACAATAGCGCAGGTATCGGGTACCGTTTCCGGAAGAATGATTGACGGCGAGAGTAACGAGCCGCTCGGTTTTGTGACCATCGCCATTGTCCCCGAAGGTTCATCATTACCCACGATGGGTAGCACATCTGACGATGATGGAAGGTTCGCCATTCAAGGTCTGAAGGAGGGACGTTACACGGTGCGTTTCACGTTCATCGGCTATAAGAGCGACAGCGTCAAGGTGAACATTACACCGCAAAGAAGCAGCCACAACCTCAAGGACATTGTGTTAAAGCCCGACAGAAAGATGCTTAAAGAGGTTGTCGTTACCGAGCAACGTTCACAAATGACATTCGACATCGACAAACGCGTGTTCACCGTTGACCAAAGTATCGCCACAACCGGAGGTTCGGCCAGCGACGTTCTTGTCGACATACCCTCGGTCGAGGTAGACAACGAAGGAGTAGTATCGCTTCGCGGCAGCGAGAGTGTCACAATATGGATTAACGGCAAGGCCAGCGGACTTACAGCCGACAATCAGGGTGATATTCTGCAACAGTTGCCGGCAAACTCCATAGAGAAAATTGAGGTCATAACGAACCCATCGGCCAAACACTCGCCCGAAGGCACAGCCGGAATTATAAACATTATACTCAAGCGCGACCGCAAGGCCGGTTATTACGGCAGCGTCCAAGCCGGTGGCGACAGCTACGGAGGCTACAATGCCAGCGCGAACATAAATTACAGCAGTGGAACTATTGATGCCTACGGAGGTGTCAACTACCGCAATATGAGGTTCGACAATGAAGGCAGCGCCCACACACGCTATTTCGGCACACCCGGCAGCTATATGCACCAGAAAAGCGATGGCCTGCGCAACCCGCATAATGTCTTTGCCCGTGCCGGCCTTACCTGGAGATTCACTCGCAAAGACGAGCTATACCTTAATCTTATGGGAATGTACGGTCTCGGCCAACACCGCAACGACATTTCATACGAGAGAGGTCCTCTACTGAGCGACGGCACCGAAGGAGCCCCCACACAACGCGTCACACGCAACACCACGACAAGCGGCCGTCCCCGAATGTATAATGTAGAACTGGGCTACACACACAGGTGGAGCGACACACACTTCCTCGACTTCTCGGTAAGCCGCAACGAGTGGACGCAGATGCGCGACGCCGAATACAAACAGACAACCGAGATTCTGGGCAACGACCCCAAGACCATCAAGAGCTACCAGTATCAGGACGGTGAGAACCGCAGCATCAGCCACAACATCAAGCTCGACTACGAATACAAGATTGATGCGAACCACCGTGTTGAGGCCGGATACAACGGAGACTTTTCAAACGACAACAGCCCCGTCATAACCTACACCGACGAGGAACATAAAATAATAGACAAAGACCTATACAACCAATTCCGCTACAAGCAGAATACCCACGCGCTCTACGCAACATATTCGGGACGATTCGGCAAGTTCGGGTTCCAGATAGGTTTGCGCGGAGAATACTGGAACGTGAGAACAAGCTCATACGGACACGCACAAATGGAGAGTGGCGACATACCCCCACTCAAGGGCAACGACTTTTTCAAGCTATTCCCGAGCGCGTTCCTCAGTTACGAGATTAGCGACGGACAAGAGATACAGGTAAACTACACCCGTCGTCTGCGCCGTCCGTGGGGAGGCCAGCTTAATGACTTCAAGAACATAAGCGATTCAACAAACATCACATTCGGTAACCCCGGCCTGACGCCCGAGTATTCAAATGCATACGAGCTTAACTACATAAAAAACTGGAAGAACCACACACTCTCGCTGTCGGGATATTACCGCACCACAAGCGATGTTATTGAACGCATCAGTTACAGCGACGGAAAAGTCATCTACACCACAAGTGAGAATGTAGCCAGCACACAGTCGGCCGGACTTGAGATTGTGGGCAAGAACCGCCTGTTTAAGATACTCGACCTCACCACTACGGTAAATCTCTTTTACTACAAACTCGACGCGTTTAAATACATTATAAACAACAAGGAGATAAACGGAAAGGCCGATGAAAATTTCTCGTGGAATGCACGTATGACCGCGAGCCTTATGCTCCCCTGGGGCATCACAATGCAGTTGACCGGACGTTACAATGCCAAACGCATTGTTGCACAAGGCTACCGTGAACCCAGCTATATGCTCGACCTCGGCTTGCGCAAGATGTTCGACAGCCACTGGAGCGTCAGCGTCAACGCACGCGACCTGCTCGACTCACGCGGCTGGAACAGCGTTACCGAAAACGAAACTTTCTATCGCCATTCCAAGAGTTCTCACGGCGGTCGTCAGTTTGGTGTGACCGTAACATACAGCTTCGGAAATATGAAGGCAAAAAAGCCCAATCGCAAGCAACAAGAGATGCCCGGAGGCGGTTACAGCGATATGGAAGGTATGGGAGATATGTAAAAACGACATATAATTAAAAGAGGCGCACGATCGTGCGCCTCTTTTAATTATATACACCCTTAACTTTTATTCAAAAAAGTTTCTTTGTTTCATTTTTGTTTGCGAACTTTGGCAAGCAATATAACAACTCTAAAAGAGACAAAAAAATGGCAGACGAAAGAAAAACACAGAAACTCGACCAGATTGTTGTACGTTTCTCGGGCGACTCGGGCGACGGTATGCAGTTGGCAGGAAACATCTTCTCAACAATTTCCGCAACAGTCGGAAACGACATCTGCACCTTTCCCGACTACCCCGCCGACATACGCGCTCCGCAAGGAGTACTCACCGGCGTTTCGGGCTTTCAGGTACACATTGGAGCCGACAAAGTACTGACCCCCGGTGACAAATGCGACATTCTTGTTGCAATGAACCCCGCTGCGCTAAAGACACAGCACAAGCACTGCAAACCCACCGGAGCAATAATAATCGACAGCGACTCATTCACCGAGAAAGACCTTCAGAAAGCCGAGTTCAAGACCGACGACCCAATTGCCGAACTGGGAATAACCTGCGAAGTTGTACCCTGCCCAATAACCTCTTTGTGCCAAGAAACACTCAAAGACAGCGGGCTCGACAACAAGAGCATCGTACGTTGCAAGAATATGCTCGCGCTTGGTCTTGTATGCTGGATATATGACCGCGACCTTACACTTGCCGAAAATATGCTACGTGCAAAATTCGCCAAGAAGCCCGAGGTTGCCGAGGCCAACATCAAGGTTCTGCGTGCCGGATACGATATGGGACACAACACCCACACCTCAATTGCCCACACATACAGCATAGAGAGCAATCCCGAGAAGAAGAAAGGTCGCTATATGGACATAAACGGCAACAAGGCTACCGCATACGGTCTTATGGCTGCTGCCGAAAAAGCCGGAATGAGGCTTTTCCTCGGCTCCTACCCTATTACACCGGCCACCGATATTCTGCACGAGCTTGCCAAGCATAAGTCTATGGGGGTAATAACCGTACAGGCCGAGGACGAGATTGCCGGTTGCGCATCGGCAGTGGGTGCAGCATACGCCGGAGCACTTGCCTGCACATCGACATCAGGCCCGGGAATATGCCTAAAGAGCGAGGCCATCAACCTTGCAGTAATAACCGAGTTACCGCTTGTTATTATAGACGTTCAGCGTGGTGGTCCTTCGACCGGACTCCCCACAAAGAGCGAACAGACCGACCTGTTGCAGGCACTCTACGGACGTAACGGCGAAAGTCCAATCCCGGTGATAGCAGCAACGTCGCCCACCAACTGTTTCGACGCGGCATTTGCTGCCTGCAAAATTGCAGTCGAGCATATGACACCTGTGATACTGCTCACCGATGCCTTTATAGCCAACGGTTCGGCAGCGTGGAAGCTCCCCGACATTAACGAGTACCCGAAGATTGTGCCACCGTACGTCACACCCGAAATGCAGGGCGACTGGAGCCCCTACAAGCGTAACCCCGAGAACGATGTGCGCTACTGGGCTGTACCCGGCACTCCGGGCTTCACGCACCGGATAGGCGGTCTTGAGAAAAATGCCGCTACAGGAGCTATATGCAACGAGCCGGCGAACCACCACTATATGGTTGAGGCACGCGCAAGAAAGGTTGCAAAAATAGCAAACGCCATACCCCCTCTTCAGGTCGAGGGCGACAGTGACGCCGACCTTCTCATCGTAGGCTTCGGAGGCACATACGGACACTTGTGCGAGGCTATGCAACAAATGCGCAGCGAGGGCAAAAAGGTGGCGTTGGCACACTTCGAATTCATAAATCCGCTGCCAAGCAACGCCGAAGAGGTTCTGCGCCGCTACAGCAAGATTGTTGTTGCCGAGCAGAATATGGGACAGTTTGCGTCGTACCTGCGCGGAAAAATCGAGGGCATAAAATTACACCAGCACAACGAGGTTAAGGGTCAACCGTTTACCATTGCCGCACTGGTCGAGTCATTCACTAAAATTATGGAGGGTTAAGATATGAGCGAATACACAGCACAAGACTATAAGTTCGGACAGCCACGTTGGTGTCCGGGTTGTGGCGACCACTCGTTCCTGGGCGCACTGCACAAGGCTATGGGAGAGTTAGGCGTCGCACCGCATAATATTGCGGTAATTTCAGGAATAGGCTGCTCGTCACGCCTGCCCTACTATATGAACACCTACGGGTTCCACACTATACACGGACGCTCGGCAGCTATTGCTACAGGAGCAAAGGTTGCCAACCCAGACCTTACAGTGTGGCAAATTTCGGGAGACGGCGATGGTCTTGCCATTGGCGGTAACCACTTTATACACGCTGTACGCCGCAACATCGACCTTAATATGATTCTGCTCAACAACCGCATATACGGCCTTACAAAGGGACAGTACTCACCGACATCTATGCGTGGCTTTGTGAGTAAGTCATCGCCTTACGGCACCGTGGAGGACCCGTTCCGCCCAGCCGAACTATGTTTCGGCGCACGAGGCAATTTCTTCGCACGTTGCGTGGCTACAGATATGCCGGCGGCTGTAGGTTGCCTCAAAGCTGCCGCACAACACAAAGGCGCCTCTGTAGTCGAGGTTCTGCAGAACTGCGTAATATTCAACAACGGCACACACGAGAGTGTCTACACCAAAGAGGGACGCGCCAAGAATGCAATATATCTCGAACACGGCAAGCCAATGATTTTCGGCGAGAATCGTGAGTTCGGACTTATGCAAGAAGGATTCGGGCTCAAGGTTGTCAGAATAGGCGAGAATGGCATTAGCGAGAGCGACATATTAGTACACGACGCACACTGCAAGGACACCACCCTGCACCTGAAGCTCGCACTTATGGAGGGACCGGAATTCCCCATTGCGCTCGGTATAATACGTGACGTTGAGGCTATCACTTACAACGACGCTCTGCACGCACAGGTCGAGGAGGTAAAAGACGCAAAGAAATACCACAACTTCAGCGAGTTGCTCGAGACAAACGAAATATGGGAAATTAAATAATTTATCAGAAGCTGTTTAAAATTTATTCCGCGATTGTTCAAGATTCTTTATTGAACAAATTTTACCGGTAAACGACAAGAATAGCAGGCTATATAACAGCGAAAAAGAAAAACTGACAAGAAAAACTGCACAGAATGCAAACTGATTTTTCAAAAGGGGTTCAAGCACCTTCTTGAACTGTTTGAGACATCACTTTTTGCAGTTTCAATATACCTTCATAATAAATTCAAACAGCTTCTGAATTTCAAAAGAGACAGTTGCGGCGAGGTGGAAATCCACCCCGCCGCAACTGTCAAAATGCACATTTTTCCCTAAAATAGAGTCGAAAAACTGTCAATTTATTATTTTCATCACCTCGACAAACAAAAAAAACCGAAAAAGATTTCTGCAAATAAAATATTTGAGTAATTTTGAACGTGGTATATTAGATAATTTATATAAATATAAATAATTTTATCACGATACTGAAGGAAACAATTTATTTAACCAACGGGAATGCGGTGGCAACACTGCTCCCAAAATAAAAAACATTATATGAAACTACTTAAATCGGTTGTAAGGTCGCTTTTTATGGCAACCTTTATGGGAATTTCTCTTTCCCTTATGCCCACGCAGGCATTTGCAGGCAACATCACCGTACAGCAAGACCCGCAGTTCGGTACAGTCAAGGGCACAGTTTTGTCCGAAAAAGGCGAAGAGATGATTGGAGCCGTTGTTTACGTTGTCGGAACACAAAATTCGGCATTCGTTGAATTAGACGGTTCTTACATTCTGAAAAACGTAAAGAAAGGTTCTACCATTCGCGCATCTTTAATGGGCTTTACCTGCGAAGACCAGGTTTGGAAAGGTGGAAACCTGAACTTTGTGATGATTGAAGAGAATAATCAGCTCGAAGAGCTCGTGGTTACCGCAATGGGTATTATGCGCAAGGAGAAGTCACTCACCTACGCAACCCAAATGGTAAAGGCCGACGACCTGTTCAAAGCACCCGACGCGAATCTTGTAAACTCACTCGAGGGTAAGGTTTCAGGTATTACAATTACCCCCAGTGCCGGTGGTGCCGGTGGCGCATCAAAGATTCTGCTTCGCGGTAACAAGTCGATAATGGGTGACAACGCACCGCTTATAGTAGTCGACGGAGTGCCTATGACAAACTCAATCCGTGGCCAGCAAAATTCAGAATCGTTCCGTGGCGAGGGTTCATTTGCCGAGGGTTCCGACCCCTTGTCAATGATTAACCCCGATGATATTGAGTCTATGAACATTCTAAAGGGAGCTAACGCTGCTGCTCTTTACGGTTCACGCGCAGCCAACGGCGTTGTGATGATTACAACAAAGAAAGGTAAGCAGGGCAAGATGGAGGTTACTTTCAACTCAAACACCACATTTGACACTCCGTTCCTTACACCGCAGATTCAAAACTCATACGGTGGTTCTACATACAACCCCAACACAGGAGAATTTCTCAAGATTGAGTTGGGCAGCTGGGGTAACAGACTCACCGGCAACGACCAGATTGTAAGCGTTCCCAACGATACCAAGTTCTTCGAGGACGGCTACAACGACATTCACCTCCGCGGTAAGGCTGCCGACGACATCAAGGACCTTTACCAGACAGGTCTTATGACCAACAACTCTATCTCAATTTCGGGAGGAACCGAGAAGATTCAAACATACGCATCTTACTCTAACACATACTCCGAAGGTCTTCTTGCGAACAACAGCTACGTACGTAACACATTTGCATTCCGTCAGTCATACAACTTGTGGGACCGTCTTACAATGAACATCAATGTAAACTATATGCAGACACGCACAAAGAACCGTTTGGGTGGCGGTCGTCTGTTCAACCCCATATATGACGTTTACACCGCGAGCCGCGACATCGATATGCCGTACTACAAGGAGAACTACGAGATTGACGGCCAGTGGAAATCTTCAAACAACAAGGATATCTATATCAACGAAAAGAATGAGTTAGTGTCGGGAACATACGCACTCCTTTCAGGCAAAAGACAGAATTGGGGCCAGATTGCAGGTAAGTCGAACAACCCCTACTGGTTGCTTAACAGAAACTTCGGAGAAGACAATGAGGACCGTTTCTATGCAAGTTTCCAGGCCAACCTAAAGATTATTGACGGTTTGAACCTCCAAGGACGTGTTTCAATCGACAACAACAAATTCAACAGCGAGGGTGGTCGTTATGCAACCACAATGAACGTCAACGAAATGGAGTACTACGGTATGTATTTCCTCAACAGCGACCGTACAAACGAGATTTACACCGACTATCTGCTTTCTTACAACAAAGAGTTCGGCAAGGACTGGTCACTTTCGGCAACAGCCGGTTATGTAGGCCACACAATACAGAGCAACGGTACCGTTTACAGCGACAGAGCGACCGTTAACCCTGAAATGAACAACTACGGTGCTCACACCTCAATACCTACAGCTATCAATGTATTCTATCCTCAGGCTTATGCCGACCAGCACTACGAAACAAAGAGCAGCAATTGGGACCAGGCTGCACTTGCAACCGTGCAGGTAGGTTGGGGCGACGTTGTGTTTGTTGACGCTTCTTATCGTCAGGACTGGTATCGTCCGTTCCGTCAGTTCAAGCACCTGGGTACAGCCGAGAGCTACGGTTACTTCGGTTTCGGAGCCAACGCTGTCTTGAGCGACATCATCAAGTTGCCAAAGTGGTTCACATACGCAAAATATCGTCTGAGCTACTCCGAGGTTGGTAACTCAATTCCCAACATTGTGTTCGACAAGGGATATATGGACCTTGTAAAGGGTACAATCACCACAAGCGGTTATGCATCGTTCAAGCCCGTCCCCGAAAAGACAAAGTCATTTGAGACAGGTCTTGAGATGCAGTTCTTCCGTGACCGTCTTAACTTCGACGTAACATACTACAATTCGGCAATGTGCAATTCTTACCTCACAGCATACCTGCTCAGCGGTAAGACACTCCCTGTCAACTCGGGTGTTATACGCAACCAAGGTGTCGAGTTAACCGTCGGTTACGACTGGAAGATTGACAAAAACTGGCGTTGGAACACATCGGCAAACTTCTCATACAACTTCAACAAGATTGAGGAGATTTACGAGGACCCCAAGACCGGCGAGAATGCAACCCTTACACAGAGTATGGCCGAGAGCGCAATCCACATTCTATTCGAGAAAGGTGGAAAGTTTGGAGATATGTACATAAAGGACTATGCACGTTACGACAAGGACGTTGTCAACTCAAATGGCGATATTATACACAAAACCGGTGACATTAAGGTTGTTGGCGGAACACCACAGATGGGCAGTTCTTACAACTTCTATGCCGGCAATATGAACTCTCCTTGTCAAATTTCTTGGTCTAACACATTCTCGTACAAAGACTTTACACTATATTTCCTTATCAACGGACGCATAGGCGGCAAGACAATTTCAATGACAGAGTTCTACCTTGACCGTATGGGTAACTCTAAGCGTTCTGGCGATGCACGTTTGGCAGCCGAGAGCTACGTTCACCCCGAGGGTAGTGAGTTTGCCGGCCAGAAGGGTCTTTACATCAACAAGCGCGGCAAGGCTGTTCCCGAGGGACAGGGTAGCACCGATCACGCTATGTACATTAACGATGGACGTGACCTTGTATCAATCAAGAAATACTACGAGGACCGCACATTCGACAGCTATATCTACGACGCTACAAACTTCCGTCTGCGCGAGTTGTCACTGGGTTACACATTCCGTAACCTCTTTGGCGAGTACAAGAACCTGAGCCTTTCATTCGTTTGCCGCAACCTGTTCTTCATCTACAAGGACTCACCAGTTGACCCCGATATCTCTTTGGGTACAGGCGGTGGCTTGGGCGGATTCGATATGTTCAACCTCCCGTCGACACGTTCGTTCGGTTTCAACCTCAAGTTGAATCTATAATATAAATAAGGTAAAAAAATTATTCTAGATATGAAAAAACATCTGATTTTAGCAGCAACGTTGTTATTTACATCGTTTGCAATGAACTCTTGTTTGAAGTTCGATAATCCGGGCGACGAATTTGGTTTAGGCGACATTATTGTACCCGAGAACAACAATACAGAAAACAAGCCCGAGAATGAAGTGCAGCGTCCGGGAGAGTTTGACACCCTTATAGAGGAAGAGACACCCGCCGACGTACTCAATTACTACGAGGAATACCCTATTGAAGAGGTTGCTGCTGCTGCCGGTTATCTTGACCCGCTGTTCCGTCAGGCAATGTCAGGACGTTATAACATTCGTGGCGGTAAAGAGGGCGGCTACCCTGCCGAGCACGCTTACCAGCGTCAGTACAGTCTTGGCCCCGATACATACGCACAGTACTTTACAGTACCTCACAGCGACTTTATGTATGGTAAAAAGACCTCGACATACGACCTTACCACCGATTTTAACGGCGACCCGTTGGGTGCCTATACAATGGCAAAGAACTCAATAATTCCCTTGCTCAATGACCCCGAAATGAACAAAATCCCCGAGATTAAGGCCATCAACCTTCTTTTCTACTGCATCATTGCACAGGAGCAGGCCGACCTTGCCGGTCCTTACACATATTTCGAGGACAAGAGAGGTGTTGAGGACCCTCGCGTGTACATCAACGTGCGAAGCATCTACAATGCTATTGTAAAGAACATCGACAACATTGTAGCCTGTCTGCAGAACTACGAATATCGTTCCGATGAGTATAAGAATATAGTCACCGGTATATTGGGAGCTTACCACGATACAAACCCCGCCTTCTACCTTGAGGGAGATACAAGCTTCGACACATACATCAAGCTCGCAAACTCGTTGAAATTGCGTATGGCTATGCACATTGTAAAGGTTGATGCTGTGACTGCCAGAAAATGGGCCGAAGAGGCTGTTGCAAGCGGTGTCATTGAGCGCGAGCTCGACCAGCACGCTCTTTACCCAATGTTCAGCGGTTTCGCTCACCCGCTTCTGGGAGTGTTCGGCTGGGGTGACCTTGTATTGTCGGCATCGTTCGAGAGCTTGCTTATGAGCCTCAACCACCCATACGTTGATTATGTGTTCGAAAATAACAACAACGTAATTATAAACGACGAGACATTCGAGAAGATGCCTGCAGGCACAAGACTATGCGGTTTGCGCGAAGGTTTCCTTGTAGGTACAGGACAGGACTACGCCGTTAACCAGCTACAGGCATTCTCAAAAATCAACACACAGACATTTACTGACGCACTTATTCCTCTCTACTTTATAAAGTGGGCCGAGGTTGACCTGTTGCGTGCCGAAGGTGCTCTGCGCGGTTGGAGTATGGGCGGTACAGCACAGTTCTTCTATGAGCGTGCTATTGAGAACGCTTACCTCGAGTGTCCATTCGAAGGATTCCCCGATGTATTCCCGTACAAAACCCTTGTAGGAGATTATATGGCTCAAGAGAGTGCTGCCGACTACACATATATTGACCCCACAGGCAACACCGAAGATTTGGAAAGCACAACAAAGATTGGCGTTAAGTGGAACGATAATGATACTCAGGAGACAAAGCTCGAGAAGATTATCACCCAGAAGTACATTGCACTGTTCCCGCTCTCAACCGAGGCTTGGACCGAGTTGCGTCGTACAGGCTACCCCAAACTGTTCCCCGTGCTTAACCCCGAAGATGGCGATGGTTCTCTTGTAGAGGGAGATATTATACGTCGCATACCTTGGGCACCCACCGAGGACCGTATCCAGGCTATTGTAAACGAGTTCGGACTCCCCGCTCTTGGTGGTGCCGACCTGCAGGCTACACGCTTGTGGTGGGACGTTGACAAGGCTAACTTCTAACAAGAAACAAGCATACATTGGAGAGATAAAAAACTTTATACTAACTAATTATTAAAAAGATGAGAAAGACTCTTTTAACCCTTCTCAGCATCTTGTGCCTGACCACAGTGCACGCCGAGAAGTTAACAGCTCTGTCACAACTCAGCAACGACAAGATTGTGACCATCAGCAGTGCAAGAGGTTTCTTGATGTTCAGCGACAATTTCAAGAACAGTATTGCATTCAGTTCAGGAACAGAGGTCGGCAGTGTAAGCAAAGACGCTAACGACCCCAACCAACAGTTCCGAATCATTGAAAAGGAGAAAAAGTACTACCTGTTCAGCATCGGTGCCAACAAATACGTTTGCGCTTCGGGTGTGTACGGATATTTCTCGAGTACCGAATTAAAAATAGAAGCATCGGGTAACAACAGTTATCCCTGGAAATTGGGATTAGGCGATTTATATATGAACTCGCAGGACCCTAATCAAAAGCCCACGGGTATGATTATTGATGGTTGGAACACAACCGATGCCGGTAACAGCTACGTTATTGACATTGTAGGCGAAGAGCCTTGGAAGGACATTACAGGCCAGGAGGACGACCCCGATGCGTTCTACGATTTTTCGGGATTCGATGTTCAGCGCCTTATGGACCTTTTCTACGAGGTTGACCAGAAGGGTCGCAAGTTCCCCACAGACGAAGAGTTGATGGGCATTGGTATTCTGCCTTCGGACCTTGCGTTCATACGCTCACACGTTCGTCGTGCCGAGATTCTTGACCGCGCCGACCGCCTTCTCCCCGAGACCTATGAGAGACGCAACCTGTTCCTGAACATTCCAACAGACATTGGTAAAGACCACGGTGTTGGACACCCCAACGGCAAGTTCGGTTCAGACGTATTCTCAATGTGGCAGTACACCAACCTCTTTGGTAGCTGGAACCACGGATTCTTTACAGCCCCCGGTTCTTGGGTCGACGCAGCACACCGCAACGGTACCGACATTATGAGCGGTATTGCATTCTTCGAGAGCTGGACACCGGGCGGTAACGACAAAGAATATAGTGCACTCATCACAAAGAAGAACAGCGACGGCACATTTAAATATGTACGTCCTCTCATTCACATTTTAATGTTCCTTGGTTCGGACGGTATCAACTACAACTGGGAGGATAACAGTTTTTCAAATGAAGATATTGTAGCTGTACACAAGGAGCTTTGGAAATATGCAGCCGAGGTTGGTTTCACAAACTACCATAGTGCAATATATACAGCAGTAGCTGGTCTTTCTCCATACAACACGGCACAAACAAACGCTCTTTTGGGAAACAGCGAAGGTAAGACTCACGACCTGATGCTAAACTATAGCAATGGTGACTTTACCGGTGGTTATAATATGTCAAATTCGGTAAAAGCAGCAGAATTGAATTGTGGCACAGCCGATGGTCTTTACACCGGTGTTTGGATTGCGGGTATGGACCGCAGCTGGAACAACCTTGAGTATGACAGCTATGCACACAAAATTGGTATCTGTCTTTGGGGCGAGCACGGTCAAAGCCGTTTTATGAGTTACAATAGCGGTGACGGTACTTACGACATTCAGGGTAACTACCAGCGTCTGCTCGAGCGCGCAATGTCGGGTGGCAAGCGCAACCCGATAGACCGTCCTGCGGTAACAAGAGCGAATAGCGGCAAAATACACTGGGAACCCACAAAGGATTATCCATTGCCACTATCGGAGTTTGCCGGTATTGCAAACTGGATTCCTGAGCGTTCGGCTATTCAGGGTGGATTCCACTTCCTTACACACTTTACACTGGGTAACGGCGACCGTTACTTCTACAAAGGTAAGAAGTCTTACGCCGGCAACTGGTACAATATGGGTGCACAGGACATTGTGCCCACATACCGTTGGTTGCGTTACACAAGTGGCACAACAAACGCCAACTACGACATTGACGTTAACTACACACACCTCGATGCATACACAGGAGGTTCATCAATTGAACTTACCGGTACTGCAAAAACAAGCGGCACCGACATTGTGCTCTACAAGACAAGCCTTAAGGTCGAGGGTCACAACCCATATGCCAACATTGCAGTAAAAAGCCTCAACGGCGCACAGCCATCGAACCTTTACCTCATTCTCAAGAAAAAAGGCAGCGACACCTGGCTTGAATTCCCATACGGAGACATTGCCGGCAACACTTGGGAAGAGAAAAAGATTGCTCTCAATGGTCTTAACAACAACGACGTTGTAGAGCGTGTAGGTTTCCGCGTAAAGGGCAACAAAGAGAACTATCAGTTGTACATCGGTAAGCTCGAACTTAACGACGACAGCACCATCACACCTGCAAATGTAAAGAACATTGTTGCTAATGTGAAGAAGGAAACCAAGACCTCAATGGCCGTTAAGCTGCACTGGGAAGTTGATGCCGAGGCACAAGACCGCGCAGAATGGGGATTGCTCTACAACGACGAGGCCAACATTGACCACTTCGAGATTCTTTTGAAGATTGGCGAAGAGGGACGTATATCGAAAATCGGTACAACATCGCAGTGGGCTACACTTATTCCAAACATCGACTTTGAGAGCGTGAACGACGTTCCCTACATTGGTGTACGTGCCATTTCTCTTGACAAAAAGACCTATTCTCCAACTATCTGGACAAAAGTTAACCGTGCAGCTCAAAGCGAGCTTCCTGTAAAAGAAGACAGAGTAGGCGGTTACGGTATTAGCCAGATGGACGAATACTGCGAAGGTGCCGACATTGCACGCGAGCAGCGTTACCTAACCGAGGTTAAGACCACTGGTGCTGTACAGAACATCAACTACACAGCCGACAAGCCTGTGCTCGATGGAACACAGTATGCCGATGCTCTTGACCACACACTGATTGTGAGACAAGGTCAGGAAATTCAGATAACACTAAAGGGTGCGGACACCAGCGACGGTTTGAAGTACTGCTTTGCAGGCGGTTGGTTGGACCTCAACGGTAGTGGAGACTTTGACAAGCCATTGCCGGTAAAGAGAGACCAAAGCGAGATTGAGACAGGAAAGACAACAACCGACCCCGAGGGCGAGCGCATATTCTTTGCAGGAACTGCTCGTAAGGCAACTGAAGCATTCCAGACAACCGGTGTCACGTTTACATTCAAAGTTCCAGAAAACGCGACACCAGGCTCAAGCCGTCTGCGCATTGTATTCTCGGACGCTTGGTTCGCCGGAATGTTCAGCCCTGTTGGCTACCACGCAAAGGGTTTCACAATAGACTTCAACGCAGAGATTCAGGGTACAAACCCCGGACGTACCATTGTTGACACACGCGACCAGGGTATAGCCGAAGAGCCCGAGGGCGTTAACGCTCCTACCGGTGTCGAGGAGGTTGAGGCTGTCGAGGTTTCTAAGGCCGAAGGTACAGAAGGCGCTATCATTA
This sequence comes from Bacteroidaceae bacterium, assembly GCA_045661225.1. Classification (GTDB taxonomy): domain Bacteria; phylum Bacteroidota; class Bacteroidia; order Bacteroidales; family Bacteroidaceae; genus HGM04593. The sequence continues at coordinate 36,696 of JAZRFF010000028.1, read as the reverse complement.
TTGAGAATGCCGAGGTTGCTTGGGTTTACACCATCGACGGTCGTTTGGTAGAGTTTGCCGAAAAACCTGCCAAGATTGCCATTGAGCCCGGTACATACCTTGTAAAGATGCAGAACGACAATATCATTCGCTCGGCAAAGGTTCTTGTAAAGTAACCGAGAGAAAAAGATAATCAATTGGTGGTGCGCCTGTGAAGGCGCACCACTTTTTTGTATAAACAGTATTTTTTCTTATCTTCGCACACTGAAAAAACACTAAGTATGAAAAGCAACAACATTCTGCGCGGACTCACTGCTATATCGCCTATAATTGTACTGTTGGCTGTGTACCTTGTAGGTTCGCTCATTGCAGGGGACTTTTACCGCATTCCAATAACAGTTGCATTCTTGACTGCGTCAATATATGCCATTGCAATATCGCGTTTCGGAGGCATTGAGGAGCGCGTAAACAGTTTCTCGGGCGGTGCCGCAAATTCCCGCATAATGTATATGGTGTGGATATTCGTGCTTGCGGGTGCCTTTGCACAAATAACAAAGGCAATGGGCGCTGTAGACGCTACGGTGACAATAACTCTGAAATTCATTCCGGCCAACTATCTTCCGGCCGGTATTTTCGCTGCCGCCTGCTTTATATCACTTTCCATAGGAACATCGGTGGGCACAATCGTTGCGCTTGCTCCAATGGTAAACACGCTTGCCGAACAGACAGGATTCGACACTGCGTGGCTTGTAGCCATTGTTGTTGGAGGTGCTTTTTTCGGCGACAACCTGTCGTTTATCTCGGACACGACCATTGCCGCCACACAGACACAAGGTTGCTCAATGCGTAGCAAATTCTATACAAATTTCAGGCTCGTTGCCCCTGCGGCCATAATAACGTTGCTCATATATGCATTCAGCGGGAACAGCGCAAAGGAGGTTGCTGCACCTGCAATAACACTCGTCGAAGCCCTTAAATGCTTGCCTTATATTATAGTGATAGTATCGGCGTTGTTCGGGGTGAATGTACTCACAGTGCTTGTTACGGGAATTGTAGCGTCGGGAGCTATGGGATTGACGTATGGCAGTTTCGGGGAATTTGAACTATTCTCACACATCGGCAACGGAATATTGTCAATGGGGGAATTGATTATTGTAACGATGCTTGCCGGCGGACTGCTGGAGATTGTACGCATAAACGGCGGTATAGAGTACCTCATAGGGCTCACCACCGCACGCATAGCATCGAAGAAGAGTGCCGAATTTGCCATTGTGGCACTCACCGCTATGGCTAATATCTGCACTGCAAACAACACTATTGCCATACTTACAGTGGGCGATATTTCACGCGATATTGCAAACACGTTTAAAATAGCACCCAGACGTTCGGCAAGCCTTCTGGACACCGCCTCGTGCTTTGTACAGGGAGTGTTACCCTACGGCGCACAACTGCTTATGGCAGCCGGGCTCACCAAGGTGTCGCCTGTAGCAATTATTCCACACCTGTACTACCCTATGCTGGTGGGAGCATTCATTATTCTGTCTATCCTGCTACAGCGCAACAAAAAAGCTGTATAAAAGACTGCCCCTGAATTATAAACGAGATTAGCGCCGTTCCAAAAGAAGGCGATACGTTCATTCAGAGAATAAAAAAAGCGGGACTTTCTTTCGAAAGTCCCGCAAGCCTTTTCCGGCGCAGATTATCTACGCAAGCCAAGCTTAGCAACAATTGCACGGTAACGGTTGATGTCACGGTCCTTAAGATAGTTAAGGAGCGCACGACGCTTACCTACCAATGTTGTCAAAGCTCTCTGTGTGCTATAATCTTTACGGTTAGCCTTAAGGTGCTCCGTCAAATGGGCAATACGGTATGAGAACAAAGCAATCTGGCTCTCAGCTGAACCAGTATCAGTGTTAGACGTTCCGTATGTGCCAAAGATCTCTTTCTTTTTCTCAGAATCCAAATACATAGATTTGATGTTTAAATGATTAAAAATTCTTTTAGCGGTTGCAAAGATACAACCTTTTTTCGGATTGGCAATCACTTTCCGACTTTTTTTCGCTTTTTGCCTTTTAAAGGCTATTGCGGTACTTTATTTATTTGAGTATATTCATTATAATCACAGAGCAAAATAACGCAAGTTTGCTCTTTTTGTTGTAACTTTGCAAGCGCTCGCGCGCTTGCGGCCCGCATAACCGTCGTCGCCGGACAAAAGTAACGACACATTAACAAAAAGGAACGCATCTACACCGGGCAAATACAAAAACAGTTTGAACAAAATATCCACAATATATTATGCAGAACATACGTAACATCGCCATCATTGCGCACGTCGACCACGGAAAGACCACACTCGTGGACAAGATGATGCTTGCAGGCAACCTTCTCAAGGAGCAGGACAACGACAAGCTGACTCTTGACAACAACGAGCTTGAGCGTGAAAGAGGTATAACCATTCTATCAAAGAATGTATCCATACAATACAAGGACACAAAGATAAACATCATTGACACTCCGGGACACAGCGACTTTGGTGGAGAGGTTGAGCGCGTGCTTAATATGGCCGACGGCTGTATTCTGCTTGTAGACGCGTTCGAAGGACCTATGCCCCAAACACGCTTTGTGTTGCAGAAGGCGTTGCAGATAGGTCTTAAGCCTATCGTTGTCGTGAACAAAGTCGACAAGCCCAACTGCCGTCCCGAAGAGGTGTACGAGATGGTTTTCGACCTTATGTTCTCACTTGAAGCAACCGAGGAGCAGCTTGATTTTCCGGTGCTCTACGGTTCGGCAAAGAACAACTGGATGAGCACCGACTGGCGCAAGGAGACTACCGACCTTACAGCGTTGCTCGACGCCATTCTCGAGCACATTCCCGCACCCGAGAAATTAGAGGGTACGCCACAGATGCTCATCACCTCGCTCGACTATTCACCCTATACCGGACGCATTGCCATAGGCCGCGTGCACAGAGGAACACTTACCGAAGGTGCCAACATCACACTCGTAAACCGCAACGGCGAAGAAAGCAAGATGAGAATCAAGGAGTTGCACACATTCGAAGGCCTCGGCCGCAAAAAGACAGAGAGCGTTGAGTCGGGTGACATTTGCGCCATCGTAGGTCTCGAGAAGTTCGAGATTGGCGACACCATTTGCGACTTCGAGAACCCCGAAGCGCTCCCGCCTATCGCCATCGACGAACCAACAATGAGTATGCTCTTTACAATCAACGACTCACCTTTCTTTGGCAAGGAGGGCAAATTCGTTACATCGCGCCACATTCAAGAGCGTTTGGACAAAGAGCTTGACAAGAACCTTGCCCTTAGAGTAAAGAAAGACCCCGACGAGGACGCCTGGACCGTGTTCGGACGTGGCGTTCTGCACCTGTCAGTACTCATTGAGACTATGCGCCGCGAAGGTTACGAACTGCAGGTGGGACAGCCACAGGTTATATATAAAGAAATTGACGGAGTACGCCACGAACCTATCGAGGAGCTCACAATAAACGTACCTACAGATTTTTCGAGCAAGATTATAGATATGGTTACACGCCGTAAGGGCGAGATGCTATCGATGGAAGCACAGGGCGACCGCGTAAACATCGAGTTCAACATTCCTTCACGAGGAATCATCGGTCTTCGCACCAATGTACTTACAGCATCGGCCGGAGAAGCTATTATGGCACACCGTTTCAAGGAGTACCAGCCTTACAAGGGCGAGATTGAGCGCCGCACCAACGGTTCTATGGTGGCAATGGAGAGCGGAACAGCATTCGCATACGCCATAGACAAGCTGCAGGAGCGCGGAAAATTCTTCATTAACCCGCAGGAAGATGTATACGCCGGTCAGGTTGTCGGCGAGCACATTCACGAGAATGACCTTGTGATAAACGTCACCAAGAGCAAGAAACTCACCAATATGCGCGCCAGCGGTTCCGACGACAAAGCCCGCATCATTCCGCCTATCGTATTCTCGCTCGAAGAGGCTCTTGAATACATAAAAGAGGACGAATACCTTGAGGTAACACCAAAATCAATGCGTATGCGCAAGATTATCCTCGACGAGATTGAGCGCAAGCGCGCCAATAAGCAGATATAAGATGAAGAGAGCCGCAGCGTTCATACTCATTCTTTTCACACTCCTCGCCTGCTCCAAAATAGAAAAGTCGAGGACATTCACCCTCACAGGCAACACCGGCGTGCCCGAAGCGGCGGTATACCTTCACGGCACCGACAGCCGGTACGAGAAGGTCGATACAGCCATCTGTGACGACGAGGGTTTTTTTGAGTTTGCCATTGCCGTAGACACACTGACCCCACTCGCGCTCATAACCCCCGACGGACGATACGTGCCGGTGTATGCCCAGCCACAAATCAAGGCGCTACTCAAGAGCGACAGCACTTTAAGGAGCGGTTGGAGCATAGAGGGTGGCAGGCCGCAAGCGCTGCACGATAGTATATCAAGAATACTCGATGCCTGCAAGCTAAAAAAAGAGCAATACGCAAGAATAGACTCTTTTATAGACAAAAACCCCATAAGCCTTGTAAACATTGAGATTATACGCCGTTATTTGGTCGATATACCATCGCCCGACAACAGAGAGATACGCTCATACACGAACAAGTTAGGAGGTATTCTTCAGGACCACGAATTCTTTACCTCGCTAAAGAAAAAAATCGACAGGAACCGTAGTAACAACACACACCGAACCCTGCCTACACTGAAATTCACAAATGCAAAGAGCGAAAAGAAATCGCTAAGCGACTTGATGGGCAACTACATTCTGCTAACGTTCTGGGCTACGTGGAACGATGAGAGCTGCGAGAAGGTCAAGCGTCTGTCAGCAATAAAAGACAGCATAAAAAGCGACAAGTTCACGCTTGTAAACATTTCGCTCGATTACGACTCGGCTGCGTGGCGTAAATTCATCAGCCACAACAGAATCAAAGGCGAGAATATATACGACAAAGATATGTTCAGCAGTGAGTTTCTCAATAAATTCAACATAAAGTCAATCCCCTACACAATGCTCATAAACCCCTACAACCGAATTATCGAGTACGATGTAAAGGATAACCGCTTGCAAGAGCGCATCGACTCAATGACAAGGAAACACGAAAAAGAGCTCGAGGAAAAAGAGAAACTTAAAAACAAAAAGAAAAACAAGAAATAACACCCGCCACAATGCTTGTAAAAGTTCTTGCCGCCGCAATACAAGGCATAAGCGCAACGCTCGTAACCATTGAAGTTAATGCCCTGCGAGGAATAAAATTCTACCTTGTAGGCCTTCCCGACAATGCCGTAAAAGAGAGCCACCAGCGCATAAACTCCGCATTCCAATATAACGGACTGCGTTTCCCCAGCAAGCAGATTATTGTAAATATGGCGCCGGCCGACATAAAAAAGGAAGGTTCGGCATACGACCTTCCGATTGCCGTGGGCATACTCGCCGCCGATGAAGTTATATCCACCACAAAGCTCAGCCGCTACCTTATTATGGGTGAGTTAGGGCTCGACGGAGTTCTGATGCCAATAAAAGGCGCTCTTCCCATAACAATAAAAGCCAAGGAGCTGGGATACGAGGGAGTTATTCTGCCACACGGAAACGCAGCCGAGGCGGCTGTCGTTGACGGAATAACCGTTTACGCTGCCGAAAATCTTATGCAGGTAGTACGTTTCCTCAACGACGAAGAGGAGATTCCCCCCTACACTGTTGACATTGAGAAAGATTTTTATTCAAGGCAGACAACATTCCCATTCGACTTCAGCGAGGTACGCGGACAAGAGAGCGTCAAACGCGCATTCGAGGTTGCAGCCGCCGGCGGACATAACCTTATTATGGTAGGCCCTCCGGGAAGCGGAAAGTCAATGATGGCCAAGCGTTTGCCATCGATTCTGCCACCCCTCACGCTCAGCGAGAGCCTTGAAACAACAAAAATACATTCAGTGAGCGGAATGATGCCCGACGGCACGTCGCTCATAACCCAACGCCCATTCCGAAGCCCCCATCACACAATTTCATCGGTAGCCCTGTGTGGAGGAGGCAGCAATCCCAAGCCCGGCGAAATTTCGCTGGCACACAACGGAGTGCTGTTCCTTGACGAGCTTCCCGAATTCAGCCGCGACGTACTTGAGGTTATGCGTCAGCCCCTCGAAGACCGCAAAATTTGCGTGGCACGCGCAAACTACAAGGTTGAATACCCCGCAGGAGTGATGTTTGTAGCATCGATGAACCCCTGCCCTTGCGGGTATTACAACCACCCGACCAAGGAGTGCACCTGCAGTCCGGGACAGGTACAGCGCTATCTGAACAAGATAAGCGGGCCGTTGCTCGACCGCATCGACCTGCAAATAGAGATTGTACCCGTGCCTTTTGAAGAAATATCAAACACCGTACCGGGCGAGCCAAGCGCTGTGATACGCGAACGCGTTGTTGCAGCCCGCAAAATTCAGGAAGAGCGATACAGAAACGAAGAAGGAATCTACTGCAACGCGCAGATGACACCCAAGCTCATAGCAAAGTACGCAGTGCTCGACGAGACAAGCCTTGCGATGCTCAAGACCGCAATGACAAGGTTCGACCTATCGGCACGCGCATACGACCGCATACTAAAGGTCGCCCGCACAATAGCCGACCTCGACCGAAGTGAAAATATTTTATCGCACCACATTGCCGAGGCAATAGGCTACCGCAACCTCGACCGTGAAAGTTGGGGAACATAGTCACAAAACGTAAAAGCCTGACGAAGTGCAGGGTTGTCAAAGTCACAAAACATATAAGTGACCAAGTTCGACAAGCCTGACGACAGACAGGGTTGTCAAAGTCACAAAACGTAAGTGACCAAGTTCGACAAGCCTGACGAAGTGCAGGCATAATAACCACCGTCAACAAACAAAAAGTGAATATAGAGAAAATCTGCGTCTACTGCGCATCGAGCAACAAAGCGGCTGCAATATACAACGACACCGCATACGAACTTGGAGCTCTCCTTGCAAAGGAGGGTATAGCCGTTGTTACCGGTGCCGGCAGCATAGGGCTTATGCGCAGGGTCGAGGACGGAGCCTTAGAGGCCGGCGGCAATGCCATAGGTGTCATTCCGCGTTTTATGGTGGAGCAAGGCTGGCACCACACAGAGCTTACAGAGCTACGCATAACAGAGAGTATGCACGAACGCAAGCAAATGATGGCCGACCTCAGCGACGCAGTCATAGCCCTTCCCGGCGGTTGCGGCACCATTGAGGAACTAAGCGAGATTATAACGTGGAAACAGCTTGGGCTATACCTTAACCCCATTGTCATACTCAACATAAACGGTTATTACGACCATTTTATAGCGCAGTTACAGACCGCCATTGAAGAGAACTTTATGAGCGAGCTGCACGGCAGCATATGGAGCGTAGCAACGTCCCCGGCCGAGGCTTTAGAGATTATAAGAAACACCCCACGCTGGGATAAATCGGTTAGAAAATACGCTGCGCTATGACTACTGCTCCTGCGCCATACTGTATGGCAAATGACAACGTGATAATGTTGCTGTTCATTATAAATATAACAGGAATGGCATACGTCATTCTTATGAACGGCGCAAGCATCATAGAGAGAGTAAAATGTATATTTTATTACCAGCGTAACACCCCGTCGTTCAACGACAGGACACACATAACCCGCATTTGCAACACGTTTATGTACTTGCAAACGCTCTTTTATCTGAGCATAATAACCGTTACGTGGATAATAGACAACAACAGCAACACTACCCCGCACGCGCTCTTGTGGATTGGAATCCTTGCGCTATTCTTTGCAATAGTCATACTGCTTAAAGGAATGGCCTACAGCCTTGTAAACCACATACTTTTCTCGAAAAAAGAGGTTGATGAGTGGCTGAACATCTACTCCTTTGCAATAAAGATGCTTGGATTCATTCTTACACCGGCTGTTGTAGCCAGACTGTTCATACCGTCAATTTCTATAAATTCTGTAAATTTTTATATACTTTTGACACTCGTTTTTTATATTTACACTATAATTAGCAGTGCATTAAAAATCATTTTCGCAAAAAAAAGGAACTATTTCGATATTTTATTGTATCTTTGCGCACTTGAATTTTTGCCCATAGCAATGGTGTGGAAATTCATACAACAATTGAGTGAACAACTAACTATAAAAATTTAGAACATTGAAGGTAAGTAAGATTCTGGTTTCGCAGCCTAAACCGGCCACAGGCAAATCTCCATATTTTGACCTTGCGGAGAAACATCAGGTGCAGATTGATTTTTGTTCTTTTATTAAGGTAGAAGGAGTTACAGCAAAAGAGTTCCGCCAGCAGAAGGTGTCTATTCTTGACCACACAGCAATCGTATTCCTTTCGCGTCACGCGATTGACCACTTTTTCACACTGTGCAAGGAGTTGAGAGTGACTATTCCTGACGATATGAAGTATTTCTGTTTGTCCGAGACAATATCGTTATATATTCAGAAGTATGTGCAGTATCGCAAACGCAAGGTATTCTTCGGCAACGGTCACATTCAGGACCTTGACCCTCTGTTCGCAAAGCACAAGAACGAGAAATACTTTGTTCCGACCTCAAATGTTCACAACAGCGAAATTAACGCTCTGTTCGACAAATACGGTATTACCCACTCACAGGCCGAAATGTACCGTACTGTAAGCACAGACATAGAACCTGAATATATAAAGTCTTACGATATGCTCATTTTCTTCAGCCCGCACGGAATAGAATCACTGAAGAAAAACGTACCCGACTATGTTCAAGGCGAGCAGTTGATTGCTTGTTTCGGCAATGTTACTGCAAAGTGCATCAAGGACAACGGCCTGAGACTCGACCTTGAAGCGCCGTCAGCCACTGCGACCAATATGCCCGCAGCACTGGACACTTATCTTGCAGCAAATAAATAAAAGATACCCCTGCAGCCCCGTCCGCAAGACGGGGCTGCTTCAATAGAACTACCGACGATGAAAAGAAACACCTTTCCACTCAAAGAGCACCTCAAAAGCAAAAGAGTCATTGAGCGACTCTATGCCGAAGGAGAGTCGGTAACAGCCTACCCCTTGCGCGCTGTGTTCATTGAACAAAAAGCCGACGAGCAGGAACCCACTGCGACAATTCTCATAAGCGTCGCAAAAAAGAGATTCCGCCACGCCGTCGACCGCAACCTTGTAAAGAGACGTATACGCGAAGCCTACCGCACCACCAAGCACAAATTCGTCGAGAGTCTTGAGACAGAGAACAAAAAGATGGCTGTAGCAATTCTGTATATAGACACACGACACAACAGCACCGAATTTATAAAGAAGAAAATGGGTAAATTACTCGATAGTATTTTAACCAAAAACTCAGCAAGATGAGAAAGATACTTGTTGCAATACTTATACTACCCATTCAATTTTACAGAAAAGTCATTTCCCCAATGACTCCGCCGTCGTGCCGTTTCACCCCCACCTGTTCACAGTATGCCATTGAAGCCCTGCGCAAACACGGTCCTTTCAAAGGGCTGTACCTTGCCGTAAGGCGAATATTACGTTGCCACCCTTGGGGAGGCTCGGGTTACGACCCCGTTCCCTGACACCTCCATAGAAAAATGAAGCTGTTAGACATTCACACCCACAGACCGGTGCAGAAGGAGTGCACAAGCATCTTCAACTGCGGCACACGCTACACAGCCGAGCGGTGGGTCTCTATAGGCATACACCCCTGGGAGATAGACAATAACAGCAAAGAGCTCTTCGCCGCAATAAAAGAAACCGCACGCTTAGAAAATGTAACAGCCATTGGCGAATGCGGCATAGACACCTTACACTCAACGGCAAGCATTGAGTTACAGACAGAAATATTCCGTTCACACGCGCTGTTGGCCGAGGAGATAAAAAAGCCTCTGATTATACACTGCATAAAAGCATTCGAGCAACTCATTGCGCTACACAAGGAAATATCACCAGCTCAAGCGTGGATAATACACGGATTCCGAGGCAAGCCCCAACTGGCAACCCAGCTCGTAAGGCACGGGTTCCATCTATCATACGGCGAGAAATTCAACCCCGACAGTGTAAAGGCGACTCCATTAGAACGCATCTTTACAGAAAGCGACGAGAGCGTCAAGCCAATCGAGGATATATACGCCACTATTGCTCAGGCCGCCGAAATAACAACAGCCGAACTTGCAACCGCCATATTCGACAATGCAACACGATGCAATATTCTGCCAGAAGCGCAATTTTAAAGCCAAAAAAGCGTTATAAGCGAAGAAGAGGGGCTAAAAATTGCCACAACGACATATTTTTCTTAAGTTTGCATAGCAATGCGCAAAAAACAGCAGACAATGGACAAACTAAGGACACATACCGACAGACGCGGCAGTCTTACGCTCGTTGAGGAAGGACACGAAATTCCATTCTCAATAACCCGCGCCTATTGGATATACGGCGTGCCGACGGGCGAGGAACGTGGCAAGCACGCCAACAAACTGTCATACCAATACCTCATTGCTGTAAACGGGAGCGTAGATATAACGCTTGAGGACAGAAACGGACGCAGCACCTACCATTTAGACACAAAAGAAAAAGGCCTGCTTGTTCCGCCGCACACCTGGAACGAACTTACAAATTTCTCGCCCGACGCAGTATTGCTGGTACTTGCGTCGCACACATACGACCCCGCCACATACATAAATTCCTACGAGGAATTTCTTGAATATATAAAAAAATGAGCAAAGAGCAAGAAGCCAACATAAGCGTTGTACCCTATCGCAAGGAACTGAAGGAGGCGTGGGACCTGTTCGTGGAACAGAGTCGTAACGGCACATTTCTTCTCAAACGCGATTATGTCGAGTACCACAGCGACCGTTTCCGCGACCACTCACTGCTCTTTTACAAAGGCGGAAGAATAACCGCCCTGCTCCCTGCTCATATATCAAACGACAGACTCTGCACGCACAACGGTCTTACGTATGGCGGGTTTATATTGTCGGACGAGGCTACTGCCGACACCGTTCTTGCACTGTTCAGGGCACTGCGCGACCATCTGCGCCACAATACACAGGCAACAAGCATTGTATACCGCCCGATACCGCACATATACCATCGCTACCCTTGCGAAGAAGACCTTTACGCCCTTTTCCGTTGCAACGCCACGCTCACAGAGCGCAAAATATCAACCACCACACTACTGAACGCCCCTTTGCCTTTCACAGGCCGCCGCGAGCTTACAGCAGCGATGAAAAACCGTCTGCACATTGTAGAAGACGGCAGTTTCGCCCCATTCTGGCAGATATTATCAGAAAGACTGCTCGAGAAATACGGCGCAACACCCGTACACACACTCGACGAAATAGAGCGCCTGCACAATAGTTTCCCCCGGAACATAAAACTATTTACGGTTACAAATGAACAAGGAGAAACCCTTGGCGGCGTTGTGCTGTACGTTACCGACAATGTCGTGCACCTGCAATACACCGCAAGCAGCGAGCGCGGGCGCAAGATAGGAGTAATGGACCACCTGTATAAATACCTTACACTCGAGAGGTTCAAAGAGCATCGCTATTTTGACTACGGAACGTCGGTCGAAGATGGCGGACACACCCTCAACAGCGGCCTCATACACCAAAAAGAGAGGTTAGGCGGACGTGCCATAGTGTACGACACCTATTTAATAGAGCTAAACAACATTGCCGATGATTAAGTATTTCGACTTAAAGAGCATAAACCAATCGTTTGAGCCACAGATAACCGAGGCAACGACAAGAGTTATACGTTCAGGGTGGTACCTTTTGGGTACCGAGGTTAGCACCTTCGAGCAAGAATTTGCACAATACTGCGGTTGCAAGCATTGCATCGGAACAGGCAACGGACTCGATGCCCTTGCCATAATTATGCGTGCCTACCGCGAAACAGGCATAATGCAACCCGGCGACGAGGTCATTGTTCCGGCAAACACATACATAGCATCGATACTCGCCATTATTCAAGCCGGGCTCAGACCCATACTCTGCGAGCCCGAATGGGAGAGCTGCAACATTGACCCCAAGCGCATAGAATCACTCATCACTCCACGCACAAGAGCCATAATGGTGGTTCATCTTTACGGGCGAGCAGTTGATATTGCGTCCATTACCCCAATTGCCAGGAGACACTCACTTAAAATTATCGAGGACTGCGCACAAGCGCACGGAGCAACAGTCGGCGGAAAGCGTGTGGGCAGCGTTGGCGACGCAGCCGCCTTCAGCTTCTACCCGACAAAGAACTTAGGTGCGGCAGGCGACGGAGGCGCAATAACCACCGACGACGAAAGGCTTGCCAGTGCAGCGCGTGCCATAGCCAACTACGGTTCGCACAAGAAATATGTCAACAGATACAAAGGTGTAAACAGCCGTCTCGATGAGATTCAAGCCGCAATACTCAGCGTTAAATTACCACAGCTCGACTGCAACAACGAGGAGCGTCGCAACATTGCACGCCTGTACATTCAAGGCATAAAGAACCCACAAGTAACACTGCCCGCCATAAAAGAGTGGCAACAGCACGTGTTCCACATATTCCCGGTGTTCTGCGAGAAGCGCGACGCATTGCAGCAACACCTGAGCAAAGAGGGCATTGAAACCGTAATACACTACCCGATAGCCCCACACAGACAAGAGGCGATGCAAGAGTATTCACACCAGAGCTACCCCATTACCGAGCGCATACACCGCGAGGAATTAAGCCTCCCCTGCTACCCGGGAATGAGCAGACACGACGTAGAACGCGTCATTGACGCTGTAAACAGTTTCAATCACTGACAAGCACGCTCCACAAACAGTATAAGCGGCAATAAGGATAAAAACATATTGGCAAGCCACACCCAAAGATTATATTCTGCCGCTATTGGCACGCAACAATAGCAGAATTAGCATAGAAGCAAGCACTACGGCTTCAAAAACAGAGAAAAAAGTTTGGCAATTACACCTAAAAAGTATACCTTTGCAACGCTCTTCAAAAGAGAGCACCGAGGATTGTCCTATGGTGTAATGGTAGCACAACAGGTTTTGGTTCTGTTTGTCCTGGTTCGAATCCGGGTAGGACAACACAAATAAAAGGTCAGCAAACGCTGACCTTTTATTTATACACTATTTCAGTGAATCTTTTTTACAACGGATAATTGAGATTTTCAGGTGCAATGCACTCAAGCACCTCGGTCAGGTACTTACGCGCCTCCCAACGAGCCTCGGGCAAGTTCATAAGCAGATAATTTCCGCAGTCAACAGCCGAGGCGCCGGGCACAACACCCTCATATGCAGCCACAAACTCAAAAGTCTCCTTTACAAGAGGAAGAATATCGGACGAAGCAAGGTCACCCCTTACTATAAGATAGTTACCCGTAAGACAGCCCATAGGACCCCAATAGATTATTCTGCTGCCCCACTCCTTATGGTTGCGCAAAAACGTGGCTGCAAGATGCTCCATTGTATGTATAGCGCTGGGGCTGAGCGCAGGCTCACGATTAGGCTCTTTCATACGCACATCGAAGGTTGTAACAACCTCTCCGCCGACACTGTCCTTACGCGAAACAAATATTCCGCGGCTCAGACGCAAATGGTCAATTGTAAAACTCGGAATTTTTTCCATAAAAATCAAAGAATAGAGAGGAAGCGACTTGTCACGCCGAAAGAGCGGTCGGCCATTTCGCCCCAGAAGTTATCATACTGTTCAATGTGATTGTCGACACCGGGAGTGTCGCTTATAATACGGAAACTCACAAAGGGAACACCGTATATGTGGCAGGTTTGCGCTATTGCAGCCGACTCCATATCCACTGCAAGCGCCACCGGAAAGTTCGACTTTATTTTTGCAAGTTCGTCACGACTTGTAATAAATTGGTCACCCGTGCAAATGAGACCGGCGTGTATACGCGTCCTGTTGTCGGCATCATCATTTAGCGACAGGGCTGCACTGCACATACTCTCGCTCGTGGCAAACACCGCCGGCATACCCTGCACCTGTCCATACTCACAACCCATTCCGCACCACACATCGTGGTACACAATAGAGGAACTGACAACAACGTCCATCACACTCAACGACGTGTCTATTCCGCCTGCAACGCCGGTACTGACAATGGCATCAGGAGCGTAAGAGCGTATAAGTTCGGCTGTTCCCACCGCAGCATTCACCTTACCGATGCCACATTGGCGCAGCACAATAACATTATCGCCAATACCGCCTACAAGATACTCAACACCGCCTTTTTCCTGTTTTTCGGCATCACAGAGCAGTGTCGCAAGCTGCTCATACTCCGATGTCATTGCTGTTAAAACTCCTATAGTCATAGAACCGAAATTATATCAATGAAACAAGTACATAAACCCAGTGCGCGACAATTCCCGCTACAAAACCGCCAATTGTATGAGCCAGAATAGCCTTTGATGTAAGGCGACGATAACCAATTGTGTCGAGCATCGCTGTATGAGTGCTCAGATAACCGCTCCAGCACATTCCTATGGCTGTAAACACCGCTATGGCATTGCCATCAATCCAGCCTGCCGATGCAAAGTTAGGTATTAGGCCAAGCGCAGCCCCCACAGCTCCAAGCGCAGTGATAGGGAACGCAATTAGATGCGGGTCGGTAAACCCGAAGAGCCATTCGAAGACGAAACTCAGTTTCGAGCCAACCCAAGGCAACAACTGTACGCCCTCGTATGCTGCACCCGAAAAATTACCGCCGGCTGACGGACCAAAGGTAAACAGCATCACAAGTGTCGATATTATTAGCACTCCGGGAATTATGGCCAGGCCCACATCGACGCCGGTGCGACCTCCATCAAGCAGCGAATCGAGGATACGTTGGAAAAGAGGCTTCTTGAACGAAAGGTCGTCCTCCGCAATTTCTTCCTCGACCGACGCAGCATTCTCCATTCTAAACTGCGGGTACTGCTTAAGCACAAAATACTGCATAAGACGTGTCGACACTATACAACCCACACAAGCGCCAAAGAACCCCACAAGAGGCTCAACATAATAGCCCTGTCCTACCATAAAGACAATCACAAGCAAGCCCATACCGAATGCCGTTCCAAAATTTGTCAGTGAAATAAACTGATACTTTTTGAAATAAGCAGCAAAGCGTTTATCCTGCGCAAGAGATATAATAGCAGGGTTGTCCGAAAGGAATGTCAACACAGCACCGAGCGATGCCACGCCCGGAAGATTAAACAACGGCTTCATCAAAGGACGCAACAGCTTTTCGAGCAGTTTCACGACCCCAAATTCCACAAAAATCTTTCCAATGGCACCCGTGATTACACAAATTGCCATAAGATAGAACACCGTGTTTAGCAAAAGGTCGTGAGCCGTATTCATAATAGTGTTAAGCATATTCGCTGTACCCATCTGCGATGCCAAGTAACCGAATAGCAGAAAGAACACAACAAGGCAAACAATCCCCGATGGAATCCAGTCGAAAAGTCTCTTTGTAATTCTGTTTTTCATAATAACATTTATGCGTAAAAATAAATAAAGGCTCACGCCGTAAAATTTGTGCAAAAATAAATTTAAAATCCGAAAAATTCAACTATTACCCATTGCTATTGCAAAGAGAAAGAGAGAATAAACACGCCCACTGCAAAAATATAGCAACACCTTTGTTTATTGAAATTATTTGCCGTATCTTGCGGAAGATAGAGATACACTAATTGAAACACTAAAACGACCATTATATGATTCCAGCAGAATTTGACGAGATTCGCCCCTACCTTCCCGAGGAACTTCCGCAAGTTTACGAAGAGCTTATTGCCGACCCCGAGTTCCGCGCAGCCATAGGTTATGTGTTCCCCGATATACCCTTTGAACATATAGCAGCGACTATGCGCGCAACAAAGAACAATGTAGAGTTCCAGAAGGCACTTGTCTACCCGTTCCTCGACGGCGTGATAAAGAAACTATCGAGCGGTCTTACCGTAAGTTACGAGAATAAGGAGAATATGAGCCATTCGCTCTGTATTTCGAACCACCGCGATATAATTATGGACTCGGCATTTCTGTGCATAGTCTTTATAAGCACCATAGGCAATACTGTAGAGATTGCCATTGGCGACAATTTGCTCATTCGCCCTTGGATTAAGAAACTTGTACGCGTAAACCGCAGTTTCATTGTACAGCGTTCAGCATCGATACGCGAGATGTTAGCATCGTCGAAGCGTCTATCGTCGTACATACACTACACAATCACCGAGCGTCAGCAACCCATCTGGATTGCACAGCGCGAAGGACGTGCCAAGGACAGTAACGACCGTACACAGGAGGGGCTCATAAAAATGTTCTCAATGTACAGCGGTGGCGATATTATTGACGCCTTAAAGGTGCTGAACATTGCCCCGACGACAATATCGTATGAGTATGACCCCTGCGACTACCTCAAGGCAAAGGAGTTTCAACAGAAACGCGACAACCCCGAGCACAAGAAATCCCCGGCCGATGACCTTACGAATATGAAAGTGGGAATGTTCGGTTACAAAGGAGGCATACACTACCACATTGCCGATTGCATAAACAACGAGATTGATGCCATAGACCGCACTTTGGGCAAGAACGAGAAGACTGCAGCCGTTGCCCGCATCATTGACAAGCACATACACCGGAACTACAAGTTCTGGCCCATTAACTACTACTACTATGAGCTTCTGACAGGCGACACTCGCTTTGCCGACAAATACACCGTCGATGATAAAGCGAAGCTCGATGCTTACCTACAAGGACAAATCGAGAAAGTCGACCTACCCAACCGCGATGATGAATTCTGCCGTACAAAGATTCTCGAAATGTACGCAAACCCTGTAAAGAACTATCTTGAAGCGGTAAAATAAGTCATTTGAAACAATTGCAAATATTAAACATCGCCCTCCTTTGTCCATTGACTCAGGAGGGCGATTCCTATATATACTATTTTCACCTGTTTCTGTACTAAAGGCTTCTCTTATGCACAATAAATTGCCATTAACGGAAATAACGCCTTTTGCCTTATCATATTTTTACTCAACAAGCACTTTCTTTACCGTAACACCCTCGTTGCCGGCAACTATCACAAGGTATACGCCTTTGCTCAACACAGCTGTCGCAATGCGTGCACAACCGTCATCACCGGCACAGGACGAAGCCACGACACGTCCGTGAACATCGCACAACGCGACAGCACTGCCGGCAGGAACACCCGCAACCGCAAGCAAACCGTCGAACAACCGTGCCGAGAAACCGCACTCCTCAACCTCATCAACACCCGTTCCGGCATTCAAGTCAACGTTCGCCCAGAAGTAACTGTAATTCTCGTACTTGAAAGTGTTGGACATATCTATCACATTGCTGAATTTTACATCATCGACGTGCAGCGTATACACATAGTACCCATAGTCCAACTCAATCCACTGTTCCATTGTAAAGAAGTTGCGTATTGCAACATAAATCTCCTTTCCACTGTATTTTGAAAGGTCGACGCTGAATTCAAGCCAGTCGCTTCCATCGGCTTTTTCAATGGTCCACTCCTCTATAGTCTCGAAACACGACGCCTCCTTGTTCCCAGTTTCGGAAACTGCAACTCCAAAATGTTCTCCATAATAAGCCAGTGAGTATATTCGCGCCTTGAAACTAATGCGGCTGCCATCGGTAGCCTTTATCTTAGGCGACACAAGATAGTTATCGATAGGAATCTGATAATCCTGAAGCGCCGATGAACAATAAGACTCACTCATAAGATGACCTTTACCCGACGCAGCTTTTCCCGGCGACTCCATTCTGTGTTTCACAGAAAGAGAAGAGTGCCACCAAGGGTGGTTACGCCCATCGTCACTGGCGTCGAATGTTGTCCAGCCTTCGAATCCGTCGTCAATGTATCCTTCGCTGTCGGTATGCAGCTCGAAACTATAGGCAAGATTCTCGGGCAGGGCGTAACTGTTAGGAACCGAATAAAGGTCAAAGCTAATTCTTTCGGTATCGGGCACGTCACCGCTGACATCGACCGTAAATGTTGCCGTTGCCGTTTCGCCGGGCGCAATTACACCCACTGTTGCATCGCCGGCTACTGTGACATAAGGCGACGAGGTTACAAGCGAGAGTTTTGTATCGCCCGTAGTCGCGACATTACCTCTGTTTACGACCTCAATATCAAGCGTCTGACCCATACCCGCTCCAACAACCACCGGAGCAGCATCGTTATACAGAATCTTTGCATAGGAATCGACACGGAAGACAATCTCATCGTTCCACAACAAAGCGCCATCGGTAACAGCAACCTTAATGTAGACTGTGTGGCCGTTGGCTGCATCGGCACTTACGTTAATCGGGAACACCAACTCACGCGATTCACCTGCAGCCAGACTGCCAAGCGACAACGAATTATCCGTAAAGGCAATGAGCGGGTCATTTGTCGATAATGCAACAACAGCATTCTCGCTACAATCGGCATTGCCATAGTTGGTAACTGTCACGCGCAATTCACGACCTTCGCCCTGTGTTATTTCCGATGGTGTGAAAGATTCTATTTTTACATAAGGCTTGCCGTCTGAGACTTCAATAGCGTTTATTGCGTTTAAAGCATCGACGCGTCCCGAACCTGTAAGGTTACTTTTTTTCTCGGAGAGTTTTACAGCTGTCTCTTCCATTATGCGGCATATGTCAGCAGGAGTCAGCGAACCATTCTTTTCGAGCATAAGCGCTGCAATAGCGGCAGCACAAGGCGTAGCCTGTGAGGTTCCCTCCATTATGGCATATATATTAACCCCATCGTGTTTAAGCGAAAATATATAGCTTCCGGGAGCACATATATCGGGACGTATAAGGCCAAAATGCTCATCATTGGCATCGTCAAGCGGATAGTCGTTCCATTCGGTGTCCACCCAAGTAGCTGGACCTTGTGACGAAAATTCCGCATACTTGTCCGAAGCGTTTACAGCACCCACGCACACTACACTCGACAAGCCACCGCTATTAGCCTGTTGGTCGGGGTGTAAATAAGGTGGCGGACAAGCAGCCGGGATATCGACATATTTCAAGTCTCCCGACTGTTTACCGTCGTTTCCCGCAGCGACAAAGGCTATGACTCCGGCCTCAAGTACCGCTTCGAAAGCCCTACGCAACGCTTCCTTGTCGGAGGTCGAAATTTGGTTCGACTTAAAGCCCGATGAAATACTCAAAATGTCGGCGCCGTTCTCAATAGCAAACTGTACACCTCTTATCATCTTGGCCGGAGAACCGCCACCCGTTCTGTCAATTGTCTTGAGCGTTAGAAGTGTCGCATCAGGAGCCACACCGGTTATGTTGCCCGACGTGCCATCGCCACATATAATTCCGGCACAATGAGTGCCGTGCCCGTAGTCGTCTTTTATATTTGCATTACCTTTTGCATCACGTGTCGAGAAGTTCCAACCGTTAATAACATCATCAGCCTCTCCATCGCCATCTGTATCGGCATAACCCTGCCACAAATGGTCCTTTATATCGAGATGCTCATCGTTGATACCCGAATCGAGTATAGCCACAACAATATTCTTTCCTGTGTAGCCCAGTGCCCATACCTCGGGAGCTCTGACCTGCACAACGTGCGGCATATTGCTGGCGCGTACATTTCCCGAGACGCCTTGTTTGACATACTCCAATGTATTACAAAGCATCTGCTGCTCTTTGTCAAGACCTATCATTGCCACATCGTCACGCATTGCAAGCTGCATAATAACTTCGCGAGCCGCATCGCAGCAAATTGAGTTTGAGATCCACAAGGAACTTATATTTTCAACATTGCCACAAAGTTGCTCAGCCTGCAAGAATTCCATTATAGGCATCTGCGAAGCGTCAGAATGGTTCTTAATTTCATTTACCACCGCACTACGCCTTGCAACCGCATCACGGTGTGCAGCAACTCTTGCTCTCAACGCCGTTGGTTCAATTTGAGACTTCAGGACTATTGTAACAGGAATCTTTTCTTCACCACCCTTCATCAGTTGTTGCAATTCCTGCTCTATAACCGGATTTTCCTGCGCAAAGCAAGCCGATGCCACCTGTACCAGAATGGCAATTAAAAGCACTATTCTTGTCATAATATAAATTATTTATACAAAGTTCTATAACGGCTACATAAAATAGCGAATTCACTTACTATGGTGCAAAGATAGCATTTTGTTAAGATTGTTAACTATTTTTGTCTATAATTTATGATTAACCAAATTATATAGTAACACAACCCACTTTTTGGGGCAGGGGTCGACGGAAAGGCATTAACGACCGCCGTATGTATCGACAATAGTATCAAGAATCTTCATCAGCTCATCGACTTTTTCGGCGCGAAGCATCGCTATGCGCAGAGGACGAAAATCGGCAAGTCCTTTCAACAATGGCGTTGCCGCAAGATGTCGGCGCACGTGCAGAATTCCGGGGCGTTCACCCAACCATTCGACACTGTCGCGTACCTGCTCACGCAGAATATCCATACACTCGGCAAAGGTAAACGGCACAGCCGGCTCACCGTGCTCAAGATAGTACTTTACGTCGCGGAATATCCAAGGTTGTCCGAAACTTGCACGGCCTATCATTACCGCATCGACCCCGTAACGGTCGAAACACTCCTTTGCACGCTCGGGAGTCTTAATATCGCCGTTGCCTATGATGGGTATGTGCATACGCGGGTTCTCCTTTATCTTGCCAATGAGCGTCCAATCGGCATCGCCTGTGTACATCTGGGCCCGGGTGCGTCCGTGAACGGTAAGGGCTGCTATTCCGCAATCTTGCAGACGTTCGGCAAGGTCTACAATACATTTGCTACTCTCGTCCCACCCCAAGCGGGTCTTTACAGTAACCGGGATATTCACCGCATCGACCACTGCCTTTGTTATTTCAAGAAGTTTGGGTATATTCTGCAACATTCCTGCTCCACACCCCTTACGCGCCACCTTCTTGACCGGACAGCCGAAGTTTATATCAAGAATATCGGGGCGGGCAGCCTCGACACGTTTGGCAGCCTCGACCATAGGTTCAACCTCATTGCCGTAAATCTGTATTGCCACGGGGCGCTCCTGGTCATAAACCTGCAATTTACGCACAGTGCTGTTAATGTCGCGTATAAGGGCATCGCTCGAAACAAACTCGGTATATACCATATCGACCCCGAAGCGTTTGCACAAAAGACGGAACGCAGCATCAGTAACATCTTCCATTGGCGCAAGAAACACCGGGTATTTTCCAAATTCTATATTGGCAATTTTCATCGGGCAATTTGTTTTATGACACAAAGATACTATCTTTGCCCCATAAATGCAACATAAACTATGAACTACAAAAGAAGCGATTTTGAGATAATGGCCCCTGTAGGCTCACGCGAGAGCCTGCAAGCAGCAATCCAGGCCGGTGCCAACTCTATCTATTTCGGTATTGAGCACCTGAATATGCGAGCACACTCGGCGAGCGCATTCTCAATAAACGACCTGCGCGAGATTGCGCAAATATGCGACGCCAACGGCATCAAAAGCTACCTTACAGTAAACACAATCATTTACGAGGACGACATTGTGATGATGCATCGCATTATAGACGCCGCCAAAGAGAGTGGAATTTCGGCAGTCATTGCATCGGACGTTGCAGTGATGCAGTATTGCAACAGCGTGGGGGTAGAAGTACATCTGTCGACCCAACTTAATATTAGCAACAGCGAGGCACTCAAATTCTATGCCCAATTTGCCGACGTGGTGGTACTTGCACGCGAATTGAATATGGAGCAGGTCGCGGCAATACACAAAATTATTATAGATGAAAATATCTGCGGCCCACGCGGAGAACTGATACGCATTGAGATGTTCTGTCACGGAGCGTTGTGTATGGCAATATCGGGCAAATGCTACCTGTCGTTGCACCAATTAGGACGCAGTGCCAACAGGGGCGAGTGTATGCAAGTGTGCCGTCGAGGCTATATTGTCAAGGACCGCGAGAGCGATATTGAGCTTGAGGTGGACAACAAATATATTATGTCGCCCAAAGACCTTAAGACCATACGCTTTATGGACCGAATGATTGAGAGCGGTGTCAGGGTGTTCAAGATTGAAGGTCGCGCACGCGGACCCGAATATGTGCAGACGGTTGCCGGCTGTTACAACGAGGCGCTTAACGCATACCTTGCAGGAGAGTTTACTGATGCCAAAAAAGACGAATGGGACGAGCGCTTGAAGACCGTCTTTAACCGCGGGTTCTGGGACGGTTACTACCAAGGCCAGAAGCTGGGCGAGTGGAGTAAAATATACGGTTCACAAGCTACCGAGCGTAAAGTTTACGCAGGCAAGGCTATGAAACACTTCTCGAAACTGGGCGTAGGCGACTTTTATATCGAGGCTGCCGAGCTGAAAGCCGGCGACAAGATTTTAATTACAGGCCCCACCACTGGTGCAGTGTACCTGACACTTGAAGACCCTCGAGTAGACCTGAAAAGCGTAGACACCGTACACAAGGGCGAGCGAGTATCGTTCAAAGTACCCTGCAAAGTTCGCCCCAGCGACAAGCTATACCGCATTGACAAGACCGGACACAGCTGTTGCGACTGAGACAAGAAACCGTAAAGTCACAAGGTATCCTGTACGATAAAAAGAGAATATTCATAAAAAGATAATCGGTCTCTCGCGAGAGACCGATTATCTTTTTATTTACCTTTAGCCTTAAATGCAAGAGCATAAAGACGCATCTGCTTAATCATTGCAAGAAGTCCGTTACTGCGGGTGGGAGAGAGGTGCTCCTTTAGTCCTATAGCCTCGACAAAATAGGGTTCGCTCCCGAGAATCTCGTCAGGAGTATGTCCCGAATAGACCTTCACGAGCAATGCCACAAGTCCTTTGACGATAAGCGCGTCCCCCTCGGCACGAAAATGCACCTTACCATCAGAGTACGTTGCGTCGAGCCACACACGGCTCTGACACCCCTCGATGAGATTATTATCGGTCTTGCACTCCTCGGGCAGCGGTTGTTGTTCGCCGCCAAGGTCTATGAGCAGCTGATAGCGGTCGAGCCAATCTTCAAAATCGCCAAACTCTTCAATTATACTATCCTGAATTTCGTTTATCGTTGCCATTATCTCTCGTTATATATTACAGTGAGCAGCGTCTGCCCTACAGCCTTAAGGGTAGCCGGGTCAATCCAGTCCATATTGTCGCGCACAGTGTGGTGATGCGCTCCGAAGCCGTTGGGACTGCTCGGGTCGTAGTTTATAATATCTATGCAAGGTATTCCCAGATACCTGTTAACATTCACGTGGTCGTCGGTTATTGCACCACCCTCACGCATCGGAAAGTAACGCGAATAGCCTAAGCTCTTGGCGATGCTCCACACACGCCCCATCAATGCCGGGGCAAAATGCATAGAGTAACCCTCCAAGCAGAAGGTTGAGCCGGGAGCACCGACAATGTCGAGCAACACGCCGTAACGCGCCTTGTAACCCTCGACGTGCGGGTTCTTTGCCCAATGTGCCGAACCCAACGCCCAAGTCTCCTCACCGGCAACGGCATCTTCCCATTCAGCCTCGTGACGACCATAATCCTCGGCATCGAACAGCACAATGTCGACACCCACCTCGGCAGGCATCTGCGATAAATGACGTGCGACCTCTATCAACGCTCCGACTCCGCTGCCACCGTCATTAGCGCCAAGAATGGGCTTATAATGGTTGTCAGCATCGGGGTCCGAATCGGCCCAAGGACGCGAATCCCAATGAGCACACAAAAGAATACGCTCGCTCTTTTCGGGCTGAAACTGCGCTATAATGTTACGTGCCTTCAGTACATCACCCGTATAGGCCTTAATATCTACATTCTGGCTGATGACTGTCGCGCCGTAAGAACGCAACTTTTCCTCGAGATAGTCGCCACAAGCCCTATGAGCATCACTGTTTGGCACACGAGGGCCAAATGCCACTTGTTCCGCCACGAAATTATAAGCACTGTCGCCATCAAATATGGGCACAATGCGCTTGGCCGGCATAACAACGCTGCTGTTAACAGCCGCCGTTGTTTTACCCCCATTAACAGACGAATTACCGCAACCGACAATGAGCAGCAACGAGAATAGCAGAGAGAATATTAGTCTGCCCATACCTGTTTAGCGGTTAAGTTTCCAGGTTGCACCCTCTTTGCCATCTTTTATCTCGAAACCGAGTGCAGCTAGCTCGTCGCGTATTTTATCGCTTGTAGCCCAGTCTTTATTGGCTTTTGCAACCTGACGCTGTACAAGGAGCATATCGACCACCTTTCCAAAAGCCTCCTCACGGCCACTGTCGGAACCACGCTCCTCCTTGAGGCCAAGAATGTCAAAAGTGAACAGGTGGAACGCAGCACGCAGTTCGGCAAGGTCACTTTCATTTATTGAAGCCTTCTTGTCGGCTATCTGATTTATTGCGCGACAAGCATCAAACAGGTGCGAAATTACCTGTGCGGTGTTCATATCGTCGTTCATTGCATCGTAACACTTACTGCGCAGCGTTGCTACATCGACAGTTGTTTCACCCGATGCTGTAAGCCCCTTAAGGGTCTTGTACGCCTCAAGCAGACGCTGCATACCTTTCTCGGCAGCCTGTAAAGCGTCGTTGCTGAAGTCTACGGTACTGCGGTAGTGTGCCTGCAGAATAAAGAAACGTATGGTCATAGGGCTATAAGCCTGCGTAAGCAGTTTATGAGTGCCATTAAAGAACTCATCGAGGGTTATAAAATTACCCAAAGATTTGCCCATTTTGGTACCATTTATGGTAATCATATTATTATGCATCCAGTACTTTACAACGTCGTGTCCCATTGCAGCCTTACCTTGTGCAATTTCACATTCGTGGTGCGGAAAGACAAGATCCATTCCACCGCCGTGAATATCAAACTGTTCGCCCAGATATTTACGTCCCATTGCAGTACATTCGCAGTGCCAACCGGGGAATCCGTTGCCCCAGGGCGATGGCCAACGCATAATATGTTCGGGCTGAGCGCACTTCCAGAGTGCAAAATCGGCCGGATTACGTTTCTCGTTCTGTCCGTCGAGTTCGCGAGTGGTGTTGAGAACGTCCTCGAGGTTTCTACCCGACAATACTCCATAATGGTGGTCCTTGTCATACTTTGCAACATCAAAATAGACCGAGCCCTCACTCTCGTATGCGTAACCGTTTGCAAGAATCTCCTTAACAAGTTCTATCTGCTCAATTATGTGCCCCGACGCGTGAGGCTCAATGCTTGGCGGCAATACGTTGAGTGCCTCCATAACCTTGTGGTAGTGGAGTGTGTATTGTTGCACGACCTCCATTGGTTCCAACTGCTCAAGGCGTGCTTTCTTTGCAATCTTATCCTCTCCTTCGTCGGCATCGTGTTCAAGATGACCAACATCTGTTATATTGCGCACATAGCGCACCTTGTAACCCAGGTTCTGAAGATAGCGGAAAAGCACGTCAAAAGTAATTGCCGGACGTGCGTGACCAAGATGCGCAGGTCCATAGACCGTTGGACCGCAGACATAGAGTCCTACATTTGGCGCGTGCAACGGCTCAAACAGCTCTTTCTTGCGAGAGAGCGTGTTGTATATCATAAATTTGTTCTCCATTATTATACTCCTTATATATTATTATACCTATATTATATTATTTCTCTATTTTTTCTTGCTTTTGAACTTGCGTGTGGCATTACGATTCTGTTTTTTACGCTCCTTCTCGGGTTTCTGTTTGGTTATCTCAATAGGCTTCTGTTTCTCGAGAGGCATTGTAATATCCCAATCGTCCTGAGTATACTCGAATAATGCCATCAAATCGAGACGATGGTGGTAATAATATACCTTTTCAGGCTGTAAACCATCGGCAAATGAACCTGTATCCCACACACCATTATTATTCTCGTCTACTATAAGACGCAGGAAATACTTGCCCGGCTTAATAAAGTAGAATGAACATTCTCCATTCCGGGTACGCTCTTGAGCGACAACCTTTTGCGACGTATTGAGCAACTGAACAATGGAATTGCTGCCGGCACCCTTTATATTAAGGAACAACACGGCATACTCATCGAGCGAACGGAAAACCATTTCGCGCTCATACTTTTCGGATACCCCTCCATAAAGTCCCTTGAATGCAGCCGAATCGACCTCTAACCTGTACTTGCACTCCGGACGCCACTCGGCAAAAAGTTCATATTCCCTTATACTCCTTTCACTCTGCTGCAAGACAAATTCCGTAGGCACCCACGTTGTGTCGACCATTGTAAAAAGATGCAAAGCCGACGTATCGAGCGAGAGTAACGGTTCTTCGAATGCGAAGCGTGGCACCTTGTTCACGTCCATAGTTCCCGTACCCGAGAAACGCAGCGGCAGAGCCTTTGTTGGAGGCACATACAAGGGAGGATTTTCCTTGTCATACCCATCTTTGCGGCTCTCACGACGCAAAAAGTGCTTTTTCTCCTCTTCGAACAATTCGGCACGCTCTTTAACAATCCTTTCCCATTTTCTCTTTGGAACAAGGCGCAACGTGTCACTTTTATCAATATAAAGACCTAATGAATCGGGGGCCTTGTAAGTTACAGCAAACGCAAGAGTGTCGTTACGGTAAAAAACAGAGTCCTTCAGCCAATAGGTAAGCGTGTCATTCTTTTCGGACGCCTCAAGAACATAAGCATCGTTAAAGTCGAACCCAATCCCCTCGATTTTTGGAAGCTGCTCGTTTGGCGCCGCAAAGAAGAGACGGACTATATTATGCTCCTGACGCTGACTCTTGATAAGGTACTGCATATTCATCTTCTCAAGAAACGCACGCAGCACAATATCATCGGGCTGGAAGCGCGTGTATCTTACGCTCATAACAGTATCGACCGTAAGCGTGTCGCGCCAAATGGTGTCCGAGCGATAGGCAACGCTTGCAAAAGGAGATACCGAGGTATCCATAAAAGCCAGTTTCTCGCTCTTTTGGTCGAAGAGGTAATTCTGGTTAACGTCCGACAAGGCATATACCCTGTATTTCCCCGGAGCAATGCCTTTAATTGTAAAACGTCCACGAGAGTCGGTGCGCGACACACGCTCAAAAGCTTTTGTCGTGAATGCCGAATCGTCGAGACAAGAGTGCAGGCCAACCATCATTCCCTTTATGGGTTCAAGATCTTCGGCATTAAGCACTGTACCCGACACAGCAAGGGTGTCAACAACATCTCCCGTAGAGAACACATAGGCAAAATTCTCATATGGATTACCCTCGTTGTTGTCGACTATAGCATCGCCAAAATCAACAGAATAGGTTGTGTTGGGTATAAGCGTGTCGAAAAGTTCAACCGACACCCTCTTGCCCACCGACTTAATCTCGGGCAGTTCGCGCTGCGGAGGCGACACAACGACCTTGTCGAATGCATTTACAAGTTTTATATTCTCATCGAAGAGCAATTCAACCTTTCCCTCTTTGATATTGGTCGCATAAAGCGCCGGCACAGCCTTGACAAGCACCGGAGGGTCCTCGTCATACGGGCCGCCATCGGGTGTACCCATACTGGCACACGCCACCAACAAGGCAAGAACCGGAAGATATATTGCAAACTTCTTTATTTTCATTGTCAGTCGTTCATATTCATAAGTTCTTCAATATACTGGCGACTGTTGCTCAAACGAGGCACCTTATGCTGTCCGCCCAATTTACCTTTGCTCTTGAGCCAGTCATTGAAGAGATTTTTACGCGCAACAACAACCTCAAGACATTGCATAGTCTTGTTTTTGTAGCGTTTCGCTTCGTAGTCGGAGTTTATCTTCTGCAAAGAAAGGTCAAGTATCTCCACGAATTTCTCAAGCGAGTCGGGATTCTTGGCAAACTCTATCAACCACTGATGACGACACTGCGCATTTGCGTCCATAAACACCGGCGCAGCAGTATAATCCTGCACCTGCGCTCCGGTTGCCGCACACGCCTCTTTGAGACCATTCTCGGCATTGTCGACAATTAGTTCCTCGCCGAATGCGTTTATAAAGTGCTTGGTACGCCCTGATATAACAATTTTATAGGGGTTTTTGCTCGTGAAACGAACGGTATCGCCTATCATATATCGCCACAATCCACACGAAGTACTTATGAGCATTGCATAGTTTTTGCCCACCTCGACCTCCCATAAGGGCAACACGCGCGGAGCGGGTTTATCCAGGTCTTCAAACGGGATAAATTCATAGAATACGTCATAGTCGAGCATAAGCAGCATCGACGGATCTGTCGGGTCGTTTTGTATTCCAAAGAAGCCCTCGCTGGCGTTGTAGGTCTCCATATAACGCATACTGTCCTTGCGGATTATCTGCTTATACTGTTCACGGTAGGGCGAGAATGCTACTCCGCCGTGGAAGAACACTTCAAGCTCAGGCCATATTTCCTCGACACCGCTCTTGCCGGTAATGTCGAGCATATGTTTGAGCACGGCCATCATCCACGAAGGCACTCCCGAAAGGTTTGTCACGTTAGCCTTGCTGGCTGTACGAGCTATACGATCCATTTTCTCCTCAAAGTCGCTCAAAAGAGCAATCTTCTTGCTGGGCACACGCATCATATTCACAAATGTGCTGCAATTTTCAATGAGGATTGCGCTAAGATCGCCGACAAGCGCTCCGGGCAGATTATAGTTCGGAGCGTGGCTGCCACCGAGTATCAGCGCCCGACCGGCAAACATTCGGCTATCGGGATTATTGGCAATATATTGCGCAACAACGTCGAAGCCTCCTCTATAATGAACATTCTGCAAACCTTGCGCTGTAACAGGAATGAACTTGCTCTTGTCGTTGGTGGTTCCCGAAGACTTTGCATACCACTTGCAATGACCTTTCCAGAGTACATCTTTCTCGCCGTAGCGCATACGGTCGATATACCCCTTCAGACTCTCATAGTCTTGAACTTCCACCGACTTTGCAAATGCCTCATAATTTTTAACTGAGGCATAATTGTGCTTTATACCCCACTCGGTAGCGGCAGCAGTCTCAACAAGACGCTGCAACACCGCACGTTGAATATCTTCGGCATTAGTTGCATATAACTCAATCTTCTTCACCCTGTTTTTAAGAAAGGGTTTTACGAATGGTGTCAAATTCATAATTTTCCGTATTTAATGGCTGCACAAGACAACCGTGTTGTTTGTTTAAACGAGCTGTTTTTTATTATTCAACCTCGCTTCTGTTTTCGAAATTCTCAAGACCTTGTTCAAGGAATCTCAAATATGCATCAATATCGGTATTGTAGCTATATGACGAAGCCAAGGGGTCGCCGTGAGCATCGACAAGCACATAGAAAGGCTGAGCACTGCCACCGAACTTATAATTCTGCAGATAGGTCCATTTTTCGCCCACTGTTGTAATCCATATCATCTTACCATTCTCACCCTCGACCTTAAACGGTTTTTCAAGTTCGGTCTTGTCATCGACATAAAGCGATGCAACAATATAATCGTTGCGCATAACGTCAATAACACGGTCATCGCTCCATACAGCAGCTTCCATCTCACGACAATTCACACAACCGTGTCCGGTAAAGTCAAGAAGGACAGGCTTACCCTCGGCGATGCTTCGTTGAAGAGCCTCCTCATAGTCGTCGGTGTGAGGTTTAAACTCATTGTCGTACAAGCTGAAATCCTGTGTCTTCATTGGCGGAGCAAAAGCACTGATAGCTTTACAGGGCGCACCCCAAAGACCGGGAATCATATATATTGCGAACGCGATAGAAATAAGTCCCATAAAGAAGCCCGGAACAGAAGTCTGTTTATCATCAGCATCGTCGTGCGGGAAGCGTATAATCTTGAGCAGATAAAGACCGAGAATAAAGAATAGAGCAATCCACAGCACGAGGAATGTTTCGCGGTCAAGGATACCCCAACCGTATGCAAGGTCGGCAACCGAGAGGAACTTAAGCGAGAATGCAAGCTCCACAAAGCCGAGAACGACCTTTATTGTGTTCATCCAGCTGCCCGAACGGGGTGTCTGCTTCAGCAGCGACGGGAAGAGCGCAAACAGTGTGAAAGGCAATGCCAATGCAAGCGCAAAGCCGAACATACCTATCGACGGAGCAAGAATCTCACCCGAGTCGGCAACCGATACAAGCATAAATCCAATGATAGGGCCTGTACAAGAGAACGATACGAGCACAAGAGTAAAGGCCATAAGGAAAATACTTAAAAGACCTGTTGTACTACCGGCCTTTTCGTCAACCTTATTCGTCCACGACGATGGCAATGTAAGTTCAAAACCGCCCAGGAATGAGGCACCGAACACCACCAGCATCAGGAAGAAGAAGATATTGAACACAGCACTTGTCGAGAGTGCATTGAGAGCACCCGCACCGAATATAAGGGTTACAAGAATTCCCAGCACAAGGTATATGACCACAATTGAAGCACCATAAATAACAGCCTCGCGCACAGCCTTTGAACGCTCTTTAGAACGTTTGAGGAAGAAACTTACGGTCATCGGGATAATCGGCCACACACAAGGAGTCAGCAGCGCGATGAGACCCGCACCGAATCCTAACACGAATATAAGCCACAACGACGAGCTGCCCGTTTCGCTGAACGAACCAAGCTCTTCGATAACGCTTCTCCAACGGTACTCCTTTGAGTTTTTATCAACAACATCAGCCGCAGGTGCTTCTGAAGCAGCAATAGTGTCGGCCGGCTGAGGGGTTACAGCAGGAGCCTCCTCTTTAACTGCAGGAGCTGCGGGTTCTTGCTCAACCTTAGGTTCAGCCTTAACCTCGGCCTTAACCTCAACCTCTTTTTTATTCTCTTTTTTCTCAACGACAGGCTTTGCTGTTTCTACCGGTTTCTTAACCTCGGCAGGCTTTGCCTGAGCGGCAGACTTAACCTCGGCAGTTCCGGACACCTCAAAGTCGTAACGACCTACATAGCACTGACCGTTGCCGCAAGACTGATAGCTAACGGTAGCTTCAATGCGGTAGTCCCCGCCAAGAAGTTTCACTTTCTGTGTAAAAAGTGCCGACTCGTCGAAGAAAGTTACGTCCAACTCAAAAGTCGGGTCAAATTCAGTCTTTGCTCCGTCGCCGGGGATTAGTTCTCCAACAAGTTCCGCACCCTCAACAACGTGATATTTCACCGTCAAAGGCATTGGGCCACCATCGGGCACATTTGTCGAATAGAGATGGTAACCACTCTCAATATAGGCTTCAAGTTCAATTGTAGCCTCGTTTCCATTTACAGTTACCACTTCCTCCATAGTTACGGGGTCAAAGCCACCAAACTGTGCACTGGCTTGCAGTGTCAGCAATAGCATCACTAAGGATAAAAATACTTTTTTCATTTTATTTAAGTTTTTATTTATAATTCCATCGGATTCTTACGTATTCTCCATTCGGCTGGGTAAAGGTTATTAGCCCTGTTGCCTATATTTTTCACAAAGCCTAACGGAACACCTTTATAGGTCAGCAACAGATACCCTGTGGGTTCCGACTCAAAAACCAAAGCCTCGCGATGCAGATAGGCCAATGCCTTATCCTTCCCGACCTCTACAGCATTGAATGCCGACACTTGCAACTCGTTGCTCATTGCAAGCGCGTGCCGAGGTATAAGTTTTTCATTCTTAACGTCGGCCACGGGCAAGGCGCAATGAAGCACCCTTAATTTTTGCAGCAGAGCCATCATCGCCGCCGAATGCTCTTTGGGCATTGCAACAACAGTTTCCCCTTGCATCACAATATCGAACTTCTCGGGAGCTGTAATCCACTTCTCGGCTTCAGTTTTAACCTTCGCCGCCGCCAAACGCGGTGTCAAGCGACGCATCTGTGCAGCCGGAGTATCGCCCTCTTTGCGCAACACAGCCAGAAACAGCCCCTCACCCGAAGTGTAGCCGGGAATAAAACGATAGACCGGAAGTGCATCATTTGTCAGCGACCCGGTGATTCCCCAAGACTCATCGACATCAACAGCCAAAGGCTCTGCCCCCAGCTCATTCACAATCCACTCGACACATTTTTCGTTCTCTTCGCTATTGAAAGTACAAGTACTGTAAACCAGCAGGCCGCCCGGACGCAATGCGCTCCACACATCGGAGAGTATCTCACGCTGTCTCTTTGCACACAATTCCACATTGGAACGGCTCCACTGCTCAACAGCAAACGAGTCCTTACGGAACATTCCCTCACCCGAGCAAGGCGCGTCGACAAGCATAAAGTCGAAAAAGTTCCGGAAAGGCGCAAAATCGGCCGGTTCATTCTTTGTAACAACAGCCGAAGCACAGCCCCACTTCACGACATTCTCGGCAAGCACCTGTGCACGCAGAGGCATAGGCTCATTCGAGACAAGCATACTGCCATCGGGCAAAAGCGACAGCAAATGCGTCGACTTACCGCCCGGCGCCGCACAAAGGTCAAGCGCACGCACCGCCGAATGCACATACTGCCTGATAACCTGCTCTACAAACATTGAGGAGGCCTCTTGCACGTAGTAACAGCCCGCGTGGAAAAGCGGGTCGGCAGTAAAAACGGGCCTTTCAGGAATATATCGCCCCAAAGCAGCCCAAGGAACAGCAGAAAAAGAGCTGTCAGGCATCATCTTTTTGCTATTGTAACGAATGCTGACAACAGGCTCATTGTTCAGAGCCTGAGCAAAACGCTCGTAGCGTTCTTTTCCAAAGAGCGCCTGCGTTCTTTCTACAAATTCAGCATTTAGTTCCATTTTACTGTATTTTTCACAAAATTTGCCATCAAGAATAAACCGCACAACATTCAACCACCCCTACATCACCCCAGAATATGCAGCATATTCCACACGGCGCAAAAGCATCTACCCCAAACGACAGCGGCAAAGCATCATCTGCTCCACAGCGCAAGCGAGACTACTTTCGCAATATATCGCAAAGATACAAAAAAGTTATGACAATTCTCTCATTGAGCCCTATTATCGAAATAAAGATAATTAAATTTAACATTATAAAGAGTTACAAATAAAGTTATATCCGATTTTATCACTTATAGTACTCCAATTTTCAGCAATATTTTATATCTTCGCAAAAACAATTGAAACAATCCCATATGAAACAATATTTAGACCTGCTCGACAGAATCCTCAAGGAAGGCACAAGAAAGGACGACAGAACCGGCACAGGAACAATAAGCGTATTCGGACATCAAATGCGCTTCAACCTTGAAGACGGCTTCCCCTGCCTGACGACAAAGAAGCTACACCTAAAGTCTATCATACACGAACTTCTATGGTTCTTGAATGGCGACACAAACGTCAAATACCTGCAAGACAACGGAGTACGCATCTGGAACGAATGGGCCGACGAGAATGGAGACTTAGGACACGTATACGGCTACCAATGGCGTTCGTGGCCGGGATACGATGGCGAGCACATAGACCAGATTAAAGAGGTTGTGGAAACAATCAAGAACAACCCCGATTCGCGCCGCATTATTGTAAACGCGTGGAACGTGGGTGATATAAAGAATATGAACCTCCCGCCTTGCCACGCAATGTTCCAATTCTATGTTGCAGACGGAAAATTAAGCCTGCAGCTATACCAACGCAGCGCAGACTGTTTCCTTGGAGTACCGTTCAACATTGCATCATACGCGTTGCTGCTGCAAATGATGGCACAGGTTACAGGCTTGAAAGCCGGAGAGTT
Source organism: Bacteroidaceae bacterium (assembly GCA_045661225.1). Taxonomy (GTDB): domain Bacteria; phylum Bacteroidota; class Bacteroidia; order Bacteroidales; family Bacteroidaceae; genus HGM04593. Next base: position 3,115 of record JAZRFF010000028.1, on the reverse strand, counting down.
CATTCACACTCTGGGAGATGCACACTTGTACATCAACCATTTAGAGCAGGCGAAATTACAGTTAACACGAGAGCCGAAGAAACTCCCGCGTATGGTAATAAACCCTGACGTAAAGGATATTTTTTCATTCAAGTACGAAGATTTTTCATTAGAGGACTACGACGCACACCCACACATCAAAGGCGTCGTGGCTGTATAACCAAGGCCTATGTGTAAAATAGCACTAATTGCGGCAATAGCCGGGAACCGCGCAATAGGGTTCGAAAACAAGTTAATATATTGGTTGCCGAACGATTTGAAGCGTTTTAAAGCCCTGACAACAGGACACACAATAATTATGGGCAGCAACACATTCCGTTCATTGCCCAAGGGCGCACTGCCCAACCGCAGAAACATAGTCCTGTCGCGAAAAGAGACGGAATTTCCGGGTGCCGAAACATTCAGTTCGCTCGAAGAAGCACTCGCCAATTGCAAAAACGAAGATATCGTCTACGTGATAGGCGGAGAGACACTGTACCGCGCAGCAATGCCCATAGCCAACATTTTATGCCTTACAGAAATTGACGACACCCCACAGAATGCAGACGCATTCTTCCCTGAATTTAACAAAAGAGAGTGGGAGGTTATAGAAAACGAGCCTTTCGGCACAGACGAAAAGCACAGTCACGAATACCGATTCGTAACATACCTCAAAAGAGAATTATAAATATTTTCCATACAAAAAGGGCAGCTCGACGAGCTGCCCCTTTTTGTATTAGGATACAATAGATTATTGTTCGTTTCTTCTTTCGTATTCTGCAGAGTACATAATTGACAATGCACCAATCTCACGAAGTTCTTCCTTAACGTCACTGACAACACCCATTTGGGTACTTGGACGTCTGCGTCCCTCGGTTCCATCACCAGCATCGACTTTAAGAACAACACGCATCTGCGCCTTATCCTCACCCTTCATTGTATTATGCTCTTCGGCCACGTGCTTGCCAACCTCATAAGGTTCAATAAACTTATCGTTTATCTGCACACGTGTACCCGAACCAAGCTGTTTCTGGTGATTCTGGTTAGGAGTACCGATATACAGGTTTATAGCCGCAGTCTTACGCTCAATCTTTGAAAGTTCGGTTCCCTGAGGCGCCTTAAACTCAACTTTCAACTCCTCTTCACGCATTGATGTTACAATCATAAAGAAGAACAGGATTGAGAAAATCAAGTCAGGAAGCGACGACGTGTTCAACTCAGGCATTTCAGCCTTACCTTTATTGTTAAATTTACTCATAACTCAATTATTGTTGAACTGTTTCGGTATATTCCTGCGGCTTAGCCTCGTAGATTTTCAGCTTGTAATACTGCTGACAAACCTCCTGCTGGTTACCGTCAAGCTCACTGTAAGACTTACCATAAGCGTCCTGAGCCAACTGCTCACGCAACTCATTGTATGCTCCATAAAGCTCATTCGCAACCTTGAAGTAAACATTATACTCCGAAGCACGGTCTGTTGTCAACGTAATAACGTGATTCTTCGAGATTACACGTGGCTTGCCATCGGGAAGAGCGTGATTATTACCATCGCGGTCTTTCCAGATAACAAATGTATCTATCATTACCGGATAAGTCTCAAGACCCTGCGCAACAACATTGCCGTTAGCGTCGGTTATCTGGTTGCGGATAAAATCCTTTGCTATCCAACGCAGTTTCTCAAAGGGGACATCGGTAACCTTCACGTTATATCTACTCTCAAACTCCTTCACGTCCATATCTCCCGGCTTAACGAGAACCTTGCTGTACATATTCACATTGACAGCAAGCACGTTGCGCTGTAGAATCTTTGGCGGAGGAGTATTATCCTCGGTTTTCTCCGGAAGACGCGAATTCAAACCTGTCTGATGACTCATAGAGGTCACGACAAGGAAGAATATCAACAGGATAAAAGAGATATCGGCTGTTGAGCTGGCGTTAATTCCGGGTACTTTTCTACTACCTTTAGCCATTTCTCTTACTTAACTTTGTTAACAAACTTCGACACACCCAACAAGCTTGCCAATGTTACAAGAACACAGACAATAACAAGAACGTACTGCACATAAAGCAGGGCATCTGTCAAAATCATCGAACCTGTATCTTCGCAAACCTCGTTATTGATAAGTATCGGAGAAACCAAGCCTCCGCGAATTGCCTCAAGCGAATTAGCATCAGATGTCATAGCAATAACATAAGCTGCAACAACTACTGCAATTGCCAACATAGGACCAACAAGTCCTTTCAATGCCTCCTTGGGGCCGTCCATAAATTTCTTAACCAATGCTACTGACTGATAGAACAGAATCAGCACAATGGGAACAATTGTAAGGATATACATCCAGTACATCAGTCCCGGAAGAAACAATGGGCTTGTCAAGGGCTTCTCCTGGTTAGGGAGCTGCACAGTCTCGCCGAAACCAACGAAGAAGAACAAACCAAGCAATACCAGCGTAACTGCAAGCAACGCCATCAGTACATACTTGGAAACTTTAATATACAAATCAGCTTTCATAATTATAATATTTATTTAGCTGTTATTACTTCTTCAAGTTATACTTTGTCAAAAGGTCCAAGAGAGTGATTGAACAATCCTCCATATCAGCTACAAGGCTCTCAATCTTGGTCAAGATAAAGTTATAGAACACCTGAAGAATAAGAGCTACAAGAATACCATAGATAGTTGTGATAAGAGCCACCTTCATACCACCGGCAACGATAGTAGGAGAAATATCACCCTTAACCTGAATCTCATCGAACGCCATAACCATACCAATCACAGTAACCAAGAATCCGAGTGAAGGAGCCATAGCAATGAACAGAGTGATCCAAGAGCAGTTCTTCTCGAGCATTGAAGACTGAAGGCTACCGTAAGAAACTACAGAACGCTCAACTGTCTCAAGACCCTCGTCGATACGGAGAAGACCCTGATAGCAGATTGCTGCGACAGGACCTGCTGTGTTGCGGCAAAGATCCTTTGCAGCCTCGACATTCTTGTTAGCCAAAGCGTCAGCGATACCAGCCATAAGCTTCTTTGTGTTAACCTGAGCCATACTCAAATAGATGATACGCTCAATACAGAAAGCAAGACCGATAACCA
>JAZRFF010000027.1:0-3120 GCA_045661225.1 Bacteroidaceae bacterium | reverse complement strand
AGCGTAACATCGAAGTGCTCGGTGTGCATTGCGTGCTTGGTGGCATCTTCGTCTTTTACGGGCAAAAATGTTCCAGCTCCCACATGGAGCGTAACCTCCGCAAAGTCGAAACCTTTTGCCTTCATTCCCTCGATAAGGGGTTGCGTAAAGTGCAGACCTGCGGTAGGTGCTGCCACCGAGCCCTCAAAGCGAGAATAGACCGTCTGGTAGCGAGTGTTATCAATCTCCTCGCTCTCACGATTGAGGTATGGCGGAATAGGAATGCGGCCAAGATACTCCAACATCTCGCCAAAGGTCATCGGTGCCGACCACTCGAAACGAACAATATGCTCACGAGTACCACGCTCGGCAATGTAGGCTTGCAAGGTGTAGTTCTCGCCCTCGTACTCGAACGGAATCTCGACTGCTCCCTCCTTCCACTTTTTGAGGTTGCCCACAATGCACGACCACTCGCACTCGCCCTTTACCGCAAAGGCGTGTTCGTAGTCGGCAGGGGTGTGAGGCTCCAAGCAGAAGACCTCAACTCTTGCTCCCGACGGCTTGTGCATCACGAGGCGAGCTCGCACGACCTTTGTATTATTAAAGACGAGCAACGAGCCATCGGGCAACTCCTCGCCTATATCGGAGAAGTGCTTTTCGCTTATCTCGCCCTGACGATAGATGAGCAACTTGGACGAATCTCGCTCCGAAAGCGGAAACTTCGCAATTCGCTCGTCAGGCAACGGATAGTCGTAGTCGTTTATGTTGATATATCTCTCTTGCATAATTTTATTAAGCCAAAAACTACGGGGACAAAGGTACATAAAACTTTTGAAATTAAAGCACTAAATCAAGTATCTTCCGCAGATGCATTGCGAATAAAGAATTAGGCGTATGCGATGGGTTGCAAAAGCCCTGCATACGCCTTTTCTTATTCTTTATCCAATTTTTTCAAAGCCTTAATAGCCCCTTCAAAACCTTGTTTGGCAGCAAGTCTATACCACCTTATAGCCTCTTCTATATTCTTTTCTACACCAGTGCCATTATTATAGTAACACCCTAAATTATATTGTGCCTCTGCAAGTCCTTGTTCTGCTGCCAGTCTATACCATTTTGCCGCCTCGGTACGATCAACTTTCACTCCTTTCCCTTGAGAATAACAACGACCGAGCCAATATCGACCTACTGCATTTCCCAATTTAGCAGCTTGACGAAACCATTTTACAGCCTCGGCATAATCTTGTGGTATTCCTTCAACCCCCCAATAATAGTATGCCCCAATATAACATTGAGCTTCGGCATTTGCCATTTTTGCTGGGAAACGAAACCACTGCAGAGCCTCCGTGTAATCTCTCTTTACGCCATCTCCTCGTTGATATGCTATGGCCAGATTGAAGTGTGCGGGCCAATATCCACTTTCAGCTGCAAGTCGATACCATTTTACGGCTTCAACAAAATCTTGTTCCACGCCCAACCCCTCACCATAAAACGCTCCAAGATTAAATTGAGCCAGATGTTCTCCTCGCTCGGCAGCAAGCAAATACCACTTTGCAGCCTCACTATAATTCTCTTTTTCGCCGTAAATATCGCCGAGATATAACGCCGCAGTTCCTGAACCTTGCTTGGCTGCCAAACTAAACCATTTTATTGCCGTTGAATAGTCCTGCGTTACAACTTTACCTTCTTTATAGAATTTACCGAGTTTGAATTGTATTTCCATATCACCTGACTTCGCAGCTAGGCAATACCATTTCAAAGCCTCTGAATAGTCTTGTTGAACACCTTGACCAATTTCATAATATTTTCCTATTTGGGCACATTGAGGATTTGACTTACCCGCCTTGACTATAAAACGATACCAATCATCAGCCTTATCATACAGACCATTCCGACAATAGGCATTAGCCACATTAAGAGACTCTTCAACATCTCTATTTCTGCGTATAACGGCTAATGCATCAACGAATAACTTCTCTCCATTCTCGGCACGCTCTATCAGTAATTCGATTTGTCTATCCATACTTCTATCTCACCTCTTCAATATCGAAACAGCCCGGCCAAATAGGCGCCCAAGCATACTTTGCCTCTATGTCGATGCCATACTTGTTCATAAACATACGGCGTACCAACTCATAGCCCTCACCATGGCGTGGTGTCAAGCCGCAACGAATAGGCACCTCTATTGACATACCCTCAACAAGCCCAACTTCTCTAATGCTTCGTCTTGCTCTAATAATGTAAGTCCTTACCATAATATCTGAGTTTTAAGTAGTTCTTATTATTGACACCAATCTTTATAATTGCTCCTATTTCTTGATTAACCTCTACCTTTCTTCCTTTTTTGCCTCGTTAAAGAAATCCTTTATCGCTCCCTCTGATTTGAAAACCTCTTTTATTGCTCCTCCTAAATCACTTTCTTCGATTTTACCATTATTTCTATTGGCCAATAGTGTCAATGCTTTCAAATATACATATCCCGAAGTAAGCGTAAGAGCATACTGCACACCGCTCATTGCTAATGCACTCGCAACCGTTCCTATGCCAGGAATGAGTTTCAACATTGACATCGCTGCCGAACCAGCCGCATATGCAGCAAGGTTTGTTGCAACACCTGCTCCGATAGATTTCAATACATTTTCACTAAAAGGGAGTCCAATTTTCGAATTTATACGAGCATACATACCCCATATAGCAGCCGCACCAGCAGCGACATCAGCTCCAGGGATAGGAATCCATGCAGCACCCACTGCGGCTATGCTGTGTTGTTTTACAATTTTAGCAATCTCTTCTGGCAGCATTTTATCAGCAGCCTTGTTCAGTGCCACCACGAGTTCATACGCTGCTTTTGCAAGTTTTGGGTTTACTTGAGCCATAATTTTTTTTATTTTTACCCACCAGCCCCGAATGTGCGGTTATTATAAACAAGAAAGTGTGGAGCTGACTTCCGTTTATCTAACGAGAGGCTCTGGAATGCCCAACTAAAAATAAACGATTACAAGACCCCACACTTGGATAGTATGGGTATGTGCAAAGAGTATGCACTGCCACATAACTATACAAGAAATGAGTGCTGTCGTTATCCTTTTAGTTGTGAAATTTTCCAGATTTCTCGTTAAGGATAAAAGCGAAAACACTTTCATC
>JAZRFF010000026.1:0-75403 GCA_045661225.1 Bacteroidaceae bacterium | reverse complement strand
AGTTGATATAATGGAGAGTCTTCATAGAGTGTGTAGCATAGTTTTACTTTGTCAGCACTGATTTTCATTGTTAATACTGTTTTTAATCTCATTAGTTCCATCGTTTGGCTTATTGGGGATTGTTGCCCAATATGCTCTCATACCATCACTGATGGCTTGCTTGTGGTTGTCTGTCAAACCACGCCCTTTGAGGGCTTGACTGATACGCTGTTTGGTATCTGCATTTAATTCACGATATTTTCTCATATTATGATGTGTTTATATATAAATATTAGGTTAAGTAGAAAAAGAGTAAATAGTAAGTAACTTTTTTGGAAAAATTATTTTTACCTGAAATGTTAAACAGATTTTTACCTATACTACTAAAATGATTTTTTGATAAGCGAAAGGGGTTACATACATAAAAACGCCCCACGAGGGGGCGTAAATGCAGTTTTAAGATTTGATACCATTACCAACCTTGTAAGGTTTTAGAACAATATGCTTATGCTCTACAAAGTCCATAATGCGCTCAAAATCCTCTATAAACTTGTTCGATAATTTATAAGTAAAGGCGACACCTTGTAAAAGGAAGCGCGACAAACGGTGAAAATCGTTTGTCGCCTTTTTCTTTTCTGTTGCTGTAAGTGCTTGAATAATATTGCATATCGCAGCGCTTGCTAATACTATGGTTTTGCAGTATTTTTGTACAGCAATAATATTTGATACAATGAAACAAAGGAATGAATATTTTGATTTTATAAGAGGAGTTGCAATAATATTTGTAGTTGCTCTTCACACCCATCCTGCACAAATGAATAGAACAGAGTCTTTAATCAAGCTTCTTTGTTGCTGTGCTGTTCCATTATTTCTTGCAATATCTGGATATTTTATTGCTTCAAAAGATCTTGTAAACAATCAGAGCAGGAATGAGTTTTGGAAAAGGCAAATACCTAAAGTATATATACCTTGCTTTATTTGGTCTTTACCATACTTCGTTCAAAATACAGTAAAAGGTTGGCCCATATTGACAAATTTGTTTTATCAAGTTTTCTGTGGTTATGGGGTCTTTTATTTTATATTTGTGATTATTACTATGTATCTAATTTTGCCATTTATTAAAGAACATTGTAATAAAAAAACAGTTGTTATATTGCTCCTTGCGCTCTCTTTATTTTTCAAATATATAATAGTATTTTACAACCCTCTATCAAATTTTGTTTCGGGACTCTTGGCAACATTAGGATGCCCCTTTATCTGGATTGGATATTTCGCCATAGGCGTATACCTTAGAGGTTCTACAAGAGAATACAATCGCTCTTTTGCGATAATATTAGTTTTGTGCGGTATTCTTTCTTCGATATTCGAGGAGAGAATTTGGATTAGCACTTTCTTGTATTCTTGCGGTATGATACTTTTATTGTTTTCAAAATATGCAGAAAACTTATATAATAAAAAGAAACATATTCTAAAATCAGCAATAAGCTATATTGGTGTAATTTCATTTGGAATATATTTAATACATCTTAAGTTGATTGAATTTGTTCCTGTTGACAATTGGTTGGTTAAATGGTTTGTTACACTGTTTGTGTCAATATCGTTTATTGTGGTAACGAAAAGGTTATTTCCCAAGTTTGCGAAAAAGTATTTGGGATTTTATTGATTCTTGCCTTTTGCTCTCTTTCGGTTGATGGGTTTTGGAGTTGCCGGTGTTTTAATTCATTCTTCGGTTCAGCCTCCTGATCAATAAATTTTATAATCTGTTGACTTATTCAAGGGGAACCTTTATTTTTGTAATAAATAGATTATTTATTGAAAATGATGGATTGTTATTCTTGTATTATGGTCTGTGTTTATGCTTTGTCGGGTTCTGCTGTTGCCGGGCTTTTGATATACGGATATTTTAAATCTCTTGCCTTCAGGCGGGTAGTGGTTGATTATATTTCTCCTTTATTGTTGTTGTTTGTTGGTATAATGATATCGGTATTATGCAAGAAGGTGTTGAATGTTAATGGTGAGACTGTTTTTGCTTTTTGGAGTACTGCAAGTGCGTTGTTGCTTGGCTTGATTGTTAATCGTGCGCAGAAGCGGCTGCTCATAAGTCAAATAGTTAATCGTGTGTCGGGCGAGCTGCTGGAGATATACAGGCATCTTGGAGCTAATTTAGAGGTGCTTGACAAGATTGACACGGAGGTGGGTGTTCCTTCGTTGTTGCATATAAAGAAGCTGGAAATAACCAAATACTCTTCGCTGTCGGACGGTGAGACGCTCAGAAACATTGACAACAAACATAACCAAATTATTTTCCCAATGACGGTTCGTGTGCGCAATTATAATTTAAATGTGGATATTCTTGTTGAACATCTGAAGTCGCCGGACCGAAACAAGGCGGTTTTTAATGAGCATTTAGAAGGTATCAGGGAGACGACGGTGGGGCTTCAAAGTAAAATTGAAGAGTGTTTGAATAAGTTGGGCGTTCGGCATAAGCAGCCGGATTGTTCTGCCGGAACAACAGGAATTATTTACGATAAAAAAACGTGGTAGTTCTTTGAAAGGGCTGCAATGAGTGCTTGCCTCTCATTTTTGAGCCCGGGGTGTTTTTTATCTGCCTATGTTGGCTGCCTGCCTTGTTGTGCGTTGTGTTTATGTGGGCTTTTTGATTCTATTCTCGCCCTGTCTCGTTTGAAAAGTTGCCGGCAAGGTGTGCTATCCGCTGTTTTATGCGGGAAAATTAGTATCTTTGCGCTGTGCGCGAAAATAGGCTGCACTCGCTGTGAAATATCAAAGTGAACTTTGTTCATCTCGCTCGTTTGCTTCTATCTTGGTCGTGGGTTTTAAATGTAAATTATTTGTTTTTGAATATATATGGTATCTATTGACGGATTGGCTGTGGAATTTGGCGGAACGACGCTTTTCAGCGATGTTTCGTTTGTTATTAACGAGAAGGACCGCATTGCGCTTATGGGCAAGAATGGGGCGGGCAAGAGTACGTTGCTGAAGATTCTGGCGGGTGTACGTACTGCTACGCGCGGAACGGTGTCGGCGCCTAAGGATACTGTGATTGCTTATCTGCCGCAGCATCTGATGACTGAGGACGGTCGCACTGTCTTTGAGGAGGCGTCGCAGGCGTTTGCGCATTTGTACGAGATGGAGGCCGAACTTGACCGTCTGAATAACCTTCTTGCCACGCGCACCGATTATGAGAGTGACGAGTATATGTCGCTCATTGAAGAGGTTGCCACGAAGAGCGAGAAGTTTTATGCCATAGATATGACGCACTTCGAAGAGGACGTCGAAAAGACTCTCCTGGGATTGGGCTTTGAGCGTAGTGACTTTACACGCCAGACGAGTGAGTTCTCGGGTGGCTGGCGTATGCGTATAGAGCTTGCAAAGATGCTCTTGCGCAACCCCGACGTGTTACTGCTTGACGAGCCCACCAACCATCTGGATATTGAGTCTATAGGTTGGCTCGAGGAGTTTCTTGTTAATAACGGTAAGGCGGTGGTGGTAATCAGTCACGACCGCAAGTTTGTCGATAATATTACCACGCGCACCATAGAGGTTACTATGGGGCGCATATATGACTATAAGGTCAACTATTCACAGTACCTTGTGTTGCGTGCCGAGCGTCGTCAGCAGCAGATGAAACAGTGGGAGGAGCAACAGAAGATGATTCAGGAGACAAAAGACTTTATTGAGCGTTTCAAGGGTACATATTCAAAGACTCTGCAGGTGCAGAGCCGCGTGAAGATGCTCGAGAAGCTCGAGATTATTGAGGTCGATGAAGAGGATACGTCGGCACTCAGGCTTAAGTTCCCGCCCTCGCCTCGTTCGGGGCAGTACCCAGTGATTATGGAGGGTGTGGGCAAGGCTTTTGACGACAAACGTATCTTCTCGGGTGCAACGCTTACCATAGAACGTGGCGACAAGGTCGCTTTTGTGGGGCGTAACGGCGAGGGTAAGTCGACATTGGTAAAATGTATTATGAACGAGCTTGAGCACGAGGGGGTGTTACAGTTGGGGCATAATGTACAGATTGGATATTTTGCACAGAATCAGGCTTCGTTGCTCGATGAGAACCTTACTGTGTTCCAGACAATTGACGACGTCGCAAAGGGCGATATACGCAACAAGATACGCGACCTGTTGGGAGCGTTTATGTTCGGCGGCGAGGCGAGCGCAAAGAAGGTCAAGGTACTCTCGGGTGGTGAACGCACGCGTCTTGCGCTTATGAAACTGTTGCTTGAGCCTGTAAACCTGCTTATTCTTGACGAGCCTACCAACCATCTCGACCTGAAGACCAAGGACATTCTAAAGCAGGCTCTTATGGACTTTGACGGAACACTTATTTGTGTGAGCCACGACCGTGACTTCCTCGACGGGCTTGTTACCAAGGTCTATGAGTTTGGACACGGAAAGGTGAGGGAACACCTGTGTGGTGTGTATGAATTTCTTGCCAACAAGAAGATGGAGGAACTTAGCGAACTTGAGCGTAAGTAAATTCTATGCCGGCTTTTTGCTAAGGTTCTTCTTCGGCAATTTGTTTATAAAATCAGTTCGTCCCGGCGTTTCGTTTGTGGGATATTGCAATTTTCCATCTGCCGGGGAGTTTATGGATAATCTATCAAGGGGTAATAAAACACCTGCGGCACGCAAAAACGTGCCGCAGGTGTTTTATTTGGGGGTGTAGGTTTTCTTAGTATAGTGCCTCGTATTCCCCTGCAATTTTTTTCCAGGTGTAGTTCTCTTGCGCCAGACGGTGCATAATTGTGCCGTCGAGGTTTGTGCGGTGTATTAGTGCCGTAAGTTCGTCGCCGTCTTTGTAATAGTATGCCTTGTTGAAGGTTGTTTCGCGGTTGTACACTACGTCGAACGCGAGAATGGGGCGTCCAAAGAACATTGCCTCAACAAGTGAGGGGTTGGTACCGCCGGCGCTGTGTCCGTGTATGTATAGCTTCGCGTTTCTGCGCAGGGTGCATAGTATGTTCAGGTCGTATATGCTGTCGGCAAGGATTATGTTGCTGTACTTGCCATACTCCTCCTTCAGCTTGCGGCTGTAGTCGTTGCGGTGCCAGTTGCCGATGAATATCAGTCGTTCGTTGCTCTTGGCGAATGCCTCGAGTGTTGTGTGGCAGTTGTTCTCGGGTTCAATGCGGCATACGCTCATTGCGTAACCGTTGCCGGTGAGGCCATATTGTTGCAGAATCTCCTGTTCACGTTCGGGGGTAACATCGAGCAAGGCGTGGTCGCCTCCGTAGGTTATAAGCGTTGTGTCGCGCTTGTACACCGTCTTGGCGTAATCTTGTATGCCTTTGTTGTCGGTTATTACAATGTTTGCGAATCGCACAGCCATACTCTCCGAAGCCTTCAGGTACTTTCGTACCCAGTTCTTCCACTTTGCGCGCCGATGCTCAAGACCGTCAATGTTTACAATGACCTTTGTACGGCTCAGTAGTTTGAATATCGGCAGGAACATACAGCCCGACACGCCGAGTATTAACACGGCATCGTACCCCCACAGGCTGCGCATCATTGAAATAATGTCGTATGGGATACTTTGTACACCGTTGGCGTGCAAAGGAATGTATTTAAGACGTGCGCCCTTGTACTCCTTGGCTTTTGTACGAATGTCCTTGCTGCTGCAGAATACAGTATATTGAACATCACCGGAACAGTTGTCGCCAATGATATTCTCGACCAAGGTCTCGAAGCCTCCGTAATTTGCAGGAACACCCTGTGTGCCTATTACCGCTACTTTTTTCATCAACTATTTACACTTTCAAGAACCTGCGCTATAATCCCTGTCATTTGACGGACGCTGTACTTCTTAGAGCACTCGTGCGCGTTCTTTGACAAAGTTATATATAAATTCACGTTTGTTAAAATATTTTCTACTCTTTCTTGTATTTTTTCTATATCCTTTACATCTATTTTGTAGCCGTTGACGCCGTCTGCGACCATTTCTGCAATACCTCCCACTGTGGGCACAATTACCGGAAGCCCTGCTGCCATTGCCTCAAGGGCAGTGAGCCCGAACGTCTCAATAGCCTGTCTTTTGTCGGTTAGGTTTAACACCAGTGAGGCGTTGTTGTAGAATGTAACTACGATATTCTGCCGTGGGTACACTGTAAGGTTGGGCGGTGTTGTAATGTGCTCCTGTTTCAGGTAGGCATCAATCTTCTCTTGGTTCTCATTAAGAACAATCTCAAAGCTGAATTGTTGTAATCTGTCGGCAATTTCAATAAATTCCTTTGTGCCTTTGTAGCTTTTTAAAGAGCCTAACATCAGCACGCGTTTGCGTTTGAATGCTTCGTGCGGGTTGGGCGTAAGGGCTGCCACAAACTCCTTGGGAAGCGCATTGGGCACTACCGAAACGCCTTTCTTGCGCTTGAGGAACGAACGCTGGTACTGCGACACGCATATTATTTTTGAGGCAAGCCTCTGCATAAACCACGCCAGAATGCGGTAGGCGCGGCTCTTTGCACCTGCATTTTCGTGGTAGTGGTAAATGACCTTTTTGCCGGCGATGCGTCCGCCTAATGCTGCACCCACCGGCAGAATGGTGTTTATGTATATTATGACGTCTTTTTTGAATGCGTATCCTAACGCAATGAAGAACGTAAGCAGCTGCACACGCAAATAGTTCCATACTCTTGCTGCTGTGCTATGCGCAAAGTGGTAGTTGTACTGTCTGAACCTTATCCCACGTCTCTCCTTCAGTTCATCAAGCGCTCCGCCGTGCGACGTTACAAGGTCTATGCTGTAACCCTGTTCCGACAGGCCTGCAAGGACGCTTCTGAGCACCTTGGGGCTGCCGCTATAATCGTTGAAAAGGTGGAAACATACTATTTTTTTCATTTTTGTTTTGCGATTTTTTTTCGATTCTCCCGTATGGGTGTTATTCCTCTGTAGTCAAATACTCCAACAATGCCCCCCAAGTTGCGAAAGGCGCTGCGGCACAGCCGGTGACCTTCTTGCCCTCGCGCAGGGTGAAGCGTGAAATAATGTCAAGAAGATAGAGTTTGTATTCCTTCTTTTTAATCCACTTTTCTTGTGCGCTTTGTATAAGAGAGATTATTTCTTGTGCACTCAACCGTTTTTCAAATATTGCGGTTTGTGTAAAATAGTGGTAGCGGTCAAGTCCGGGCGGGTAGCTCTTTGCTGCGTACTCAAAGTCGAATACAAAGAGTTTGTCTTTTTCGGCAAACATATTCCACGGCGTGAAATCGCCGTGACAGGCCGAGAATTCAACATTTTTGCCACAAAACTCCTTGCGGACAGCCTTTATGGCTGTTTCCACTGTTTTGTGGTTAATGTTATCGGGCAACAGTGCAATGTTCGCCTCAAGGGCGTTTATGGTGTTGCTGTAGTCGCTTCCCTCGAATGGCAGGTGTTGTTTTGTGCAGTGGTGCAACTGTGCAAGAAACTCTTCTTGGAGTGTTCCCCACTTGTGTATAGTCGTTGAATGTGGGCTTTTAACGGTACTCTGCACAAAAATATGTATGCCGTTTGTGAGCGTACCGCAATAGAGTGTCTGTGGAATGTTGTTAACCTCTTTTTCAGCGAGCCACCCGAGCATTGCGTTCTCTTCTTCGAAAAGTTTTTTAATATCGCTGCTTTTGCTCAGTTTGCAATATCCCAATATTTTCTTGCCTTTGCTCACTTGCATTGTTATCTTCTGATGAACACTCGGTGTGCCCTCGAAAATGGAAAATTCAAAGTGATTACTTATGAACAGCTTCCCGAGCAGTTGGTGCAGTTCCTCTTGCAAGTGGCAATGGAGCGTTTCGGCTTTAATGACATTGCGCACAAATGGCAGTGGGTGCAGATAGGGTAGCAGGCTCTTTACGGCCTTACCTTTTGTTCCGCTCGGTTGGTATAACCCCATAGCTGTGCGCATATTGCGTACCGGCATAATCCACTTTTTACCATCGGCGTTCCCGAAACGGTAGAATTTCTCCCCGCTGTTAATGCTCAGAATGTCGGTTACAGTTTTATTCACGGCGTTATTATTGTCTTTCTTCTATTTTCTTCATCAGCAGGTCGCGGAACTTAATACCACGCGCCTCCCACGAGAACTGCCGACCTGCATTTTTTGCCTTTTCACCGATACTTTTTCGCTCGTCGATATTGGTCAGGCGTTCCATAGCCCCGGCAATATCCTCAATGACCTTTTCACGTCTGTCACGCGGAATAACTATGGCATATTCGTTCGAGAAATAGCGTGTGTAGCCTGTGGTGTCGAGACAGATGAGTGGCTTGCCCAACGCCATTGTGTCGAACGATACTGTAACGGCGCCCTCCTTTAGCGATGCGTTCACAACAACATCGGCCGCTGCAAGCAGACGGTAATACTCCTCCATAGGTACATTGCCGGTGAATGTAATATTCTCCTTTACTCCAAGCTTTTCCGCAATCTGCTGCAAGCGATGCTTGTCGGCGCCCTTGCCTACAATGGTCAGGTGTACCGCATTACCACTCTTTGCCACCCGTGCAAAACTCTCTATCACAAGGTCGAAACCGCGCCACGCATCGAGACGGCCAACCGTTATATATTCCGTTGTGTATCCATTCTGCTGTTGCGCTACCGTGGGGGGAATTTTGTCGACAGCAACGTCTGTAAACAACACCGCCTTGTTGCGCTGCTTGGCGGGAATGTGCCCGCGGGTTATCTCGGTCTTTGCAAGGATAAGGTCGGCGCGTCGGCAGCGTTGCCCGAATCCAATATTCAATGGCAGCATCTTCACCGTTGCGCGACGCACCCATTCAATAAGGCGACTTTTGCGGCTGTAAAGCCTGCTGTATTCGGTCGGGATAGTCTCGAGACCTCCGGCAGGACCCCACACAAAGAACTGTCGTTGTCCATAGGAACTAACCTTCCACAGTACGTTGCCGTAGGTAAGGTGATGAAACACCTTAATTCCATTCTCGCGCATAGTGCGCTTCACAATGCCGTTTGTGCAGTACTGCCACAGGTTGTAGTATGTGCGCACGCCACGCATACCTTTTTTCCAGAATCGCGCCCACTTGGGCAAGTCGAAGTAGAGGAAATGAATGCCGGCATATTCGGGGTGTTGGGCAATCCACGGCTCAATGGTGGGGCGGTTGCTTGCTCGCGTGAGCACCCACAGTTCAAAATGTTTCGACATCTCGAGCACCCAGTGCCAACCAACGCCAATCTCGCTGCCCAACCCGGGTTCGCAAGCATATGCCGATACGAATATTTTCAGTTTTTTACTCATCTTTTTTCGGGTAGTTTAATCAGGTCTTTCTGTGCAACAAACCACGGTATAAACTTCTTGCATACGGGAATGCACAGCACCGACAGCAACAGTGTAATTATTGCAATGCTCCATCGGTCGCTCAGCAGTTCAACGCCGGTCTTTGGCAGCAGAACCATCAGCGGGCGGTAAATCATATGGTGCACGCACAGCAACACAATAGAGTAACGCCCGCAATAGGTAACGAAAGGCACTCTTTTTATTGCTTTACAAAGGAAAAGTATGGCAAGTACCGATGTTAGACTTATCAGATAAGTACTCCAACCCTCTAATCCGTTATAATGTAGCGAAAGACGGAAATGTGTGGTTCTTGTAAGCGTAAATGCAATAATCCAAAAGAAAAGAGCGAATAGAATATTGTATTTGTCAAATTTGTTAGGGTATAGAATTTTGCTTTTCTTTAGGTAAAAACCAAATGCAAAGAAAGGTAGTGCTGTAAGTGCCACGTCGAGGAACATTGGAATAAATATCTCCTTGTGTCCTAAAAAATAACCTGTGAATCCTAAAACAACGACTAACGCAATTTGCCATAATTCTTTTTTTATGTGCAGTGTTATTTGGCAAAAAATAATATTACACCAAAAGAGACACAACAGGAACCATATGGGCCCATTGAAAAATTGTCTGTTTGTGAATACGTCAAGAATGCTACGAGCGCCTGTTACGAGCAATTCAGGCGCAAATATTTTTATACTGTAAAAGACAGCATACCCCAATAGGTAGAAAAATATGAAAGGAAATAAAATTTTATTGCTCTTTCTTATGAAAAAATTATAACCGCCACCGTAGTCCTTAAAAAATAATCCCGAAAGAATAAAATATAATGGCATTCTAACAATTTCCAGTCCGGGAATTACTAATGGCGCACCGGAATGCCCCATAACGACAAGTATTATACACACCCCCTTTGCGAGGTCTATAAAGTCTATGCGTGTAGAACTCATTTTGATTCTGCTTTTTAAAACTAATGGTATGTATCTCAAAAAAGAAATTCATTAAACGATGCAAAATAAAGTTATTCGAGATTCTTTTTCATAACATCAATGTATCCTCTTCCATATTTTATACAAGGTTCAATATAGTTACCTTCACCCCATTCGTTCCAAGATTTAAGAAAAATTAAATTTTTATTATCTATTTTATCCTTGGTAATTTCAAGTGTCTCCTTTAAGTGCTTTTCGAAAAGTTCAGGTGTTGAGTTATAAAAAACATCTCCACGTTTACCACTTCTTGGAGAGTGATCCCAATTTGGTATAAGAGTAGGATAAAAATCGTCATAGCATTCTAAGCCTCCCTTCTTTATGAATGTTTTATATATATTTTTATAGTTGTAATGATAAGGGGCATTGCCAATTACTCTTTGAAACTTATTCCAATATTTAGTTAAGATATTCGAATATCTCCAATGATTTCTGTACTCATTTTTTCGTACGATATTTACTCCATCAAACCCGAGACCTTTTATTGAAATCGCTTCATTGTCATTATTTGCTTGACCAATAAAATAGAAACCATTGAGATTATTTTCTTTTGCAAGGGATTGCCAGTGTTTCATAAAAGTTTTTACTTCTGGATATTCTAATGGTCGATATATCATAAAAAGCAATCTGTTGTCAACTTTAATATACCGTTTATCTTTGAAAGCCTCCAACAGTGAATAAAAATGTCGCTCCCTCCATTCTTGGTTGTCGTATTTCTGCTCGACTATAAGTTTGGGCTCGCACTCAATATCGTTGTTCCAGAATTTTGAATACCACGATTGGTTTGCCCAGCATAAGCAGAATGGAAAGTCGGGCTGTTGCATACGGACTACTTCTTGAAACGGTTTTTCAAGTTCCATACGTCCTTCTCCGAACCAATAGTGATAGTAGCAGAAGCCTTCAATTTTGGACAACTTTGCTAATAACGCTTGCTTTAGACGAATCTCTGAATCAAGAAGATTATAGTATCCTAATTCACTTGGAACTTTTGGCTGATAGTGTCCCTTAAAAAGCGCTTTTGCCTTTTTTACGTTTGACCATTCTGTAAATCCCTCGCCGTACCAAAGGTTATTAGTCTCTGTTGCGTGATATTGGGGCAGATAAAATGCTATAATTCTTCTATTGCTCATCTCAATCTTTTTAAATTCTTTTTGTGCTGTTCGTTGAATATAAAGGTAAGAATCTTTCCTACAGCTGCTTGCGGGGTTGTGTCGTTTATAACCTTCGTGTACCCTCGCTTGCCGGCAAGGTAGTCAATCTTCTCGTTTATTGTGTCAATGCCCGCCTTGTCAAGCTCGCGTTTGCGAGCGAGTATCGTTTCGCTGCTTGCGGTGAGCAGAATATTGTAGTCGAGTGTGGGAATGAACACACGTCCCCAACGATAAAGGAACTTTGTGCCAAGGTTTATTCTTGAACGGCGACTGTCGCATATAATATCGGTAAAATAACGGTCGAAAACCACCACACGTGTGATGCGTGTTACCGACTTTACCTTTGTAAAGTAACCTAAAATATAATCGGCTGAATAGTAACACAGTCGCAGCAGCGAATTCAGCTTGCCGGTCGTGCCACCACGGTGAGGGTCGCTGTAGTTGCGGTCAACATCTTTCTTTAGTCCGGCCGAGTGTGCTACCTCGCCAAGGTTGCCGAACAGCATAGGACGAAAATGGTAGTACTTATGAGCTGTGCGGAACACCGGTGCTATGCGCTCCAGAATGGTGTCAATGACCGTTGTCTTGCCACTGCCGTCGGGGCCTGTGAACCCTATGCTGAATCCGGTGTCGGAGCAGATGTAGTTGCGGATAAAAGTGTAAAGAAAGTGTAGAACTCCTCCAATAAGAGCAAACGGCCTGCTTTTAAGGTTGCGCCAAACAGCTTTCAATAGCAGACGTTTACCTCGACGCTTTTCGCATTCATCGGCGTTTGCGCAACCGAATATTTGCTTAATCTTGTCGGTTACAATGGGGCTGTTCTCGGCAGCTGCCCTTGTTGCGCTGTACTTCTCGGGGTACTTGCTTCCCACTGCGCTGTTGTACAGGATTTTATCGAGGAATTGGCACTCAACGCCTACATAGTACAGGAATCCGTTGAACTGCTTGTGTGCGAGGAACTCCTTAGCGTCCATCAGTCTCACGCCCCATACCGATGTGTCGAAGAAAAAGTCCCATTGTACAATTTCTGTTTTTTCTTCGTTTGTTGTTGCACACACATAGGTTATAAGACGGTCGCTCTTTAAATAGGTTATAATCTTCCACCCGCTGCGGTCTATTAGCTCTACAAGCTCACTCTTTATGCTTTTATAGCTTTTGCGGGTTATTATAATGTCAATGTCGCGGCTGTTGTTCTTGTCGGGAAGTCCCTCGAAGTTACGTAGCACGGCATAGTCGGCGTTTGCGTTAAGGAACGATATTATCTGTTTTATATGTTTAGTTGTATTATCGGACATCTTGATATTCTATTGGTTATGTTATATACAATAGTTTTTAAATTATATATCTAATAAAAACAAGGTGTTACATTTAGATTATTTTGCCTATAATCTTTACTTTTCTCAGTATATATATTAATATAAGTGTCAGAGATAATGCTATAAGAGCACTGAAATATGTCAAGTATGTATATTTATTACAAAGCAGTGTTACGCCGTTAGTAATGAAAAAGTGCAGTAAGTATATGTATAAACTCTCTTCCCTTCCTAATTTAGAAAAGATATTATCTTTTACTTGTTTAATGTTTATAAATAAAATAAATATAGATAACGAAAGAAATATAGTAGATGCGTAGAGATCCCCCAGACTTTTAACATTTAAAACTTCGATAACTCCTAAAATATAGAACACAATACACAAAATTCCGGCGACGTGAATGTTCGGTATTTGTTTTGCCTTTTTGATAATCATTCCTAATGAAAAAAAAGGCAGTCCGGTAAAAAGAAAATTTCTTGTATAATTTGTTGGAAAACAGTTACCCAATAATATTTCACTGTATTTACCGACTATTAATCCGGTTATAAGTAATATTGGTGTTATATAAAAGAGCCATTTATATAAATTATATTTTTCTACCAGTAATATTATTAGAAGAACATAAATATATGCAATAATATACCATAGATGCATAGAGTAAGGAACTGAGTTCAATAAAATAAAGTTATGCGAGAATAAAATAGATAAATGTTCCAAAGAATCCTTACCATTGGCAATCAAAGACAAAGATAAATAAAAAAGGAATATAATGCAGAAAATATAAATAAGGTGTTTGATTCTTTTTATTACAGTATGTCTGATGTTCTTTTTTTTGTATGTGAAATACCCTGAAATCATAAAGAATATAGGTACGGCGCAATTAAGAAATGGAGTAATGTAATTTTTCCAAATCTCAGGTTGCGGAGTGTGCAAAAAAACTACAAATATTGCACATAGAAGTTTCAAACTGTCAAGTGAGTAGTTTCTCATAGGTGTCTTTTGTTTTATTTCTTCTTGAAGAAATTATGTTTCAGCTTGTCAAGAATGTACCCTGGGCGGTAGTAGATTGATTTTATTGCCTCGCAAGCACCTTTGAAAATATTTCCTTTTTTTAGGTAAAATACTGCGTTGCGCAGTGCATCGGCGGCTTTTGCGTCGTTTTTAATTCTTTTTAGTTCTTTTTTTGTCAGTGAGTTGTAGAATTGGGTGAATGTAAGTTCCTTTTCTCCGTTGCGCCGCAAAAGAAGGTTCTTCTTTGTGTAGCGCATCTTTATAATCATATTGAAAGAACTTGCCGACAATCCGCAACCAACCTTTCTGTATTTGCAAAGTACCTTTGGAATAACAATAATTGCCTTTTGTTGGGTGTAAAGGTCGCTCATACGCGTCCACAGGTCAAGGTCTTCGCAGTAGTCCTGAAAGCGTGGTTTACCGTCTGGGTAACCCTCAATAACGTATCCACCAACAGAGAGCGCAATTTCTCTGTCGTATATAGCCGTCGGCTGCATAAATATGAGCTTTCTTTTTCTTGCCTTTTCGTAGAAAGATTCCTTGTCTTTCTCGCCTAAGAATATTCCACCACCTATAGGCTTGCCTTTTTCATTGACATATTCCAGATAGCACCCAACAGCCATTAGTTCGTTGTCCGATGTTATTTTGTTGTACATCGTTTCAATAGCATTGGGGTACAGTATATCATCGGCATCAAGGAACATCATATATTGTGTTGTTGCCTTGCGCTCGGCAAAATGGCGTGCGTATCCAATACCCTTATTCTCTTCAAAAGTGATAATCTCGTACTGCCGAGGGTGCTGTGTAAAGAACTCCTCCACTATAGCAACACTGCCGTCGGTACTGCAGTCGTTTACAATGAGCAGGTGAAAATCCTGCATTGTCTGTGCAACAACGCTGTCAAGAGTCTCCTTAATGTATTTCTCTGCATTGTAAAGGCAGATGGCAAGGGTAAGGTTGGTGGTAAAATTAGTCATTAATGAGGTCAATAAATGGTGATATACCTAATTTTTTCCTATAATATTTGTTCAAGTTGTCAATGCATATTTGATTTCGCTCGCGGTTGACAGCCAATAATGTTGTATTATTCTTAATTCGTACGGGTAAATAGTGCTGTTTGTATTGGCTTTGAATCTTGTTGGTGCCGTTTAATAAGGCCATACAAGTTAACCATATATCATCGGCTGTAAGGCATAACTCTTGTATTAGTTGTTTGTTTAGCACATCTTTATGCATACAATGGCTTGGATATAAAACTCCAGCAACACCAATTGGTAAAAGTGCTTTTGTCTGTCTATTAGGTTTGGCATCGGGCCACTCTAAATAATAGGGCGTTTCCTTTTTAATCTCTTTTGACCAATTTGTGATTATTGAATTGGGATATTTAAAGTGTAGGTTTAAGAGATTTTCAATAAAGTCGCTTCTGTATATAATATCATCATCAATAGTAATAATGCAGTCATTTGGGTAATTCTTAAATGCGTGCCAATATTTGTTGTGCGAGCGTAGTGTTGTGTCGCAGATAATAATCTCAACTCCTCGCTCTTGCATATTCAGTAATCTATTAGGAAGTTCATCTTTGCTATTTACTTGTAAATATAGAATTATTCTATCGGGCTTTATTGTTTGCCTTAATATGCTCTCAACAACTATCCATAGTTTGGGTATTCTAACAGGAAAAGATGTTAAAGAAACAATAATATTTTCTTGTTTATTCAATGTATTTGTGTGCTTAAGACTGTTTTTAATATTTCTTGTTGTAACTTTGAAATATATAGGTAGAATGAGATTTGCAAGTGTGTCTGTAATTCTGTTACAAATGGGATAAAAGTATATTTTTGATAGAAAAAAGTTTCTTTTTTCTCCCCAGTGACGTATATTGTCAAAAAAATCTATTAAACTCATAATGGTAATCATTAAATTTCTAATAACTTATTTTGTTTGAGTAAGGTCTGGAATTGCTTCTTTATTTTCGTCATTTATATATTCCTCTTCTACCTCATCATCTTCATAAATTTCGGGATTATAACGGTTTTTGTAGAAATATTTTACACAGGTCATAACCATCATAAGCGCCCAAGCATATTGAATATTATTACCATATCCACCTCCTACACCTGCGAACATAAAAATTGTGCCAAGTGACCAAAAATTATAGGCACAGGTGAAACAGAAAATAATATTTATAAGATAAAATATAAATCCATAGTCATCGAACAATGTTCTGTTGTATTTATCTTTTATTCCGTGGTCAATTCCATACCCGAACCACGTTTCGCTCTTGGTAAAATCGGCAGTCAAGGAATTTAAAAAAGGCGTTATTCGTGCCGATGCCGAACCGTCAGTTTCCCTTACAATATCTTTGTCGAGTGTCGTTGTAGCCTCAAAGGTATTTGTAGCTCGGTCAAGAGCTTCAATACCCGATGCCTGTACAAGGTTGTAGCAAACTATAAGTGTTGGTATTACATAGTACCAGTTGTGCTGACGCACAAAATAGAGCGAGAATAGTATAAGACACACAAATGCAGTTCCGCTACCCATTGTTAGCATCATCCACAAGAAACGTATTGTAACCCATTTATGCTCTCCGCTGAACAGTTCTTTGAGCGTGAAAGGACCTTCGTCGCGCTTATACTCACAGCACTTTACGTATGCGTAATAAAATACAAGCATAAAGCGTCCGAATGTGCTTGGTTCCATAGAGAGTGACTGGCAACCGATACCTCTGTCAAGATTTTGCATCATATTTAACAAAGGGAAATATCCTATTCCTGCAATGGTAAATACTTGTTGGACGATACACCAAACAAAGTACAGCATCATAAACCATTTGCATATTTTTATAAAATGGTTTATTGTGAATACTTTTTCAATAAAAACAAGGTTGTAGAATGATACGTACGTAAGCACTAACAGTACAGAGTATATATATGTGTTCCAACGGAAACTACCAGGGTGGTAACTTGCAACAATATATTGATACAGAAGGTATATTATTCCAATGATTACCGCTTTAGAAGCCTTGAAACTATACAGGAAAAGCACTGCTATTGATGATACCATAAGCATCATCTTAATAGGTGCGTTCATACCGAATGAGTCTATGGGCATATAGTAAATGCCATAGAAAATTATAAGTATTGTTGCAAATAGCGTTAACTTTGATTTGTTTTTGAATATTTCGAACATAGTAGTAGGTTATTTCCCAAGCATAAACTTTAGTTTGCCATTAAAGAGTGATACCAATGGGTAAGTCATCAGTATGCATATTGCAAAATAGATGAGTGTTCTTGGACCTTCAAACACCGTGTGATGCAAAATGTATTTATCGAATACCATAAGAATCTCCATAGTTATGCTGAAATGTGTGCACATAAGAATGAGAGAATTCCTTCCCCAGTATATAAAGAAACGGCTGAATAGGTTATTGCCTATAGCGATGAATAGACACATAAATGCAATTGCCGGCAAAATGTTACATAATAATCCATTAACGTAGTATATGGTAAACGGAGGGCAAATGACCAATATAAAACTGATAGCAAAGATTATTGCAGATGCCAGCATAAGCTTGGCTTTATTCATCTTGACGATACTTATCGCCCATTTTTTAGCGAGTAAGTACCCTATTGCTATAATGGGCCAAGCACCCACGCTGTTTTTTATAACCTGTAAAGGTGCATCAATAATTTTATTAAACTCGTTCAGGTTTCTTAGTGGGTACCATTGCGAATAATATATACGATTAACTATAATAGTTGCGATTATCCCGATTGTCACTGCCAACCATTTGTGCTTGCTGTTCCTGATGAGGCTGAACAGGTATTCTCCGAATAACAGTGCCGGCAGGAACCACAAAGTGCCAATGCCTCGTAGCGTAACAGTCTTGTAGATGTCGCGTAACAGGATATCACTCTCCATAAAACTGCACAGAACCCATATAACGTCGAACAGTATAATCAATAAACTGAACCATAGATAGGGTATTCCTATTTGGCGTATTCTCTTTTTAAAGAGTTCTGTTGGTGCAAGTTCTTTGGTGGAAATTCCTGTCAACCACCCCGATGTTACATAAAACGCAGTAATCATAAACAGCCCAATCCAAGTGTTCAACCAACCAGGGATAACACCTTTTTCAAAATGCAGGAATGTTATACAAAGTATTGCAACGCCTTTTGTGGCGTCTATGTAGTCGAGTCTTTTTTTAGGGGTACTGCTCATCGCTTCAGTTTCTTGTAAATAATAAATGTTGCTACATACAACCTCATCGATAGCTTAGCAATTTGTTTACCCAGCCACGAGTCGTTGCTGTAACGGCTAATGAAATATCGGCGGGACTTGCCCCATATTCTGAACCGTTTCGTGGGGTCGCCCTTTTCGCTCTTTATGTGACGGTGCAGGGCCTGCGCTTCGGCAAGGTAATACATTCTTTTGCCGGTAATCTCTACCTGACGCGAGAGTATAGCCTCTTCGCAATATAAAAAGACCTTTTCATCGAAGAAATTTATCTCTTTAAGGAATGGGATTCTTATCATAAAGCAACAACCGCTCACCTTGTGGCAGTAGTGATTTTCCTTGTAATTGTCTATAAAGTCATAAGCATCGCCTTGCTTGTGACGTGAGAAAATCTCTTTTACCCACCCGAATGAGCTTCGCCAGTTGCCGTCCTTGAACATTGGGCTTTGATGAACGCCGTCGGCACCCACAATGTCGCTACCGCAGACGACAATATCGGCGTCCCCCTGCATCTTGTCGAGCAGCGTTGCAAGATAATCGCTCTGCGGGAATTCCATATCGGGGTTTGCAATGAGGGCGTACTCGTAACCCCTTTCGGCAGCGTACCGCAACCCGACATTGTTACCGGCGTTGTAGCCTCTATTCTCGTTATTGGCAATAAATGTACAGCTACATTCGGCGCAGATGCGCTCTGTTGCCTTGCGCTCATCGGGGCAAGAACAGTTATCGACAACAATAATTTCTGTATCCACGCCTTGTTGCTCTTGCAGAAACCCAATGCACTTGCGACAGTCGGCACTGCTGTTATAGTTAAGTATTACAACGGCTATTTTCATTTTTTTAGTGCTAAATAGAGTTTCCGTCTTATTTTGCCTGTGAATTTTGCAATTCTGTCAACGATGGGGAATATTCTCTCCCCGGTGCTTATGCGCAGACTGCCGCGGTCAAAGGCTGTCGCTCTGCCACCCAGACATACAATGCTTAATAGCTCTTTAAACGACAATGGTCGTACAAAAGAGGTGGCATCGAACTCCGAGGCTTTGCACAATGGGGTAATGTCAATGTCACTTTTTAGTTTCAGCATCTCTTCTACCGAATTTCTTGCCCATTCCCTAAAGTGGTCGGTTAATGGTGCCGGGCTTTGTAAAATATTGTTGCTTATCCACATTGACACACTGACGTTATTGCTTGTGATGTCATTCTCCTTGTAAATAGCGTTGTCGGCAAATATGGGTACAATCTTTTCGTTCTCTCTCTTGTAGCCTATTGTACTGGGGTAGGGCGAGGCCGAGAAATAGTTTTCGATGAGTGTGGTTCCCGCAGTGCTCATTTGTTCGGGAGTAAAGTATGTGTGGTATTCTCCATATTGTGTGCCAAGGACGTCACCTCGTACTCCATAGTAGAAAAATTCCGTTTCGGGGCGGCCTTGCTCTTTAAGAATGCTGTTAATCATCAGTCGTGTTGTTCCCAACCACCCGACATCGACCATTGCTGTTTTTTCGCTTCCGAATACTTTTTCTTGCTCAAAATATTGGACGAGCAACGCTTGCTTCTCTTTTGCGCGCCTGTTTAGTTCGGGCAGGAATGTGCTGTTGTGCCCGAATATCTTTTCAAGAAATTCTTCTTCCTGCTGTTTATTGGTAATTCTGTCAAATGCAAAAGCAGTCCCGAATTTTTCCTTTAGTTCCTCGAGTGTGGTTGTCAACGATGCAAGCAGGGAACTGATGCTTTTCCCTATTATGGTGTTTTTGTCCTGTATGGCGAGGAATTTATCGGCCGACGCATTGTATAAGTAGGGTAGCAACAGTGACTTACGTGAAACAAAAAGATAGTGTAGCTTTATATCCTCGTGTGGCAGGCACTCAGTGATTCTTTGCAGAATATAGCTGTCGCGTGAAAGGAAATAGAGGTTTTTGATTCTCTTTTCTTTTGCTTTCTTTATCACAAAATGTGTGTATGGTATATATGCCGGTGCAATGAAGTCGGCAGCAAGCGAAGCATAGGGGTTGTCGAATGTGATTCGTGCAGCACGGCTTATGCCGGCAAGGGTGGAACTGCTGTAGTGCGCTTTGTCGCTCTTTGGCACTATGGCACCTTGTTCGGCACTGTTGTAAACTGTTGTAACCTTGTGTGCGGTAATCCCATTTTCTCTCGCTTTTTTTACGTCGCTGACAGGGTGGTCGCCGTAATGTTCCCACTGAGTGGGGTTGATTGTGCTTTTAAGTTTCTTGTAAAGTGCGCCACTCGATTTTCTTGCGTCCCATTCGCACGATACATAAACCTTCTCGCCCTCTGCAATGCAATCCTCTTTTGCGAGCGCGCTTTTGAGGGTGTCGCTGTCGAGGTACATATCGGATATAAAGCCGATGGTGTATCCTTGCTCGCGTTTCTCCTTTATAATATCCCTTATAGCCGGGTTGGCAATAAGGTTCTCGACTTCAACGCTCTTTTCGGCTGCAATTACTTCCTCGCGGCTATATTCGTTGAAACTCTCAAGTTCCTCCCCGCTATAAATATCTTCAATTGTTATCTCTTTCCCAGGGTGTCTCCTTGCGGCATAGCGTTCGGCGTCGCGGCGCCAAAGTAAAAAGTCCTCTCTCTTTACGCTATCGGTGGGGTATAATTTGTGCGCGAGAAGGTAAAAAATGTTCTCGGGCTTTCCGCATTTGCGAATGAGCGTAGTGTCGAATATGTCGAACGAGGCGAGTTTCATTTATTCTGTATATAATTTATTAAGACGTTGCGACAGTTTGTTGGTTAAATTATCAATCTTGCATACTTTAAATAGCGCAGTTCGGCCCTTGTCTATAATAACGGACAATATTAGTACAGTAAATGCGAACAGGTATAAGTATAGGGTGTTTGGCATATACCCTTGAAAGAGATATAACCACTCGATTATATATGTCCTGATTAGTCCTTGTTCGTGTATGAGATATGCTGCAAAGACGTGTGGAGCAACAAAAGTAATAAACTTTGCCATTATGCCATTGTTTGGAATTTGTATCTCTTTGAACCAAAGGAATGTTGTGATTGTAACAGCGTATGTAAGCAACGAATTGTAATGCAGATGTATTATCTCTCTGCAGTAATTGTTGCATAGATTGTATGTGGCCAGCAGGGCAAGCGTAACCCAACCGTAGTGTTTCATTTTAAGAGAGTATAATCGTAGATAACCACCTGTTATAAATACTGTTATCATCCATAGTAGTGAGAAACCATTGCCGAACAGTTGTCCGAATGGAAAAATTGCAAAAAAAGTTGAATTTATAAGCAGCATAGTAACAAGTAGAATTTGATACTGTTTTTTGCTTATTGTTGTGCATAATTTACAGATGAACGGTGATAGCAACAGAACTGCCAGGTATTTATTTACAAACCAGTAAGCGAACTTTGTTGGTGCAAAAGGAATTATTGATTTTACAAGGTCCTCGATGCTTGCTTTGCCAATTAGGTAAAGAATAAGCGTAATTGTAAATGTATAGAAGATTGTTTCAATTATAGTCCTCAACACCCTTTCGGCTTTAAATGTGCTTGTTATTAGAAAATACCCCGAAATCATTACGAAGCAATTTACTGCGTGAGGTGCAACGGTCGAAAAGGAAGAGAACAATTCTATTCCGCTGCGCTCTCCAACGTGTCCGGCAATAATAAAAAATATACAAAGTATGCGTAGTAGTTCAAGATTAAGTTGTCTTTTCTGTTTCATTGTATATTTAGTGTCTCTTTTAGTTTCTTGTACGATTCTTTCCAATTAAACTTTTTGATAGCGGTGTTGCCGTTTTTTGCAATGCGGTAGCGCAGTGTGTCGTCGTTGATAAGGCGTATAATGTTATTTGCTAACGCTTCGGGGTCTTTTATGGGCGATACAAGCGCAGTCTCACCGTCCTTTGCCATTTCCAGATAGCCCTGATTGTTGGTGCATACAACAGCCGCACCGCAAATCATTGCTTCGCCAATGGGCAACCCCCAGCCCTCGACGTTGCTGCACCCAACGTATATGCTCGACTCGTTGTATATTCTGTTGTGTGTTTCCTTGTCCGGCTTTTGGTAATATGTGAACCAGTCGGGCAGGTTATCCGGGCGTTGTTCAACTCCAAAAATGTTTACTTTGAGCTGCGGAATAGCCTTTTTGACAATCTCAAGCGCAGCAAGACCATATTTGAAACCTTTTACCTCGGCGGGACTATACATAATTCCTACTGTACACTTGTCTCTACTTTCAATATTATTATATAGTTTAAAATAATCAAAATTGAAGCCATTGGGAATTAGTGTGTAGTCGCAAGCGTGTTTTTCCATCAACTTGGCAAGCCAGGTAGAGACGACAATCTTTTTCAATGGGTAGTGATAGGTTTCGATTAGCTTTTTATCGGTAACATTACCCCAATTCTCGTAACCTTGTATGAGATAGTATTTCTCATCGGTAGGGTAATCCTTTACATACATTGCTGTATAGGGTGATGTGCAAATGTATATATCGCTTTTGGGTACGTGGCGGTAGTTGAGCGAGAGGGTCAGGTGCTCCTTCACGCGCTTGTCAAGGTTGAACCACCTGCGGCAACCGTAACCCTTAATGAGCATCTGTAAATAGCGCACGCAGTTTGTTAGCTTGAAATAGAGCGACTTCTTCTTCCAAAAAAGTGAACCGGAATATACAATGTTTACCTTATGTCCGTCGTTTACAAGACGATTGGCATACTCATAAGCCACCTTGTAACCGCCTGTGGGTCCTGCAACCGGGTGCGGGAATATGAAGGTAATTGTGCTCATATTAGTGTCTCTTGACCGAAAATTTTATTTTTAATACGTTTCAATAGGATAAGGACTCTGCGTACTTTGCTGTTTGTCACAGTAACTAGTTTCCTTTCAAAAAAAAGTTCTTTTATTTTATGTTGCTTTATTTCTTGAATCAGTTGCTTGTGAAAATTGCTCCCATACCATTCAGGAACTTTTGTTGAGAATCCAAAGAAATGGTCGAAAGTCTTTATTTTTCTTATAACAAAATATTTTGCATATTTATCAAGGTCCTCAGCTGAAATTGTTTTCTTTAGGTTGTTTACAAAGTAATTTTCATATTCGGCACTTCCTTTGAAGGTGTGCATACAACTTTCATTGTGTTGTCTATAGTAATAGACAATTTTTGTGGTTGAAATAACATTATTCTCATTGTTGAATGCAATTCTAACATTGCTTATTGTATCTTCTCCCATTGTAATATCACGTGGAATATTAAATATTTCTTGAGAGAACAACTTTTTGCGGAAAAGCTTTGCAGTCGGTCCACTATCAATTCCTAAAATCATATTTATTCTATGAGTTTCGTCGGAGATTGTATTCTTTTTGATGTGAACTTGTGGTATATTGAACTCTGTTTGGTTATACCGAAACATTTTACCTGTTATAATATCAACATTTGGTTGAATGTGTGTAACAAGGTGCTCTAAGGCATCGCTTGGCAATGTGTCATCTCCGTCCACAAATGTAATCCATTCGCAATCCTCAGCTTCTTCTACTCCGCGGGCTCGTGCACGTGTTACTCCGGCATTCTCTTGGTGAATAACGGTTATGCGTGAGTCTTTTTTTGCGTATTCATCGCATATTACTCCACTGTTGTCAGGTGAACCGTCGTCAACAAGAATTGCTTCCCAATTGGTGTATGTTTGGGCAATTACAGAGTCTAAGCACTTGGATAGGTACTTCTCTGTGTTATATATGGGAATTATGATGGAGATTAGATTATTCATTGTTTATTTATATGCATTTTTACGAAAATTGCGATACAAGCACAGATACCAATATCCTAAAATCCCAGGCAAATAATTGTAGAATTCTTTAATTAGCGAGGCCTTTCTGATAGTATTATTTTTATATGCTTCCCAGGGCTTAATGCGAATTTTTTTGTAATTTTTTATATAAAGATTTTTACGTTCTTTGTATGTGTTTTGTGAAAATATAAGTGATAAGACGATTTCACGAAAAGAAAGGAGTTTTTTAAAAAGGTTGTAGTCGTAAAGTTTTCCTATCTCTTTTGAAAAATTGTACACTTCACTTATAATTACTGATATATTATCAGCTCTCTGTGCGGATTTGCTTGTACTCATTATTGACGAAGGCCTTATTTTGTATTTGTATGTGTTTTTTCTGACACAATACATTGTTTGTGTAATGCAGGCCAACTTAAAACTCCATAACTCATCTTCATAAATAAGTCCTTCTTTGAAATACAGTTTATTATTACGAATGAACTTGAGATTACAGAGCTTATTCCAAGCCATTACATACCATTGGTTGGCAAAATACAAATTGCGTATTTCATCTTTTTGGAAAAGTGTATTATCTTTTAAAAGCAATGGAGGAAACTCTGTATCAGTTTCAATGGTTTCGTAATTGCCAATAACAAAATCGTACTTTTTGTTTTTTAATGGTTCTACTAAAAGTTCAATGCATTTGGGTGTAATCTCATCGTCACTATCAAGAAAATAAATATAATCGCCCGTTGCTGCATCTATACCTGTATTGCGTGCAGCCGATAAACCTCTATTTTCGGAGTGATGAAGTAGAGTATATGAGATATTGCCTTCTTTGTGCTCACTAATGAACCGCTCTATTATGACACAACTGTTGTCAGGAGTGCAATCGTCAATGATAATGCACTCCATTTCGCCCTCGTAAGTCTGTGCGGCAACAGATTTCAAGCAATCTTCAATGTATTGTTCAACATTGTATATAGGTATTACAATTGATATTTTCATCGAACAAAAGTTACATTGTTAACATCGGCAAGCCACGAGTCAAAAAAAGAACTGTTTTTGCCGTATGAATTATCAAAGAATACAACTTCTTTCCCTAATAGTACCGAGAGAATTGCAACGTGCAGGCGTGTGGTATAAATTTTCTGGTATTGGCTTACAAATTCTATGCCTTTTCTTACTTGAAAGGGACGGAATACACGGTTGGCATAGATATCAGGGATTCTTCCGAGGCGTTTTTTTCGCCATAATAATTTATCGAGAATTTCCTTTGGCTTCTGGCTCTGCTCCATAGTAGGCCAGTCGCAAGTGTCGATATATTTACTATCCTCAGTTATATATGCATTGAAATCGTATTCATTAAATTCAGGGTCTTTTCTTTTTAGGAATAGGACTCTGTTTCCTTCTTTCTTGCGATATTTTTTTAACAATTTATCTATTATACAGAATGCCATATCCGGAACTAAATAAAGATTACAAGTCAGTGAACTCTGTAGAAACTCAAGACTCTTTTTGTCTCTTGCGCAGATGTGAAGGTTCTTGTGTGAGTTCATTATTCGTGCATCTTTTTCAAAGACCTTGATGTCGTTGTAGAATACTGTTTGTGGAAGAATGATTATTTTGTTGTTAGGGTAATTTTTTATAACCGATTGACGAAACTCTTGGTGTCGACGCCATAGGTCGCCGAAATTACCTCCGCCTTGTAAGAGTATAATGGTGTCGGGTGACAGCGATGGGAATGTAAAGGTCTCCTCGGCTGCAGTAAGTAGGCAGCGGTGTGGAGTGCTTTTTAGGAAATGCCTTGTGCCTTCCCAAATGAGCGTGTCACCGATGTTAGTGTAGTATGGAACATCGAGCAAGACATAATCGCCGTTAATTAAATTGGTGAGATTGTTGTGTATGCACTCTTTGAGTTGTTGAATTTTTTCCTGGCTTCTCATTTTATAAATCTTTTTAGCGCATACTTGATTTTCTCTTTTGCAACTATACCTTTTATGTAGCAGTTTGTTCTTGCTTTTTTAAGCGCAGAGTACTCTTTGTTACTTTGCCATAGTTTGGTACTCATAAAGTGTTTCATCTCGGGTTTGAGCCATTCGCTGCCGTCTGTACATACGCGGTTTCTGAGTTCAGCGTATGTGGGCGCTTCGAGTTCGGGTATATCTCCAAGCACAATGAATGAATGTCCATTATAACAATGATGCTCTTTACAATTTTTGCCAATAGCTCTGAATTTTATGGGCTTTTCAATGTCCTTAAAAATATTTTGTGAGGTGTATGAACGGTAACATTGTGTCATTATACCGGTAGCCAAATTTAAATAGAACGACCAATCGCCTGCATAGCAGAATTCTTTTCGCTTCTTTTCAAAAATTGTTAGTTTGTAATCAAAAATTGCTGAGTTGAAATTGCTCCATATTTTTTCGTATTCTTCTCTTGGCAAAGATGTTAGTATTGGCAATTTTTCGGGGTCGCGCTCGTCTCGTGCTATTGTTATGTGGCAAACAGCACCAATATTCTCAACGGCAACCTGCTTCATCTCGTCGATATAAGGTATCCATTCGTCCGAAGGAGTGGCTTCTAGTGTGAAAGAACAACCAGCGTCTCGAACTTTTTTAATGTTATTAAAAAAGCGTTCTAATAATTTCCTTTTCTTTAATTCAAGATAGTGATAAGAAAATTTGAAAAACAATCTTTTGGTTAGTTCTGCGGGGAATTCTGCAATTTCATCAAATCGTTTATCAACTGTTGCATTTGTGACAATCATTATATAATGTCCTTCCTCGAGCAACTCTTTTATATAGTGGGTTATTTGTGGTGCTAACAGTGTTTCGCCTCCTGCACAAAAGTTAATGAGGCAAGTGCCTCCCAAACGTTCACGCGATAATGCTTTCCTTACGTGCTCAGGTGTGTATTTGAAATTTGGTAGTTTTGCATCAAAGAGTCTGTGCTGAGTGATGTAGCAATAATCGCAACGCAAAGTACAACCGCTTACAGGTACGTAACAATCTATATATCGTTTGATTTTATCCATAATAATTATCTTTTCTTATTTTTCTTAATATGATTGATTTCAAATATGCTCTTTCCGATTTGTTGAATATTACGATAAGGTTTAATGTTACAGAAACTATAACAACAAAAACCGTTGTTAGTAACAAACTTCCCCAATTGTTTATTGCGATAAAATTTTTTATTACATAGCCGACTCCTACCACAATTCCTAAACAAACAAAAGTCTTGAACATCGTTGGAAAAAGTGTATACCATCTTTGACCAATGCATTTAGCCCCGTATATTGGCGAAAATAGCGCATTGCGCAAACCTCCTTGGATTGCAGCTGTCAACGCTATTGCCCAAATGCCAAGGTTTGTGGTTTTTAGCAGAATGACAACTACTGCTGTATTCAATAGGCCTGCACCAAGTAATACCAATGATGGAATGCGTAGCTTGTTTGTTGTTGCAAATAATCCGAATACCGGGTTTATGCTACCGCCAAATATCATTGGGATAACGGTTACAATTGTTAGCCATTGAAGCATATTGGCATCTTCACCGGGTACCCACAAGCGATAGAACTCATCGCTATATACAACAAGTATCCCTATTGCTATTGAGACAAATAAACCGACAATCTTTATGGATTTTTTAACCAGAATATGTAATTCTTCTGTTTTACCCTGAGCGTAAAGTATATTGAATTGCGGGTAAAAAGACCCAGATAGCATTACAAGAAAGTTAAGAATGAATGCCGGAGTTATTTTTGCCAAAGAATATTCTCCTGTTGCAGCTGCACCAACAAAAATATTGGCTATTAGCAAGTCGAGTTGATATAAAAGCAAGTTGCTCAATTGGTTTACGGAATTCCAGACGCCCGATAAAGTCACCTCTTTAAGTTTACTCCACGAGAAATACTTTTTGGGTTTAATATCAATCTCTGGAAGAAAACGCTTCTTGAATGAGAAATTATAATATACCCCTAATACACCTGCTATAAAAGCCGAAAGGCTCAGATACACGATTGATGGCCTGAAGAAATAGAATAGCAATAATATGCATATAACGCGGACTAACTGCTGTACAACACCCCGGGAAGCTCCTGCGTCAATCCTGTTCTTTACATACGTACCTGTAGATAAAATTCCGGTACTAAGCCCTAGTACCATTGTTAGGAATGTGAATACAAATAACCACTTAACGTCATTTTCAAGATACGTCGGGATTGTGAGTATTTCGGGAAGGTAGCATAGTGCAATAGTTGCCAATATCGTAAAAAGCAGTGACAATACTATATTGGCTATAAATACCGAGTTAAAGTACTGACTGGCACCTTCGTTGTCGTTCTGATATATTCTCATTGTAATAAAACGACCAGCCATAGAACCTATAGCCGTTGTTATTACAGACGTGTATCCTATCATATTACTAATGAGCGGTATAAAACCGTAAGCCTCACGGCCAATCTCTTTTACAATGTATGGAGTCAGAAAAAAAGATATTCCAAAGTTTATTCCAAAGGAAAAAACATTGAATATCATATTTCGTGCTATTTGACGGTTGTTGCTCATATCAAAGCCTGTATGACGCGTTGTTGTTAGATTATTCCTGAAAGTGCTATTTTAAGTCTCTCTACCTGTTTCTCGCTGAGTTTGCAGGCGAGAGAATGTACTCTAACCCCTCTTCACAGTGCAGGTCGCTGCCGCGGGCTGTGTAAAGGCCGTTCTTCAGCAACCACTCGGCACGTTTCTTTACTTGCTTGCCGTATGCTCCGGCCAGTGAGGGTAGGTTCAGGAACGATTGTAGGCTGCCAACAGTGCCGGTAAAACCAATAAACTCCGCACCAAGGTTGTCAAGCAGAACCTTTCGTGTGAAGAATGCGGTGATGAATGAAACGAAGTAACAAATAAGGTTTATCTTCGCATTCAGCAACGTCTTTTTAACTCTTGATTCGTTCTTCATTGTTTGGCATTATAAGTTAAATATATTTATTCCCTTCTCCAGAAATTTACTTATGGCGTTTATTGGACGTTGAAGCAATACCCTCCTTGCGTTGTCAAGTATAAATGCAGCCCCCATCAGAACTAAAATGTATAATGCAATAAATCCGACGTATTCATAACCTTCGAAATTTGTTGTTAGTCCGCATTCGTAAAGGTGTTTATACGCAATTCTGCCGGTAGTGCTATCTTGTATCAAGTATATGGGCAACATAAATGATGCGATGTAGTTCACTGCCTTGCTTCTGAAATTCAATTTTGCGATAAGACAAAATAGGGATACTGCAGAAATTATATTTAAAGGATTGTTGTATAATGCTGTTCTAGATGATACAAATGAGCAGACAAAAATTCCGATTGTTCCGCAAAAATACAAACTAATAAATTTCTTGACCGATATTAGCTCTATTAGATTGAATTTGTTGATAGCGTTACCCACTATGTATATTGTTAAGAATTGAAATGTGTTATAACCATCATAATTTATAAAGTTCTTGAAGAAAAATCCTGCAATGCAACTCATAAATAAGAATACCCCTAAAATATATCTATATTGCTTGATGGACGCTTTTTCAAGTGCGATATTTATTATAGGACTAAGCAATAATAAGTGAAAGTAAGAGTTGATGAACCACCAGTCTGTGTTGCAAAATGGTGCAAAAAAACTTGCAATAATCCCAAGTGTGGGACGACTATCTGTTATAAACCATTTGCATAATATTGTTGCTAATGTGTAGAATGCAACAGTGCTCATTAGTGTGAGCAGGTTTTTCCAATTAAGCCTAATACCAAAATATCCGCTTATCAGTATAAAAAGGTTTACGCCTGTAATACAAAAAGCTGTTATGTAGTTGTGTGATGCAAGTTCGCCTTTTTGCGCGTGTATAGATATATGCCATATTACAATGAATATCATTGCAATAATCCTTAATAATTCAAATACTGAGTTTCGTTCTTTTCCTTGCATTATATTGTCATATCTTGGTTTTTAGCAGTTGTGCAAGTCTCTCTGTTTGTTTCTCGCTGAGTTTGCAGGCGAGAATGTACTCTAACCCCTCTTCGCAGTGTAGGTCGCTGCCGCAGGCTGTGTAAAGGCTGTTCTTTAGCAACCACTCGGCACGTTTCTTTACTTGCTTGCCGTATGCTCCGGCCAGTGAGGGTAGGTTCAACTGGAACTTAACTCCTTCGTCGTGCAGGGTGGTGTAGTCGGCGTTGCTCATATACAAGTACCTTTCGGGGTGGGCGAGCAGTGGGTGGTAGCCTTGCGACTTTATCTGCTTGAGTGTCTCGTGCAGGCGCATCGGCGGGTTGTAGTACGATGTCTCCACGAGTATGTGGTTGCGTTTGCTGCCAATGGGCAAGAGCGTGCCCTCTTTCAACAGCGTGCGCAGGTTGTTGTCGAGCATATATTCGGCAGCAAGGTTCAGTTCTATGTTGCCATTGTAGACAGCCTTTAGTTCGCCGAAGCGTGCTTGCAGCTTTTCGGGGGTGTTGGGTATGTCCTCCATTATGTGTGGGGTTAGCCACAAACGCTTTATGCCTATTTCTTCATATTCGGCAAGTATGCGCAAGGCTTCGTCAATGCTCTCGATGCCGTCGTCGACGCCGGGGAGTATGTGCGAGTGGTGGTCGGTAGCTCCTTTTAAAGCACCGCAGGCGGCAAGTGTTGTTTTATTGCTGAATGGCCACATTTCTTAAACGGAAAGGTGAAAGGTGAAAACGGAAAACTGAAAGGTGAAAACGGAAAACTAGAAGGTGAAAATGGGAAACTGAAAGGTGAAAGGTGAGAACTGAAAGGTGGAGATGGGGATTTTTTACTTTTCTCTTTCGTTTTTCTCTTTTGCTGTTTTAATGCTTGATGTTATTATTGCTATTATTTCTTTTAGTTCTTCGTTGAGTGAATTGAACAGGTTTTGCTCAATTATCTCGCTTTCATAAAGTATCTCAAGCCAATATTGTGTTTCATCGGCTTCTTTAAGTGCTATGGCCAACTTGTTTATAAAGTCTGCCTTACTTTGGGCATTTTTTCGTTCACGAGCATTGGCTCCGATGCCGGTTCCGGAACGAAGTATTTGCTTGGAAAGTACAAAATCATTCTTTTTTTCTTGTAGAAAACGTGCTAATTTTACTATCCTTACTGCAAATGCTTTACTCTTATTGTCAATTATATGCTCCACTTTTTTAAACTGAAAGGTGAGAACTGAAAACTGAAAGGTGAAAATGGAGAACGGAAAGGTGAGAACTGAAAACTGAAGGGTGAAAACGGAGAACGGAAAGGTGAAAGGTGAGAACTGAGAACTGAAAGGTGGAAACGTTTTTTCACTTTTCCCCTTTCACTTTTCCCCTTTCACTTTTCACTTTTTATGGTAGTGGTATCCGTAACCGTATCCATAGCCGTATCCGTAACTGTATGAATATCCATACTTGTAACGGTAACCGCTGCCGCCGCTATAGGTGCCGTTGAGAATCATTGAGAGACCTTTAAGGCGCTTTTCGTCGTATATTGCCTCCAGTTCGTCGAGCATATCGCGGTTGAGTAGTCCGGCGCGCACGACGAATATTGTCCTGTCGGCGTGTTCCTCAATAATCTGTGTGTCGGCAACAATATCAATGGGCGGGCAGTCAATGAGAATATATTTGTATCTTTGACGCATTGAGGCTATAAGTTCCCCGAATCGTTTGTCGTTCAAAAGTTCGGTGGGGTTCGGTGGGGTACTGCCAATGGGTATTACATCGAGGTTTTTGTTGTTCTCTATGTTTACAATAATCTCGTCGATGTTGTTTACACCCTTTGAGAGGTAGTCGCTCAATCCGGAATCGGGGGAACCGACGTAGGCCGATGCCGAGCCGTGGCGCATATCGCCGTCGATGACAAGGACCTTTGCTCCCTTGAGCGCAAGGCCGGCTGCAATGTTCATTGTAAGGAAGGTTTTACCGCTGCCGGGGTTGAACGAAGTGAGTATGAGCACGTTCGATGCGCTGCTCTTGTCGTTCATAAACTCAAGGTTGGTGCGAAGCACGCGAAAAGCCTCGTTAATCACATCGCGGCTGCCGTGCTTTACAATGATATTCTTGGTATCTTCGTTCCTCTTTATCTTCTTGCGGTTAGGCTCGTAGAACGGAATTTCGCCAATGAAGGGAATCCTTAGCCCCTCGAGGTCGCGACGTCCGCGAACTTTTCTGTTGGTAATTTCACGTACGAATATAACAACGATAGGTAGCATTATGCCAATGGCGAGTGCCAGCAGTATACTCTGTCGCTGCATTGGCTCAATGGGGGTGTTGCTCCCGATGGGTGGAACGAGCTGACGGTTGTTTAATGCCTCGAACTCTTTCGACAGTTCGGTCTCTTCCAACTTCTGCAGAAGGAACAGGTAGAGCGCTGCTTTTATCTTCTGCTGGCGCAACAGGCCTTGTATGTCTTGGACCTGCTTGCTGCTTTTTGTGAATTGCTCCTTGTTGCCGGCTTCCTCTTTTGTTACGCTTGCAATCTCGCGTTTTACGTTGACGATATAGGAGTCGACAGCATCGTTAAGTGATTTGTACATAACAACAAGGTTGTTGTTGCAATCGACAACAATGGGGTTGGCCTCGCTACTGTTGGCCAGGTAGCGGTCACGTTTTATAAGCAGGGTGTTGTAGCTTGAAATAAGTTCTTCGATGCCGGTGATGTTGATACCGGTGTTTGTGGGCATAAGTTCCTTGTTATCGGCATTCTCAATCAGGTATTTTTTTATGAAGAGTCCTAACTCCAACTGGGTGTTTAGTTCAATGAGTTTTTTGTTACTGTCGTTTTCGCCGACCTCTTTGCTTAATTCCTGAATTTTCTTGGCGACAATCTTGTTCTTGCTTTGGAACGATGCAATCTCCCGGTCAAGAGTGTTCAGCTCAATCTGCAAGGAGTCTATTCTCTGCTGAATGAATTCCGATACCTTTATGGTGTTCTCGTTGTTGCGTGTGAGCCACTCCTCGTTGTAGATGTCGGCAATGGCGTTTAGTATATCTTTTGCTCTGTTTGTGGATATATCCTTTATGCTTAATCGTACAATCGAGGTATTCTCGTTGACAAGCGAGGCCGACAGCTTTGCGCAGAATTCGTTTACTGCTGCGTTTATGTGCTTTTTATGCACGAACAGAACTTTTCCTACGTAATTGTTGAATTCAGAAGTGGGGGTAATAACTATCTTTCCGACGGGAGTAGGCAGAGTGTCGCCCAATTGAATGTCTACGCTCCCGAGCAGTTCCTTGCCGTTCTTTGAGAATTCAGTCAGTGTAAGGGTGCTGTCGGGGTTTATGGTAAAGGTGAATTTTGCCGATTCGTTTGTACGAATATCGATAAAGTCGGTCTTGATGGGCTCGCCTTTGTATATAACAACGTTGTGGAATCGGTCTTTAATGGAGTATTCGGTCTCGAATCCCATTCTGTCGATAACCTCGCGCATTATGCCGGGCGAGCATAGCGCCTTGACCTCAATCATTGCGTTGGCGGTTACCTGTGAAGTTCCAAAGTCGCGGAAAGCCTCGTTGCTTCCTCCCTTTCCTTTACCCTCTTCCTTGATGAGAATTTCGCTTGTGCGAACATATACCGGCGGAGTCGACAGAATATAGTAAACTGCAGCTCCCAACGCAATGGATACTGTGATGATGAACCAGTACCAGTTTTTTATGCAGTGGAACAGCAGGTCCTTTATAGGGAGAATGTTCTCGTTGTTTTTTACTCTTTTGTTGTTCATTGCTTGAGTTATTTAAGGCTGATGCCAAAGAATGTGATAACCGTCATTGCGAGTGACGCTATTGATATCCAGAATGATGTTGAACGTACTGTGTTTCCGTTTACTGTTGATTGTCCGGCTTTCATTCTGTTTGGCTCGACATAAACAATGTCATTCTGCTGCAGGTAGTATGCGGGGGAGTTCTGCAACTGTGCAGCATCGTTTATATTGAGTGTGTATGACTTCTGTACGCCATTCTCTTCGCGAAGCACCATAATGTTGTCTCTTTTACCTTGAATGGTAAGGTCGCCGGCGGCACTTATGGCGTCGATGATTGTGTAATAGTCCTTGTCGATGCTCTGCTTGCCCGGCTTGCTAACTTCGCCAAGAACTGATATTTGCAGGTTGTCGAAGGCTACAATGACAACGGGGTCGAGTACTAATTTGCGGTTGATTAGCTCTTGCTTAATGTGTTTCGCAACCTCGTCGCGTGTCATTCCGGCAACGTGTATGTTGCCAAGGAAAGGAAAGTCTATGCAACCGTCTTTGTCGACTGTGTATGCAAGGTCGGCCTTACTGCCTATACTCTCCTGGCTGCGCTTGAGGTTGAATGGGGCAACAAGCTCGGTGTCCTTGCTGTTGACGTGGATTGAAAATTTGTCTCCTGGCTTAATCTTAATTTCCTGAGGTATTGCAGCCTCAATTGTTCCGCCGTTCTTAATGTCCTGGAAAT
Organism: Bacteroidaceae bacterium; assembly: GCA_045661225.1. Taxonomy (GTDB): domain Bacteria; phylum Bacteroidota; class Bacteroidia; order Bacteroidales; family Bacteroidaceae; genus HGM04593. Next base: position 41,259 of record JAZRFF010000026.1, on the reverse strand, counting down.
AGGGAATCTTCTTCTGGGTAGAGCACGATACTATAAGCATTAAAGCAAATAGTGCAGTTAAAATTTTTCTCATTGTGTTTATTTATTTTATATTTTAATTTTTTTTGTAAATATTTTTTACGACGAAATATTTTCGGGACTTAATCTTTGACAATTTCTATAAACTCGGGTGCAATTTCGGCCATCGCAACGGCTGTGATGCCTTCGATGAGTATTACCACTCGGCGCTTGCGCTTCCCTTGTACCTTGACAAAAATGCCCTCGGTGCCGTCAAATGCTCCGCCGTGAATGCGGACTTTGCTGCCTTTCTCAATTTCTATCTCGTCGGGGCGCATATAGGTCAGTTCCTCGCAACAGGCCTTTGTAACGGCGATAAATTGCTGCATTTGGCTGTCTGGAACAATTATAGGAATGTTTTTCCCGTTATGTGGCTTTGTGCGGTATTGCAGAAAATCGACACCTTGCTTTATCCTTTGGATTGTGCTTTTTGAGGTGTGCACGAAGATGAGATTGTGAATGGCGGGTACCAATTGACGGCTCTTTGTCCCGTTCTTTTTCTCGATGAGTGCTTTTGTCATCGGGACGAAGCATTCAATCTGCCGCTGTTCGAGATAATCCTTGGCCTTCAGCTCCCGACGATAAGGGGCGCTCATTGCAAACCATACCTCTTCTTCGTCGTCTGTTGCCGGCGAAAAAGGTTTAAGTGCTTGATTGCTTTGTTGCGGACTTTGCATACCTTTGGCTCCTTGGGGCTGTTGTAATGTGTTGAACCTCAAGTTTTTAACGAAAATATATGTCTCTTTGTGGCCGCTGTGCGGCTTTTTTGCTTGGCGGGCAAATGTGCAAAAGTACTGTTGCCGCCGCCCGGCGCAGCGTAGGCACGAGTGTGCAGGAAGCCGGTGTGCCGGCATTGCGCTATTCACGTGCTCATACAAAGGTATTTAAAAATGTTGAAATAAACAAATGTTTATTTTCTTTGGTGTTCGTGTTGTAAAGTTACTTTATCGGGTCATTTTCGTGCGCGACAGTGATGCGCGCCAAAAAATCGTAGTGTTCGCCGTCGATGCACTTTTCGCATTTGAAGCCATACTCCTCGGCATACATACTGAGCGTGTCGAAGTCAATGTACAGCCAGTCGAAAGAGTCGCCGGTAATGTTTTTATAACGCATTTTAAAATCAATCTCGCCGTAATATCCGGCGGCGAGGTCTATGTCCATTGCACCGTCGTCGTCCATAAATACGTATTTAATGTCCGACGAATCAAGGAGTATCTGTCCGCCGGGAGCGAGCAGCCTTTTTGCGCTACGGAAAAAATCACTTAATTTATCGACTTTGCCGACAATGCCTATGCCGTTCATTGCCATCAGTATGGTGTCGAATTTGTCGCAAAAGCACTCGTCGAAAAAGTTGATGTTGCGGGCGTCGATACCACGCTCTTTCATAACATCGACCGACAGCTGCGAAATGTCTATGGCTACTACTTCGTGTCCGCGCTCTTTAAGTACTATGCTGTGACACCCGGAACCGGCTCCGACATCGAGCACGCGTCCGCGACAAAGTTCTATCGCTTTGCGCTCCTGTATGGGCATCTCGTCCAACCCTCGAAAGAGCGTGGCAACAGGAATCTCGTCCTCGTAGAACATTGATGAAAAGACTCTTAATTTTGCGGCCTTTCCGGTAGTGAAATAGTCGAAAATCGCCCTTCCCATCGGGTCTTTTTGCTTGTCTGTGCTTTTATTTTCCATAATGTTTTTGCGTGCTTGCTGTTGTTTAAAACAAAAATGTTGAAAAAATGTTTTTCTTTCCGAATATAAGTTCTACAAACTTAATGAAAGTTTATGGCAATGGCAAAAGTTTATAGTAAAACTCGTGATATTTATAAAACAAACGTTTATTGTTTTGCTCGTTGGTTGTATATTTGATGTAGGCATCGAATATATTCTGCACTCGCTTTGAAAAATATTAAAGCAAGCTTTATATTTCTCGCTCGTTGGTTGTATATTTGATACAGGTATCGAATATATTCTGCACTCGCTTTGAAAAATACTGAAACAAGTTTCGTATTTCTCGCTCGTTTGATTGTATATTTGTACTTGTTGAGATGAATGCCCGGGGGTGAACTGCACTCCTTTGAAAGCTGGACCTTTGCTTGTTGCAAGCAATGCTTGTTGCTATATATATTTATGTGTAGAGTATGAATATTGTTATTGATGAAAAAATCCCTTATCTGAGACCTGCGCTTGAGGCTATGGGGCATAATGTTGTTGCGTTGCCGGGTGTGGGTATCTCGCGTGCTGATGTTGCTTGCGCCGATGCTCTTTTTGTGCGGACAAGGACAAAATGCGATGCGTCCTTGTTGTCGGGAAGCAAAGTGCGCTTCATTGCTACTGCAACTATTGGATATGACCATATTGATGCTGCTTTCTGTGCGGAAAATGGCATTGAGTGGCATAGTGCTGCCGGTTGCAATGCCGGCGCGGTGTTGCAATATGTGCAATCGGCACTCTATGAGTGGTCGCGCAATAAATGTGTGCCGCTTGAAGGGTTGACGATTGGTGTTGTCGGGGTGGGGGAGATTGGCTCGAAGGTCGCGTCGTGGGCGCGCGAAGCGGGAATGAAGGTTCTGCTTAACGACCCGCCGCGTGCGGCCCGTGAGGGCGGGGCGGCTTTCTGTTCGCTTGACGAGATTGCTGATGGGTGTGATGTAATAACCTTTCACCCTACTCTCAGCAATGGTGGCTCTTTTCCAAGCTGCCATCTTGCCGATGAACGGTTTTTTGCCTCTTTGAAAAGGTGCCGCTTGCTTTTGAATGCTTCCCGAGGTCCTGTTGTCGACAACAAGGCGTTGCTTGCTGCTCTTGAATGTGGGGCTGTGGGAGATGCGGTGCTCGATGTGTGGGAGGGGGAACCGGCGCTGGACCTTTCGTTATTAAATAAGGTGTATATTGCTACTCCTCACATTGCTGGCTATTCGGCCGAGGGGAAATTCAATGCAACCAGAATGGTGCTCGAGGCGTTTGCGGCTTTTTCGGGTTATGAAAATGAATTGCCGATGGAAAAACTTCCGTCGCCCGATAACTCTGTCGTGTCGGCAATCTCGCAGGCCGAGGCAATGCTTGAGATATATTCTCCGCTTGCCGACACCGTAGCGTTGAAGCGCGCTCCCGAAAATTTTGAGGATTTGCGAAATAATTATGTCCTAAGACGCGAACCTTGTGCATTTGAATTGCGCATAAACGGGCAATAAAATACTAATTTAAAGTCTAAATATGCGCAAATTGCACAAAAATAGGTTGTTTGTGCAATACAAAAACAAAATTTCCTCTCTCTTTCTTGGCAGTTCTTAATTTTTATCTTACATTTGCCACAAATATTTTTTAATCTTCAAAAAAATACAACTATGTCAGAAATTGAAGCAAGAGTAAAAGCTATTATCGTTGAGAAATTCGGTGTATCAGAGTCAGAGGTTACTTCTGAGGCTAACTTCACAAACGACTTGAGCGCAGACTCACTGGATAGAGTAGAACTTATTATGGATATTGAAACAGAGTTCGGTATCACAATTCCAGAGGATCAGGCAGAGAAAATTGCGACAGTAGGTGATGCTGTCAAGTTCGTAGAGGAGATGGTTGCCGGAAAATAAATTCCGCCCTCTTTCTACACATACCTAACAATTCTGTATGAAAAAAAGAAGAGTTGTTGTAACAGGTCTTGGTGCTATTTCGCCATTGGGTAACGATGTTCCCACAACGTGGGAAAATGCGGTTAATGGCGTGAGTGGCGCAGGACCTATTACTCGTTTTGACAGTTATCTCTTTAAGACTCAGTTTGCGTGCGAGGTTAAGAATTTCGACCCAACGGTGGGAATGGATCGTCGTGAACTGCGTAAGGTCGACATTGATACCCACTATGGAGTGGCGTCGGCCGTAGAGGCAATAAAAGACAGTGCTCTTGATTTTGAGAAACTCGACTGCAATCGCATTGGAGTAATCTATGGCGAAGGAATTGGAGGAATTTGTTCTCTTGAGGACGAAATGCGTGCTTACGCTGTCAGTCAGGAGAATGGACCTCGTTTCTCTCCGTTTATGATTACAAGAATGGTTTCCGATATGACGTCGGGCATCATATCTATCAGATATGGATTGAAGGGTCCTAACTATGTTACAACATCGGCGTGTGCATCGTCGTCGAATGCTATAATCGATGCTTATGACCAAATACGTCTGAACAGAGCCGATGTGATTGTGGCGGGTGGTGCCGAAGCTGCAATATGCCAAATTGGTGTGGGTGGCTTTAATGCTATGCACGCGCTGTCGGTTCGTAACGATGACCCTCAAGGGGCTTCGCGTCCATTCAGCAAGAGCCGCGACGGCTTTGTTATGGGCGAGGGAGCTGCGACACTTATTCTCGAAGAGTATGAGCACGCAGTGGCACGCGGGGCAAAAATATATGCCGAGATTATTGGTACCGGACTTACTGCCGATGCTTATCACATTACGGCACCTCACCCCGAGGGAGAGGGCGCTTATCGTGTGATGAAGGCGGCTCTTGATGAGGCCGGTCTGCCAATTGAGAGCGTGGATTATATAAATGTGCACGGAACATCGACTTATGCCGGCGATATTGCCGAGGTAAAGGCTATAAAAAACCTCTTCGGCGAGCACGCTTATGAACTTAACATAAGTTCAACAAAGTCAATGACCGGACACCTGCTTGGTGGAGCCGGAGCTATAGAGGCTTTGCTCACCGTGCTGGCTGTGAAGAACGACATTGTACCTCCTACTATCAACCACGAAGAGGGAGACGAAGACCCGGAGATTGATTATAATTTGAACTTTACCTTCAATAAGGCGCAGGAGCGCAAGGTGAATGTGGCTTTGTCGAACACCTTCGGCTTTGGAGGACATAATGCAAGTATTGCTTTTAAGAAAGTTGAAGACTAACAGGTTTTTTATAAAAGTAATAGACAAGATAAGACTCCTATCTCATAAGGATAGGGAGTCTTATCTTTTGTTATATTCAATATTGGGCTTTGTGCCTCGTAACATAAGCCTCTATAAGATGGCTATGACCCATAGCTCTTCGGCGTCGGGCGGGCATAAGCTCGGCAGTAACGAGCGTCTTGAATTTTTGGGCGATGCCGTACTCAGCTCTGTAACAGCCGATTTTCTCTATTCTAACTACAAGAAGGAGCGTGAGGGCTTTCTCACAAAGTCGCGCAGTAACCTTGTGTGTCGCGAAAGGCTTAATGCGCTTGCCCTGGAGATAGGTATCGATAAGTTTGTAAATTCCTGCGGTCTTACGCAGCAGCACCACAATTGTGTCTATGGTAACGCTCTCGAGGCGCTTATCGGGGCTATTTATCTTGACCGTGGCTATAAACAGTGCCGACGTTTTTTGCTCGACAGGGTATTTTCACGTCTTAATGATATTGAGCAGATTGTAAAGTCGGACAAGAACTATAAAAGCCGGCTTATTGAATGGGGACAAAAACAGCGTAAGGAGGTTGAATTCAGGGTTGTGCACGAGGAGATGCGTAAAGATGGCGCGTTCTTTGTGAGCGAGGTGTATGTTGACGGCGAGAGGTACGGTGACGGCGAGGGATTCTCGAAGCGCGAGAGCCAGCAAAAAGCCGCTCGTCAGGCTGTTGCGGCCCTTGGAATAAAATAATTATCTCTCGCTTCTGACTGTGACTGCAGCACTCAATCTGTCGCCACCCATTGGTGGAGTGTCCTTTCTGAGTGTTATGCAAATGTTCTCAATTGCAGGAAAATTATCGTATAGCGCTGCGCTGATTCTGTGACATACATTTTCTAACAGTTGTGAAGGGGTGTACATCTCTTTGCATACGCATTCATATACATCGGCGTAGTTTATAGCATCTTCTATGCAATCGCTCAGTAGCGGTGTGTGGTTGCCGACGGTGAGCGTGAGGTCTATTGTAAACCAGGCTCCGACGGTGCGTTCCTGCTCCATCACTCCGTGATGAGCATACAGATGAATCTCCTTTAGTTCTACTGTGTAGTCTTTTATTTCCATTCTTTGTGCGTAAATGTTGAGCCGGCCTTTGCAGGCAGGCTCAACGGGGTAAATTATATATAGTGTGTGATAAAGAAGCCTTTATCCGCATTTCGAGTATCCGCAACCGGGGCAGTGTAGGCAACCCTCCTCGAATATAAGTTGCTGCTTGCAGTTGGGGCATTTCTCGGCTGTCGATGTGCCGTCTTTTATGTATCGCTTGAGGGCACGCTCGACACCGTTCTTCCAAGTGTTGATGTTGTCCGATTCAAGCTCGAGCGACGAAATTAGTTTTATTACCTGCTCGATAGGCATCTTGTAGCGTAGTACGCCCGAGATGAGTTTGGCGTAGTTCCAAAACTCCGGGTTGAAACGCTCCGAGAGACCTTCGATGGTGGTCTTATAACCTATCTTGTTCTCGAACTGGAAGTCGTATCTCTTGCTGCCGTCCTCGTTTGTGTGTTTGATTATTACACCTTGTGTCACATTCTTGGGCAAAGGTATTCCGTCCTCGTCATCTTGCTGGCCTGTGAAAATTTCGTATGGCTCGCCGTCGAGCAAGCCGATGAAGGCAACCCACTTTTCCTTGTTGTTCTGGAAACGTACAACATCGGCTTTCAGCGTTATTGGACGAACCTCGGTAATTGCGGGCTTTGTGGTGTCGGCGCTTTTCTTCTCTTTTTTGGTCTCGGTTGATACAAGCACTCCTGCGCGTGACCCGTCGCGATAGACTGTACAACCCTTGCAACCGCACTTCCAGGCTGTAATATAGAGGTCGTTTACCAATTTTTCGTCGACATTGTTGGGCAGGTTGATGGTGACGCTTATCGAGTGGTCAACCCATTTTTGTATACGGCCCTGCATTTCGACCTTTGCAACCCAATCGATGTCGTTCGATGTTGCCTTTGCATATGGCGAACGTGCTACCAATGCGTCAATCTCGGCTTGAGTGTAGCGCTTTGTGGTGTCGATACCGTTTACTTTCATCCATTCAATGAATTTGTGATGGTAGACAACGTACTCCTCGAACGAGTCGCCGTTTTCATCGGTAAAGTCGACGTGTATTGCGGGGTCGTTGGGGTTTACCTTGCGACGACGCTTGTATACGGGCATAAACACAGGCTCTATACCCGATGTCGTTTGTGTCATAATGCTGACTGTGCCTGTTGGGGCAATAGTGAGGCAGGCGATGTTGCGACGGCCGTATTTCTTCATATTTTCATATAGCTCAGGGTCGGCCTCGCGTAAACGATTGATGAAGGGGTTGTTCTCTTCACGTTTATAATCGAATATCTCGAATGCTCCGCGCTCCTCGGCAAGGGTCACCGATGAACCGTATGCGGCCAGTGCCAGAGTCTTATGCACCTTCTCCGAGAATTCTACAGCCTCTTTGCTGCCGTAACGTAGCCCCATTGCTGCAAGCATATCGCCTTCGGCTGTTATACCCACTCCTGTGCGGCGTCCCAGACTGCTCTTGCGTGCGATTTTCTCCCACAGCTTTTTCTCGGCGCCTTTTACCTCTTCGCTTTCAGGGTCGCTCTCGATCTTCTCCTGGATTGCTTTTATTTTCTCGAGTTCAAGGTCTATTATGTCGTCCATAATGCGCTGTGTCTTTATTGCGTGTTCCTTGAACAGGTCAAAGTTAAAGTACGCCTTGTCGGTAAATGGGTTTACAACGTATGAATATAGGTTTATGGCTATCAGTCGGCAAGAATCGTATGGGCACAAAGGAATTTCGCCACAGGGGTTGGTTGAAACAGTCTCGAACCCGAGGTCGGCGTAGCAGTCGGGGATTGATTCCTTTTGAATAGTGTCCCAGAATAACACGCCCGGTTCGGCTGACTTCCACGCGTTGTGGATAATCTTGTTCCACAACTGGTTGGCGTTTATCTCTTTCGAGTATATTGGCGATTCGGCATTTATGGGGTACTGTTGTGTGTATGCCTTCTGCTCAGTAACGGCTTCCATAAACTCATCGTCTATCTTGACCGATACGTTGGCGCCTGTAACCTTGCCTTCGGTCATTTTTGCATCGATGAATGCTTCGGCATCGGGGTGCTTGACCGATACGCTGAGCATTAGCGCACCGCGACGGCCGTCCTGTGCTACTTCTCGTGTCGAGTTTGAATAGCGTTCCATAAACGGAACAAGTCCTGTCGATGTCAGCGCTGAGTTTTTTACGGGAGAGCCTTTGGGACGAATGTGTGAGAGGTCGTGGCCGACGCCTCCGCGACGCTTCATTAACTGCACCTGCTCCTCGTCGATGCGGATAATTGCGCCGTATGAATCGGCTTTACCCTCCATACCGATAACAAAACAGTTCGATAGCGACGCAATTTGAAAATCATTGCCGATACCGGTCATCGGGCTTCCCGATGGCACTATGTATTTAAAGTGGTCCAGCAGATTGAATATCTCTTGAGCACTCATCGGGTTTTTGTATTGAGCTTCAATGCGTGCAATTTCATTTGCAATGCGCCAGTGCATCTCCTCGGGCGATTTTTCGTAAATCCTGCCGAAGGAGTCTTTTACTGCATATTTGTTGACCCACACACGGGCAGCAAGTTCATCGCCGTTGAAATAGTCGAGTGCCGCCTTGAACGCATCGTCATAAGAGTATACTTTCTTTTCCACTTTTATTGTTTTTTTGTTAGTTTTGAATATTGCAGTTGCGTTTCTCTTTTATTGTTCCACAAATGTATAAATCAATTTTTTATTTACCAAATAAATCTATTATGAGTTATGAGATTTTTGAAAAGTTTTCCAGAAATTTTTGTAAATAATTGAAAATCAATGTTGTGAGTTTTTGATAAAGTGGAAAAGTTTTCCAAATTGAAAATATTGCGGAATTGTTGGTTGCGATTGCTGCAAACGGAACTGTCGGCGATGTTTACGTTTGTTCGCTTTTTAAGATGCTTTTTTTGTAAAAAGTGTCAGTGTGAATGAATAAAAAGGCGAGCGTTGTTTGACGCTCGCCTTTGTTTCGGAATATGTAGTACTCTCTTATGCGCTTTGTAGCGAGAGGTCTATCTCGTTCAGCTCATTGCGGAACTGTTTGTCGGTTTCGGAAAGGTTGGTAATAGTCTTGCAAGCGTGCAAAACTGTCGCGTGGTCGCGATTGCCTATGTACTGACCTATCTTTGCTGTTGAAAGGTCGAGGTATTTTTTTGCAAGGAACATTGACACCTGGCGTACAAGCACCACCTCGCGTTTACGTGAGCGTGTGTTGATATCCTCGGGCTCAATACCATAGTATTCCGATACTTTGTTAATTATATCGTCAATGGTTATGCTCTTCTTTTCGTAGTTCGAAAAGTCTCCAACAATCTTGCGGGCAAGGTTTATGTCGATATCGGCATTGTTTATTGTTGAATGAGCCATTATTGAAACGACAATTCCTTCAAGGTCGCGAATGCTTGCATTTACGTGCTCGGCTATGTATGAGATAACCTCTTCGGGGAACTTAAGACCGTCTTTGTGTATCTTGTTGCGAAGAATGTTTTTTCTCAATTCCAGGTCGGGCTTTTCAATCTCGGCAGTCATACCCCACTTGAAACGTGTGATAAGGCGTTCTTCCATACCCTGCAACTGCATAGGCGAACGATCGGACGTCATTATGAGTTGCTTTCCGTTCAAATGAAGGTGGTTGAATATGTGGAAAAATGCATTCTGCGTTTTCTGTAGACCTGCAAATTCCTGTATGTCGTCAATAATAAGTACGTCGATGCTCTGATAGAACCTCATAAAATCGTTGAAGTTCTTTTGCAGAATAGAATCGGTATATTGCACCTGGAACAGGTGTGCCGACACGTAAAGAACGCGCAATTCGGGGTGTAACTCTTTAATTTTGACACCGATAGCGTTGATAAGGTGTGTCTTGCCCACTCCCGATGAACCGTGAATGAAAAGCGGGTTGAATGCTCTGCCCGGTTTGTCGGCAACGCTTATGGCTACCGAACGCGACAAACGGTTGCTTATACCCTCGATGAAATTATCGAACCTATATCGGTTTATGAGCATAGAATCAAGTTCCTGAACAGCCTCTTGCATAGCTTTTGGCGATGCATTGCCACTGTTGCCCGAACCGGTGTTCTTTTTATTTGCAGGGTCTGTACCCACTTCAATGGTTACGTCGTCTTCTTTGACCGCCAGCACGCTGTACATAAGCTGTGTGCCTTTGCCTATGAACTTGGTGAGTGTCTGACTCAGTAATTCAAGGTAATTGGCCTCTATGAACTCATAGACAAAGTTACTCTTTACCTGAATGGTAAGAGTGTTGCCTTCGTGCTTGAGCGCAGTTATATCCGCAAACCAAGTGTTGAAGATTTTTTCTTCAACGTTGTCACGGATAAACTCCAGGCATTTATTCCACTTTGTTTTAAGAGTTGAGTTCATTTTACAGTTTTTTGCGTTTTTCGCGTTAATGTCGCGTATTTTTTTGGCAAATAAAAAGAGGCTCGTTTTTATAAGGCCTCTTTCCCGTACCATTTCTATTGCAAATATCTCCAAATAAAAATGAAAATGCAAGTCTGAAAAAGTTACCCGAAAATAACGATAAAATAATGTATTGTATATCAGGCGTTTAAAAAAGACGATTGTGGACAGGTTGTCGTTTTATGTTATTTTTTTTAAACATTGATTATCAGTGTATTAACTTAGAATAACGATAAAAAAAAGAATGTGCTTATGTGCTTGAATCCCCAATAAATCCTTTTGGAGGCGTTTGCAGACTTACTATTATGGGTAACCATCGTGTATGGTTGCTATTTGGAATTATTCTATTTAATGCCAAAAATTTTGAAATTTAAAAAATGATTCAAAGGTAAATTGCAAGCAAAAAAATGTGTCAATTAAACTTGTTTTTTTGAGAATAATAGCTTTAATTATGCCTCCCGACTGTCTCTCACGACCGGGAGGGTTCGGGTCTTCTTGTGTATTAAACGGCTTTTTCAGTCACCAAGGTTCTTGTTTGAGTGTGTCTGCGGTTGGCGTTTGCACGGGATAGTTATTCATCGGCATTGCGAGTTGCTGTCTGACGGAATTGCAGGTCTCATTAAAATAAAAAAAGATAGAGAATGGTGTTTCTCTATCTTGCCAGTTCCAGATTAAGTTCCTTTCTTAATTTCTCAATCAAAGGATTCTTTTCTTTGAGTATTTCATACTGTTTCGTCTTGTCGCTGATGTGTCTTTCCACCACAATCTTGTTGATTATTACTCTCATCTTGGGCTGTGTGCCGTTGAGATACTCTTTCATTCCCGTGCAGATGCGCAATGCCTCTTTTTCGAATAGTTCGGCAGCCAACTGGTTGTCTACAGAAATTGAGAAGGTTGTTTCTCCTGCCGGAGCGGGTGTCATTATCTTCATTCTGTCGGCAAGCGCTCTTTCGTTATCGGGCAAGCGGAGTGCGAATGAGGTCCAGGCTTGCGTGAACTCCTCGGCAGTGATTGCTTGTGGCTTTTTTGCCTCCTGTGCGGGTGTAACAGTGCTACTCGCAACTGCGGGCTTTTCGGTGGTGGGTACGGGGGCTTCAGGCTCTACTACGGTGCTCTCGGAGAAGGCACGTGAACCGCCGAAAAGTCCGGTGCGCTTTATACGCATTTCCGCCGGACGCCCTTCGAGTGCCGATTTCACTGTCGATGTGCGTGGGGCTGGGTTGTTCTCTGCTCTGACAGGTGCTGTGCTGTCGGCTTTCGTGGTGCTCGGTGTCGCAGCCGGACGCGATGGCTCGCTTGTGGCTTGTGTCGCCGTAGTGTGAGGCTCGGCGATACTGTTATTCCCGCCGACCTTGTTGAATAGTGGTTTTAGTATCTTGGGGCCGCGCCCCCCACTGTCGTCACTTCCCTCTTCGCCCAACTGCGTGAGTTCTATTATGGTTAGTTCCACGAGCAGACGTTTGTTGCGGCTGCTGCGGTAGTTCATACTGCAATTGTTGCACAATTTTATTGCGCTGAAGATGAATTTCGGCTTGCATCTGCCGGCTTGCTCTATGTATCTGTTACGCAGTTCATTGCTGCCTTCAAAGAGCGGGGCGGTGGCGGGGTCGCCGTTTACAAGCAGGTCCCTGAAGTGCGATGCCAACCCTTCGACGAATACATTTCCCTCGAATCCGTTGACAAGAATCTCGTTGAAAAGCAACAGCGCCTGTGATGCCTTGCCTTCAAGGACAAAATCAGTCAGTCTGAAGTAGTAGTCATAATCAAGCACGTTCAGACTGCTTATGACTTTTGAATATGTCAGTTCCCCTTGCGTGAAACTCACCATCTGGTCGAACAGCGACAGTGCGTCACGCATACAACCGTCCGATTTTTGGGCGATTATGCGCAGTGCCTCGTGTTCGGCCTTGATTCCCTCCTTTGTGGCTATACCTTGCAGGTGTGCTATAATGTCCGATGCTTCGATGCGGCTGAAGTCGTATATCTGGCATCTTGACAAAATAGTGGGGATAATTTTATGCTTCTCAGTGGTTGCAAGAATGAATATTGCGTGTGCGGGCGGCTCTTCAAGTGTCTTTAGAAAGGCATTGAAGGCTGCTTGTGAGAGCATATGCACCTCGTCAATGATATATACTTTATATTTGCCTATCTGAGGAGGTATTCTTACCTGCTCGTTCAGCGAACGTATATCCTCGACCGAGTTGTTGCTCGCGGCATCAAGTTCGTATATCGAGTATGAACGCTGCTGGTTAAACGAGAGACACGACTCGCATTGATTGCAAGGCTCGCCGTCGGTAGTGGGGTGTGTGCAATTTATTGTCTTTGCAAAGATGCGCGCACAAGTGGTCTTGCCCACTCCGCGAGGTCCGCAGAAAAGGTATGCGTGTGCCAGTTTGCCACTCTGTATAGCGTTCTTGAGGGTTGTTGTCAGCGATTTCTGAGCAACAACCGACTCGAAGGTATCGGGGCGATATTTCCTGGCCGAAACTATATAATTATCCATAATTTTAAAGTAATTTCATTAGTGGCATAAAAGAAACGGTGTAACAACTGTCGTTCCTTTTCTTATACTGCAAAGATGAACCCTCTATCGGTTATCTTTGTGTTTCTCAATCTCAACGGGCAGTCTGTAAGCGGTATAAAGTTCTGCAATTGCACCACACAAAAGAACGGGCAACCACTCATTGTTGCTGTGGGTAAACATCAGTACTCCGGCGGCAATAAAGAATATTCCGCCCAATTGCTGTTGTATAACAAGCCTGCGCACCGCGAAGTGAGAGTGGCGTGGACGCAACAGAAACTGCGTTACAGCAAAAAGCACCGCACCCGATATATATATATAGGAATATAGTTCGGGAAGTGCAAGGCGCAATGCAGCGCCCGAGAGGAGCAGCAGTGCTCCGACGTAGTATATAACCTTTACAAGTTTCATCAATCTTCAATTATAAAAACATCTTCATTCTCGGTGTGCATTCCGTGAACACTGCGACAGATGCGCTCTATTTCTTCGGTGTCACCTTCGGGACCTATCATTGCGTTAAGTTGCTCAATCCTGATTGAATCGCGCTCCATTGCGGCAATTTCACTCTCCAGCTCCGATATTCGACTGCCGTTCTCGAAGTGCTTTATCAAGCTATTATCGTCAAAGAGTACAACTATGAGCAGAAACACAATTGTTACGCACAGATATTTGTGATTCCTTACCCACTGTATTGCAATAGAATATTTAGAGAAAAAAGCCATCTTGCTATAATTTTTGTCAGACTACACGTTCCACTGCAAAGGTATAAAAAAAGAATACCTTATGTAATATATGCTGCAAAAAAAACACACGCAGGTTACCAAATAAATTTTATACAGCAATTTTATTGAAGCCTCTGCTTGCACTATTTTCGCAATAACTCCACAGTCTCTGTAGTGAAGGTGTGCGGGCGGTGCTTATCTGAGCCTTATCACATCGCCGACTTTTAATTTTGTATAACTCTTGTACTGCGGATTCAGTTTGAATATGTCTTTTAGCGTGATACAGTAGTGTTGCGATATTGTATAAAGACTCTCGCCGGCTGTTGCTGTGTGGAACTGCGACCCTTTGGCTGCTTTGCTTTTCTTTTTCTTAAGGTATAGACGTTCGCCGGGCTCAAGTTCTCTGTCGTTGTATATGTCGTTATATTTCTTTAGTTTGCGTTTCGATATATCCAGTTCCTTTGCAATTCTTTCAATCTTGTCGCCGTTCTCTACCATAATGTATGGTACTTTGTTTGTTTGGTAAACGACACGGGTATTGCCTTTAATGTCCATACGGTCGTAACGATGGAGCTCGTACCTCTCGATGATACTGATGAGCTTCTGCGGGTATTTGGCATCTTCGGCGTAACCGGCTTTTTTCAGTCCTTTAGCCCAACCTTCGTAGTCGGTGATGTCTAACTGAAACAGGCTTTTGTACCTTTCTCTTCCGACGAGGAACTTTGAATGGTCTTCGTATGATTCGCTGACAGCTTTGTACGACCTGAACTTGCACATACGGCCATTGTCCATTGATGAGGTTGTTTTTCCTTTCCAGCTTTTATCGGCTTTTATGCCAAAATGGTTGTTCGATTTTATTGCGAGCTGGCTTTTGCCGGCTGCACTCTCAAGCAGACCCTGTGCAAGGGTGATGCTTGCCGGAATGCGGTAACGCTTCATTTGCTCGATGGCTATGGGGTGGTATGTGTCAATGTAACTACGGTAGTCGTCATTGCTTCTGGAGGCTGTAACCGATGAGGTTGTCCTTGTTGTTCCGCAGGCTGTAACAAGCAACATTGTTGCTATTAGAATGGTATTGTAAAGTGCTTTCATATGCTATAAATGTAATACGATACAAAATAAACTAATAAATTGTTTTTACGCAAGTATTTGTTTACCTTCGCGATGATAATTTGTGGCAAGAAGATTGTTATCTTACTAAGAAAACCTGTTTTGTCTAATATATTAACGAGAAAGAATTATGAAGGAGATGATTTTGCAGACAAAAGTCAAGGTCTGTGTGCTTGATGAGTTGTCGGTATCCGATAAGGAGGTTGTTAATGCTGCTCGTGCTGCTACAGCCAACAGCTATGCTGTATATTCTAATTTCAATGTGGGTGCCGCGGTGCGTTTGAACAATGGCGTGATTGTAAGTGGAACCAATCAGGAGAATGCTGCTTACCCATCGGGTATGTGCGCTGAACGAACCGCGCTCTTTTGGGCAAATTCGCAGTATCCGACCGAGGCTGTCGAGGTGCTTGCCATTGCCGCGAAAGATTCAAAGGGAGAACTTTCGATGCCTATACCTCCTTGTGGCGCTTGCCGTCAGGTAATCTTGGAGACCGAGAAACGTTTCGGGAATTCCGTCAGAATAATACTTTATGGCGCTCAGCAATGTTATGTAATTGAAGATGGTATAAAGGCATTGCTGCCTCTCTCTTTCGACTCTGGTTTTTTAGAGTAGCTTTATTGTCGTTTAACTCGCTTGCACTTCTTTGCGTTATGCGCGAAAATAGGCTGCGCTCGTTGTAAAACAATCAAACAAGTTTGTCGTTTAACTCGCTTGCACTATCTTTGCAGTGGATAATCAATTATTCCGTATCTGATTGATACACAAATAGCGAATGCGATGATAGAAAGTTGTCGGTAACGATTTGGCGACTTTGAGATTGCACCAATCTTCAGCATTATGCTTTACATAAAATTGGCTACACCTCGGCATAATTAAAACAAGTTTTATTCTGCTCTCGGTTTGCACTGTCTTTGTCAAACAACTCTAATACAAAAGTAGCCTAACTTCTTGATTGAACAAAGAGTTTGGCTACTTTTAAACTATATCTTATTAATAATCCATTTCCCAGAGTTTCCGCCTTCACGAATCAATACGCCTTTTTTTCGTAATAGGTCTGTTATCTTTCTAACTTGACGTTCACTGATTTTTAATCGTCTAGATAGTTCTGCTCTTGAAATTGACGGAGTTTCGTTTATTGCTTCCAATAGTTTCTCTTCGTCCGTTGGAACGCTTTGGGACGCTGTTGGATCATCGTTGGAACGCCTTGGATCACCTTCTTCATTTATGCGCCAAATGACAACTCTAAAATCCTCTTCTTGATAAAATTCCGGAGTTTTCAGCCCATACTCGCGACATTTGTTTATTATATCTTCCGTTCCGGTACCCACCTTTTCAATATAACCATTCCAATACATTGGGTCGGCAAGTAGCGGATTAGCTGGTAAAGACTTATGAGGACCATGCAATTTCTGTACTGTCAATCCATATGGCAATGTGCCTGGATTCCAAACTTCCAACCTGTCACGAAACAACATTACCTGAACGCTGGCATTACTTGTATAATCTCTATGGCATATAGCATTTACGATTGCTTCTTTGACAGCATCAATCGGTAATTCAGGACGTGTCGGTACATCTGCTTTTTCTCCTTCAGCACGTGTTCCGACCCAATTATTGATACGGCTCATCACAAAACTCGTGGCTTGGTCAACAAGTTCAAACACATTGCCTCTGTATATCTGATATGCAGGCATGGGCTTCTCAACCACATTGCCATAGAACTGCACACATTTCACCTCAGATGTAATGAAATATTTTTGTGGTTTCTTTCCAAACAGCAAAACTGCTGCATTTGCCAATCTTCCTTTGGCATCTATCAAATCAAGATGTGTAAGCAATGATATTGGCGATGTTTCAACAGGAAGAGGAAAATTGCGTTTTGAGCGTGCCATGTGGATAAAATTCTTCATCTTATCCTCGTCCAAATCTTCCAATGTCGCTCCATTGTCATTAGATGCATCGAACGGTCGCCAGCGGATATATTCCTTTTCCTCCAAATAGCGGATTAGCGAAGCATAGACAGACGTTCGCAGTCCATCAATATCCACGAAGGTTTTACGTACAATATCTCGTTCGACCTTTCGTATCAAAGCTGTTTCTTTAGGATGCCGTTTCTCCTCCTCAATGCTCTTGATATATATTAAACGACTTTTATGAAGCGTTGCTGCCAAATCATACTCGCGTTCTGTCGGAGAAACGCCCTCTTCATCTTCATATCCATAAAGATTACCATACAGTCCCAAATAAATATCACAAAGTTCCACCTCTTTCAAATAGACATGACTTGTCGGATATTCATTGGCCGGAACTTCTTCAAATATAAATGGCTCAAAGAATTTGCCTAATAGAACATCTGTTCGGATATAATGACAAAGCATAGCTCGTTCTTCGGCAAACTCACTTTGAACACTACTTATGAATATTTTTATTCGTTTCATACAATAGTTGTCGTTTATTTTAAATACTCCTTGTATTCAGTTCTTAATTTCTGCCCAATCTCTACAATTATATATATATGGTTATCTATGGAGTCTGAATTATTGCTTAGGAACTACGTCAACGCTTACAATAATGTTTAACTTAAAAGCTATCTTTTCTATTAATCTTTTTAAACTTTCTGTACTATGATTTAAAAATAAGAAATATCCATTACTCATTGGGTGCTGAAATTTGCGATACTTTTCACTGAGTTGCTTACTTACCAATGGAGTGTCTTTTCTTCCTCTCATATTTAAAGCCGCAACTTGTGCAATACCAATATTCTCAATAAAAACTTTGAATGTAGAGACTGAATCATGTTCCATAATGGTTGAACCATCACCATAACTTAACCTAAGTTTACTTGCTGGTCCTTTATGCAAACTTTCATTTTCTGCAATAGGAATATTTACCACATTGTTTTTATCAACACGGCTCGTTACATGATATAACGATTTTGCCTTTTTAAGGAATTTCGGAAAATACGTTCCCCATTGGTTATTTACGACAACTTTTGTACCGTCAGACAAAGTAATTATTTCATTCTCTTTTAAAAAATATCTATTCCGCAAATCAGGTTTGGATATAATTCTATCATTAACAGAAGATAAAGTTTGAACAACTCCAAGAGATTTTGTGTGTAATTCTGCAGGAAATTGCCTTTCCAATTCTTTAAAAATTACATTGGGATTTTTCTTAACGTAATGCTTTATCAATTCTAATACAAATCTCCTTTTGCAATGGAATGTTATCCCATCAAAAGAAAAATATGCATCTTGGTTTTTGTCCGTATCTTCTAATGCCGTAGATGAAGTAACAATTACTTGAGATAAATTATGGTTTTCTTTCCTGTTTACATTTATATCTAATTTGCTTAATTCCGTATTCAATACTTCATCTTCAAAACCCTCTTTTGTGAATTTTTCTTTGATTAAGGTAATGATATTTTTTGTAGCATTACCGCCAAAAAGGAATTCATTCAAACGCAGTTGTAAATTGTTGCGAGCTATGATTTGATTATAGCGTTCCTTACAGAAATCTTCTAAAGAAGTTCTATCAAACTTCTCGTATGAAAGCATTTCGCAGAAAGTATCTCCGTTAGAATCTTCTTTAGAAATTTCTATAGTCAATACGTTTACTGGATTATCCAAATCATCAGGATTATCATAATAGAAACGAATGTTTTCACCGAAATATAAACCAACGTTAGATTTCAGTTGTCGCATATAGTTACCCAATTGCCCAACTTGCTTATCATTGCAAATATTATCAGGTCTTTTTATTTCAATGGGCAAAACCGGTATACCATTTTTATATAATATAATGTCTGGACGCAATGTGTTTCCAGCCCCAAAACCAAGCGTTAATTGTGACTGCATTGTTTTATTGGAACTCCTCCAGCCTAAAAATTTCAAACAATTCTCAATATCTTGTTGATATTTATCCTCTGTTGAATTGCACTTTACATGTGGCTGTAAGGTTTCTACTATTTCAATCCAATTATCATTCATAACACTATCTTATTTTGCTGATATAACTAAATCTTGTACCTCAACCTCTAATAAGGTTGCAATTTTCACAAGTGTTGCCAAATCCGGTTGAGCCACATTTGAACACCATTTAGATACTGTTGACGGATTTTTCCCTAATTGTTCTGCCAACCATTTGCCTGTACGTTTCTTTTCTACAAGCACTATTTTAAGACGATTTATATCCTCCATTATAATCAATCTATTGAATTTAACGCAAATGTATTTCTTTTATCGGGAATAAAAGAATATTAGCCAAGGAATTTTTTCAACTTGCTAATTCTCCCAACTTTGGAGGAAGAAGGTTGTGAAATGAGGCCGGGTTTCAGACCTTGCTGTGTTCTGAAGAACACAAGTTTGAAGTTTCAATCCATAGTTTATAAATGGCAGAATTACCATAGTAGAGGTAAATGATATTACGGTTTGTAAAGCTTGTGGGCAATAAGGCTGTATCGCTTGCGTGTGTGCTTGCTGTATGACCGACCGGTCTGTGCTATATCCCTGATTGCGTTTTTTCTTTCTTTGCGTTGCCGCGAAAATAGGCTGCGCTCGTCGTAAAACAATCAAACAAGTTTGTTGTTTAACTCGCTTGCACTATCTTTGCAGTATGAAGAAGATAATGTTTGTGTGCCACGGGAACATCTGTCGTTCTCCGATGGCGGAGTTTGTAATGAAAGAACTTGTGCGCAAGGCTTTCTTGAACGAGGAGTTGTATATTGAATCATCGGCAACAAGTAGCGAAGAGATTGGTAACGGCATTTTTCCTGCGGCGGCCTCTGCTCTTTCGTTGCATAATGTTCCTTGCGAGGGGCACAGGGCGCGACGCTTTACTGTCAACGATTACAATGATTTTGACATTATTGTAGTTATGGAGGATTATAACCTGCGTAATCTTATGCGCATAATAGGTTGTGACTGTGAAGGTAAGGTGTGGAAACTGCTCGACTTTGTGGCTGATGAGCCGCAGCGTTGTTGCGGTGCCGATATTTCGGATCCTTGGTATCACGGTAACTTCGATAAGACATATAATGAAATTTATGCGGGGTGTAAGGCATTGCTGCGCTATTTGAATATATGACAAGTGCTTCTCAGACAGTCGACGAAAGGGTGATAATGGGCATTGACCCCGGTACTAACATTATGGGTTATGCCTTTATAGGTGTTAACGGCAATCGTGCACGTCTCATTGCTATGGGGGTTATCGACTTGCGCAAGTGTAAGGATATGTATATGAAGCTTGGAGAGATATTTACTCGTGTGCAAGGGCTCATAGCATCGTTCCTTCCCGACGAACTTGCCATTGAGGCGCCGTTCTTTGGTAAAAATGTGCAGAGTATGCTGAAACTCGGGCGTGCGCAGGGTGTTGCAATAGCTGCTGCAATCAGCCGGCAAGTACCCATTCACGAATATGCACCACTAAAGATAAAGATGGCTATTACCGGTAACGGTGCGGCTTCGAAAGAACAGGTTGCCGATATGTTGCGTCGTATGCTTAATATATCATCGGGAGAAATGCCGCAGTTTATGGACGCTACCGATGCTCTTGGGGCTGCATACTGTCATTTTATTCAGCGAGGGAAACCGGTTAGTGACAAGAAGTATTCGTCGTGGGCCGATTTTGTGGCAAAAAATCCCGGTAAGATTAAATAGAATTCCTTGTGAATGCTTTATTGCAGGAGAGGGGGCTCTGATTGTGCTTGCCGGGTGCCGTCTTTGCTCAGAACCATTTAAATGCTTTTACTCGTATAGCTTGTATGTGGTGCGCAGAACCTGGAATTCGGTGCGACGGTTAAGACGGTGGCATATTTCGCGTTGCTCGTCGTTCTCTAAAGCATTTATGAATGTCTCGCTAAGAATGTCGCCTTCTTTCAGGAATGTGTAGTTCTCGGTCATTTTCTTTGTAACCGCTTTGGGACTCTCCTCGCCGTAGCCGACTGCGGTAAGGCGTTCTTTCTCTATACCTTCTTTTATAAGGTATTCTACAACAGTCTCGGCACGCGATTGTGAAAGGCGTTTGTTGTAGTCGGCGCTACCGCGAAAATCGCAGTGCGAACTGAGCTCTATTGTGACGTTGGGGTTCTGTTCCAGTAGTTCTACAAGTTTTTCAAGCGAGGTGACCGATTCAGCCGTAAGGCTTGCCTTGTTGTATTCGTAGAAGATATTGTCTATCAGCACCGGTCTTGTTATTGAGGGTAGTGCAAAGTCCCGCTGATACTCCTTGTTTCCTTCTATGCTGTCCGTTGTCAATTCCTGCATTGCGTTAAGATAGCCTTTGCAGGTGCCCAAAAGCACGTACTTCACGCCCGGCGTAACCCGCACGCTGTACGAACCGTCTTTCATAACTCCGAAACTTTTGTTCGTGCCATCGTCGCCAATCATATAAATAACCCCTTCGGGCAGTTCGTAACCATCTTTTTCGTACAACCAGCCTCGTAACGTGTGTACGGTCTCGGGAAGGTAGAATGAATATATGTGGTCCCAACCTCGTGCATCGCCTCTGTTTGATGAGAAGAATCCTCGATAGAGCCCTGGCGCGAATGTCATTCCAAAGTCGTCGCCATTGGAGTTAATGGGTGCTCCCATATTTTTAACGCTCCATAATGTGTCGTTCTCAAGCGTAGCGCAGTATATGTCGAGCGCGCCCATACCCGGGTAGCCGTCCGATGAAAAGAATAGCTCGCCTTGCGGCCCGAATGTGGGGAACTGTTCGTCGGCTTCGGTGTTTATTGATGGTCCGAGATTCTCTATGCTCGCTTCTTTTGCCTTGTTTGTGCCTATGTAGAAGCGCCACAGGTCGAGCCCGCCCTCGCCACCGGCCATATTCGATGTAAAGTATAACCATTCGCCATCGGGGGATATTGCCGGGTGTGCGTATGCCGATAAGGTGTCTTTTGATATTATAACTTGTTCGGGCTTGCCCCAAGTGGCGTCACTTCTGTTGCTCCTGTATATTCCGGCGAAGCGTGGGTGTTGTTCATCGGTTACGCAACGTGTAAAGTACATCACCTTGCCATCAGGGGTGAAGGCGCAGGCACCGTCCTCGAACTCGCTGTTTACATCGCCGTCTATTTTCTCGGTTTTCTGCCATTTTCCTTTTTCGTCAAGCTTTGTTATAAAAAGGTCGGCAAATTTTTGTCCTGTGATACCGCTGATGTCGGTTCCTGTCGCTTCTTTTCTGGTACTGGTGGTGATGATTGTAGCCGAGTCCTCGCCGACAAACATAGGGCAGTAGTCACTGCGTTGTCCGTTAAGTTCTTTAGATTTCTTTACTATATAGCGGTTGGGGTTTTTCTTCCACTCGGCCGACTGGATTGCCGATTGCAGGCCTATTTCTGCCATTCGGTTGCCGGGGGCGAGTCCCAGGAATGCTTGATAGCTTTTTTGCGAGGCTTTATAGTCGCCGTTCTCTAACTGCGCATCGGCAAGGTGTAACAGGGCTGTGGAGTCGGGGTAACCGTATCTTACTGCATTCTGATAGGCACCGGCGGCTCTTGCTGCATTGTTGCTTTTGCGGTAGCACTCTGCCATCTTCCACGCAACTTCGGCGCGTTTTTTGCGCTCTTTTGACGATATTTTGCTGTAAGCCTTTTTATACTCTTTTGCAGCCTCGTGATACTCCATAATAGCGGCGAAGCGGTCACCTTTCTTGATGGCCTTTTCGCTGCTGCACGATAGTATTAGCGTTGCGAGCAGTGTTGCTGCGAGTATGTTGTGTATAAATTTGCGCACAAAAAATATTGTCAGTTATATTATAACTAACAAACTCTCTCTTTATTATATAACAAGGTGTTTTTTTTATTAGCCGGGTGTATGTGTCTTGCGGTCTTTACACTTTCATACTGTTGTTGTCGCGCAGTACGTCGTTGACAACCTCGTGGAGCATAATCTTCAATTCGTCAATGAACCTTTTTGCTTCGTACTGACGTTTCTCAATGTCGCGTAACTTCTTTTCCCATTGTCCTGTAAGTTCGGCGCTTTTGAGTAATTCATTCTGTATAAGCCCTACAAGCTCTATTCCTGTAGGGGTTGCAGCAATGTTCTTCTTCTCTTTGCGTATGTAGTTACGCTTGTAAAGTGTTTCAATAATGGCTGCGCGTGTCGACGGACGTCCTATGCCGTTCTCTTTCATAGCCTCGCGCAGCTCTTCGTTGTCGACTAATTTTCCGGCAGTCTCCATTGCGCGCAGCAAGGTTGCCTCGGTGTATGGCTTGGGTGGCTGTGTCCATTTTTCGGCGAGGCCGGGGGTGTGTTCGCCGCTCTCTCCCTCGCTGAATGAGGGTAGTAAGTTCTCTTTTTCGCCGTCCTTCTCATCAGCAGGCTCTCCGGCAAAAACCACGCGCCACCCTTGCTCGGTAATCTCTTTTCCTGTGGCTTTGAATTTTACTCCTGCACTTTCGCCAAGAACTGTGGTTGTGCTGAACTTGCAGTCGGGGTAGAAAATGGCAATGAAGTGACGTGCTACAAGGTCGTAGACTTTCTTTTCAAGGTCGGTTAGTCCTTGCGGGTAGACTCCTGTCGGTATAATGGCGTGGTGGTCTGTTACTTTCTTGTTGTCGAATACTTTTTTTGATTTTATAAGTGGCTTGCCTGACAGTGGCACTATCAGCGGCTGGTAGTCGCGCAGTCCTTTGAGAATGGCTGCACACTTGGGGTATATGTCGTCGCTCAGATAGGTTGTGTCGACACGCGGGTAGGTCGTAATCTTTTTCTCGTATAGTGATTGGATAGTCTGTAGCGTCACGTCGGCCGAAAGACCGAATTTCTTGTTGCAATCGACCTGCAACGATGTAAGGTCATATAGCCGCGGTGGAAGCTCGGTGCCTTTTTTTGCTGTAACGCTTGTGACGGTAAATGGTTGCCCGGTAATTTTCTCAAGCGCCTCGCGGCCTTTCTCCTCACTGTCGTAACGTCCTTCGGTAACCCCGAAAATTGTGTCGCGGTAGGTGGTCTTTAATTCCCAATAGGGCTGCGGAACGAAATTCTGTATCTCAAGGTGGCGCTTTACAATAAGTGCCAGTGTCGGGGTCTGTACACGTCCGATGGAGAGCACCTGACGGTTCTTGCCATACTTGAGCGTGTATAGCCTTGTGGCGTTCATTCCCAACAGCCAGTCGCCAATGGCGCGGCTGAGCCCGGCCTCATAGAGTGGCTGGTATTCTGCCTGGTCCTTCAGGGTCGCGAATCCTTCGCGAATGGCCTCTTCGGTAAGTGACGACACCCACAGACGCTTTACAGGACATTTTGCTTGTGCTCTCTGCATTACCCATCGTTGTATGAGTTCTCCTTCCTGTCCGGCATCGCCACAGTTGACAATCAGGTCGGCAGCCTGCATAAGCTTCTCGATTATGGCAAATTGTTTCTCTATACCCTTGTCGTCAATGAGTTTGATGCCGAATCTTGGGGGTATCATCGGCAGACTGCTCAGGCTCCATCGCTGCCACATCGGGGTGTAGTCGTTCGGTTCCTTGAGTGTGCATAAGTGACCGAAAGTCCACGTTACTTGGTATCCGTTACCCTCGTAGAAACCGTCGTGTCGGCTTCTCGCTCCCAAAATATCAGCAATCTCTTTTGCAACGCTCGGCTTCTCGGCTATACAGACAATCATTGTAGTTTATCGGTTGGCAGTGTTTGGTGTTATTTATATTTATTTATCGAGCAGTACACTCATAAGTTCGCACGCAGCCTTTGCTACGCTTGTTCCAGGGCCGAATATTCCAACAACTCCTGCCCTGTATAAGAATTCGTAATCTTGTGCAGGTATCACGCCGCCGGCACAGACCAGAATGTCACTGCGTCCGGCCTTCTCGAGCTCCTCGATGAGCTGCGGTACAAGCGTCTTATGTCCTGCGGCAAGAGACGAGACACCTACAATGTGTACGTCGTTCTCAATAGCCTGGCGGGCTACTTCGGCCGGTGTCTGGAACAATATTCCCATATCTACATCAAAGCCACAGTCGGCGTAACCCGTCGCAACAACCTTTGCGCCTCGGTCGTGACCGTCCTGTCCCATCTTGGCAATCATAACTCGGGGACGACGTCCCTCTCTTTGTGCAAACTCTTCTGTCAATCGACAAGCTTTCTCGAAAGTCTCGTCGTTTCTGCTTTCTGCTGAATACACGCCGGATATTGTTCTTATAGTTGCTTTATAACGTCCTGCCACCTCTTCGCAAGCGTCGGAAATTTCTCCAAGGGTTGCGCGGACGTGCGCTGCCTCCACCGCTGCTTCAAGAAGGTTGCCTTCGCCGGTGGCTGCATATTCGGTAATCTTTTTAAGTGCGCTCTTGACTGCTTCTTCGTTTCGTGAAGCGCGGTTACGCGCTATGGTCTCAACTTGTTCGTTGCGGACAGCGGTGTTGTCAATCTCGAGAATGTCTATCGGTTCCTCCTCGTCAAGGGTGTAGGCGTTAGTGCCCACTATTATCTGTCGCCCGCTGTCTATACGTGCCTGTGTGCGTGCGGCAGCCTCCTCGATGCGCATCTTGGGTATTCCGGTTTCAATAGCTTTAGCCATTCCGCCAAGTTCTTCAATCTCTTGAATAAGCTTCCACGCTCTGTCGGCAATCTCTTTAGTGAGGCTTTCTACATAATATGAACCGCCCCAGGGGTCAATTACGCGGCAGATGTTGGTCTCTTCCTGCAAGTAAATCTGCGTGTTGCGAGCGATTCGTGCCGAAAAGTCTGTCGGTAACGCAATAGCTTCGTCAAGGGCATTGGTGTGCAGCGATTGGGTGTGTCCCATTGCCGCAGACATTGCTTCAATGACCGTACGACCGATGTTGTTGAACGGGTCTTGTTCCGTGAGCGACCAGCCCGATGTCTGACAGTGGGTGCGCAACGCCATCGATTTTGAATTCTTTGGGTTGAACTTTTTTATAATCTTTGCCCACAACATACGTGCAGCGCGCATCTTGGCAATCTCCATAAATGGGTTCATACCTATGCCCCAGAAGAAAGACAATCGCGGTGCAAAGGCGTCGATGTCTATCCCGGCTTCTACTCCGGTGCGTACATACTCAAGACCGTCGGCAAGGGTGTATGCAAGTTCAATGTCGGCCGATGCTCCAGCCTCTTGCATATGATACCCCGATATTGATATTGAGTTGAACTTAGGCATTTTTTGCGATGTGTAGGCGAAAATATCGCCTATAATGCGCATAGAGAACGCCGGTGGGTAAATATAAGTGTTACGCACCATAAACTCTTTGAGAATGTCGTTCTGTATGGTACCGGACATCTCTTCGAGTTTTGCTCCCTGTTCAAGCGCTGCGTTTATGTAGAATGCAAGCACCGGGAGTACGGCTCCGTTCATTGTCATTGACACTGACATTTTATTAAGCGGAATTCCGTCGAAAAGTTGTTCCATATTCTCCATACAACAGATTGACACTCCGGCTTTGCCGACGTCTCCAACCACTCGCTC
Organism: Bacteroidaceae bacterium; assembly: GCA_045661225.1. Taxonomy (GTDB): domain Bacteria; phylum Bacteroidota; class Bacteroidia; order Bacteroidales; family Bacteroidaceae; genus HGM04593. Next base: position 15,025 of record JAZRFF010000026.1, on the reverse strand, counting down.
ATTGTCGGGGTTGTAGCCTCTGTGAGTGGGAAGGTCGAAAGCTACCGACAAGCCTTTCTGTCCCGATGCAAGATTGCGGCGATAGAATGCGTTGCTCTCCTCGGCGGTCGAGAATCCTGCATACTGTCTGATGGTCCAAGGACGGAATGTATACATCATAGAGTAGGGGCCGCGCAAGAATGGCGGCAGTCCGGCTGCATAGTCCAGATGCTCCATCTCTTTAAGGTCCTCGGCTGTGTAAACGGGCTTGACGGCAATCTGCTCAGGGGTTTCCCAAACTTTTTCGTTACCTGTGTTCTTTACGCCGTTTTGTGTTGTAGCGGCGAATATGTCTATATTTCTGAAATCTTTTCTCATACTCTTGCTCTGTGGTTAAATGCCTAACTTTGTGTTCAGCGCCTTGAGCGTCTCGAGCACATTTACTCTCACGTGTATAAAATTCTCAATTCCGGCAGCTTTCAATTCGTCGGAGCAAGCGGGTGCGCCGGCTACAATGAATATTGCGTTGCCGTTTACAGCCTTGAATGCGGGAATTGCATATTCGGCGTACTCGTCGTCGCTCGAGCAGATGACTACAATATCGGCCTTTGCCTCCATAGCTGCCGTTACACCTTCGTCGACGCTGTTGAATCCCAGATTGTCAATAACTTCGTAACCAGCAGCTGCAAGGAAATTGCAAGAGAATTGTGCTCTTGCCTGACGCATTGCAAGGTTACCTATTGTAAGCATAAATGCCTTTGGACGGCGTCCGCTCTCCTCGGTCTTTATGCGTAACTGCTCAAACTCCTCGCCCAGTCGGCGTGCTTCGATGGTGTTGGAACTTTCGTTGTTGTGGCAACCGCAGCTGCAACTATTGGCCAGCGGACGGTGTCCTTCGCTTTTCTCCTCGAAACCGGGGTACTGGTTCGTGCCAAGCAGAATCTCCTTACGCTTGGCGAGCGCTGTGCGTCGATTGTTGCCTGCCGCCTCAATTTCGTGCTTTATTACCCCCTCCTTTATAGCCTTGTGGAATCCTCCGTTCTCTTCAATGGCAAGGAATAGCTTCCAGGCCTCTTGGGCAATGGAGGCTGTAAGGCTTTCTATGTAGTATGAACCGCCTGCGGGGTCGGTTACCTTGTCAAGATGACTTTCGTGTTTTAATATAAGCTGCTGGTTCTTGGCAATGCGCTCGGCGAATGCCGTAGGGGTTTCATATACCGAATCGTATGGCGTTACGGTAATGGCTTCGACTCCTGCAATTGCAGCACTCATTGCCTCGGTTTGTGTGCGGAGCATATTGACATAAGGGTCGAACAGCGTGAGGTTGAACCCTGACGTTTCGGCGTGTATAATCATCTTGCAAGCGCACTCGCACTTAGGCTCGTACTGCTTTACAATCTTTGCCCACAGCATTCGTGCCGCGCGGAATTTCGCAATCTCCATAAAGAAATTGCTCGAGATTCCCATATTGAATTTTATGCGTTTGGCGGCCTTGTCTGCCGGTACACCGGCTTGGGTTATGCAATTGAGGTATTCGTTTCCCCACGCAAGGGCATAGGCAAGCTCTTGCGTGATGTAAGCGCCTGCGTTGCACAGATTCGTGCTGCTGACTACAACGCAACGGTACTTGGGAAGTTCGTCAAGCGCCTCTATCAGACTTTTTATGGTGTCGACGTAGTTGTCGATAATTTTTCCATTGAACAATTCTTTGCCTAAGGGGTCATATTCTATTGTTCCGCGCAGCTGTGAGAGGTCGTAACCGTACTCCTTGTAATATCCGGCAAGCATCGTTGCAAAGATAACAGCCTTGCCGGCGCAAACGTTAAAGTTTAGTTCTGTTTTTGCGGCATCGACACCTTCCAATAGTGTTGACAGATATTCGTGCGTGAGAGTTGCTCCTTTAATATTGAACAAGATTGCTGTTACTCCGTCGGCAATCATCTTTTTAGCCTTTTTGTTGGCCTCGATAGGGCAGTGGGCATCTATTGCCTGACGAATAAACCATTCGTTGCTCTCTTTGTTGCCTCTAGTGAAAGGAAACTCTCCGGGACGACTGTTCGCGTGGCTCTCGGGCAAATCCTCTTTACGATAGAATGGGTTTACGTTGAAACCTTCGTCGCTTTTCCAAATCATTTTTTTGTCATAATCGGCACCTTTCAGGTCCTCGATAATCTTGCTCTTCCACTCTTCTGATGTTACGGGTGGAAATTCGCTAAAAAGCCTCTCTTTCTCGTTATGCATAATGTAGAGTTTTTGTAGAATTGTACCGTCGTTGGACGGTCGTTGCTATTTCATTAGCAAACTTACACAATTAAATTTGAATAAAGCAAAAAAAGATATAGAAAACTATTCTCTTTTTTCGGCACATTGCTTATTGCGGTAAGTGACAAACAGTCTCCTTGCAGAAAGATTATTGCTATATTATGATTGTCTGTGCTGTGATAATTTTCAGAAAGCAGCAGGGCTGCCAAGCTCTATAATTTCAAGTTCCTTAATCTCCTTACCATCGATGACGAACTTTACAAGCGTGCGTACCTGTTGCCAACCTTGGCGCCCTGCAGCGCCCGGATTTATGTGCAGGCACCCGACATTTTTATCGTACATTACTTTAAGTATGTGCGAGTGTCCCGATATAAATAGTTGCGGGCGTTCATTGTAGATTATGTTGCGTACTGTTGGGGCATATTTACCGGGGTATCCGCCTATGTGTGTCATAATTACGTTGCACTCTTCTGTCCTGAACCTGAGTACCTCGCCGAAACGTCTTCTTATTACAGCCCCGTCAATGTTTCCGCATACAGCGCGCACGGGACAGTGTGCCTCTAAATGGTCTATGATAACTTCGCTGCCAATATCGCCGGCGTGCCAAATTTCGTCGCAATCGGCAAAGTGCAGCAGGTACTTGTCGTCCCAACAGCTATGTGTGTCCGAAAGCAATCCTATGCGTTTCATAGCGCAAAGCGCTGTTTAATGTAGTTGTACAGGAATTCTACCGTACCATCAATGCCCAGACACGACGAATTGACGCAAAGATCGTAACAACGTGCTACTCCCCATTTTGTGGTTGTGTAGTAGTCGTGATATTGACGACGGCGCTTGTCGCCCTTCTCGATAATTTCAATGGCACGCTCGCGCTTAACATTGTCGTTCTTGCATATATACTTCACGCGCTCCTCATAGTCAGCTGTGATGAATATGCTTGCCATATTGGGGTGCTCGCGCAGAACATATTCGGCGCAACGTCCTACAATTATGCAACTTTCCTGTTGGCTGAGGTCGCGTATGGTCTCGCTCTGAAGTGCAAAAAGATTGTCGAGCCCCATACAGCTGTCGCTCATAAACATATCGGTTATTGAGCCGTGTATGCTGAATACGTTGCCCATAAAAGTGCTTGACTCGCGTTCATCGGCATCGGCAAATACCGATGCGTCTATTCCGCTCTCGGTAGCTGCAATCTCAATCAGTTTCTTGTCATAATACTTTATGCCCAGACGTACTGCAAGTTTCTCGGCTATCTCCCTGCCGCCACTGCCTAATTCCCGGCCTATGGAAATTACAAAATTATTCATAATATTCAGTATTGTGTAATTGCACAAATGTCTTTTACTCGGTTTTTATACCCTCGCGTTTCCACTCTCGAAACTGTATGACAAGCATTATTACAGTGAGTATCGCTGCAATAACGTCCGATATAGGCATACTGTACCACACGCCTTTTTCCCCGATGAAAAGGGGTAAAATGAGCAGTAGCGGAATTAACAGCAGCACCTGTCGTGTCAGTGAAAGGAATATTGATTTATTGACCTTGCCGATGCTTTGGAAGAAGTTTGTCGTAACCAGCTGGAAGCCGATAATAGGCATAAATATCGACATTACTCTCATTGCCCAGGCTGCGTGCTCTATTAACGCTGGCTCGGTAGTAAATGCGTGCGCTACAGCCTCGGGTATAAACTCGCATATTAAAAATCCGAGCGTGGTTACTATTGTTGCCCAATAGATTGTTTGTGTAAGAGCCTTGCGTACCCTGTCGTGTCGCTTTGCGCCGTAGTTGTAACCCACGATAGGCTGCATTCCTTGCGTCAGTCCGAGCACCACCATCACGAAAATGAACTGCATACGGTTCGCTATTCCGTATGCGGCAATGGAAATATCTCCATTTTCGCCGTAGTTGCGCAATCCCTTATTTATAATAATCACTACTATGCAACCCGCTGCGTTGATGAAGAACGGTGACATTCCAATACTTAGTATGCCCTTAACAATGTCGGCTTTTAGTTTATATATGCCGCGCTGCAAGTGCAGGAAGTCTTCGGGGTTCGAGAGTAATTTTATCTGCCACATAAGTGTTATGCATTGCGCGAGTATAGTTGCAAGAGCAGCGCCTCTTATGCCCCAACCGAACACATATATGAATAGCGGAGCAAGAATAATGTTCATTATTACTGTAAGTATTGTTGCATACATCGCCTGCTTGGGGTGGCCTGCTGCGCGTAAGGCTGCGTTTATTCCAAAGTAAAGGTGTGTTATTGCGTTGCCGTAGAGGATAATTTCCATAAAATCACGCGCAAAAGGCAATGTCGTTTCACTTGCTCCAAAAAAGAACAATATGTCGTCAAGGAAAATCAACGATATTCCGGCAAATAAAACTCCAATGATTATATTAAGCGTCAGAAGGTTGCCCAATATGTGCTTGGCCGAATCATAGTCTTTTTGTCCGAGACGTACCGATAACTGTGTGGCGCCTCCAACTCCAACCATTGCGCCGAATGCAGCCGAAAGGTTCATAAAAGGGAATGTGGTGGCAAGGCCCGAAATAGCCTCGGCGCCAACGTCGGGTATGTGTCCTATAAAGACACTGTCAATCATATTGTAGAGCGATGCGGCTGTCTGCGCGATAATTGCCGGAATGGCATACTGCATAAGCAACTTGCCGACATTCTCGGTCCCGAGCTCGGTGGGTACTTTCCTTATTTTATTACTCATAAAAACCGTAAAATCTATTTTATAGTTCCAAAAATAATATACCTTTGTAGGACGCTCTTCGCAAGGTGTGACCGAATGACTGTAGCTCGTGTCATTTTTGTGATGAACGTTGTACAAAACGTGAATTTTGTTACAAAAATAGTCAATTTTTTTTGATAGAGTAAGAAAAGCCGAATAAGTTTTATGATTGCAGAGAAGAGTGTTCTTGTGGGAATGAGCGGAGGAATAGACAGTACCGCAGTGTGCAGTATGTTGCTTGAACAGGGGTACAGGGTCGAAGGGCTTACTCTTGTTACCTGTGATGCCGGACTGCGTGCCGTTGAAGCAGCAACAGCGTTGGCTCGCAAGATGGGTATACCGCACCACGTTGCCGATGTACGCGAGCAATTTAAGGAGAAAGTGGTGCGTCCTTTTGTCGATAGTTATTTGTCGGGGCTGACGCCTAACCCTTGTGTCAATTGCAATCCTCTTGTGAAATTCAGTGTGCTCGAAGAGTGGGCCGACAAGCTCGATTGTCGCTATATTGCCACCGGGCACTATGTAAGGACAGAGTGCGTGTCGTCTGGTGGTTGTGCAAAATATTACATTGTAACGGGCGACGACGACCGCAAGGACCAAAGTTACTTCTTGTGGCGTTTGACACAGGCGCAGCTCTCGAGAGTGCTTTTCCCGTTAGGCGGGTATGAAAAGCCACAAGTGCTCGAATATCTTAAAGAACGCGGGTTGCAGAGTGCTGCCGATGATGGTGAGAGTATGGAAATTTGTTTTATTCCGGGCGACTATCGGGATTTCCTGCGCGAACAGGTACCCGACATTGACGCCCGCCTGGCAGGGGGTGTCTTTGTCGATGCGCAAGGTCGTGTGCTTGGCACTCATTCGGGTTTCCCTTTCTACACGGTGGGGCAGCGTAAGGGGCTGGGTATAGCATTGGGGTATCCTGCCTATGTGCTTAAGATTAACGCTGTAAAGAATACTGTGATGCTGGGGCGCGAAGAACAGTTGCAGACCTCGCATCTGCTCGTTGAAACGCCACAGTGGGTCGATAAAGTTCCGCAAGGTCTTACTGTACGTGTGCGCTACCGCAGCCACCCCGTGGCCTGCGACGCTCCTCGTCCTGTGGGTGACGGACGCTGGCTGCTTTCTTTGCACGACAAGGTGTCGGCGATAACGCCCGGACAGTCGGCTGTGTTTTACAAGGATAATATTGTTGTTGGCGGTGCCTTTATTGCCGACCAACGTGGAATAAATCAGTGGATAGATGATAAATAGTATAGAAGAGCCGTTGACGCTATACTCGCTGAACAGCCTGGTGCGCAGCGCGGTGAACAACAGTCTCCCGTCGCGCTATTGGATTACGGGTGAGTTAAGCGAAGTGCGCGAAACGGTTGCAGGGCATTGCTATATTGAGCTTGTGCAACACGATGAGGCTACTGATGAACTTGTGGCAAAGGCTCGCGGAACAGTGTGGTCGCGTGTATATTCGCTCCTGCGTCCCTATTTCCTTGAACAGACAGGGCAACCTTTTGCCGCAGGGCTGAAAGTGTTGTTGCAGGTAAGCGTGGGTTTCCACGAATTGTATGGCTACACTCTCGATGTGTGCGATATTGAACCGGCATATACCATTGGCGATATAGCACGTCGGCGTCAAGCTGTAATTCGTCGTCTTACCGAAGAAGGTGTGATAAACCTAAACAAGGAGATTCCTTTTCCGCTATTGCCGCAGAGAGTGGCTGTAATATCATCGTCAACGGCAGCCGGTTACGGCGATTTTTGCAATCAATTGCAGGGGAATAGGTTTGGCTTTGTATTTTATCCTACGCTTTTTCACGCGCCGATGCAGGGCAGTCGCGTCGAACAAGGTATTATTGCTGCGCTTGACAGCATAGCGCGCAATATTGATATGTGGGACGTTGTTGTGATAATACGCGGTGGAGGTGCTACAAGCGAACTGGGCTGTTTCGACACATACGACCTTGCGAATAACTGCGCGCAGTTCCCTATCCCGATAATTACAGGAATAGGACATCAGCGCGACGAGAGCCTGCTCGATATTGTGGCCCATACAAGCGTGAAGACTCCTACGGCTGCTGCTGAATTTTTAATATATGCGATGCAAGAGCAGGCGGCAAGGCTCGATACGATTGTGCAAGGATTATCCTCGGCCGTGCATACAGCTGTTGAGGGTGAAAAAAGACGCTTGCAGATGCTTGTGCAGCGTCTGCCGGTGTCAACAGCCTTGTTCTTGCAGGAACAGCATCACAAACTCGACTTGTGGCAGAGGTATATGGACGCTGCTTCGCCGCAGCGCATTCTTGCTCTTGGGTACAGTATAACCCGAGTCGCAGGCAAGGTGGTGCGCAGTATGGAAGATGTTCCCGTTGGTGCAACGGTTACCACGACTGTTGCCGACGGCGAACTGACAAGTGTTGTAACCGGTAAAAATTAGCATATGATGGATAAAAAGAACTATCAACAGGCAATAGAACGCCTCGAAGAGATTATGAACGCTATACAGAACGGCGGAATGGATATAGACGGGCTTGAGGCTGCGTTGAAAGAGGCTGCGTCGTTGGTGCAAATTTGTCGAAACAAGCTTTTCGAAGTAGACGAGAAGGTAAAATCGCTTCTTGATGATATTGGCGACGGACAATTTTGACAAGTGTCGTTGCCGATAGCGGAAAATCTGTGCTTTCTTGCTACAATGACGTTGCTGTAAAAACTTTTTCTGCGATATTTCCTCTTTTCGCTCAAAAAGTGTTAACTTCGCATTCTGTATAAAATAAACAATGTGTATGGAGAATTTGGATTGGTCGAATATCGGGTTCGGCTACAGAAAGACCGATTATAACGTGCGCTGCTGGTACAAGGACGGCGCTTGGGGTAATATAGAGCTCAGCACCGATGAAAATATAAACCTTCATATGGCTGCAACTTGTCTGCATTATGGTCAGGAGGCTTTTGAAGGCCTTAAGGCTTTTCGTGGCAAGGACGGAAAGGTCCGTATCTTCCGTCTTGAGGCTAATGCCGAGCGTTTGCAGGGTACTTGTGACGGAATAATGATGCCTCGTGTGAGCACAGAAATGTTCAAGGAGATGGTTACAAAGGTCGTCGCTCTTAACGAACGCTTTGTGCCTCCTTACGAGAGTGGAGCGTCGCTTTATATTCGTCCGCTTCTCATCGGTACGAGTGCGCAGGTGGGCGTAAGCCCCTCAAGGGAGTATCTTTTCATAATTTTCGTAACTCCGGTAGGTCCTTATTTCAAAAAAGGCTTTGCTACAAATGATTTTGTTATATTCCGTGACTATGACCGTGCCGCACCTTTAGGAACAGGACGTTTCAAGGTGGGGGGTAACTATGCCGCGAGCCTTAGAGCCAGCCATCAGGCGCACGAACAGGGTTATGCCTGTGAAATTTATCTCGATGCAAGAGAGAAAAAGTATATCGATGAATGTGGCGCTGCAAATTTTATAGGAATAAAGGATAATCGTTATATTACTCCGTTGTCGACATCAATATTGCCGTCTATCACTAACCGCAGTCTTATGCAGATTGCGCGCGATATGGGGCTGACGGTGGAGCAACGTTCGGTGCCCGAGGAGGAGCTGGAGACTTTTGACGAGGCGGGAGCTTGCGGTACAGCGGCTGTAATATCTCCTATCGGACGCATTGATGATATTGAGTCGGGTAAGTCTTATCTCTTTTCCAATGATGGCAAGCCCGGTCCTGTGCTTACGGAACTTTATAACCGTCTGCGAGCTATACAGTATGGTGATGTAGCCGACCCTTACGGTTGGGTAACAGTGATTGAATAAACTTTGGAATAATGGGTAAAGGAAAGCTTAAGAAATTTGCCGATATGGCATCGTATCCCAATGTTATAGAGCACCCTTATTCGGTGGTCGATAATGTTGAGTTTCCATTGAAGGGCAACTGGAAAGAGAGATTTTTCAACAATAATAATCCAATCGTGCTTGAACTTGGTTGCGGCCGAGGTGAATATACTGTGGCTCTTGCACGTCGTTTCCCCGAAAAGAATTTCATAGGCGTCGATATAAAAGGCGCTCGAATGTGGACGGGAGCAACCGATGCCATTGAGAGTGGGCTTGAAAACGTCTGTTTCCTGCGTACTAACATCGAGATTATAGACCGTTTGTTCGAGCAAGGCGAGGTGAGTGAAATTTGGCTTACATTCCCCGACCCACAGATGAAAAAATATACTAAACGCCTGACATCGTCGCTGTTTCTCGCACGTTACAGGAATATCCTTTCAGCCGACGCAGTAATTCATCTAAAGACCGACAGTAATTTTATGTTTACCTATACAAAGTACATAACAGAGGTAAACTCATTGCCGGTAGTTGAGTGCATTGAAGACGTACACGGCAGGGACGAGGTTTCTGACGTTTTGCAGATACGTACCTATTACGAATCGCAGTGGCTTTCGCGTGGAATAACTATAAAATATATAGCCTTTAATCTGCCAGCCAAGGAGCAGTACAATGAACCGAATGTTGAAATTGAACTTGACGAGTATCGAAGCTACAACCGTAGCAAGCGTAGCAGTCTGGAAACAAGCAAATAAATATGTTTAAACACGTAGTAATGTGGCGCTTCATCGATGGCGCCAATGGTAAAAGCAAGAGAGAGCACGCGCAGTGGGTTAAAGAAAATCTTGAATCGCTCAATGGCGTGATACCCGAGATTTGTTCGCTCGAAGTGGGCGTAAACGTCTGTGTGGCCGGTACGGCATATGATGCGGTGCTTGTGTCTGCGTTCGAGAATGCCGAGGCGATGGAAAGATATAAGGTGCACCCCGCGCACGTTGCTGTTGCAGCCTATTTCAAAGGTATTACCGATGCGCGCGCCGAAGCTGATTATGAGATTTAATAAGGTAAATGATGACACTATATCCGAAACTTATACTCGACGCACTTGAAAAAGTGCGCTATCCGGGCTCGGGCAAGAATCTTGTCGAGGCTGAAATGGTCGATGACAATATTCGTATCGAGGGCAATAAGGTTACATTCTCGCTTGTCTTTGACAAACCCACCGACCCGTTTATTCGCTCGGTTGTAAAATCGGCCGAGGCTGCTATACTCACATACGTTGGTAAAGATGTTGATATTGTGGGCAATATAAGCGTTGTCACCCGTCAGGCTGTGCGTCCCAAAATGGACAAGTTCTTGCCACAGGTAAAGAATGTCATTGCCGTATCGTCGGGTAAGGGCGGGGTTGGAAAATCGACTGTGTCGGCGAATCTTGCCATAGCTCTTGCGCGTCTGGGATACAAGGTCGGTCTGCTCGACGCCGATATTTTCGGTCCTTCAATACCTAAAATGTTCAGCGTAGAGGACGAACGGCCATACAGTGAGAATGTCGATGGTCGTGACCTTATACAACCTATTGAAAAGTATGGTGTCAAGATGCTCTCGATAGGCTTTTTTGTAGACCCCGACCAGGCTATATTATGGCGCGGAGGTATGGCCAGCAATGCTCTGAAGCAGCTTATAGCCGATGCGAATTGGGGCGACCTTGACTATTTTCTCATAGACCTTCCGCCCGGAACAAGCGATATACACCTGACTATAGTGCAGTGCCTGAACCTTACCGGAGCGGTGGTGGTTACAACACCGCAAGAGGTGTCGCTGGCTGCTGCTATAAAGGGTATTAATATGTTTATGAACGAGAAGGTTGCTGTGCCCATCTTGGGAGTGGTCGAGAATATGGCCTGGTTTACTCCTGCCGAACTGCCCGGTAACAGATATTACATTTTTGGAAAGGAGGGTGGCAAGCGTATGGCCGAGGCATATAATATTCCGCTTATAGGACAGATTCCGCTTGTGCAGAGCATATGTGAGAGTGGTGATGAAGGTTTGCCCATTGCGATGAAAGCCGATACCCCCGATGGACAAGCGTTTATTCAGGTGGCTGCGGCGCTTGTCGAGAAGAGCAACAAGTAAGCGTTTGATATTTTTTGATAAAATGAATATTTGAAAGGGCAGATGGTTGCCGCTTTTTGACATATACGTCGATGGCTGTCGTTGCAACGACAGCCATCGACGTATATATAGGTCAGCAACTCTTTCAAGAACGTTTTTGTTAAATTGTCTCTATTTTGAAGTAGAAATATATGGCTGCGGCAATAAACGTGACTCCTGTAGCACCGTAAATATAACGTGCAGCCTTTCGTCCACAGCGTTTTACTATGAAACTAGCGTTGTCGGCTGTGAAAAACCACTCCCAGTCGAACAGCGCGGCCAAGAATGATACTCCTCCGACCAGCAGGAATATAATCTGTATAATATTATGCAGAATCATATTACGTTAAGAATCAGTCGTTCTTGGGAGTCCAGCCTTGGGCTCTCAGCTCCATTTCGACCCCATCACGGGTGACGAGGGCAAGCCCCATAGTGTCGCTGACAATGTGGCCTATGACACGGACATCTTTCATAGCTGCAACCTTTTCGTGGTCGGCTATGGGTACGGTGAACAATAGCTCAAAATCCTCGCCGCCGTTTAGAGCACAGGTCGTTACGTTCATATTCAGTTCCTCGGCCATTATTGCGGTCTGATAGTCAATGGGAATACGCTCTTCGTATATGCGACAGCCGGTTCCGCTCTGTTTGCATATGTGCATAAGTTCCGATGACAGTCCGTCGCTGATGTCTATCATTGCTGTGGGCTTTATACCCTCTTCGCGCAACTTTTCAACAACCTCCTTGGGGGCCTCGGGCTTCAGCTGACGCTCGAGAATGTACTCTTTGCCCTGAAAATCGGGCTGTATATCCTCTCCTGCTGTTGCTATCTTTTCGCGCTCAAGCAACTGTAAACCCATATAGGCCGCTCCGAGGTTGCCTGTAACACATATAAGGTCGGTCTCTTTAGCTCCGCTGCGCTTTACGGCAGTGCCTTTGGGCGCTGTTCCAATAGCTGTTATTCCAATGGCAAGGCCAGTGAGAGACGAAGTTGTGTCGCCGCCTATAATGTCGACCCCATATTGGTCGCAGGCGAGCTTTATTCCTGCGTATAGTTCTTCAATGTCTTCGACGCAGAACTTACGGCTCAGCGCGAGCGATACTGTTATCTGTCTGGGTGTGCCGTTCATTGCGTATATATCCGAAATGTTGGCAACAACAGCCTTGTAGCCCAAATGTTTCAGCGGAAAGTATGTAAGGTCGAAGTGAACGCCCTCCATAAGAATGTCGCTGCTGACGAGCACTTCGTCGTTATTGTCGAATTGCAGAATGGCAGCATCGTCACCCGTGCCTGTTACTGTTTCCTTGTTGTTTGCTTTCAAATCCTTCGTGAGACGGTCGATGAGACCGAACTCTCCGAGTGACGAAATTTCAGTGCGTTTTGTCGTGTTCATCTTTGTTTATGCTCTGTTTATTAGTTCGCGGAATATTGTTGTCATCTTTGGTTGTGCTTCGTCGGCAGCCTTCTGTACCTCTTCGTGGCTGCATTCTACAACGGTGCCTTCGACGCCGAGGTCGGTAATTACCGAGATTCCGAATACTCGTATGCCACAGTGGCGTGCCACTATAACTTCGGGTACTGTCGACATTCCGACTGCATCTCCTCCCATACGGTGGAACATACGATACTCGGCAGGTGTTTCAAATGTTGGTCCTTGTGTGCCCAGATAAACACCCTCGACGGTGCGTATGCCTTTCTCTCGGGCAACCTCGCGGGCTGTCGATATAAGCTGCTTGTCGTATGCTGCGCTCATATCGGGGAAACGGTCGCCGTAGGGTATGTTCTTGCCTCTAAGAGGGTGCTCGGGGAACATATTTATGTGGTCGGTAATAATCATCAGGTCGCCAATGGCAAAGTCGGGGTTCATACCTCCGGCTGCGTTGGACACAAAGAGGGTCTTGATGCCTAACTCACGCATTACGCGCACGGGAAACGTAACCTCTTTCATTGAATATCCCTCGTAGAAGTGGAAACGGCCTTGCATTGCCATAATCTCTTTGTTGCCTAACTTGCCGAATATGAGCTTTCCTGAATGTCCTTCGACGGTGGATAGGGGAAAGTTTGGTATATTACTGTACTCAATCTCGTATTTGTCGGTAATCTCATTAACGAGGCTTCCCAATCCGGTACCAAGGATTATCGCGGTTTCCGGCTTTGTTGTCATTCTGCCTTTGAGAAATTCAGCGGTCTCTTGAATCTTCTGTAACATACTTCTCTATTATTTGGTTAAACATCATCTCTTGGCCACCGAGTATTTCGACTTTTATTGGTAGTGCGTAAATATTTTCTTTAATTTCTGTCGGAAGGTCACTGCGGTGCAGGAGTCTTGTGGCGTCTTTTTCGGTGGTTATTATTGCTTTTTTCTTCTCGGCAATGCTTCTGTACTTCTCGACAATTGTGTTAAGGTCGGCTGTGCTGAAGTTGTGGTGGTCGCCGAATTGCATCAGCGTGACCTTTGTCTCTCGTCGCTCAATCTCGGCTTTCAAAGGGGCAGGCTTGGCTATGCCGGTGAGCAATAGGGCTTCTTTGACCTCGTCGATGCTTCTCGATGGTGCCGATTCGGGAAATACAGGGTATATGCTCCCGTAGCGCATCGTTGAGAAAAATAGCGGGGCATTGCTTCTTTTTTCTATATAACCCCGACACTCGTTTGTTTGTTCGTCTGTCAGGGCGTTGCATTTTGTAATTATAATAATGTCGGCACGCTTTATGCCTGCAAGGCTCTCGCGCATACGTCCAAAGGGGAGCACGCAATCGTTCCAAATGGGTCGGTTGCTGTCTGTAAGCAGAATGTTTAACCCGGCCTTGACGTGTCGATGTTGATAAGCATCATCAAGCAGTATTACCTCAATGTCTTTTATGTCGTTTCTTAACTTCTCTATCCCTTTCACACGCTTTTCGCACACAGCGACGGTAATATCGGGGTATTTGCTCTTCATTTGAAACGGCTCGTCGCCAATGACCGGCATCGGAGTGTCGCTGTTGGCTTTAATATAGCCTTTGCTTTTACGGCCGTATCCACGGCTCAACACTGCTGTCTTGTATTTGTGCTGTAATAATTCTATGAGATATTCTGTGTGGGGGGTCTTGCCTGTGCCTCCAACGGTTATGTTGCCTATGCATATTGTAGGCAGGGGAGGGGTGTAAACCTTCTTGATCCCGCTGTCGAACATCAGGTTTCTTGTCGCTGTAGCCCAACGGTAGGGGTTTATGGCGTCAAGCAGAATTTTTATGACTCCTTTCTCCTTGTTTATCATTCAAAGGAACATTTGTTTGCTATTATATTGCAAAAATAACCATTAATGACATATGCGTGCGCGAAACTTTTCTCCTTTTTTGTTATTGAAATGTTAAAAAAACTTATATGTTTATTTTTTACTCGTTCTTGAAATCATTTTCTTTAGAATTGTTTATTGATTTGAAAAAAAAAGTTACTTTTGCCGTGAAATAGAGTGCAGTTTGCGAAAAATGTCGTAAATTGCAACCCGAATAACTGTCAACGACGAGGGGAAAGGTGCTCGAGTGGCTTAAGAGGCACGCCTGGAAAGCGTGTATGCGTCAAAAGCGTATCGGGGGTTCGAATCCCCCTCTTTCCGCTGATATTGAATAAATTAACTTAAAATATTAATCTAAAAATTACACACAATGAAAAAACTTTTTGCAATCGTTGCGGTTTTGGGCCTGTTTGGTGCAACTCAGGCGTATGCAACTAATGACGAAGCTAACAATGTACAGCAGACAGAGGTTGTAGACTCGGCTGCAGTAGCAAATGATTCAATCAATGTCGAGCAGACTGATTCTGCCGCAGTAGAGGCTCCTGCCGAGGCTGCTGTTGAAGAGCCTGTTAAGGTTACAGAGGACACAGGTATTGCCGGTGTTCACAAGAGCCTTAAGGTTAAGTTCATCGAGGGTGGTGCCGAGTTTATGGCGCTTGTAGCAATCGCTATGGTTATCGGTCTTGCTTTCTGTATTGAGCGTATCATCTATTTGAGTATGGCTCAGGTTAACACAAAGAAGCTTATGGCTGGTATCGCTGACGCTTTGGCTAACAAGAATGTCGAGGCTGCAAAGGATCTTTGCCGCAACA
>JAZRFF010000025.1:0-17730 GCA_045661225.1 Bacteroidaceae bacterium | reverse complement strand
AAGTATATACGCTACTACAATAATGATAGAATCAAACTGAGGCTAAATGGAAAAAGCCCGGTGCAATACCGAGCTTTATTCCAATCTAAGCGAGCCTCTTAATAATGTTAAACCGTCCAACTTTTGGGGGTCACATCATTTCAGGGGCAGCCCTGTTTTTTTATATTCAGCGCACTTTGCAGGGAGTTTTGCAAACAATCAGGCATCGGCAGCTGTTTAATTATCTATTCAAACAGAGTATAAACAGTAAAAGCCTGATTCTATGAAGATGAAGTATCAGAAACCGACAACAATCTTGTTGCAGTTCAGCGTGCCGGTAATGGCAAGCACATCGTCCGATGCCCCAAGCGCAGTAGCCGACAGTAGAGACACCGCCGATGACGATAGCGGGTTTACACGCAACTGGGGAAATATTTGGGACGAGATATAAGAAGAGGCAACAGAGCACACACAGGCGGCTCCGCTCTTTTCGTCAAACAAAAAAAAGATTCCTCGAGTGCTGCCGCACTCGAGGAATCAACATATAAATAACTTGTTACTTAGAGAGTTCAAGCATACGCACAATAGGCCTCTTTGCATCTTCCCGCAGAGCCTCATCAAGCTCAACTGCAGGCCATTCATACTTTAAAGTGTTGTAAAGTTTCTCAAGAGTATTCAGGCGCATATAGCCGCACTCGTTGCAGGCACAAGCCCCTGTCGATGGCGGCACAGGAATAAATGTCTTGTCGGGACAACGCTTCTCCATCTCGTGCAGAATACCACTCTCGGTTGCCACAATAAACACTCGGGCATCGCTTTTTTCGGCAAACGAAAGTATTGCGGCTGTTGAGCCTATAAAGTCGGCAAGCGCAAGCACGCCACTCTTGCACTCAGGGTGCGCAAGAACTTTTGCATCGGGATACGCAGCCTTCAGCTCAACAATTTTCTCAATGGAAAATTGCTCGTGCACGTGACAACCACCGTTCCACAAAAGCATCTTGCGATGTGTCACAGCGTTCAAGTAGCCACCAAGGTTCTTGTCGGGGGCAAAAATAATCTTCTCGTCCTTTGGAAAGCTCTCGACCACAGCACGCGCGTTAGTCGATGTTACTACAATGTCTGTAAGAGCCTTCACCGCAGCCGAGGTATTCACATAGGCAACAACCTTGTACCCCGGGTGCTCGGCTTTGAAACGCGCAAGCTCCTCGGTCGGACAACTCTCGGCAAGCGAACAGCCGGCATTAAGGTCGGGGATAAGCACTTTTTTGTCGGGAGAGAGAATTTTGTTTGTCTCGGCCATAAAGTGCACGCCGCACATTACAATAATATCAGCCGTGGTCTTTTCGGCCAGCTGGGCAAGAGCAAGGCTGTCACCCACAAAGTCGGCAACATCTTGTATGGCGCCATCGGTATAATAGTGCGCAAGCACCACTGCATTCTTCTGTTCGCACAAGCGACGTATCTCTGCCGCAAGGTCAACACCCCGGGGTGCAGCCTCATCGATGTACCCCTTCTCTATCCATTCCTGCTTTATCATATATTCAAACTTAATAAGCTTACCTATTTTGTTGCTGAGAGCAAAGGTAATAAAAAAAACATTCAAACAAAGCCCAAGCAACGGTTATAACCTTTTATAACATTAGAAACGCATAGAGAAATAGACTCCGCAACGTCCTTCGCTGTTCAGAGTGGGTGCAAGCACAAGGTCGTGTTTCTTTGCAAACCGCGTGGTGAACAGGAAGCCGCTGCCCACGCCTATGGCAGCACCCGCAAGCACGTCCCACACGTCGTGACGGCGCGCATAAACACGTCCCCAGGCAACATAACTACTCACAAGGTAGGCCGGAACGCCCCACTCCCAACCGTAGCGTTTCATCAAGAATGTAGCTCCGGCAAACGAGAATCCCGAATGGTTCGACGGAAAAGAGTGTGTGTCGCTGCCGTCGGGGCGCTCTTTCTTTACCGTATATTTAAGCGCGTAGCTCACAGCCACCGACAACGCAAGGCTCTCGCCCAACTGAAGCAAGCCTTTATAATCGCCCTTCACGAGCGCAGCACACGCGCCGGCTGCTGCGGGTGCGAACATTGCAATATCGGTTGAGGTTCCCACCTCGCTACGCCCCTGAGCCTCGCAGCGTGGAAGCACAAGGGTAAAGAACATAAAAAACAGAATTAAACGCTTCATAGCACAATTTACTTATATTTTACGGGCCCAGGTGTAAGAAAGGATACATTCTACAACCGCAAGCAACAATATCGCCACAGCAAAATAGCCTTGCTCGGCATCGTTCCACTCAAGCAAGGTTCCTGTCAGCAAGCCTGCCGAGACAATAACCAACATCACAACCACCAAAAGGCGCAGACGCTTGATATTATACTTTGCCTTTTCCTCCTTGGAAGCGGTATTGTAACCCGAGATTAAAAAATCGCCCTTTCCCAACGCTATTATGACACCAAGAACCAGCATCATCGCCGCTATAATATATTCAACAACAGAAGTTTCCATACAACAGACCGTTACTCTTTATCCGAAACGCCTTCGTCCTTTTTCGGCAGCCTGCCGGACTTGCGCAAGGCATCGGTAATAATATACTCCAACTGACCATTCACACTGCGAAACTCGTCGGCTGCCCATTTTTCGAGCGCCGACATTGTTTCGCCGTTAATTCTCAGCACAAAAGACTTCTTATCTTTTGCCATAGACCGTTAATTACTGGTAAAGCGTTCCTGTATTAACAACCGGAGTTGCAGCCCTGTCCGATGTAAGCACCACCATAAGATTACTTACCATCGCTGCTTTTTTCTCATCGTCAAGGTCAATAATCTCTTTTTCCGACAGTTGTTCAAGCGCCATTTGCACCATACCCACTGCACCCTCGACAATCTTGTGACGTGCAGCAACCATTGCCGTAGCTTGCTGGCGTTGCAACATTGCACTGGCAATTTCGGGAGCGTATGCAAGGTAGCTTATGCGCGCTTCCATTACCTCTATACCGGCAATTGCAAGCCTCTCGGCGAGCGATTGCTCAAGAAGGTCGTTAACCTCTTCGCCGCCATTACGCAGGGTGATGCTTGCGTCCTCGTCCTCGAGATTGTCATAAGGATAAGCCCCCGCAAGATTACGTATAGCCGCCTCGCTCTGAATATCGACGAAGCGCGAATAGTCGTCGACCTCGAACGACGCCTTAAAAGTATCTTTTACCCTCCACACGAGCACCACTCCAATCATAATAGGGTTACCCATAAGGTCGTTCACCTTTATCGGTTCGCCATTAAGGTTACGTGCGCGCAACGACACGTTCTTTTTCGAAGCAAAAGGATTCATAAAGAAAAATCCGTTGTCGACAACCGTTCCCACATACTTTCCGAAGAATGTCACAACGACACTCTCGTTCGGGTTCACAATAAAAAGCCCGGCCAACAGCACCACACTGACGCTACCCAACACAAAGAGCAACGCCCACCAGTCGCTATGTTCATTAGCAAGCATTATTATGGGCCACACAAAGCCGGCTACAATACCCGTTATTGTAAGAAAAAGCATCAACCAACCGTTTGAAGGGTGTATATACTTTTCCTCACCCACAATTTTTGATTTTAAAACATCGTTACCCATAATCCAGAATTTAAAGTTTTACAAATTGATATTATTTTGATATCACAAATATAAGCACCGTTTTTTATTCCACAAATTTTTATTGTACATTTTTTATAAAAACTGTAAAAAAGAGTGGTTATAACCTTTTTTGTTCTATCTTAGCCACACAATATTTTTTTATACTTGAAATGGATATTATAAACTATATAGTAGAGTATGTCGGGAATATCACTTTTCTTAAAGTAATTGACTTTATAGGTACATTTGCTTTTGCCATAAGCGGTATACGCCTTGCCTCGGCAAAGAGGTTCGACTGGTTCGGTGCCTATGTTGTAGGCGCTGCCACAGCCATCGGCGGCGGTACTTTGCGCGACGTTATGCTCGACGTTCCTGTATTCTGGATGCACAATGGGTACTACCTGTGGTGTACCGCTCTTGCGCTTCTGTGGGTCATTATATTCCGCAAGCACCTTGTGCATATGCACAATACATTTTTTCTATTCGATGCTATAGGCCTTGCCCTCTTTACCATTGTGGGAATACAAAAAACCCTCGACTGCGGAATGCCTATTTGGGTCGCCATAGTTATGGGAACAACCACCGGCGCAGCCGGAGGCATTATTCGCGACGTGCTCATAAACGAAGAACCGCTTATATTCCGCAAGGAGATTTACGCAATGGCGTGCGTTATGGGTGGAATCGTGTACGGCGTATGCTATTGGCTGGGCTGTGCCGACACTGTAACACAACTGTTGTGCGGAGCATCGGTATTCCTGACACGCGTGTTTGCCGTGCGAAAAAGCATATGCCTGCCCACGCTCCGTTCCGAAGAGGACGATGACACGCCTACACCTGAAGATAAAAGACAATAATTGCAGAAAAACGTCCGACAAAATAATAAAAACCAAATAGTTATGAAGAAATTTACCTTATTGCTTACCACAATGCTTTTCGGGCTCACACTCGGTGTTGCGGCTGCCGACGGCATAAACCTGACACCCGTCCCCAAGAGTATGACCATCGGTACGGGCAAGCTCACACTCCCCGCTAGTTTTACAATAGCTGCAAACGGGCTCGACGAAAGCTCCGCTGCCGAGGCGCAGAAGTTCGCCACCCTTTTGGGCAATGTCACAGGCATTGTCGCTACCGTAACCGACGACGATAGCGACGCGCTCGTTACAATGGCAAGATACAATGGCAACGAAGAGCTTGGCAACGAGGGCTACACGCTCGACATTACCACCGACGGCATTGCCATAAGCGCCAACAGCCCCACCGGTTTCTACTACGCGTTTCAGACTATAAAGAAACTGCTCCCGGCGTGTGTGATGGCCGAGGTTAAAGACCCCGAGGTGACAACATTCACGCTCCCGGCAGTGAGCATAACCGACGCGCCCCGCTTCGAATACCGTGGATTTATGCTCGACGTTAGCCGTCACTACTTTGGCCTTGAGCAAATTAAACGTATGATAGACGTAATGTCATATTACAAGCTGAACCGTTTCCACTGGCACCTTACCGACGACCAGGGCTGGCGTTTCGAGGTAAAAAAATACCCACGGCTGACCACCGTCGGTGCTACACGCAGCAACTCCTGGAACACCGACCCCGAATACGGCGGTTACTACACAGGCGAGACCTACGGCCCCTACTACTACACCCACGAGGAGTGTCGCGAGATTGTTGAATACGCAGCAGCGCGCCACATCGAGGTTGTACCCGAGATTGAGTTTCCCGGACACTCGTGTGCCGTAAACGCAGCTTACCCCGAGCTGAGCTGCACCCCTAACGGCGCTCACGACGTAAAGGTCAACGGCGGAATATATGCCGACGTGCTAAATGTAGCAAGCCCATTGGTGCTGCAGTTCGCCAAGGACGTGCTCGACGAGGTTATCGAGGTGTTCCCGCACAGCCAGATACACATTGGCGGCGACGAGACCCCCACAAACGCTTGGCACAACAACGCCGAGTGTCAGGCGCTGATGCAAGAAAAGGGATTCACGAACATACGTCAGTTACAGTCATACTTTGTACGCCAGCTATCCGATTATGTATCGCAGAAAGAAGGCGACAAGAAACGCACCGTAATAATGTGGAACGAAAGTCTCACAGCCGGCGGCACCGACGAGGAACTAATCAAGGGTACAGGCGGAACAATGATGTGCTGGGAACCGGGCAACGCACAGCCCTGCGCGCTCAAAGCAGCCCAATACGGTATGGAATCCATTATGACCCCGCAAATACCCTACTACATTAACCGCAAGCAGAGCAACGACGCCAACGAGCCCCCCGTTGCAGGTTACGGAACCGACAACGTAGAGGTCGTATATAACTACGTTCCCGTTCCCGCATCGGTACCCGCCGAACTACGCAAATACTATGTCGGCATACAGGGCACATTCTGGACAGAGCACGTCGAAGACTACGGCCTGCTCGAATATCTCGCGCTACCACGCCTCATCGCTATTGCCGAGACAGCCTGGAGCCCCGAGAACAAGAAAAATTTTGCCAATTTCCGCGAGCGCATAACACAAGACACCCTGCTTTTGAATTACAACAAATACCAATACGGGCGTCACTATATCAACACAGGCGACAGCGACACAAAAATAATGCCCACACCGTCGACCGACGACGAAAAAGTGTGGTACCGCATTGTAACCACCGCTACCGACACCCGTGCCGGACGCTGCATTCAACTGCTACGCGAAAATTCACCCGAGCTCGGCACAAACACCGCCAAGGCCGGACGCTTGTGGAACAGCGCCATAATAGAGGACGAGAGTAATGAGGGACACGACTACCAGTTGTGGGCATTTATGCAAGACCCCGCCAACCCGCAGCGCTGGGCGCTTGTAAACAAGGCCAAGCCCAACGGTTCGGTCAACGGCAGACCAACAGCCGAGAACAATACCGGCCGCTGGGACTACGACGAGAGCACACGCCACTACGACTTTATTTTGGGCGACAAGGCATACGCACAAAACGGCAACAACTACAACTATAGCATACGCAGCCAAAAAGTGTCAAACACCGCAATGTGCCTGAATTACGCCGGACCGGGACAACAACACTCCATAAACCTTTGGAGCGACCCTGCCGACGGCAACGGCGGTATATGGGAGTTCCGCCCTGTGGTGGAGATTAACACCCCCGTTGATATAGAATACCCGACCGAGGGCACAGTCTACCGCATTGTAAACAACAGCGAGCGCCTCAAAGGCTGGACAATGTACGACACCAATGACAACGTAGTCTACACAGACAAACAGGCTTACGGCGCCGACCTATGGGAGGTTACCGAAAGCGCTGTTACCGCAGCCGGACAGACAATGAAGCTGCGCAACGCCGTGACAGGACGCTACATAAGCAGCACCACCGCCCCGGTAACGTTAGGCAGCGAGGGCATCACTCTCACAAACGTATATAACAGCAAGAGCGGCGACTTCAGCATCAAAGCCGGCGACAACGCACTATACCCCAGAAGCGAGCGTGCCACAAGCGACCCCAACACCGTGGCTGTAGGCGGCAAGTACCCGCAAGGTACAGGCTGGGTGTACGAAAAAGCCCACCTTGTAGCCTACATCTGCACCGACGAGGCCGGCAACCTCATACACACAACCTACCAAGGCGCATCGGACGGGCAACCCTTCACAGCCATAGCCCCCACAATCGCCAACCACGAGATTGTAAAGTACGACGCGACCGGCACAACCGATGCCCCCACATTCGACAGCATCGACGAGAACAAGACCATAAACGTAACATACAAACGCTCGGCATACAACGTAACATATATGTGTTACACCATCGACGGCAATTTAATAGCAAGCATCGACACACCCTGCCCAATAGGCGACAGCCACACTGTAGCCGAGCCTGCGCTTGAGTTCTATACAAGCCTGGGCAATACGTGGGACGGCGAACCCACCGTAACCCCAACCGGAGATATCGCCATTGAGGCCTACTACAGCACCGATGGCATTATAGGAGCATCGGCAATAGGCAAGCCTGTAACCGAGGTCGAAGCCGGAGGGTCATACCTTTTATATAACAACAAGAACGAGTCAGCACGCAGCGGATTCCTCAGTGCCGGCGGCGTTGGCGAAGGCCTTGTAACGACCAACGACATAACCGATGCAAGCCCCGCATTTATTTGGACGTTCATTGAGCGCAACGAATCAAAATTCACACTTATGAACGGCTACGAGGTCTATATTCCGCAGTTGCAGAAAGGCTCGGCAATGACAGGCTCCGACGAGACCGCTGCCGAAGAATACACATTCACGCTCAACAGCGACGGCAAGACCTGGAGTATAAAAGGCAGCAACAACTACTACTGGAACGGAAACGACAACCACACCTTTACCGGCTGGACCGACGCCCACCCGTTCATCATATACAGCTACACCCCCCACCCCTACTTCAACGTCACATACCGATGCGTTGACGAAGAAGGCAACACCCTCGCACAAGGCACCCGATACGTAAAAGGAGGCAACGACTATGCACTGCTGGTACCAATATTCAAAGGCTACACATTAAAGACAAACGATGCCGTTCCCGAAGAACTCGCACGCGTGACCAAGAATATTGAGATTACACTCACATACACCAACAACGCAACAGGCATCGAGGAGGTCAAGAGCGAAAAGGCAAAAAGTGAGAACGGGAATATTTTTGACCTTACAGGCCGCAGAATCAAGGAGGTGACACAACGTGGCATATACATTATCGACGGCAAAAAGACCCTTGTAAAGTAAATTTCCACACATTGTTTATAAAAAGTTCCTCACACACCGTGAGGAACTTTTTTTATACCAATCAATATTTAAAAAGTGAAAGCTGCGAGTAAGCGAGAGCAGAGGAAAAGTTTACTTTTACTATGCCGAGCAAGAGCAGGTTCAAGCGCACGCAGTGCGGTTAAAACTGAAAACTGAAAGCTTGTGCAAGCGAGTGGGCGGTTAGAAAAACTGAAAGGTGAAAAGTGAAAACGGAAAACTAAAAAAATAAAGCGGCAAGGTACGGGGATAGTTCCTTGTTTCATTGCAAAAGTAATTTTTATACCCTTCCGGCACCGTTAAAATCACAACGCAATGCCGCTGAAATTCCGGCAGACAGCGAGGACAACTTGTGCGATTGAAACGGAAAAGTGAAAGCTTGTGCAAGCGAGTGGGCGGAAATTTATTTACGCACGCAACGAGCGTAGCCAAGTTTCAATCGCACGCAGTGCGGTTAAAGCTGAAAAGTGAAAAGTGAAAACGGAGAACTTGTACAAACGAGAGCAGAGGAGAAGTTTACTTTTACTATGCCGAGCGGGAGCAGCTTCAACCGCACGCGGAACGCTCGAAAGCGTGAATAAAAAAAACATATCTTTTAACATTATTTAACTAAACGGGGGGGGTAAAATGAAGGTTTCTACGTACCTTTGCCGCGGTCTTTTGTGGCCTTTCCAGTCGAATAATTATTAACCTTATTTATAATAATAATTTTATGAGAAAATTTACATTATTGATTGCATCATTGTTCTTGACAATTGGTGCTATGGCGCAAATTGCCAAAATCTCGGATTTGGACAATTCCAAGGCATATTTGCTGAAAAATGCTAATGGAATGGGTTATGCCATTTGGAAGAGCGGTAACAATTTGACTCTTTGCGGTGCTGATTCAAAATACACCGAGGCACTTGACAATACAGTTGCCAGCAACAACTGGCAGATTGTTTCTTACGAAGGAAATTATTTCTTGTATAACCTTGGCGCTCAAAAATTTGCTGTAACACAAGGTGGTCCCACATATTTGACAGAGACTCCTACCGCAATCAGCATTCAGGCTGTGAACAATGGATTCGCGTTTAATTCAGACGGACACTCACAGCACTATATGTGTGCATCACATCAAGGTCACCACGAATATGCTCCTATTCAGTTCTGGACTGCAAGTGACAACGGTTCTTCTTGGCAAATTATCGACAACACCGAGAATGTTACAGTGGAACTAAATGCAGCTGCAATTGTACAGGAATATTTCGAGAAATACGCTGTAATTGAGGAGGCACGCAATGCAAAAAATAGTGCAAGCGACACTATGGTTGGTGCTTACACTACAGCTGCTGTAGCAGAGGTTTCTGCAGCATTGGCAGCCTATGATGCAAACGAGACCGATGAGAACTTCGAGACTTTGAGAAGCGCTTATGAGGCTCTTGTTGAAAACGGCGAAAAGGTAACATTGTCAAGCGGCGAAATGTTTACCGTAAAGTGTTACGACACCAATCGCGGTTATATGATTTATTACAGCGGACTTGAGGACAAGGCTCATTTGGCAGCAACCAACAAGGCTGAACACCCCGGACTTGAGGACGAAGGCGTATACGAAGAGTGGGCTATTGTAAAGCACAATGGCAAGGACTACATTTACAATGTTGAAAAGAAACAATATATCAACGGTGAGACTCCTGTAAAATTCACAGATACACCTAGCGCCATCAAATTCATTTACGAGGGTAACAACCTTTGGAACATTCAGTTCGAATCGAACAACCGCTACTTGTCATACTCTCCAGGTTGGATTAACGATGTCGTTCGCGCAGAAGGCAGCATCGATGACGGCTGTAGATTCTATTTGATTAAGACCGGTGCAAGTGTTGAAGAAGCAACAGTTGCTACAGTTGAGGCTTCATTTGTAAATGCTTGGAAGAACAACACTATTGCTACTCTTGGTTATGTTGGTGGTTACCCCGCAACTATGAAAGAGGCAATCAATGCAGTATCTACATTGGCTGGAACCGCATCTTTTGACACAGAGAACGCTGCTTCAAGAGTACAGTTCACTCCCGGTTACTATTTCCTCCAGCAGACAAACACCAAGAAATATATCACATACAATGATACAGACCTCGTTGTTGCCGCTATGGGCGAGGGCGAAAAACCCGGTATAAACAATGTTGTAAAGTTTGTTCAAGAGGGTGAAAATGTAAAACTTCAAGTTTCAAACGTAGGTAAATACGTAACTTTGGCCGACGCACCGGCTGTTTCTAAGATAGAATCGGACTTCACCGATGGTAACGCGTTTACTGTAGAAAACAAAGGCGACTCAAAGATTACAATCAAGGGTAACAATCAAGTAATGCGCACAGAGAACACCGGCGAGGTAAACTACTGGTGGGGTGACACCGAAACCACTTGGTATATGATTCCTGTTGTTGACATCGAGGTTTCTGTAAATGAATTTGCATCAATTTACCTACCCTTTGATGTTGCAACTACAGAGGGCGTTACTGCATATGCAATTGAGGCTACCAACAGCACTCACGCTATCCTTGCAGAGAAGACTGAAATTCCCGCATACGAGGGTGCAATTCTCGCAGGTAACGGCACTGTAAAACTTAATGTTATAAACGAAGCAACTGAAGATTGGTCGGAGAACTTGCTTGAGGGTACAACAAACGAGGCAGAGATTAGCGGTTACGTTCTTGCAAAGGTTAATGAAAATATCGGTCTTTACGCTACCGAAGAGGGCTTTGTAAACAACGCCAACAAGGCTTATTTGCCCGCAACACCAATGTCGAGCGCAGCATTCTACGGCTTCCTCTTCGAGGGTACAACAGGTGTTGAGAATGTAGAGGTTGAGAACGGTGCACAGGTAATCTTCGACCTTACAGGCCGCCGCATCGAGTCTATCAACGCAGCCGGCATCTACATTGTAAACGGTAAAAAGGTACTTGTAAAGTAATTCCTTAGACGATTAAGAACGAGATATTTAAAGAGCATCGTGGCGGGATACCGCCTGCCACGATGCTAAAAATATAAACGATAAGAAAAATCATAGAAAAAAGATATGAAAAAGAATTATGTATCTCCTCTTGTATCAGAGGTAAACGTAGAGGCTACAGAGTCAATGCTTGCAACTTCAGTTGCTATCAACAAGGACACAAAGGTAAACCGCGAGCAGCAGCTCAACGACGAGCGCCGTGGCGAGTGGGGTAATTTGTGGAACTAAAATGCAATTTTAGTCGACGAAGGCTGCGATTAAGCGAGCGGGCGGGAATTTATTCACGCACACAGCGAGCGTAAGCAGGCTCGACAACAAAGTTGTCAATGAGCGACTCCAAGAGACGCGGAGCGGGCGGGAACTTGTTCACGCACACAGCGAGCGTAAGCAGGCTCGACAACAAAGTTGTCAATGAGCGACTCCCGCGTGGGTTGCGCAAAGTGCGCGAGTCAACTTAACCCCGCACTATAAATTTTCTTAATTCGATTTATTTTCTCTGAAAATAAATATTTAGGT
Source organism: Bacteroidaceae bacterium (assembly GCA_045661225.1). Taxonomy (GTDB): domain Bacteria; phylum Bacteroidota; class Bacteroidia; order Bacteroidales; family Bacteroidaceae; genus HGM04593. The sequence goes on along the minus strand of JAZRFF010000025.1, from coordinate 5,867 downwards.
TTTGGCTATGGCAGTCGTGAGACTCCCATAGCCTTTTTAATTAGCATCAGCACAAACGTACTGCTTTACTTTTTAAAATAATCGTTATAGATTTTAATAGCAAAGACAACAGCACTGCAAACCCCGGTAACGGCATTCGTGATAAACATTGACCATATAATCCCCGGATTGTGCAACAACCCCTGAAGCATAAAAGCGAACGCCCCGACAGCCATAAGCAGAAACGACGGCAGGGCAATGCCGTCAGTGTTACGGGTACGAATAGTAGTTATAGCCTGTGGCAGAAAGCCCAATATAAGAGAAATAGAGGCTATATAGCCACAAACGGTGTAAAAAGTGCTCTGTTCCATAATTCCATTTATTACAGAAACCCACTTTTCACACCATTTGTTCGTCGGGATACCCGATTATAAATCAGGGGAGGGTATTCATTTTGCGCGTGTACACAACTGTGACCGCCTGAAAAAAACTACTCCTTAACAAAGCGCATCATTGCCCAACGATTATCCTCGGCATAGTCAATGAAGCGCAGACCGTGGCGCGCAGCCTCGGCCTTTAGAACCTCCATATCCTCGACATAAAAACCACTAATAAATATCTGCGAGCCGGCGTGCATACAACGCACATAGTTACATATATCGGCAAGCAGAATATTACGGTTGATATTAGCAATTACAAAGTCAAAAGAGTCGGACTCCTTTATAGCCTCGGCACCGCCCAGGCGCACCTCAATATCCGGAGTGTCGTTAAGCACGACATTCTCCTTGGCATTCTCAAAGGCAAACTCATCGATGTCTATCGCAACAACATTCGTCGCGCCGTGCTTGCGAGCAAGAATTGCGAGCAACGCTGTTCCGCAACCCATATCGAGCACACTCTTTCCGCACATATCGCTTGCGAGTATGGCACGCAGCATATGGCACGTTGTTTGGTGGTACCCTGTTCCGAATGCCATTTTGGGGTCAATGAGAATGTCGTAGCGTGCTGCGGGGACATCGGTATGGAACGTGCTGTGTATAACACACTCCTCGCCAAGCACAATAGGCTGAAAATAATTCTTTTCCCATTCGGCATTCCAATCCTCGCCCTCGATAAACTCGCTTGTATACTCAATAGTGTACCCATCGAGCGGAAAACCGGCAACAACAGCCGCTATTGCATCGGCATCGTAGAGAGCTTGAGGCACATAGGCCGACACACCGTCATCTTCGGGCACAAAACTCTCAAAACCCACATCGGCAAGCAAAGCCGCAAGTACATCGGTAGCAACCTCCTCGTTGGGAGCTACAGTAAACTTAACTTTTGTATAATCGTTCATATATATTGATTTTTATTTATTGTCCACACTATTCTCCATTGCCCGTACCTTCCGGCTAAAACGCAGGTAGAACATTATTCCGGCACTTGTAAGCCCAAAGGGAAATGAGAGCCACACGCCCACAAGCCCCCACCCGAAGGTGAACGCAAACAGGTAACCAACCGGCAAAGATATTACAAAATACGCAATAAAGGCATACAACATAACCGGCTTGACATCGGCTATTCCGCGCAAGGCATTCGAGAAGTTACACTGCAGGCCATCGCCAAACTGATAAAGCATAAATGAGAGTGCGAGCTGCGACACAAGCAAGGCTACAGCGCTGTCTGTCGTGAAAATGCCGCCAATATATCCACGCAACGAATACACCAGCAACGAGGCAACGACTGCAAGCACAAGAATAATGTGGAAACCGGCGTTTGCCGAACGGCGTATGTCGCCGACATCGCCCGTACCGCAGTAATTACTAACCTTTACAGCCACCGCTGCAGCCATTCCGTAGTAGAGCATAAAGCCCACCTGCCCGACAGTACACATTATCTGGTGCGCAGCAAGTGCTGTAACGCCCAGCCACCCCACCATTATTGTAGCAAGGCTGAAAGAGGCCGTCTCCATACCCATCTGCATAGCCACAGGCAACCCAATGCGGTTCAGTTCTTTCTGTTGTTCAAGCGTTACACGCCCACACATAAACCCACGAGCATATTCGCGGTAACGTTTGCTCCTGAAAAAAAGCAGCATAAACACCAGGAGCATTGCCATACGCGACAAGAGCGTCGCTATTCCCGCTCCTAAAAGCCCAAGTTCAGGCACACCCCATTTACCGAATATAAGAATGTAGTTACCAAGAATATTCAACAGATTACCGCCTATCAGAATCCACATCGACGTGCGCGTGTCGGTAATGCCATCGGCAAATTGCTTAAAGGCATTAAAAAACAGCACAAACGGCATTGTAAGAAGCAACACAAGGTAGTAAGGGCGCATAATGGGCATAAGTTCGGCCGGCTGGCCAAGATTGCCTAAGTTAAAATAGAGCACCCCCATTGCAACAAGTATGGCTACGGCTATAATACCGTTTGCAAACAGAGCGTTACGCAATGTCTCGCCTATGCGTCGCCTGTCACCGTTACCAAAAAGTCGGCCCACAACAGGGGTAAGCCCATACGAGAAACCCGTTGCGAATATAATAGCAAGGTTGAACATATTGTTCACAAAGCTCGCTGCGCCAAGGTCGGCTGTACCGTGACGACCAACCATAAACGTATCGGCAAATGAGACAAAGATTATGCCAACCTGACCTATTATTATAGGCAGCCCCAAACGCGACAGTTCTTTATAATGTTCGTTGTAACGCCTCATATTGCCACCACTGTTACATTATGGAAACAAGCTCCATCTCAAAAACGAGTGTCGAATAGGCCGGGATAGGACCACTTGCACGCGTGCCGTAACCAACCTGATAAGGAATATACACTATCCAGCGGTCGCCGACGTGCATTTGTGTGAGCGCTATCTGCCACCCTACTATAAGGTCGCTCAGGCGGAACGCCTCGGGGTAGCCACGCTCCCAGCTATTATCGAACACCTTGCCACTTATTAGAGAGCCTTTGTAGTGCACCGTAACAACGTTACCGGCACGCGGGGTGCGCTCGCCATCGCCACTCTTCAATATTTTCACAAGCACGCCCTGCGATATTTCCAGAAGTTCCTCCTCGCCGTCACGCAAAGCCTGCATAAAAGCCTCGTTCTTTTGTTTATATTCGGGGTTCTTTACCTTTGCCATAATACAATATCATTTTCGGTTATAATACAAGACCAAGCCGGTCTCAATTACAATGCACACACGCCACACAGTTCATTTAAACAAACGAGAGTGGCAACAACAGCCCGACACTGCAACCGAGGCGACATTAGGCACACAACAACTCACTCGCTCATCAGCTGCTCTATGGCGCGACACAATTGGTCGGGACACGATGTTGGCTTTCCGTTGCAGCTAATTCCGTTCAGACGTTCAATAACGTCGGCATAATTCATTCCTTTTACAAGCGAAGCAATGCCCTGCAGATTACCATCGCAACCGCCAAAAAACTTAACATCTGTTACTACACCATTCTCGCCACTGACCTCAATGAAGCGCGAACAAGTACCGTGAGTTCGGTAGGTAATTGTTTTTATAGCCATATTCAGTTTATTTTTTGCGAAGATACGAATAAATCGTTTGCGTTCAAAATTTATTCCAAAAAGGGGGAACTTTTACTCTATAACACAAAGACTTTCTACATTTAACACAATTTAACTAAACGGGGGGGTAATGTCTACTTTTGTAAGTACCTTTACACCAAATTGGAAAAACTCCCAAAATAACCGATTTAGTCATAAACAAAATCAATAAATTATGAAGAAAATTTTACTTTCTATTGCCACTGTATTCCTAACTATGGGTGCAATGGCACAAACATTAGACTTGACATTCAACAAAGTTTCCGCAAACGAAGCAACGGTAAACGTCGCAGGCAACGACATTGATGCGGCAGGAATCACAGCAAGCATCACAGCCAATTACGCTTGGAAAGAGCTTTCGGCAAACAGCGAGACATTCCCCACTGCAAGCATTCTTTGCCCCGACAAAAACACAAGCCTGATGAGCGCCGGCAACGAAGGCGTGTTCACTATCACATTGAATAACGTGCCCAAAAGATACTTATTCAAGAACGTCACATTCACAAGTGCCGCAATTAACGGTTCGGGACAGTTCCAGGCAGACAACGCAAATGCACAGCACGTTAATTTTACTCTTGCAAAGGGCGAAACAACATTAGGCACCGTTGAGAATATTGCTATTAAAGTAAATTCCGGAGCAGGTGAATCGGTTGAAGTACCTTTTAATGTTTCGCAGGCATATTCAGCCACCGATGGAACATTGGTTCTTACACTCACCCTGTCGGTAACCGAATCAAAAGGTTGTTTTTATGGTCTGACAAAAATCTCCATTGAAGCATTTAAAAAACCCATTGTAGAAACAGGTAAATTCTACAGCATAAGACTCACTCCCACAATGACAGACAACCGTGTTGGAGCGATTATGAGCATAGATAATAATGCAAAACTTTACTGTGTCAGCAGCTACGACAACTCTTCGAAAAACATCTTCACTTTCGAGAATCACAACGACGCTTTATATATGAAGAGCGTACACACCAACACTTACATTTCGAACGCCACTTGGGTTAACAACGCACAAATTGCTATGCAAGCCGAGGAGCTCGACAATGCAGCAAATGTAACAATAAGCGAATTAGGCACAGTAACAGCAAACGACAACGAGGTTGAGGTTGTTGGAATTACCCCCAACGGCGGACAGATGCTGAACTGCGCAGGCAACCCCGGCAATGTTGTCGGTTACAACAACACAGCTACCAATAAAGCATCGGCTTGGTATTTGGTAGAAGTGACAGATTTTGCGCACACACTCACTGTAGGCAATGCCGGTTGGGCAACACTTATCCTTGGCTTTGACGCAGTAATTCCCGCCGAGGTTGAGGCTTACACAGTTTCAACTGTTGGAAGCGATTACGCAAGATTGGTACCAGCAACAGGCGTTCTTGCTGCAAACACAGGTATTCTTGTAAAGGCTGCTGCCGGCAACTACAATTTTGCTTACACAACCGAGGCTGCTACCGTTACCGAGAGCGCTCTTGAAGGTACATTGTACGAGAAAGAGATTAGCGGTTACGTTCTTGCAAACGGCGATAATGGCATTGGCTTCTACGCTACAGAGGAAGGCTTTGTAAACAACGCCAACAAGGTATATTTGCCCGAGCAGGCACAGGGCTCTGCTGCATTCTACGGCTTCCTCTTCGAGGGTACAACAGGTGTTGAGAACGTAGAGGTTGAGAACGGCGCACAGGTAATCTTCGACCTTACAGGCCGTCGCATCGAGTCTATCAACGCAGCCGGCATCTACATTGTAAACGGTAGAAAAGTGCTGGTTAAGTAAGAGCTGTGGTTGATAAGTTTACTTAATCAAACACAGCCGCGCGTGAAGCACTTGCGCGCAGCGAAAGGTACTGGTTAAGTAATTCTTAGACCTTAATTAAGAACGAGATATTTAAAGAGTATCGTGGCGGGCTACCGCCTGCCACGATACAAAATATAAACGATAAGAAAAATCATAGAAAAAAGATATGAAAAAGAATTATGTATCTCCTCTTGTATCAGAGGTAAACGTAGAGGCTACAGAGTCAATGCTTGCAACTTCAGTTGCTATTAACAAGAACACAAAGGTAAACCGCGAGCAGCAGCTCAACGACGAGCGCCGCGGCGAGTGGGGTAATCTTTGGCATTAACCCACGAGACGCGGGGCGGCGAAGGCTGCGATTAAGCGAGCGGGCGGGAATTTATTCACGCACACAGCGAGCGTAAGCAGGCTCGACAACAAAGTTGTCAATGGGGTAACCTTTGGAACTAAAATGCAATTTTAGTCGACGAAGCGCACAGCAATAGGTCACGCGACGTGTGGCGCAGTCACACCGCGTGGGTTGCG
>JAZRFF010000024.1:0-57665 GCA_045661225.1 Bacteroidaceae bacterium | reverse complement strand
ATCTTGAAATTTTCAATGAAACCTGATGGCAATATCAAACGGGCTAATTCCAGTAGTATTTTTTCGTCTTGCATAGTACTTTATTTTAACTATGCGAAGATAATATTTTTATATCACCCCCACAACTTTTGCAGGTGAGCCCGAAATTGTTCGATAATCTGTCACAAATTTGCTCAGAGAAAAGCAGACAACACAGTTGTCTGCTTTTTTTATACAATAGGACGAGAAGACGCGACCCAATAAATAAGGAACAGCGATGCGGAGCAGCGCGGGTTCGAGCGGTCTTGTGTATAACAAAAAAGACAGCTTAATAGCTGTCTTTTGTACGCCGTCAGGGACTCGAACCCTGGACCCATTGATTAAGAGTCAATTGCTCTACCAACTGAGCTAACAGCGCATTGCCTTAACGCGTTGCAAAGGTACTACTTTATTTTAACTCTGCAAATATTTTGATGATTTTTTTGCAACAAATCTTCTTTTTTTTCGGTTTCTTTGATTAAAAATCATTTTTATTACCAAAACCACCCCTTTTTCTTCTTTCTTTCCTGTTTTTCTCCATTATTTTCGGCGTAGACGTCACTCCATTTTTTATCTTGCGAGACCATTGTATATATCTTACCCCAATCGGGAAGACCACCCAAATTAAGGTCATCTATAAAAAGGTCGGCATTTATCTTGTGATATTCACCATCAGCCCTAAGGGTTTCCTCGGGATAGTTTTTGTTTACTGCATAGAACTCCACACCTCTCTCACGGCACCATTCTACCGCCTCACGCAGTTCTTTACCGTGACGAACCGTCCACAAAATAAGTTGATGACCGTCCTCCATAAGCTTGCGCAGAGTATAAGTAGCAAAAGGCAGTTCCCGTCCAATTTCGGGGTATTTATGTTCAACAATAGTACCGTCAAAGTCAATAGCAATTACCATTATAAATTCATTTTTAACAGTTTATACTTTATGAAACGTCGCTAAGGTAATTATTATTTTTTTCTTTATGTACTTTTTTACAAAAATCTTCTTGTTAAATGTAAATTTTATATACACCACTCGAACAGGACCGCCGCGCCTACAGTTATACAGCCAGCCACAGCAATAGAAAGACTGCTCATAGCGCCCTCGACCTCACCAATCTCCATAGCCTTCGATGTTCCCATCACGTGCGTTGCAGTGCCAATAGCAACGCCTTTTGCTATTGGGTTCTTTATCCCAAGCAGTCTGCAAAGTACATCGCCGGCAATATTTCCAACAAGGCCGGTAAATATTATAGACGCTACCGTAATAGCGATATACCCTTTCAGTTCGGCTGCAAGACCTATCCCGATAGCTGTTGTAATTGATTTTGGCAACAAGGTTACATACTGCGTGTGATTAAGCCCGAAGAGCAACGCCATTGCAAGGATTGAGACAGCACTGCAAAGCACCCCCGACGCAATACCCACAAGCACAGCCGTCAGGTTCTTACGCAACAGACGCAACTGCTCGTACAGCGGTATAGCAAGAGCTACCGTCGCCGGAGTCAGAAGATAGGTTATTATGCCGGCACTACGGTTGTAAGCACCATAGTCGATACCCAGCAAAAGCAGCACAGCAATGCTTACCGTTATTGCAAGCAGCATTGGATTAAAAAGAAAAAAGTTCCACCTTTTTTTTATTATTGTGCCCAAAATATAAGTACCGACACTCAATGCAAGACCAAAGAACTGCGAACCGCTCAGAAACTCCTTCATCTCCGTCCCTCCTTTTTACCTTTTAACTTAATTACCAGTTGCGTAGCGTGTCCGGCCGCAGCAATAACAAAAACTGTCGAGAGAAGCGTTATAACAATTATAGGCAGAAGAAACTCCTGCATAGTACCCCACGCCTCAATGAGCCCGACCGCCGGAGCAATAAACATTAAAGGCATCATAAGAATGAGGAATTTCCCACACTCTTTTACCTGCGAGAGTTTTATAACTCCGGTACAAAGAGCCGTAAAGAGTATGACCATTCCGTATATGCTTGCAGGAACAGGAAGAGGGATTAACCGGTTAAGCAATTCACCGACAAGGGATATTGCAACTATTATACCGAACTGAGTAACGTATTTCATAATCTTCAACGCGTTTTACGGGTACAAAATTAGCGATTAAATTCCATTTGTAAACGAGTAGAAGAAAAAAGTTAAGACCTGACGGCCTTAACTTTTTCACATTATAAAATATACCCTAAAATTTCACTTTAAGGTAAAAAACGCTCAAACGTATTACTTTACAATAATAAGGTAATAATTCTTCTTGCCTTTCTGCACAAGGATATATTTGTCATTAAGCAGATTATCGGCGTTTATAACCTGGTCAAAGGCTGCAAGTTTCTCTTTGTTTACCGAAACGCCACCACCCTGCACCAATTTGCGCATTTCGCCTTTTGATGCAAATATTGCAGCGTGGTCAGTTGTAAGGTCAACAGCCTTAACGCCTGCAGCAACAACATCACGCGAAACCTCGAAGCGGGGAACACCGTCGAACACCGCAAGCAGTGTATCCTCGTCCAATGAACGCAAGGCATCAATAGAAGCATTGCCAAAGAGAATATTAGAAGCCTCTACAGCCTTGTTATACTCCTCTTCACCGTGTACAAGAACAGTAACCTCCTTAGCCAGACGTTTCTGCAGCAGACGCAAGTGCGATGCCTCGGCGTGCTCGGCAACAAGTGCCTCAATCTCTTCGCGACAGATTGAAGTAAATATCTTTATATACTTCTCGGCGTCCTCATCACTAACGTTCAACCAGAACTGATAGAAACGATAAGGCGATGTATAACGTTTATCGAGCCAGATATTTCCCTGTTCGGTCTTTCCGAACTTTTTACCATCGGCCTTTGTTATGAGCGGACAAGTAAGAGCAAACACCTCGTTACCCGACATTTTACGAATCATTTCGGTACCTGTGGTAATGTTACCCCATTGGTCGGCACCGCCAAGCTGCAGTTTGCAACCGTGAGTCTCGTTAAGATGCACGTAGTCATATCCCTGAAGCAATTGGTAAGTAAACTCAGTGAACGACATACCGTCAGTTCCGGCCTCACCCGACAGACGACGCTTCACAGAATCCTTAGACATCATATAATTCACAGTAATCATCTTGCCGATATTGCGAATAAAGTCAAGGAAGGTAAAATTCTTCATCCAGTCGTAGTTGTTCACAAGGACAGCCGCATTGGGAGCATCGCTATCAAAGTCAAGAAAACGCGCAAGCTGTTTTTTCAGCGCCTCTTGGTTATGACGAAGTTTCTCCTCATCGATGAGCACACGCTCCTTAGACTTTCCCGATGGGTCGCCAATCATACCTGTGGCACCGCCAATAAGAGCAATGGGTTTATGACCGCATAGCTGGAAGTGACGCAACATCATCACGCCCACAAGGTGACCAATGTGAAGCGAGTCGGCTGTCGGGTCAATTCCCAGGTAAGCACTTGTCAACTCTTTTTGCAACTGTTCTTCGGTTCCGGGGGTCATATCCTGAATCATACCCCTCCATTTAAGTTCCTGTACAAAGTTCATAGTCTTATATTTTAAATTACATTTATTTTCTTACTATATTACAAACGGTATAGTTCGGACGGCGTTGTACGCTTAAGTACATTCAGGCAAACGTCCTTGCCGGCGATAATCCCATACTGCCCGAACTCCATAACTACAGCCTTGTAAGCCAGTTCGGGGTGATTATTCTCCTCGCTCAAGTGGCAAAGCCATATATATTTAAGATGTTCGTTGAAGTGCGATGCAAGATATTTCGCTGTCATTTGGTTGCTCAAGTGTCCGCGTGGACCCGAAACACGAACCTTAAGAAATTCAGGGTAACGCCCCATCGCAAGCATCTGTTCCTCGTAATTCGACTCTATAACAAGGTAATTTGCACGGTCGACGTAGGACGAGACAATCTCTGTTATTTCGCCAAGGTCCGTAGCTATACAGAATTTCTTTTCACCGACCTCAATAAAATAACCCACGTTGTCGCTACCATCGTGAGGTACCTCGAACGGTGTTATATCAAAGTCGCGGAACGTAATTGTCTCCTCTTTTTCAACATATCGCACATACATAGGGTCAATAGGCTTCGACGTGCAATAATTCTTTGTTATTCCTTTATGTACCTCACGTGTCGCATAGACCGGAATATTAGCCTTTGCCGACAGCACGCCAAGCGACTTTATATGGTCGGCGTGGTCGTGAGTAACAAAAATGGCGCAGATGCTCTCGAAGGCTATACCCTCTTTTTTCAGTGCCGCTCGAATCACTTTCGAGGGAATACCCGCATCTACAAGAATTCCATAGTCACCCACCCCAAGGTAGTAACAGTTTCCGCAGCTTCCGCTGCCAATACTCATAAATCGAATTTCCATATATAATTAAATTTTCTTTTTCATCACCACGTTGCACGCTGCATCAGAACGGATAACCTATAGCAAAGTGCAATGCAAAATCACGACCGAATTTCGGGTCGATTATCGCAAACTTTTCACGCCCCTCGTATGCAGGGTTTATAGCCTTCATTGCCGCATCGAGTCTAAAGACAAACATATCCAGGTCTATGCGCAGTCCCAATCCGTAAGAAAAGGCTATCTCTTTGTAAAAGCTGCTTAGCTTAAACTGCCCTCCGGGCTGCTCTTTATAGGAGCGTAAAGTCCAAATGTTACCGGCGTCGACAAAAAGCGCCGAATGTATTTTCCAAAATAAGTGCGAACGATATTCCACATTAAAATCGAGTTTCATATCGCCCGATTGGTTTATAAAGTCAATATTCGCGCCACTGTTCTTGTAGCTTCCCGGACCAAGCGTACGCACCGTCCAGCCACGCATACCGTTGGCACCGCCCGAGAAGTAGCGTTTCTCGAAAGGAAGGATACGCGAATTTCCGTACGGGTAGGCCAATCCCAAGCCAAAGTGCACCACAAAGGAGTTGCGTTCATCAATATTCACTCGCGTTGTAATGTCAAAATCCCCTTTCACATACTGTGCATAAGCGATATTAAGGAAGGTGTATTGACCGTCGGCATTTTTAGGGCCACTGACAGAACTCGTCGCCAAGAACAACAAATTACCCGAAGACTCCACACCTGCACGCAGAGAGTAGGCAACCCTTTCAAAACGACGCGCCTTGTTAAGCGAGGAGTTATAGGTATATGTATATCCCAACTTTGTTATAAGCAGATTCTCATAGTTGTACTTTAGAATAGAGTTGCGGTTCGATATACTGTCAAGGTAGTCGCGCTTAAATGTGTCAGAAATCCAAGGCACATATATATAGTTCAGGTCGAGCACGTCCAAGCGATGCGTAGCCTCTTCCTTGCGGCTCCACATATAGTCCCACGACCCCGAAAGAACCCTGCGGTCAAATTCGGGGCGCTCTTGTGTGTTGAACTTGAGCGCAAAGGTTGTCGAAGAGATAAGCTTACGCCGGTCGGCGGGCACAATCTTCGACACCAGACCACCTTTAAAGCGGAGGCTCAGTTCGGCACCATACTCAAGAAAACGCTCACCTGTGTACCCACGCAGGTTCGACACCGCCTCATACGCACCAAAGAGACGCAAAGAGAGCATTTCGGAACCTTTGAAAAGATTCTTGTCGGCAAAAGTCAGCGATGCCGCGGCACCAAGGTCACCGGCCGTGTTCGTACCCTCAACTTCAAGCGAGACTGTACGGCGTTTACTGCGCTCATACATAATGTAGCAGTCGAGCAAGGCTGTATCGGGGTGCTCCACCATTCTTACCGTCGAATATTTGAGTGCCGGTAACTGCACGAACGAGTTATGCGTTTTTTCAACGGCACTCTGCGAATAAAGCCCGCCACTCTCGATATAAGTATTATTCACAAGCATTTTGGGACGTACAACCGCATCGCCTTTATAAAAAATCACATAGTCGCCATAGTGCATAGTGTCGCACTGCAACAATGTTGCCTCGTCAAGATGCAGGCCTGCACCCGACACAAAGCATATTCGCCCTATACGGTACTGTTTATGCGCTTCGGGAGCGGCATTGGCCGACGGAGAGTACAAGGCTACATTCATCGTCAGGTCGACCTTGTTCGAATGGTGGGCAGTATCGGCCGAGAATGTAATATACTCCTTGCGGAAGTGATAGTATCCACTGTTCCTGAGCATCTCCGTTATGCGACGACGTTCACCCTCAAGCACGTCCACGCTGAAAGGCATTCCCACGCGTAGGCGCGAAGATAGCGAATCGGCAACAAGCAGCGATTCGAGTTTCTTATCGGCACTGCTTAGTTTAACCCCCGATATATAGTACCTTTCGCGCTCGTGCAGATAGTATGTTGCAACAGCGCGTTTCTTTTTATCGTTCTTTTCGCATTCAAGGTCGACCCACGCGTGCAGATAACCGTCGTTACGCAACATTTGCTCAATATTCCGACGAGTCATCTCGGCCTTTGCCGGGTCGTATATAACAGGAGCCTCACCTAATCTCTGCAAGGCGCGGTTTATCCATTTAGTCGAATCGGTACCCGACAATGCGTATGTATAGAGAGGCACTTTTAGAAGACTGAACCATTTTGAGTTCGGTTGCTGACGCACATAACCGTCGGCCCTGCTCGCATTTGAATGGTTAGTTGTGGATATAATATCTACATCGCTGAGCAAATGCTCTCCCTCGGGAATAAACTTATTCACCGAGCAAGAAAGCACCGTTAAAATGCACATAAGCATTAAAAAAACCTTTCTCAACGACATTATTATACCTAATTTTAAAATATTCTTGCAAATATACTAAAAACTTAAAAGAATTAAGGTAGATTTGCAGTACTTTAACTATATAAAAGCAAGATAAATGTTAAGCAAAGCCACACTTAAACTAATAAAGTCACTTGAATTAAAGAAAAACAGGAACGAAAGCAGACTTTTTGTAGCCGAAGGCGGAAAAACCGTCTGCGACCTTTTAGAGTGTGGACTAAAAGCGCAAAAGATTTTTGCAACCGGCAAATGGCTGTCGTGCCACAAGCTACCGCACGCCACAGAGGTTATAGAAGTTAACGAAGAGGAGATGAAGCGTGCAAGTTTCTTACGTGCCCCACAAGGGGTGCTTGCACTCTTTGAGCAACCCAGTCACCCGATAGACAAAAGCGCCCCCGAGAAGAGATTATGCCTTGCCCTTGACAACATTCAGGACCCCGGCAACATAGGCACAATCATAAGACTCGCCGACTGGTTCGGCATTGAAGAGATTTTCTGCTCCAACGGTTGCGCCGACGTCTACAATCCAAAAACCATTCAGGCAACGATGGGAGCCATAGGACGAGTAAAGATTTTTTACACCGACCTACCCCGGCTACTCGACGAAGTTAAAAAAACAGCCCCCATATACGGCACATTCCTTGACGGAGAGGATATATACAGCAAAGAGACAGGCAACAATGGTATTATTGTAATGGGCAACGAGGGTAACGGCATCAGCGACGAGTGTGCACAACACATAAACGAGCGCCTTCTCATTCCCAATTACCCCAAGGGGCGTAGCACTTCCGAATCACTCAACGTATCGACGGCTACAGCAATAATATGCAGCGAGTTCCGCCGTCGAATGAGATAAAAATTTACGACAGCAGCTTTAATCGGCCACATTCATCGGCGGCATAAGCATAATAGTGCTCAAGAAGAGAACGTGCATCATTTTTAATATCTGCAACGACTTTCAGCAGAGGAGAATCCGACAAAAAAACACTCTCCACGAATATCATCGAAGGGGTTTCAGCTTCAAAAGCAGAGACTCCCGCGACTTTGCCACCGGCAACCGTAACCACACGCGCAACAAGCCGCGTACCGTCAGGCAAATATAGATTACGAGCGACATAAACCATAGCAGCCACTCTTTGTCAATCCTTTTCAGGAGGTTCGGGGTGAATCCTTCTCACCGAAATATCATTGAGCAAGAGACGCGCAACGCACGAGGTATCATTGTCGTTATAATAGACAAAGCCGGTAGCACGAGAAATCCGGTTCTTTGCACGCCTGTCGAATGTGAGCACATAAACACCGCTCGAATCGACCTCGACGCCACTAAAATCCCTCACTCCTCCATCGTACCACAAAGCCAAGCCGGCGTGAGCACTTTGTTTAACCCCGGGAACACCGCCCGATGCAAAAAGCGCGTGAAACGAGAATGAGAGACTGTCGCCGGCCACAAAGGTGGAATCGGAAGGCGCATTAAAGTCAAATGTAATATAGCTCTGGAGGTTTGTAGCCGAAAGAATCTTATTATGCACGCCCGTCCACAATTCCGAAGTATCGGAATCAAGATACGCAAGTTCAAGCGACACCCCCTCGTCGGAACCGCCGGTCATTGCCGAAAGTTTCTCAATCTCCCCTTCAACCTGCGCCTCAAGTTCCGCATATATGTTCTTCATATGCTTGGGGTAGCGATTATACCACTGCATAGAGTGCTCAAACTGCCTCTTAGTAACCCCGTGTTTGTCAAAGACATAATTAAAAAACATCTTCTCCTGATAATCAGCATCGGCATATTCCGAGGACATAGCCTGAACCTTGTGATAATCGTACAACAACGCCTTCATTTTCTCGTGCGGGAGAACATCATCGGGCATCTTTACAGTGCACGACACAAGCGTTACAGTCACAAAAGTCACAAGAATACACCTCAAGAACCGCATAAAGGGAATCAATTTAAGATATTCTTTCTATAGAACAGCAATAATACCGCTACGCTGCAAGTTATAAACGAGTCGGCAAGGTTGAACACCGGCGCAAAGAATATATCTCCGCCAACAAGAGGCAACCAATCGGGCCAAGTAAAGAGCGGAAAATAGAACATATCCACCACTCTGCCGTACATAAAAGAGGAGTACCCCTCACCCCACGGCACAAACTGAGCCACCTGCCCCCAACTCGACGAGAAAATCTCGCCGTAGAAAAGACAGTCAATCAGGTTGCCCAACGCTCCGGCAAGGACAAGAACTATGCACAGGACATACCCGAAAGGCTGTTTAGCCTCGCGCAGAAGCCTTAGAATGTAATAAACAAGCAGGCCAACGGCGACAAGGCGGAAGGAGGTCAGGAAAAGTTTCCCGAAAAGCTCCATTCCGAATGCCATTCCGTTATTTTCGATAAACCTTATCTGAAACCACTCGCCAAAGACCATTATTCCCTCGCCGAGCCGCATAGTCGTCTTGACTGCAATCTTTATCGCCTGGTCGGCAACGATTGCAAACGTCAGCAACGAAAATGCGAGCAGATAACGTTTTTTCTTCTCTATCGCCATTGTTTATCGGTTCTTTTTCGCCTCGATACTGAGTGTTGCGTGCGGAACTGCCATCAAGCGCTCCTTGGAGATAAGCTTTCCGGTCTCACGGCAAATGCCATAAGTTTTATTCTCAATGCGAACAAGCGCAGCCTGAAGCCCCTGGATAAACTTTGCCTGACGGCTTGCTATCTGCATTTGCTCCTCGAGGTATGCAGCATCGCTACCGTCCTCAAGACCTTTATATGTAGGCGATGTGTCGGCAACATCATTACTATCCTCGTGGCGCAACGCCCTCATAATCTCGTCGTAGTCTCTTTTTGCGAGCTCTAACTTCTTCATTATAACCTCGCGGAATTCCGCAAGTTCTTCATCTGAATAGCGAACTTTTTCAGCCATATTAAAAAATGTATTATAGTTAGTATTATAAGTTTTTTATCGCAATATATTAAATTTTCTTTACAGAAACCTTTATTGCAGCACCGTCAAGTTCAACCTCTTCACCCTCGGTAAGCGTAGCATTCACTGTAAGCGAATCGGCCAGCACTTGATTGCAGATATAGTCACGGAACTGCTCCACTGCCGCATCACTAACCTCGCTTGCCGACACCGTAACAGCAATTCTGTCGGTAATCTCGAAGCCGCTATCCTTGCGCACGGCCTGAATTTTCTTCACAATCTCACGCGCAATACCTTCACGACGCAACTCATCGGTAACCTCTACGTCAAGCGCAACGGTAAGTGCGCCCTCGTTGGCAACGGTCCAGCCGGGAACGTCCTCGCTGAAGATTTCAACGTCGGCAAGTTCAATAAGAGCATCAGTACCCTCGACCTGCAAGGTTATTGTTCCGTTCTTCTCAAGTTCGGCAATCTGTTCCTGCGACATTTCTGTCACAGCCGCATTAACACTCTTCATCAGTTTTCCGAATTTCTTTCCAAGAGTACGGAAGTTACACTTAATCTTTTTCACGAGAATACCGTCACCCTCGACAAAAACAAGCTCCTTAACATTCACCTCGCTCAGGATAAGCTGCTTTACAGCCTCGATACGGGATTTCATAACCTCGTCGGCAGCAGGAATAGCTATCTTCTGCAAGGGCTGACGCACGATAAGTGCCTCTTTCTTGCGCAGGGCAAGCACCATTGAAGATATCTGCTGTGCAAGCTCCATACGATACTCAAGTTCAGTATCGACAGCAGTCTCATCACACTCGGGGAACTTTGCAAGGTGCACCGATTGTGCTTCGCCGCGACCGGTTACCGATGTAAGGTCCTGATAAAGTCTGTCGGCATAGAAAGGCGCAATAGGAGCCATCAGGCGCGACACTGTTTCAAGACAGGTATAGAGTGTCTGATAAGCCGAGAGTTTATCCAGGCTCATATCCGAACCCCAGAAACGTTTACGGCTGAGACGTACAAACCAGTTGCTAACATTGTCAATGACAAACTCCTGAATAAGGCGTCCGGCCTTTGTTGGTTCATAGTCGTTAAGACAGTTGTTTACATTCTTTACAAGAGTGTTTAATTCAGATATTATCCAACGGTCAAGCTCCGGACGCTCGGCTAGCGGAACTTCGGGTTCGGCAAATGTAAAGCCATCAACATTGGCATACATTGTAAAGAAGCTGTATGTCTGGTACAATTTGCCAAAGAACGAGCGTGTAACCTCTTTCACACCTTCTTCGTTGAAACGCAAGTTATCCCAAGGCGCAGAGTTTGTAATCATATACCAACGCAACGCATCGCTTCCGTAAGTTTCAATGGTATTGAAGGGGTCGACGGCATTGCCCAAACGCTTGGACATCTTATCGCCATTCTTGTCGAGCACGAGGCCATTGGAAATTACAGTCTTGAAGGCAACTGTGTCAAACACCATTGTTGCAATAGCGTGCAACGTATAGAACCAGCCGCGTGTCTGGTCCACGCCCTCGGCAATAAAATCGGCGGGATACACTGTACGGCTGTCGAGAAGCTCTTTATTCTCGAATGGATAGTGTATCTGCGCATAAGGCATTGCACCCGAATCGAACCACACATCAATAAGGTCAAGCTCACGGGTCATAACCTTGCCTGTCGAAGAAACAAGTTTAATATCATCGACATAAGGACGGTGAAGGTCTATTTTATCATAGTTGGCCTTGCTATAGTCGCCCGGAACGAATCCTTTATCCTTGTAGGGGTTGCTTGTCATTATTCCGGCAGCAACAGCCTTTTCTATTTCATTATACAACTCCTCGATTGAGCCTATACAGATTGCCTCGCCGTCCTCGCTTGTCCAGATGGGCAACGGAGTTCCCCAATAACGGCTGCGGCTGAGGTTCCAATCGTTGAGATTCTCGAGCCACTTTCCGAAACGGCCTGTACCGGTAGATTCAGGCTTCCAGGTGATGGTCTTGTTGAGCTCGCTCATACGCTCTTTCATCTGCGATGCGCGCACGAACCAACTGTCGAGCGGGTAATAAAGAACCGGCTTGTCGGTACGCCAACAATGCGGATAGTTGTGTACGTGCTTTTCAATCTTGAATGCCACACCTGCCTGTTTCATTACCATACAGAGTGCAACATCGAGTGTCTCGGCCTTTGCAGCCGCCTTTTCGTCGTACTTTCCATCGACTGTATACTGCGGGTCGTAGGCATTCTTCACATACGCACCGGCAAATTTTGAATACAATTCAACATCGACACAATTCTTCACAAACTCATCATCGAGTTCGTCTATAGCCCAGAATTTACCGGTAAAATCAACCATAGGACGAGTCTCGCCTTTCTTGTTCACAAGGAAGAGCGATGGTATACCTGCGGCTTTTGCCACAAAAGCGTCATCGGCACCAAAAGTAGGCGCAATGTGTACAATACCTGTACCGTCCTCGGTAGTAACATAATCACCGGGAATCACGCGGAACGCGTCGGCCGAAGCATCGACAACCGTTTCACCATCTTTAGTCACAGGCTTAACCCAAGGGAAAAGCTGCGCATAGTGCATACCCACAAGGTCGACACCCTTATATTCGGCAATGACCTTATAAGGAACAACCTTGTCACCGGCTTTATAATCCTCGAGCGGAAGCTCGGCTCCAGCCGGGTTGAAGTGTGCTGCAAGAAGCGCTTTTGCAAGCACCACAGTGATGGGTTCACCACTGTAGCTATTGTATGTCTTTACTGCAACATAGTCAATCTTGGGACCAACGCAAAGTGCAGTGTTCGAAGGCAATGTCCAAGGAGTAGTTGTCCACGCAAGGAAATAAGGTGTACCCCACTCGTTCATTTCGGGCTTGGGGTCAAGCATACGGAACTGCGCAACAGCAGTAGTATCCTTAACGTCGCGGTAACAACCCGGCTGATTAAGTTCGTGAGAGCTCAATCCTGTTCCTGCAGCCGGAGAATAGGGCTGAATGGTATAAC
This sequence comes from Bacteroidaceae bacterium, assembly GCA_045661225.1. GTDB lineage: Bacteria > Bacteroidota > Bacteroidia > Bacteroidales > Bacteroidaceae > HGM04593. The sequence goes on along the minus strand of JAZRFF010000024.1, from coordinate 45,013 downwards.
CCTTGTACAGCAGCCCCTTGTTGTAAAGTTGTTTAAGCAACCACCACAACGACTCTATATAGCTATTCTCGTATGTGATATAAGGATTGTCAAGGTCTACCCAATAACCCATTTTGCGAGTAAGGTCAGTCCACTCGCGAGTATATTTCATAACCTCTTCGCGACAATTGCGATTATAGTCATCGACCGAGATTTTCTTGCCGATATCCTCTTTTGTTATATTCAGTTTTTTCTCGACTCCAAGTTCCACTGGCAGACCGTGAGTATCCCAACCCGCCTTACGCTTAACCTGAAAGCCTTTCATTGTCTTGAAACGGCAGAAAGTATCCTTTATGCTACGCGCCATCACGTGGTGAATGCCAGGCATTCCGTTAGCCGAAGGAGGACCTTCAAAGAACACGAACGATGGAGCACCCTCGCGCTCCGACATACTCCTTGCAAACAGGTCATTATTGTCCCACTCGCCCAATACCTCTTTGTTTATCTGAGGCAGATTAAGCTGGTTATATACAGGAAATTTCTTTTTCATTGTATCTATTTTGAATCGTTTTCCATTTATTCTCGCAAAGATAGTAAAAGCGAGCGAGATAAGCAAAGTTTACTTTAAATTTCGCAGCGACAACTCAAAATTACTTCTGCAAAGAAGAAATGAACTATGCCCGTAGCAGGAGTAATTTCTAAAACAATGGGCAGCGTTCGGAAGTCACAGCGAAGCGACGAGGCGGCTCAACCGAAGAATGTTGCCCCGCAGGGCAACTTATGAATTAAAACTTTTTTTAATCGACGAAGGCTGCGATTAAGCGAGCGGGCGGGAATTTATTCACGCACACAGCGAGCGTAAGCAGGCTCGACAACAAAGTTGTCAATGAGCGACTCCCGCGTGGGTTGCGAAAAGTGCGCGAGTCAATCAATCCCAAGAGCCACCGAATGACGGACGCGTCTGCCCGTTTTTTGCGCACTTTTTTCAAAAAAAGTGTGAGAAAGATTCCTGCCTTTAGAGCAAGAAAAGCTCACGGGTCACCGAGAATTTAAAGTTGGCAATGAAACTTCACCCCCTTTCACTTTTCAGTTTTCACCTTTCACCTTTCACCTCGTCAACGCCGGTAAAGTCTGTTTCAACAATATTTTCAAAATTGCTCCAACCCTCGGTCGATGCGTAGGTCTCTTTCGCACCCTTTGGCACATAAAGAACACAGTTATAATCAAAAGCATCATTTGCTACACTGAACAAATCCTCGGCAGGAATCATAGAGGTTATACCGGTCAACCCACTGCATTCAGAGAACGCATAACTGTCAATACTTGTTACGCTACCAGGAATTACAACGCTGGCAAGGGCACTGCAACCACAGAACGCATATCTTTTAATTTCTGTTACACCATCGGGGATTACAAGGTCGGCAAGCAATTCGCCGTTTAAATACAGATTATGCGCATAAAGCATAGGATTAGCAAATTCGTCATAAAAATATATTCCGCACCAAGCAGAAAGATCGCTTATGTGCACCTCTTTAAGGCCACGGCAATTATAGAACGCATCAGTTCCAATACTTGTTACGCTGTTGGGGATTACAATACTGGTAAGGCCACTGCATTCATAGAACGCACCAGCACCAATGCTTGTTACGCTGTTTGGAATTTCAACGTTTGTAAGACCACTGCAAAAATTGAACACATTATCACCAATGCTTGTAACGCTGTTTGGAATTACAACGCTGGTAAGGCCACTGCAAAAATTGAACGCATTATCACCAATGTTTGTAACACAATTTGGAATTACAACGTTGGTAAGGGCACTGCATTCAGAGAACACACCAACACCAATGCTTGTTACGCTGTTACCAATTTCAACACAGGTAAGGCCGGTACAATAAGAGAACGCATTATCACCAATACTTGTAACACTGTTTGGAATTTCAACACTTGTAAGGCCACTGCAACTTTGGAACGCACGCTCACCAATGCTTGTTACACTATTTGGAATTACAACGCTGGTAAGGCTACTGCAACTTTGGAACGCATAATTACCAATGCTTGTTACACTATTTGGAATTTCAACACTGGTAAGGCTACTGCAGTTTTTGAACATATAAGAGGCTATACTTGTAATACTGTTAGGAATTACAACATCAGTAAGGCCACTGCAATCTTCGAACGCAGAAGAATCAATGGTTGTAACACTATTACCAATTACAACACTTTTAAGGCCACTGCAATCCTCGAACGCACTCCGACCAATGCTTGTAACACTATTACCAATTTCAACACTTTTAAGGCCACAGCAATCATAGAAAGCTAAATCTCCAATACTTGTTACGCTGTAAGTACTTCCATTATAAGTTACACTTTCAGGGATTACCACATTACCTGAATACTCGTTATAATAGGAACCGGGAAGATCCCCTCTGTAGGTAACCTCCACTGTAAAATCGGTTGTCGAGGTAATGTTGTAATATATTCCACCCTTCTTAAAGTCGTGGGCGGTTGCCACCGTTGCACAAAGCAACAACAGTGCCGCAAGTAATTGTTTAAAGTATAAACATTTCATAATTCAATGCATTATAAATCCTTGATTAACCTAACGAAGGCTCAATCACATACTTGCGGCCAAGCATCTTGTGAGTAACAACTACGCGCACACCAAATTTCGCAGCAACGTGATGCGCTATAGCCTCGGCGCTGTACACCGAGCGATGTTGCCCGCCTGTGCAACCACAGCAAACCTGAACGTGAGTAAACCCACGTTTTTTATAAGTATCAACCATTGTATCAACCATTGCAAAGGCGTTATCAAGAAACGGCGCAATATCACTCTCTGTCTCAAGAAATTTCTTTACAGGCTCGTCAAGCCCTGTCAGTTTTTTATACGGTTCGTAACGGCCGGGATTGTGTATGGCGCGACAATCGAACACAAAACCACCGCCATTACCCGACACGTCGTCCGGAATACCACGCTTGTAGGAGAAGCTCATAACATCTACCGTCAGCCCATCAAGCGTTTCCCTATCAAACATCGGCAACCGCAGAATCTCATCAACTATTGCGCGCAGATAGGGTAATTTCACGTTATCCGCGTCCAGCAAAACCGACAGTTGCTGCAATGCAGCCGGGATACTCTCGACAAAAGCTTTCTTGCGCTCAAAGAAGCCTCTGTAACCATACGCGCCAAGGTTCTGCAACAGGCGGAATATACGAAACTGCGTGAGCACGTGCATAAAGTTCTCTCTATCGACACTCTTGTATTCCGCCAGCGCATCAAGGTAAGCATCGAGCATTGCCGACACGACCTCGTCGCTGTATTTTGCCCGCGCCTGCCCTACAAACGACGCAATGTCGTAATAGACAGGGCCACGACGCCCACCCTGAAAATCTATAAAGAAGGGCACGCCTTTATTGAGCATCACATTGCGCGACTGAAAGTCACGGTACAGAAAAACATTGTCATTATCGCTCAGCAGCAAGGCCGCCAAGGAGTCAAATTCGTCCTCAAGCAGACTCTCGTTAAACTCCACGCCTACGCCCTTTAAAAAACAGTACTTAAAGTAGTTAAGGTCCCACATTACGGTACGTTCGTTAAAGTCGCTAACCGGATAGGAAAGGCTAAAATCGAAATAGCGAGCAACGCCAAACTGTATTTTAGGGAGCTGCGACACTGTATTACACAACAAAGCTACCTCATCGGCATTAAACGAGCCACGTTCGCGTGCATCGCTCAATTTGGCATACAGCGAGACATCGCCAAGGTCTTTCTGCAGATAGCACAAGCCATCGGCCGACACAGCATACACCTCGGGAGCATTAGCCCCGCACTTTGCAAGCGCCGCCGATATTGCCACAAATGCCCTATTCTCCTCGAGCGACGTTCCAACCACACCGATAGCCGAGTCGCAACCCGACGTCAAGCGATAATAGACCCTGTTCGAGCCATCGCCTGTCAGCCTTACAGCCGACTGCGCTTCGCAACCGTAAAAGCCCTTATATAATTCTTTAAGACTTTCAATCATAACGCTATAATTCATATTTTGCGAAGATAGTATAACTTTACCTAATTTATTAAAAAGCGGCGCTGTTTTTTTTTACAAAAGAAACGGGGTCACAACGCGACCCCGTTTCTAACATATAATTTATAAGTTACTTAATCAGCACTTTCGCTACGCGCAACTGCTTTACGTTTGGCATAGTCTGTTAAAGCAAGCTTTACAGCCTCTGTATTTAACTACGTTGATTCTTCCAACGCTCGCTGTACGTGTAAACGAGTTTACACCCGCTCGCTGAATCGAAGAATTCACTTAATCAGCACTTTCGCTGCGCGCAACTGCTTTACGTTCGGCATAGTCTGTTAAAGCAAGCTTTACAGCCTCTGCGCTCACTTAATCAGCACTTTGTGGCCATTCACAATGTAAATACCACGACCCGGGTTCTCTACTCGACGTCCCGAAAGGTCATAGATTACAGCATTCTCAAGATTCTCCTCGAACAGTTCATCGATAGATGTTGCAGAGTCTGTAACCTCGAGCATAAAGTCTACTATCTGACCGCCATTCTCCATAAAGTCACCGAATTTACCGTCTCGGTCGCCATCGGGGTCAATATTGCACCAGTCGGTCTTAACGCGTACACGATAAGTGCCGGGAACCGAAGGCACTGCAAATTCCGGCAAAGCCACAGTACTGCGAGCATTCTCCGTCATTGAACGACCAACACTGTTCCAGCCCGAATTGTCCGAAGATGCGTTATTATTATAGAATGAATAAGAGACAAGGTCGCCTGTCGGTGCCCAATCGCTACCCTGGGCAATGCCGGCAGTAAAGCCATCGGCATCGGCATCTATATACAGGTATGCATTCAACCACGACGACTCACCGATGTTCACATTCACCGTAACAGTTTCACCGGCCGCAGCCTTCATTGTAACGCTGCCTGAATAATCATTGTAACAGAGTCTGTCATAGTTATCAACCTCGAGGGTATTTGAAGCCTCATCGGCATATTCGGCACTCTCAAGTGTAACGCCGTATATCCAGCGGTCGGTATGTACCGAGGTCTTTACCCCTGTAAAGTCCGGAGTATAACCGTCTTCATCGGGATTCGGCTCAGGCTCCGGTTCAACAACCTCATCGCCGACAACTTCGAGCATAAAGTCTACTATCTGACCGCCATTATCCATAAAGTCGCCGAATTTGCCGTCTTGGTCGCCATTGGGGTCAATGTTACACCAGTCGAGCTTCACGCGTACGCGGTAGGTACCGGGAACCGAAGGCACTGCGAACTGAGGCAAAAGCACTGTACTGCGAGCATTGTCCGTTATTGAACGGCCCGCGCTGTCCCAGCCTAAATTGTCCGAAGATGCGTTATTATTATAGAATGAATAAGAGACAAGGTCGCCTGTCGGTGCCCAATTGCTGTTATCGGCAATGCCTGCATTAAAGCCATTGGCGTCTTTATCAACATAAACATAAGCATTTATCCACGACGCCTCACCAATATTCACATTCACAGTAACAGTCTCACCCTTATCGGCCTTCATTGTAACCGACGATGTATAATCGACGAAACAAGGATTTTCACTATTATCGACAACGAGAATATTAGCTACCTCACCGGCATAAGCAGCGCTTTCAAGCGTCACACTCTCAATATTACGTCCGATTCGGGTTTTTGTACCTGTAAATGCCGGAACGTAATTGGCATCTGTGTCAGGATTAGGAGTCGGAATTTCAGGGTCGGGACCTACAACGTCGCCGCCTTTAAATTTCACAGTATAAGTGTGGACATTGCTTCTATCCTCATTATAATTGTTACCCTTAATGGTTATTGTAAGAACCTTTGTCGACTGATTATAGCTTTTCTCTATTGTTGCACCTTTACCGTTAGATGTAACAGCGAGCTTGCTTTCGTTATACTCCTCGTTAATCTCGAAAGAGGTCTTGCCGGCAACAGGGATATTCACGCCGTTATACACAAGCGACTTAAGCTCGGAATAATACAAGAACTTAACATCGTCGGCTTCAAGAACATTGCCATTCCTGATATTTGCACGTGTCCAGTAATCGCCGCTCGAAATAATGACATTAACCTTCTCGGGGGCAACATTATCAGTACCCTCGACATATTCAAGAGGTACAACAATCTTTTGCCAGTCGTTATTGGTTGTCGAGGTAAAAGCATAGTCACACTTTGCAATAAGCGTTCCGCGCTGTTTGAGGTCTGTATCCATACCCATAACAGCTCGGTCGACATCGTCCTTTGTGTCACCGGTAGCTATAGACGACTTAATATTGCTTTTGAAAGTACCGTTCCACAAATATACTATAATGTGTGCATTTTCCTCGCCTTCACTTCCGGTTGTTCTTTTATACCAGCCCTCGATAGCGTCGGGACGATGAGTAAAGCTCAAACCGCCGTAAACGCCACCGTCACACTTATTGACATCACCCATTGCATAAACCCAAGGAGTGGCAAAATTGATAAATGCAGGAGCATTAGCACCCACTGAAAGAACACCCACGTAAGCATTAGTCATTTTTACAGCCTTACCATTATAGCCCGATTCTGTAATAAGAGTCGCTTTTTTCTCCATCAGCACTTTTTGGTTAACGCTTGAGCCCTCCCACGATACAGGTTCTGTACCCGGACGGCCTCTCAAGCCAAACGCTGTTTTTCCACCGTCCATAGAACCGCTGGTCGACTGATAGGTACTGCCGGCATTTTCCCAGCTCTCGAAAGAACCGTTAGGAATACTCTGTGCCCGCACCCCTACAAAAGCCACGGCACAAAGAATAATTGTTGTAAAAATCTTCTTCATAAAATTATGTTTCTTACTAATTTATTAAGAATGATAAATTGTTGCAATATCAAAATTTCTGCAAAGATACTTCAATACGGCATAAGAATAAAAAAAATTCATATTTTTTAAGTAAAATCAAGCATTTTGAAACAAAAAAGAGCGCCAAAATACATTTTTCTTCTTTTCGCAGCTAACAAATGGAAAAATTCAGCAATAAGTAATGTTATGCAAACAAATTTCTCATAAATTCAAAAAAACGCTTACATTTCTTTATTTTTCAAAACAAATTCACTACTTTTGCAACACTCAAAAAAACGCACGCTTTTAACGTGTGCAAAATACAGTAGATAATTAACCGAACATAAAAGATGAAAGTAGAAACCACACTTGAGAGTCTCAAGAGAAAATTTCCCAACGAGCCGGAATATTTTCAGGCGGTAGAAGAGGTGCTTCACTCTATTGAAGAAGAGTATAACAAACACCCCGAGTTTGAAGCAAACAATCTAATAGAGAGACTTTGTATCCCCGACCGCGTTTTTACATTCCGCGTGACTTGGGTCGATGACAACGGTAAAGTACACACAAACACAGGTTACCGAGTACAGCACAACAACGCCATTGGCCCTTATAAAGGCGGAATACGTTTCCACCCGTCGGTCAACGTCGGTATCCTTAAATACCTTGCCTTTGAACAGACCTTCAAAAACTCCTTGACAACACTGCCTATGGGTGGTGCAAAAGGCGGCTCAGATTTTGACCCCAAAGGCAAGAGCGACAATGAGGTTATGCGTTTCTGCCAGGCGTTCATCACCGAATTATGGCGCAACATAGGCCCCGAGATGGACGTGCCAGCCGGCGACATCGGCGTAGGCGGCCGCGAGGATGGATATATGTTCGGAATGTACAAGAAACTCACACGTGAATTCAACGGTGTGTTTACAGGAAAAGGTCTCGAGTTTGGCGGTTCGCTGATACGCCCCGAAGCTACCGGTTACGGTAATATATACTTCCTGCAAGAGATGCTTGCCACACGTGGCGAAAGTATAGAGGGCAAGACCTGCCTTGTATCGGGTTCGGGCAACGTAGCACAGTACACCGTTGAAAAAGTCATTCAATTAGGCGGCAAGGTCGTGACTATGAGCGACTCTAACGGTTATATTTACGACCCGGAAGGCATTGACCGCGAAAAGCTCGACTTTATTATGGAGTTAAAGAACGTACGTCGCGGACGCATCAAGGAGTATGCCGACAAATACGGTTGCAAGTACGTCGAGAACGCACGCCCCTGGCACGAGAAGGGCGATATTGCACTCCCATCGGCCACACAGAACGAGATTAACGGAGACGACGCAAAGGCACTTGTCGCAAACGGCGTAACAGCAGTGTCCGAGGGTGCAAATATGCCATCGACCCCCGATGCTATCCACACATTCCAGACCGCCAAGATTCTTTACGCCCCCGGCAAGGCTTCAAACGCCGGCGGAGTATCGGTATCGGGCCTTGAAATGAGCCAGAACTCAGGCAAAATAAACTGGAGCAGCGAAAAGGTCGACCAGATGCTACACGAGATTATGCACAACATTCACAAAGCGTGCGTGAAGTACGGAACACGCGAGGACGGCTACATTGACTATGTAAAGGGAGCCAACATCGCCGGATTCCTGAAGGTTGCAAAAGCTATGATGGCACAGGGTATTGTATAACGGCAATAACCTTACAGCACAGGGCGACACGGCAAATTCACCGTGTCGCCTTTTTTATATGCCTGAATATTCGTATCTTCGCAAAAGATTTAAAAACAGAGAGCAATCTATGCTAAAGAAAAGCAACGCCTGGCTGTGGATACCCACGCTGTACTTTGCGTCGGGACTGCCCTACCACGCTATAACATCAATATCGGATATTATGTACAAGGATATGGGCGTCGACAACGCTCATATAGCACTGTACACAAGTTTTCTGCTCATTCCCTGGAGCATCAAGCCTCTATGGAGCCCATTTGTAGAGATGATAAGCACCCGGCGCAAATGGACACTTTATTCACAGCTTATACTCGCCGTATGCTTTACCGCCATTGCCGCAGCAGTACCGTCGGGCAGTTTTTTGCCATTGACTCTGGCTGCATTTATGACAGGAGCATTTGTTTCGTCGACGCACGACATTGCGCTTGACGGATTTTACATAATAGCCCTACCGCAAGAGAAGCAGTCATTCTTTTCGGGCATACGAAACACATTTTACCGCATAGCCACAGTGTTCAGTTCGGGCATATTGGTAATGCTCGCCGGTGCGTTGAGCAACCGCTACTGCGGAAAAGCCCAAGCGTGGAGCATCACGTTCATTGTCACAGCTATAATAATGGCAGCACTCTACGTCTACCATCGTCGCACACTACCACTCCCGAAGAACGATATCTCGCACACCCCCAAAAGCGCAAAAGAGATATTTACAAACTTTGGAGACATCATAAAGACCTATTTTGAAAAACCGGGCATAATACCGGCCCTGTTATTCCTGTTGCTATTCCGCTTCCCCGAGGCGCAACTGGGAAAAATCGGTAAATTGTTCCTTATGGACAGCGTTGCGGCGGGAGGTTTAGGACTCGGCAAAAGCGACATTGGATTCATTTACGGCGTACTGGGAGTAACAGGACTAATCATTGGAGGAATAGCCGGCGGAGTATGCATCTCGCGCAATGGATTCAAAAAGTGGCTGTGGCCGATGGTTATCGCAATATCCATTCCCGATATTGTGTATGTATATATGAGCGCAGCACTCCCCGACAACCTGACAATCATCAGCAGCTGCATATTCATTGAACAACTGGGATACGGATTCGGTTTTACAGCATATACGCTATATATGATATACTTTGCACAAGGCAAATACCCAACAGCACACTTTGCAATATCCACCGCCTTTATGTCCATTGGAATGATGCTTCCGGGAATGCTGTCGGGACACATACAGGAGCGTATAGGCTACGAAAATTTCTTTATCTGGGTAATGTGCTGCACCGCAATAACATTCATTGTGTCAGCAATAATAAAAATCGACCCTAATTTTGGAAGAAAATAGAAATTAAAGTATCTTTACCGAATATTTAAAAACATAAGGCTTTTGCAAACAGAGAAGATGATACTGATAGCAGACTGCGGATCAACAAAAACCGATTGGATATTATGCCGCGACGGCAAAATTGCCGCACACATAAAGACACAGGGGCTCAACCCTACGATACAGAGCACCGAGGATATTCTTGCAGTTCTCACGGCAGAACTTGCAGGACAGATTGACACCGGCCAGCCCGAAAAGATATTTTTCTACGGTGCCGGCTGCGCTTACGAAACAGCGAACAACAGAATGCGCCGTGCCCTGGAGCAGGTGTTCACCACAAAAGAGATTGAGATACACAGCGACCTTTTGGCGGCAGCACGCGCATTATGCGGGCACGATGAAGGCATTGCCTGCATTCTTGGAACAGGCTCAAATTCGTGCCTCTACAATGGAAAGGCAATTACCGACAACACCCCATCACTCGGTTACATTCTTGGCGACGAAGGCAGCGGAGCACATTTAGGGCGTCAACTGGTAAGCGACTGCGTCAAGAAACAGTTGCCGACAGAGATACGCGAAAAATTTATGAAACAATACGAGTTAGACCTTGCAACCATTCTTGAGCGCGTGTACCACACACCGTTGCCCAACCGCTGGCTTGCAAGCTTGACACCGTTCCTTGTCGAGAACAAGAAGAACGCCGACATACATATTATGCTCAAACAGTGCTTCACGCAGTTCTTTCAACGCAATGTAATGATTTACCGCCGTTCGTGGCTGCCCATTCACATTATTGGCGGCATAGGAATACACTTTGCCGAAGAGATTAAAGAAACAGCAGAAAGTTTAGGTCTTTCAATAGGCAATATTGTAGAAAGCCCCATTGAAGGCCTTGTAAAATACCACAGCAACAACTAACTAAAGAATTATAAATTATGAAGAAGATTTTTTCAACAATTATTCTATGCGGAGCAACGCTTTGCACACTATCGTGCTGCAGCAACAGAGGCGCTGCCGGCCAGTCGGAGCTGAAGTTCGACACACTTTCCTACATCGTCGGTATGGACGTTGCCAACCAGATTGACAACCGCGTAATGCCACAGCTTAAAGCCGACTACGACGTAATTGCAGAGACAATAGAAGAGGTCGTTAACGGTAAAAAGTCGTTCAAAGTAGGCGACGTCGTTATTGAAGAGAGCACCATTCAGGAGGTAGGCGAAAAGTACCTCGGTCCTTCTATCGGTCCAAAGATTCAGGCTGCGATGAGCGACACAACAGGTATGACAGAGGTTTTCGACAACCCCACTGACAAAAAAATCGCATCGACACTGCTTGGTCTCGACTTTGCATTAAGCCTTGACAAAGCACCGTTCGACGTGCAGAAAAAGTCATTCCTGGAAGGTTTGCACGACCTTCACGCCAAGAAGGCAAAATTCACCGACGACGAGGCAAGAAACTACATTCAGAACTACTTTACCGTTGTAATTCCTGCCAAGAACGACAAAGAGTCTAAGGAGTGGCTTGCTGCCATCGAGAAGGAAGAGGGCGTACAGAAGACCGAGTCGGGTTTGCTCTACAAGATTGTAAACGCCGGTGAGGCTAACACCAACGCCACCAACGACAGCGATGTTGTCAAGGTTCTCTACACCGGTACCACACGTAACGAGAAGGTATTCGACAGCAACCGTTGGAACGATATGCCCAAAGAGCGTCAGGAGATGATGAGCGCATACAAGCCCGACGAGGCAGGCAAGGACACCCCGATTAAGTTCCCTCTAAACAGAGTTATCAAAGGCTGGACCGAGGGTATGAAGCTCGTTGGCAAAGGTGGCAGAATAATCCTTTGGATTCCCGCAGAGCTTGCATACGGCGAGAGAGGTGCCGGACAGGATATTGGCCCCAACGAGGCTTTGCGCTTCGACGTGGAGCTTGTCGATGTAACACCGGCTGAATAAAAAACAGAAACAAAAAACACAAATACAGCCCGTCGCTCGTTTGAGTGGCGGGCTTTTTCATTGAGCATTTGCCAACAACAACTTTACAACAGCCAAAATTATAAAAACAAAGCAGCAAACAAGAAAATGCCATAAATTCACATCAACCGCAAGCCCTTCAGCACCACCCTTCTTAACAGAGAAAACACCCTGAGCCTTCACAAGAAAAAAAGAAAAAGACCGATGCTTCACCGCACCGGTCTTTAATATCAAAAAGCAACCTCTTATTTCAATACCTCGGCAATAAAAGCCTGCATCTCGTTCTGATGAGCCTCAACGCTCTGCAAGAGCTTAAACTGCGCCTTTGAACGAACAAGATTATGTTCAGGATACTGAATCTTGTAATAAGTATCACCGTTAATGTAATCGGCAAGGAAACGTACAGTCTGCATATAGGGGAACAATGCCGCAGCGTATGGCAGGTTCTCAACTTCAACAGGAGTTATGAACGATGCTGCCGACTTAAGATAGCCCTTTGTGAAAGACTTGAAGATTTCCATATTGAAATTAACATTATCAAGATTCTTGTCGTCCTCTTTTCCGGTGTTTGCCGCAGAACGCAGATAGTCACCAAAGTCCGAGAATACAAAGTTAGGCATCACAGTATCAAGGTCTATCACGCAAAGTACGTTACCCTCATTGTCAAAAAGAATATTATCGACCTTTGTATCGCAGTGACATATACGTTTGGGGAGTTTGCCCTCGCGGTACAGACGCTCACCCTTGCACATCTCCTCGGCACGTTTCTCAAGCTCATCGACAAGCCACTGAACCTCGGCAAGACGTCCGGCCTTATTCTCGGCTACAGCCTCACGCAACTGGCGCAAACGGAATTCCATATTGTGAAAATCCTTGATTGTCTCGCCCAATTCAGCAGGAATATCGGCAAGCATAGCCTGGAAATTACCGAATGTTTCGCCTACGATATAAGAGGTCTCGGGGGTAACGGCTGTCATACCCTTTGTGTCGGGAATAAACTCCATCACACGCCAGTACTTCTCGCCATCAAAGTGATAGTACTTTCCGTCCTTTGCAGGAACGAATTTAAGAACCTTGCGTGCAATGTCATCAGTACCGGCAGCAACGAGCTTGTTGTAAATATGTGTTGTAACAGCAACAATATTGTTCATAAGCATATCCACATCGGGGAATATTGCATTATTAACGTGCTGCAACACATAATCGGGAGCATCACCCTCGGTCTTTACGCGATAGGTTGTATTGATTAGACCGTTGCCCAAAGGAGCCACTTCTACAACATTGCCTTGAATGTTAAACTGAGAAACAATTGTGTTCATTGGAGTAATATTTTTAAGGTTAGTATTTGCTATTACCGCAAAATTAAATAAAAGAAAAGAGCATAACAAAATTATAGCAAAATATTTTTACGTTATTACCCAAAGTAGCACACGGTTGTGCCCCGGAAGAACAAAAAGAGGGTTGCTCGCGAGCAACCCTCTTCATTATCACGAATGCCTTAAAGGCTTACTTTACAAGCACTTTATCACCATTTACTATATACACACCTTCAACGGGAGCATTCACTCTGCGACCCTGAATATCGTACACAACATCGGAGTTTGCTTTAACAACAACATCGTCGACAGAAGTGGTAGTCTCGACATACTGAATGCGAAGCGTAGAGCCGGCGTCCTGACCACCTGTCCAGAAAGCGAGCTTGTTGTCACGGTTATTCACTTTATTTGACAGGTAACCGTCCTCGTACATATAAGCGTTAGAGACATCGTTCGAACCGAGGTCGCTCGAGTCGAGAAAGCGCCACACGGCAATGTAACCATTGGGAAGATTGTTTTTATCTTTGAGTACAGGAAAAGAGCCTGCACCGGTAGTACCCATCATTGCTGTGGGAGCTGCAAGCACCTTTGTTGCACCGGCCTGCTTGTTATATATGTTATAACCATCTTCCTCGTTACCGGTGAAGCACCACAACTGAGCATCGTTGCTGGTGTCGAGCTCCGTTGAGTTTAGAGAAATATAATCGGCTGTACCATTGTCGGCAAGCACGTAACCCTGCTGACCGATACGGATAGTGTACCAAGGAATTTCGCCGACAAATTCGCCATCGACAACTTTTGTTGTCTCGTAACGCTTGGGCTTTTCGGGCTCAACGTATGTACCTTTTTCAATAAAGAGACCTTCAATCTCGACATCGCCGCACATATACTCACCAGGGATAGTAATACAATCCTCGGCATCAAATTCCTGACGCTCATAGAATTTCTTTTGCCACTGCGGATTATCGTGTACAACGCTATCTCCCTGAAGGTTGTATCCATACTTAACAATAGCGCCACGATACTCGAAGCCATTCTCGGGCACCATCTTTATTTTAAAGTCCTGACCAAAAGGCACCTTGTAGGTAACAAGGTCGGCACCGTCGGCTGCTGCAACAACTTTACCATTGCGGTTTGCATCGTTCACGTAAGCATAGTCGCCGTGTACATTAAGCATAATATCAATGATACCGCCTCCATTTGACAGAATAGAGTTCGCCTGGTCTATGTTACCCGCCGGGTCAACGCAGTTCCAGTCAACTTTATAACGCATACGGTAGTATCCATAAGCCGCATCAGCAGGAATTGTAAACGATGGCATCACACTAGTGTTACGCGCATCACCGGAAATATTTTCACCGGCACTGTTAACACCTGCATCATTGTTGTCGCCACCATAGAACGAGAATGCTACAATGTCGCTACCATCGGCAATGCTAAGATTATCGTTCACAAGGTCGTTGAACTTGCCATCGTTAGCGTAGTCGATATAGGCGTAGGCGTGCATCCAGCCACCGGTATAAGCAACCTTAGCAGTCACTCTATCTCCCGGTTTTGCAAAGAACTGTTTGTCAGTCATATTCACATACACAGCCTTTGGCGTTGTGGGAGCTGTATATGACTGCTCTGCGGCACCCTCTACCTGTAATTTAACGCCATCGAGGTGACGGTCGTTTCTTGTATAGAGCTGCGAAGGCTCCATCGATGTCTGATAATAGCCGTAAACAAGCTCCGACGAAGGATTATCGTTCACCTTTATATCATCGACGTAACATATTTCATCATTAGCGTAGTTGTGAGGCGATTCGCAGTCGGGAACTACAACGAGACTGTATATTTCAATTCCGCCGTTGCCCTTGATTGGGAGCACCACGTCCTGCCACTTGTTAGCCCCGACGTTTCTTGTCGACATTGCCCAGAACTGTTCGGTCTCGGGCGACTGTTCCATACGTTCTGTACGCTTGCCAAGACCAACGACCATCACACGGCCTTCATAAGGACGATACACCTTAACGTGCAGATACTTTGTCTGCGGAGTTAGCTCAAATGTCTCATTCAGGTCGACACGTACACCGAAAGTGTTACTGCCGTAACGCGAACGTTGAATAGCCAGAATCTTAGACGAGGGGTTGGGAGCAACGTCCAACTGGTCATCGACGTAGGTCAAGTGATTTTCAATGACCGCATAGTTGCCTTTGAGGACACCTGTACGGAAAGGAGAAGCCTCCCAAGTATCATAGACACCGACAGACTTATAGTCCTGTGTCTCGAAAGTTATCTCTGTCTGCGCCGTTGCAAACATTGGTAATGCAAAAGCAGCAAGCGCAAATATATTCTTAAGTTTCATAATTCTGTTTTTCTTTTTGATATATTAGTAAACGCTCACCTTGCTTATCAATGGACAAGCACGGCTATCTTCTATTTTAATACGCAAGCCCATAACCTCGTAACCCGCACCGTAACTGTTTTGTGTACTGCTGTTGAGAGGGATTATACGCTTGTAACCGACAGTTGTGGTATTAACGCCTGTAGCCATCTTTGACCACTTAACACCGTCCTGTGTTGTTTCAATACTGAACTTTTTCACTCGCTGACCTTTGGCGATGTACTCCATAAGTTCGACGTAACGTACGGTCTTTGCCTCGTCCCACATAAGTGTGATTGTAGCCTCGGTTGTACCGTCGTTTGTAGCCCAATAAGTATTCTTGTTGCCATCTGTAAGGTTCGCTGCCACATAATTGCGGTTAGCACCTGCCTCGCGTGTTTCGCTTACCTCGACAGTTGCATCTTTCGCAAAGTCGTTTGTAAGACGAGCCTTAATGAGATTACCCATTCCTGTCAGAGCGTTTACTGATGCATCGGGAAGCACACCGGCCTTGTTGGGAGGGATATTAAGAATAAGTGTCGCGTTACGTCCTACAGTCTCAAGATACATCTGGAACAGACGCTCGGGAGTCAGCGGAGACTCGCCATCGTGGTAGAACCAGCCTTTGTTTGTAGCCTTTGCATCGCTTTCGCCGGGCAACCAGAACCAACCGGTCTCGGTTCCATACATACCGTTACCCTCGGGGGCATAGTCACGGTTCTCGGGCGACCAGTTTGTCTCGCCGGCCCAACCGGCCTCGTTACCTATCCAACGTGCTTCGCCACCGACACCCCACATAACGCAATCGGGGCACACTTTATGGATACTGTCACGAAGATTGGGAACGTCGTAATAAGTAGCACGGTCGACGTTTACCGTTGTGTTTCGACCACCGTAGTAACCGCTGCCACCGTTAGCGCCGTCGAACCACATTTCGAACTGGTCGGTACCGTACTTTGCAAGTTCGGCGCACTGTTTCAAGAACACGTCTTTTACATATTTGTCGGTACCATAATGATAGCTGTTGCGGTCCCAGGGCGATACATAGAAGCCGTACTTCATTCCCAAATCTTTTGCAGCCGCTGCAAAGTCACGTGGAATATTCGTATTGCGACCGTATTCGTTGCCCGAATTTGTCACATTGTGGTCAGTTGTCTCTGTAGGCCACTGGCAAAAACCATCGTGGTGCTTTACGACTGCAATACCGCCACGCATTCCGGCAGCCTTGGCAACCTCGAGCCACTGACGCGGATTGGGAGGCGCTGTAGGAGCGAAACGTGTGGGATTTTCGTCACCGTTACCCCACTCAAGGCCGGTATAAGTGTTCATTCCATAGTGATAGAAGGCATAAAACTCTGTCTCCTGCCACTTTAACTGACGCGGATGGGGCACTGGGTGCACCTCAATCGGTTCGTTGTCGGGGTTAGCGGGCGCCTCGGCTTTCAGTTGCAACTGCGCAGAAGCACTGAAAGGAGCAATCATACCCAACAACAAGAAAGATGTAAAAAGTTTTTTCATTGTCAATTATGGTTAGGTTAATTTTTATTACTCAGCAAAGTTTTTTTAATTAAAATATACTTTACCAAATGCAAAAATAAACAAAAAAAGACAAAATGAAAATCCACAAACAACAAAAATGCATTTTTAACGACTAATAACATTTTTGTAATAACACGAACAAGGTTCAGACATAGAGTAAAACGCCACTCATACTAAAAAAGGCCACCCCACCGGGCAGCCTTTGCTGTATGTGCAGAAAAACAATCAGAAAACGTCAAGCACCTTGCACAACGCATTGCAATATTCCGTTGCCGAAGTTTTACGCAATACCACCCCGCTGTCACTGTGCAGCTCCTCACCCACAGGAGCACACAGGGCAAGAGCGGGTATTCCATATTCGGCATAATCCCACGACTCATCGGGGAGAGCATCGTGCTTTACAACGTATCGGCCGTCGTAACAATCCAATGCCGTAAGAATCTTGTGTGATGTTAGAATGTCGATACCCGAATCATTCTCCAAGGCGAAAAGAGCCTCACTGTCCCACCCCTCATTGGTAACGTCCTGTACAAGAGCGAAAGAGACTTTACACCCGGCACGACCAAGGGCAAGCAATGCTTGAACGGCGCCACGCGAATCGCGTTCTTCGTCGCCGGTAAAGGCAACAACGACATTGTCGGGGAGGCAGTCGTTGAGCATACACCACAAAACGGCAGCGTTGCCGAAGCTATTATCGAACGTACCACGCAGCGCATCGCCTTCATCGGTACAGAAACAATGTCCATACACACAATCGACGTGCGACGAAACAAGCACCACCTCATCACCCTCGCGCAATGAACGCTTGGCATACAACAGAGCAAGAGGTTCGCGCGCCACAACGGAATAGGAGGTTCCGGCAAGCATTTGTTCAATAAAATCGAGCCTGTCAGTTGTCACAAAGCGCTCGCCATCGTCCTTACAGTCAACGGTAACCCTCTTTAAAAGCTCAAATATATCCATTGTAGTCTCCATTAAAGCAATAGAAAAAAAAGAACTGCCTTTGCACAGAACTATTCGGGCAGAACAATCTTGAGGTCGTTTTTGCTTGAGATTACAAGTTTCTCGTATCTTTCAATCAGACGCGGCAAGCGTGACAAGCGCATCGACAGACGCACCACGCAGTCATTGTCAAAAATCTGTTCAACGACCTTCGGTTCCTCTTCCTTGACTATGCGCAGCACCTCGTTGAGCAGCGGGTAAGAGAATTTCAATGTTATCTCGCCGTTTATGGTTTTTTCAATATGCTCCACAGCCTCAAGAGCCTCGGCTGCTGCGGCACGATAAGCCACTATAAGGCCGCTTGTGCCCAATTTGACGCCTCCAAAATAACGCACCACTATCACAAGAACGTTCGTAAGTTCCTTACTGTGTATCTGCCCGAGGATAGGCTTACCAGCCGTACCCGAGGGCTCGCCATTATCGTTGGAACGCTCCTGCTCACCACGCTCGCCTATGCGATAGGCGTAACAGACGTGACGCGCATCGTAGTATTTTTTCTGGTAAGCCTCGACATTCTCCTTCACTTGTTCAATAGTGGTCACAGGTATTGCAAAAGCAAGGAATTTACTCCTTTTCTCGGTGTATATAGCCTCGCCTTGAACCTCTATAGTCTTGTATATATCACTTTCAAGCATATTCTATCCTTTCTTTATCTTTTCGAAGCCTCTCATACAATCAACAAGAGCCTGCACGCCTTCGAGCGGCATCGCATTGTAACACGACGCTCTAAAGCCACCCACCGTGCGGTGCCCTTTTATGGCCACCACCCCACGCGAGGCGGCATACTGCAAAAATTCCTCCTCAAGTTCTTCGTACCCGGACGACATTGTAAAATCAATGTTCATATAAGAGCGGTCTTCTTCGGCTGCAGTACCGCGAAACAGTGAGTTACGGTCAAGTTCGTCATACAGCGTTAGCGCACGCACCCTTGCGCGACGTTCCATCTCGTCGACTCCCCCCTGCTCCTTTACCCAACGCAGAGAGCAGAGTGCTGTATAGACAGGCAACGTCGGCGGAGTGTTGAACATTGAGCCGTTGGCAATGTGTACGCGATAATCGAGTATCGAGGGGATTGAACGCTCTACCCGTCCGAGCGCACTCTCCTTTACTATAGCAAACGAAAGGCCCGACTGAGCTATATTTTTCTGCGCGCCACCATATATGCAACAATATTTCGAGACGTCGACTCTGCGAGAGAGAATGTCCGACGACATATCGGCAACCATAGGTACAGGCGAGTCAATATCGCGGCGCAACTGTGTTCCGTATATGGTGTTATTCGACGTAATGTGCAGATAGTCGGCATCAGCAGGCACTGTAAACTCCTTTGGAATATAGCTGAACGCCTTATCTGCCGACGAAGCGACCTCGACCACATCGCCAAAGAGACGAGCCTCGTTCATAGCCTTCGACGCCCAAACACCGCTGTTCAGATAAGCGGCTTTGCGGTTCAAAAAATTATACGGCACCATACAAAAGTGCATACTCGCCCCGCCACCGAGAAAAAGGACCTCGTACCCACGCGGAACGTCGAGCAACTCCTTCAACAGGGCGCGAGCCTCGTCGAGTACAGGCTTGAATTCAGCCGAACGATGGCTCAGTTCCATCAAAGAGAGCCCCATTCCATTATAATCGAGTACCGCTGCAGCCGTCTGCTCCACCACCTTACGCGGCAGCATCGACGGTCCTGCGTTAAAATTATATTTTTTCATTCAAAAAAAGTATCTGCTTGTTGTTGCAAGCGCGAAGATACACAATTATAACGGATTTTCAAATTTATAAAGTCGGGAGAATGGTTCTATAAAAAAATGCAAGAGCCTTCCGGCCCTTACATTCACCATAGATTTATGCCATAAAATTCAGACATTCACACGCGACAGAGTACAACCGCTCCGTACACACCGACAGGAATCAGCGTCTCGCCACCTGGACAATAGTCTTTACCCCCTTGATTTTTTCGCCTTCCACAGCCTTTAGCACCGCACGCATCTGTTTTATTTTTACAGCCACGTATGCATAATTATCAAAGACCATAATTGTCCCGACCTCATCGGGACGCAGACCTCCTTTTTTGATAAAAAAACCGGCAAGGTCGCCACGGCTCAATTTGTCACGCTTACCCTTGCCCACATAGAGCGCAGTCCATTGCGGTGCGGGAGGCAAAGTGTTACGTTTGGGAAGCTCATACTCCAGAAGCCCCGACGGCACAAATTCGGGCAACGACTTATTCTCAAAAGCAAGCATATAGACAGCACCGTCAGCCTCCCAGCGCGCCGTACGTCCGTTACGATGCGTAAAAATGTCGGCCGAGAGCGCACGCTGGTAGTGCACCACGTGCTTTACGTCCTTAATATCGAGACCTCGCGCTGCAAGGTCGGTACACACAAGAATATTTGTACACCCGGCCGTAAAACGGTAGAGTGCAAACTCACGCGCCTTCTGCTCCATTGCGCCGTGATAGGCAACGCAGTTGAGCGATGCTTTTGTCAGGAACTTATGCACCTCGTCGACCGTCTCTCTGAAATTACAGAACACTATGGCCGACTCTCCGTTAAAAGAGCAGAGCAACGCAAAGAGGTTCTCCAAGCGTTTTTCAGGCGTTGTGGTAACTGTATAGAACGAGGTGCGCACAGCCGGACGTTCGTCAGCGATGCGATAATCGAGCTTCACAGCACCCGTCGCACCCGCAAACAGGGGAATCTCGGCCGCATCGGTTGCCGACAACAGAAAGCGCGACGTTACAGCAGGAAGTTTATCAATGACTTTCGACATTTCATCTTGAAAGCCCATCTCGAGACACTTGTCAAACTCGTCTATCACAAGATGCGCGCACCCGTCGACAGCAAATGAGCCTCGATTCAGGTGGTCGAGCAGACGTCCGGGAGTACCCACAACGACCGACACTGCAGCACCCCCCAACGAGGCAACCTCCTGCTCCATAGGCCGGCCACCGTAAAGCGCCACCATACGGAACGGTGTGCCCATAGAGCGCCACACCTCAAAAACCTGCTTTGCAAGCTCGCGCGAGGGAAGGACCACAAGCGCCTGTACTCCGCCGCGCGACACATCTAAGCGTTCAAGCAACGGCAACAAAAAAGCAAGTGTCTTTCCGGTTCCCGTAGGCGAGAGAAGCACCATACCCGAATTATTGCGACAATGCTCTATAGCTGCTTGCTGCATAGCATTGAGCGCTGTTATCTGCATACTGCGCAATGCGTCCTGTTGTAATACTGTAAGTAATTCTGCCATATAAACCTTGTTATCTACATTCTGTCATTTATACTCTATCCTGAAATTTCTATTATTGCGTATTTTCTCAAGAGTAGCGCGCATACCCTCGACCATTGCAGGGTTCTCGGCGGCAACGTTCACACTCTCATCAAATTCGCCGTCGACCTCTTTGAACAGTTGTGGGAGTGCTGAATATCCCGTCTCAATCTTCGCCCCCCACGGAACAATTGCCGGACCGCCTTTGGGTTCAATATATTTCCAGCCATACATTGTGAGCGAGAGTGTGTGATTAGCAGCCATACCCACAATAAAGTCGCGTCCGGCACCGTCGCGTCCCAACCACGATTCCACCTCGCCCGGCGCTCCATCTGACGACAGCGGTGCGCTGTTACCAGCCATCTGACGCTCGTCATAAACCCCACACACTTCAGCCATAACATCGAGAAAGTCAATCTGGGACACTAACGCATCACTGACACCTCCCGAACCGACCACAGCCGGCCAATGGACTATGAACGGCACGCGCGTTCCGCCTTCAAAAGCACTGTATTTTCCCCCACGCAAACCACCCGTAGGCCGATGTTCCCCCACAAGTTCTTCGGCAGCATCGGCGTATCCATCGTCAAGCACCGGACCATTGTCGCTTGTGAGTATTATGAGAGTATTCTCAAGCACCCCTTTCCGGTCAAGCGCACGTATAATCTCGCCAACGCTCCAATCGAACTGAGCAATAGCATCACCGCGCAACCCCATACTGCTCGCTCCACGGAAGCGCGGGTGCGGAAAGCGCGGAACGTGAACATCGTTCGTCGCAAAATAAATAAAGAAAGGCTCGGCACTACTCCTTTTTATAAAGTCCACCGCGCGTGCAGTTATGCTATCGGCAATATTCTCGTCTTTCCAGAGCGCAGTTCCCCCGCCTTTCATATAACCGATGCGTCCAATGCCGTTTACAATGGACATATCGTGCCCGTGCGAGTGCTTGAGATTATAGAGAAGCTCGGGATTATCACGCCCAGTAGGTTCGCCATCAAAATTCCGGTTGTAGCTTACAAAAACAGGCGCAGAAGGGTCATAGTTCACCACTCTGCCATTCTCTATAAAGACACAAGGTACCCTGTCGGCCGTAGCAGCCATAATATAGGAGTAGTCAAAACCAATATCCGACAATTCGGGTGATATTGGAGCATTCCAATCCTGCCGGCCACTTTCGGCGCCCAATCCAAGATGCCATTTTCCGAACGCTGCCGTCGTGTACCCGGCCTCTTTAAAAACGTCGGCAACAGTATACTGACTGGGGGAAATAATCATCGCAGCATCACCGGCTGCAACATCGGTACCCTGCTTGCGCCAGGGGTATTCTCCTGTGAGCAAAGAGTAGCGCGAAGGGGTGCTCGTTGAAGCTACAGAATGAGCATTCGTAAAGCGCAAACCATTCGATGATAAATTATTGACATTAGGAGTTTTAACACCAATTGCTCCATAACATTCAAGGTCGCCGTACCCAATATCATCGGCATAGATAAGAACGACATTGGGACGTTGCTCCACAGAACGACATTTACCCTCTTGTGCAACAAGCGTAAACGGCACAGCAGTAAGTAAAGAAAAAACGGTTATCTCGGTTTTATTCATTTTCAACAAGCAATTATTTGCGAAAATAATATTTTTCTGTCAAAAGCTAAAGCCACAGAGAACACAAAAAAGAAAATCTGCCAAATTGACACCATTTGTCACACAAAAAGAGTAAATTTGCCGAAAATTTCTGCCAAAAACCCCATTGGCAAACTATTTGTTATAAACAAAACAGAAAACCGATTGACTATGAGCGAAAAAAATAAAGAAATTTTAGAAGATGCCGTAAACGACACTGTCGGCACTGTAGAAAAGGAGACAAATTGCGAGAGTAACAACGAGACACCCGCCGAAGAGTGTGCAGAGCTTACGACCGAGGAGAGATTACAGAAAGAACTTGACGAAGCGAACGAAAAAGTAGCCACGCTCGAAGATAAGTACCTGCGTCAGGTTGCCGAGTTTGACAATTATCGCAAGCGCACCATCAAGGAGAAGGCCGAACTAATTAAAAACGGTGGCGAACGCGCCATTGAATCGATACTGCCCGTGCTCGACGATTTTGAGCGCGCGCTGAGCAATATGGCAAAAGACAAAAATGCCGCCGAAGTAATGACCGGTGTAGAGCTTATCTACAATAAGTTCGTGGGCATACTCAAGCAAAACGGTCTGCAAAAGATGGAAACCGAAGGCGCTGATTTCAACACCGACTACCACGAGGCGATAGCACTCGTCCCCACCCCCGACGAGAGTCTCAAGGGAAAGGTACTCGATTGCATTCAAGCAGGATACATATTAAACGATAAAGTAATACGCCACGCAAAAGTAGCCGTTGGCGAATAATGAAAAAATATGGCAAAGAGAGACTACTATGAAGTGCTGGGCGTCGACAAAAGCGCATCGGCAAACGACATAAAAAAGGCTTATCGCAAACTGGCTATCCAATACCACCCCGACAAAAATCCCGGTGACAAAGAGGCCGAAGAGAAGTTCAAAGAGGCTGCCGAGGCATACAGCGTACTCAGCGACCCTGACAAAAAGGCACGATACGACCAGTTCGGTCACGAAGGCCTCGGAGGCGGCGGTGCAGGCGGCTTCGGCGGCGGTATGGATATGAGCGATATTTTCTCAATGTTCGGCGATATTTTCGGCGGAGGCTTCGGAGGCTTCGGCGGCGGCAGCAGTCGTGCCCAAGCAGCGAGAAACAGAGGCGGCGACCTTCGCGTGAAGGTTAAAATGAGCCTTCAGGATATTGCAAACGGAGTAACAAAAAAGTTCAAACTCAAGAAATACGTGCAATGCAGCCATTGTGGAGGCAGTGGCGCCGAGGGCAATGCAACCGAGACCTGCCCCGACTGTCACGGAAGCGGCCGCGTAGTGCGCACACAACAAAGTTTCTTTGGAATGATGCGCACCGAGGTTCCCTGTCCAAGATGCAACGGCGAAGGTAAGATTATAAAGAACAAGTGTGCCCACTGCAACGGAGACGGTATAGTGATGGGCGAAGAGGTTGTCGAGGTTAACATTCCGGCCGGAGTATGCGACGGAATGGTGCTCACAATGCGCGGCAAAGGCAACGCCGGCAAGCGTAACGGCATCGCCGGAGACTTGCAGATTATCGTCGAAGAAGAGAGCCACCCGACACTCGTGCGCCAAGAGAACGACCTTGTATTCAGCCTGTTGCTCGACATTCCCACCGCGACACTCGGAGGTATTGCCGAAGTACCCACTATTGACGGCAAGGCAAAAGTCACCATCGACCCCGGAACACAACCCGGCAAAGTAATGCGTTTGCGTGGCAAAGGCTTACCCGTACTCAACGGCTACGGACGTGGAGACATTATTGTAAACATCAGCGTCTACATTCCCGAATCACTGTCGAAAGACGAGAAAAAAGCTATTGAAAGTTTCAGGGATTCCGACAATTTCAAGCCCAGCGAGAGTATAAAGGAGAAGATATTCCGCCGTTTCAAAAATTTCTTCGATTAAAAAACAACAATAATGACATACGAAGAAACTGTCACATATCTTTACAATTGCGCACCGCCCTTCCAACAAGTAGGCGGTGCGGCTTACAAAGAGGGGTTGTCAACTACCATAGCCTTAGACAACCATTCTGGCAACCCGCACACCCACTACCGCACAATACACATTGCCGGCACCAACGGCAAGGGTTCAACCTCGCACACACTCGCCGCAATACTGCAGGAAAGCGGTTATAAAGTGGGACTCTACACATCGCCGCACCTCATCGACTTCAGGGAACGCATCAGGGTCAACGGCAAGCCTGCAAGCAAAGAATATGTAACAGAATTCGTCGAGTCACACAAGGCATTCTTCGAACCGCTAAGCCCATCGTTTTTCGAGCTGACAACAGCAATGGCGTTCAACTACTTTGCACAGGAGAAAGTTGACGTTGCGGTTATAGAGGTAGGCCTTGGAGGACGTCTCGACTGCACAAATATCATAAACCCCGACCTCTGCGTAATTACAAACATCAGCCCCGACCACACACAGTTCCTGGGAAGCACCGTCGAGGAGATTGCAGCCGAGAAGGCCGGGATAATAAAGCGCAATACCCCCGTCATCATAGGCGAAGCCGACGACCGCACCCGTCCGGTATTCAACAGCAAGGCTACCCTACTGAACGCACCCGTCACATACGCCGAAGAAGAAGCCTTGCTTACCACTGCCACCCCAAGCAACGCCGGTTACACATACAACACAAAAAGTTACGGAACCATCTATGGCGAATTAGGCGGATTCTGTCAAGAGAAAAACACAAACACCATACTGTCGGCAATAGAAAGGCTCAAAGAACAGGGATACAGCATCACCCCTGAAGCTGTTAGAAAAGGCTTTACAAACGTATGCAGCCTTACAGGGTTAATGGGACGCTGGCAGACGATACAAGAAAGCCCCCGCGTCGTGTGCGACGCAGGGCATAACATCGGTGGCATAAAATACATTGTCGGCCAGCTTGCAGCACAGCAATGCCGGACACTGCGCATAGTGTTCGGAATGGTAAGCGACAAGGACATTACGACAGTTCTTGCAACAATGCCAAAGAATGCGACATATTATTTTACACAGGCGAGCATTCAGCGCGCAATGCCCGCACCCGTGTTGCAGGAGCAGGCAATGATGTTCGGACTTAACGGAGAACACTACCCCAATGTTCAAAAGGCGCTGCAAGCCGCACTTGCCGACAGTGACAAAGAGGATTTTATCTTTGTTGGAGGCAGTTGTTTCATCGTCGCCGACCTTTTGGCTACAAAATAGAGCAAAAAAAGACATTTGTTGCCGCATAAAAGCAAAGAACAATCACAACCGCCGCTCGGGATTCCGAGACGGCGGTATTTTTTTATTTTCGACCATAAATGATTATAAAACAAACCGGTCGCCCATTATTTCCGGCACAACCCTTAAAATTTGTACAATTTTTCATATAATTTTATCGCTTTTACTTTGCCGTAAGGCGATTTTTTATTTTATTTGCGGAGAAATAGCTATTTAACACACCGTAATATGAATTGTACAGAAAACAATCTTTCAGAATTGAAAGCCGCCGACTTCAAAAAAAACATCGGTGGCAAAGAAACAGCGCTATTCATCTTGAAAAACAAGGCCGGTAGCGAAGTTGCAATCACAAACTACGGAGGCGCAATATGCAGCATTATGGTCCCCGACAAAAACGGCAATTATGCCAACGTCATTCAAGGACACGACAGCATAGACAACCTCCTGAACAGTCCCGAACCATTCCTCAGCACATTGGTCGGCCGCTACGGCAACCGCATCTGCAAAGGTAAGTTCACCATAGACGGCAAAGAGTATAATCTCGCCATCAACAACGGCCCCAACCACCTTCACGGAGGCCCCACAGGTTTCCACGCACGCGTTTGGGACGCCGAACAGACCGACTGTCAGACATTAAAGCTGCATTACCTCTCGGCCGATATGGAAGAGGGTTTCCCCGGCAATCTTGACGTCACAGTTGTCTACACATTCACCGACGACAACGAACTGAAAATTGATTATACGGCAACAACCGACAAGAAGACCATCGTAAACCTTACAAGCCACGGTTTCTTCTCACTCTCGGGCATTGCCAACCCCACTGCAACAATAGATAATCTCATTTGCGAGATAAACGCCGATTTCTTTGTTCCCATCGACGACACATCGGTACCATACGGCTGCATTGCACCCGTCAAGGGCACTGCGTTCGACTTCACCACTCCCACCGAAGTAGGTGCACGCATCGACGCCGACGAGGAGCAGATTAAGCACGGAGCCGGCTACGACCACTGCTATGTGCTTAACAAGAAAGAGGTTGGCGAGCTCAGCTTTGCTGCAAAAGTTACAGAACCTGTCAGCGGCCGCACAATGGAGGTTTACACCACCGAGCCCGGCGTTCAGGTATACACATCGAACTGGCACAGCGGTTTTGCGGGTGCACACGGTGCAACATTCCCCAAGCGCAGCGCCATCTGCTTCGAGGCGCAGCACTTCCCCGACAGTCCCAACCGCGCACACTTCCCAAGCGTAGTATTGTGCCCGGGCGAGACTTACAAACAGGTTACCGTTTACAAATTCGGAGTTGAAAAGTAAGATTCAAATAATAACTATTTAAAAAAATTAAACTATGAGTAATCAGAAAAAACAGTGGGGAGCAATTATCGTTATGATTGCACTCTTCGCGATGATTGCCTTTGTGACAAACCTCTGTTCACCTATGGCAAACATCATCAAAGCACAGGGAGACATTCCCGAAGTTCTTGCACAGATAGGTAACTACGGTAACTTCGTGGCTTACCTTATTATGGGTATTCCCGCAGGTATGCTCATCTCTAAGTACGGTTACAAGAAGACCGCTCTCATTGGCTTGACAGTGGGTATCATCGGTATTCTCGTACAGTGGGCAAGCGGACAGCTCGATGCTAAGGAGAACCTTGGTCTCGTGTTCGGCGTATACCTCATTGGTGCATTTATCGCCGGTTTCTGTATGTGTATCCTTAACTGTGTTGTTAACCCAATGCTTAACCTTCTTGGCGGTGGCGGCAACAGCGGTAACCAGCTCATTCAGCTTGGCGGTGTGTTCAACTCATCGGCAGCTGTTGCTGTTTACATTATTATGGGTGCGCTCATCGGCGAGATTACAAAAGACACCAAGATTGCCGACGCTACTCCTGCGCTGATGATTGCCCTTGCAATCTTCGTTATTGCATTTGTAGTTATCCTCTTTACAAAGATTGACGAGCCCGAGCAGGCTCCCGTAGAGATTAGCCTCGTTAAGGGTGCGCTCAAGTACCGTCACTTCACACTCGGTATTATTGCGATATTCCTTTATATGGGTATTGAGGTAGGCGTTCCTACATACGTTAATATGTACCTTGTAAACACTCCCGAGCTTGGCATTAACGCTGCTACAGCGGGCCTCATCGTTGCTGTATACTGGTTTATGATGCTCATCGGCCGTTTCGTCGGTGCAAGTATCGGTAACAAGGTTTCAAGCCGCGCGATGATTACTACCGTATCTATCGCTACATTGGTGCTTGTTGCTTTCGGTATGTTCTCAAGCCCTGCTACAACCGTTGAGGTTCCCGGAATCGACTGGGGTACACTCACACTTATCTGGGCCGAGGTTCCCGTAGGTATCTTCGCATTCCTTCTCGTGGGTCTCTGCACATCAGTTATGTGGGGCGGTATATTCAATATGGCCGTTGAGGGTCTTGGCAAGTACACAGCCGTTGCTTCGGGTATCTTTATGACAATGGTATTCGGTTGCGCTGTAATGCTCGCTATCCAGGCTCAGGTTGCCGAATTGACAGACTATATGACAAGCTACTGGGTTGTTATATTCTGTGCTGCATACCTGTTGTTCTACGCTCTTGTAGGTTCAAAGCCCGCTAAGAAGTAAAATAAGCAATTGATAAAGTTTAATATAACTAACATTTAACATTTTAATACTATGGATATAGAATTTGTAAGAAGCCGCTTCATCAAGCACTTCGATGGCACAACAGGAAGCATCTACGCTTCACCCGGTCGTATCAACCTCATTGGCGAGCACACCGATTACAACAACGGTTTTGTATTCCCCGGTGCTGTAAACAAGGGTATTATGGCCGAGATCAAGCCTAACGGTACAGACAAGGTTTGCGCTTACTCTATCGACGAAAAGGACTATGTTGAGTTCGGCTTGAAAGAGGAGGACGCACCACACGCATCTTGGGCAAAGTACATCTTCGGTGTTTGCCGTGAGATGATCAAGCGTGGCGTTGATGTCAAGGGTTTCAACACTGCATTTGCAGGTGATGTGCCCCTTGGTGCAGGTATGTCTTCATCAGCTGCTCTTGAGAGCACATACGCATACGCTTTGAACGACTTGTTCGGCGACAACAAGGTTGACAAGTTCGAACTTGCAAAAGTAGGTCAGGCAACAGAGCACAACTATGTTGGTGTAAACTGCGGTATTATGGACCAGTTTGCAAGCGTATTCGGCAAGGCAGGCAGCCTTATCCGTCTCGATTGCCGTTCGCTCGAGTACCAGTACTTCCCATTCAAGCCTCAGGGTTACAAGCTCGTTCTTTTGAACACTTGCGTTAAGCACGAGCTCGTAGGCTCACCCTACAACGAGCGTCGTTTGAGCTGTGAGCGCGTAGCTGAGGTTATCAAGGCTAAGCACCCCGAGGTTGAGTCATTGCGTGACGCTAGCTTCGAGCAGCTTGAGGAGGTTAAGGCAGAGTTGAAGCCCGAGGACTACAACCGCGCTAAGTACGTTATTGGCGAGGTTGTTCGCGTGCTCGACGTTTGCGCAGCTCTTGAGGCCGGCGACTACGAAACCGTAGGTAAGAAGATGTATGAGACACACTTCGGCTTGAGCAAGGATTATGAGGTAAGCTGCGAGGAGCTCGACTACTTGGTAGACGTTGCTATCGACTGCGGTGTAACAGGTTCTCGTATGATGGGTGGCGGCTTCGGCGGTTGCACTATCAACCTTGTTAAGGAGGAGTTGTACGAAGTATTCATCGAGGAGGCTAAGAAGCGTTACCAAGAGAAATACGGCAAGGCACCTAAGGTGTACGACGTAGTTATCGGCGACGGTTCACGCAAAATTTGCTAATAGATAAATATTAGTTGTATGCCTATTGACGCAGGATTCTGTGTCAATAGGCATCTTTTAAAATAGAACAAACAAAAACAAAAAACAGACAAAAATAACAGAAAAGACACAGGAACACGCTGTAATAACAAGCGTTAATATTCAAGAGATAGAATCTATTTATTAACAACGCTGTTCCATTCTTTACATTTATAAATGAGCTTTTGGCTCTTGTTCTTTCATTTCGAATACCGCCAATATTCAACACATAAGAACAAGTTGACTGAGAGTTCACGCTATTTTGGCGTGGACTATTCTGTACTTGTTATGTGTTAGGTCACTTGGCGGTAACCTGAAATGAGGCAAGCAATAGAATGGTTACACGCCTTTTTATATATAAAAATGAAAAAGACAATTATTTACATTTTATTTCTTTTCACTTTAATTTCTTGTGGTTCTACGAAGCTCACAACAACAAGCGTAGCCTATCAATCTGTAAGAACCACTCACGCCCAACCGTCAGAACAAATCCCCATACCCGACGATGCCGAAATAGCCGTTGCATACACAATTTCAAAAGACGGTAGACTTACAGCCATTGTTTACAACAGAACAGACGAGATTATGACCATTGACCAAACAAAATCTTTTTTCGTCAATTCAAGCGGAGTATCAACATCTTATTACGACCCGACTGTTAAACAACACTCAACAACAGAAATCTCGTCTAACACCCAAGGCGGTTCGGTTAATCTTGGAGCAATTGCCGGCGCCCTTGGAGTTGGAGGTGTTGTAGGACAAATAGCAAGCGGAATAAATCTCGGAAGCTCGGGAACGTCGGGAATATCAAATACAAGCACCACATACGTTGCCGACCTACCACAGGTTTCTATAGCTCCACACGGTAGCGGAGCTATGTCGAAGATATATAAAATAACAGGAATCGGCAACGGAGAGCTTAACGGTAATAGCATAAGCCTACCCGATTTAGACAAAGAACAATCCTACTGCAAATTCAGCGTATGTATCTCATACTCATTAGATGGCGGAAAGACATTCGACAAAATAGTAACCGACTTTTATGCAAACTCAAAGATAATAGTACCCGTAACAGATAAAAAGAAAGTAAACGAAGCACTGCGTAAAGTCTACCAAACAAAACCCGATGCTCTAAATGAATATTTGTGGTTACTTTACTTTAACACCAATGTTTCTATTGGAGAGAACTGCAGAGTACAAGGAATATTATACGACTATAAATAAATCCATATTATTATGAAACACATTAAACTTACAATACTTTTGTTACTGTGTGTTACGTTATTTTCGTGCAGTACCAAACAGACTATCACTATAAAAGGGGAACCACAAAGCGTAATTTACGCGCCCAATATGGAAAAACTCGCGGTTATAGACAACAGCGGAACAGCAGAAGTTACAATATCTAGCGACGATTATTATGCTTACCTATTATCGAAAAAACCCAACACCAATAATTATATACCATTCGCTTTAGACTATAAGACAAAAAGTTACAACGAAACATATTTCTTAAAATATACAGGAATAGGGCTTACAAGTTTGAGTTGCGGGATTATGCTTGTTGGAACTATAATGGCTTTGGCGGGAGAAGAAGATGTAAGCGGTATTATAATAGGAAGCGGTGCGGCAGGTACATTATTAGGAGTAGGATTAGGTTGGCCGGCTGATTTACGTTCACAACAGACACAGTACGAGTACCATTACAAATACCTCTCGGCGCAAAAGACAAATGACGATATAAATTTCTTACCAATAACAGACAACGGAGAAAGAAAAGAGCTATCAACCCCAAAAGCCGACAGCACACCTCAAGAAAAGAGCACAATCAGCAAATCGTCTGTTAGCAATCGTAAGATAAAGAAGAAAGCCGCAACCCTGCAAGGAACATATAGCGGCACAGGGAAATTATATGCAGGTAAAGTCCTTGTAGAAGAATATACCAATATCAAGGTCGAAGTAAACAGAATGGGTAAAAACAGTGCCGAGATTGAGGTTTTAGAGAATAATAGTTCATACTTTGGTTACAAGAGCCAATACAAAATCACTAATGAAAACAACGGTTACGATTTAACATTAAAGGAGATACCCGAAGCTACCATAAAAATAGACAAAAAAGGCAATATGAATTACAACCACCCACGGGTAAATATAGAAGGAGAGATTTACACTCTAAAGATAACAGCAAAAAAGCAAGATTAGTCTATAAGGGATTCATCAGTAAAAACAAACGATAGGAGCGCGCTCCTATCGTTTGTTTTTATACCCCACGCATTGAGAGTGCCACCCTGCGTCGTTTGAGGTCAACCTCCACGACACGCACCATCACCTGTTGACCGAGTTTTACAACGTCGCCGGGCGAGGCAACGTATCTGTCGGCCAGCTGCGATATATGCACAAGACCGTCCTGATGCACACCCACATTCACAAACGCTCCGAATGCCGTTACGTTGGTAACAATTCCCGGCAACACCATACCTGCCCGCAAATCCTCAATCTCGTGCACCGAAGGGTCGAACGAGAAGGCCTTTGCCTGTTCGCGCGGGTCGAGCCCGCGCTTGTTCAGAGCGTCAAGAATATCGGTCAATGTGGGAAGCCCCACTTTGTCGGTCACATACTCCTTTAACACAACCCCTTTGCGCAGTTCGGCGTTGCCAATAAATTCATCGAGTGTAACACCGGCATCTTTTGCCATTCGAGCCACAATTCCATACGATTCGGGGTGGACGGCAGTCGCATCGAGCGGTTCGTCGCCGCCCATCACCCGCAAGAAGCCCGCAGCCTGTTCAAAAGCCTTATTGCCAAGGCGTGGCACCTTAAGCAACTCCCGTCTGCTGCGAAAATCGCCATTCTGCGCACGGTATTTTACTATATTATCGGCAAGAGCCGGACCGAGCCCCGAAATATGCGTCAGAATTTGCTTTGTCGCGGTATTGAGATTCACACCCACCTTGTTTACACAACTCTCGACAACAACATCGAGCCGTTCTTTGAGTTTCCCCTGGTCGACACTATGCTGATACTGCCCTACTCCAATAGAACGAGGTTCAATTTTCACAAGTTCCGACAGTGGGTCTATGAGCCGGCGTCCAATGGAAACCGCGCCACGTACAGTAACGTCCTCATCGAGAAACTCCTCGCGTGCAACAGCCGATGCCGAATAGACCGACGCGCCGTCCTCGTTTACCGAGAAAATATCGGGTGCAAGCCCCAGATGACGCACAAAATCCTCGGTCTCACGACCGGCTGTGCCGTTTCCAACAGCAAAAGCCTCGGTCGAATAGTCATTCACAAGCGAGGTGATTATGCGTGCAGCCCCATCGCGGTCGTTCTGCGGAGCGTGCGGATAAATTACAGTGTGATGCAGCAGATTGCCCTGCGAATCGAGCACAACCACCTTGCACCCCGTCCTGAAGCCCGGGTCGATGGCAATAACCCTCTTCTGTCCCAATGGTGACGACATAAGCAACTGTCGCAAATTATCGGCAAAGACCGCTATAGCCTCGTCGTCGGCACGCTCCTTGGCTTTCGCGCGCGTTTCATTTTCAATAGAAGGTGCCAGCAGACGCTTGTAACCATCGGCTATGGCAGCCTCCATATACCCGCGCGACGGCGAACGGTGCTTTACGAAGCGTCGGCAGAGCGATTCAACAGCAACATCGGCATCTATCGTTATAGACATACGCAAGACCCCCTCCTCCTCGCCACGCATTATTGCCAGCAGGCGATGCGACGAGATACGCGCCACACTCTCTTGCCATTCATAATAGTCGGCATACTTAATACCATCGGCCTCTTTACCTTTAACAACCTTTGAAACAAGGACGCCGTTGCGTGCAAAAAGACGCCGCACAGCCACGCGTGCGCCCTCGTCCTCGACCACGCGTTCGGCTATAATGTCGCACGCCCCGGCAACAGCATCATCGGCGGTGGGCACTTCGGCCGACACGTAACGTTGCGCACGTTCCCGGATATCGGCGCTCTGCTGAGCAAAGATAAGGTCGGCCAGCGGTTCAAGACCGCGTTCCTTTGCCATTGTGGCACGCGTACGGCGTTTGGGACGATAAGGAAGGTATATATCCTCGAGCTCCACTGCGTCGAAACAAGCATCGATGCGTTTCTTCAGTTCAGGAGTGAGGCGTCCCTGTTCTTCAATAGTGGCAACAATTGTCTCTTTGCGCTGCACAACAGCCTTAAGACGCTCGTGCATATCTTTGACAGCCCCAATGGCAACCTCGTCCATTGAGCCTGTAGCCTCTTTACGGTAACGCGCAATGAATGGCACCGTTGCACCCCCCTCGAGCAGTTCTACAGTATTACGGACCTTATCCGTGGCAAAGCCCAACTGTCGGGCTATAATATCTACAAGCATAGTCATTTATATTTATAGCACGAAGATAGCACAAAAGCAGGCAACACAAGCAATCAAGAGTGCAAAAAGGTCTTAAAAAGGCAATAAAACAGAGCGAAACAATTAAAAAACGGTAACTGCAGCAAATATTTATAAACAAGGTAGAAAATCATCAATTATTTATGCCCTACTTTCAAACAAAAAATATTACTTTTGTAGAAAATTACGGAAAGGTATCTCCACAAGGGTCTCAGCCACCCGGCGGAAGAACCTTGAATTATAACACTCCACTAACTATAATAGTAAAATATGAACAGCAAGCAACTGATGAACAGAGCTGCGGATAACATTCGTATCCTCACTGCAGCTATGGTAGAAAAGGCAAAATCGGGACACCCCGGCGGTGCTATGGGCGGTGCCGATTTTATCAATGTCCTCTATTCAGAGTTTTTGATTCACGACCCCGAGAACCCATTGTGGGAGGGACGTGACCGTTTCTTCCTCGACCCGGGTCATATGTCACCTATGCTTTATTCGGTGCTTGCCCTGTCCGACAAATATACAATGGACGAGCTCAAGCAGTTGCGTCAATGGGGAAGCGCCACTCCCGGTCACCCCGAGGTGAATTTTGCACGAGGCATCGAGAATACCTCAGGCCCTCTTGGTCAGGGACACACATACGCCGTGGGTGCAGCCATTGCAGCAAAATTCCTTGAGGCACGTTTAGGCAACGAGGCATTCGGCCACACAATTTACGCATTCATCTCGGACGGTGGAGTTCAGGAAGAAGTTTCACAGGGAGCCGGCCGCCTTGCCGGTTACTTGAAGCTCAATAACCTTATTATGTTCTACGACGCTAACCAGATTCAGCTATCGACACGCTGCGACGAGGTTATGTTCGAAGATACAGCAAAAAAATACGAGGCTTGGGGCTGGAAGGTAATAACCATTGACGGTAACGACTGCGACGCTATACGTGCAGCCCTCACCGAGGCCAAGGCCGAAAAAGAGCGCCCCACCCTCATCATCGGCAACACCGTTATGGGCAAGGGTGCACGTCGCGCCGACGGCAGCAGCTACGAGTTTGACTGCGGCACACACGGTGCACCACTCGGTGGCGACGCCTACATTAACACAATAAAGAACCTTGGTGGCGACATTGAGAACCCATTCACATTCTTCCCCGAGGTAAAAGAGATGTACGACAACCGCCTTGCCGAGCTACGCAAGATTGTTGCCGAGCGCAAGAACACAAAAGCGGCGTGGGCGGCAGCAAACCCCGAAAAAGCACAATTGCTCGAGGACTGGTTCAGCGGCAAACAGCCTGAAATCGATTGGGCAGCCATTGAGCAGAAGGCCGACGCTCCCACACGTAACGCATCGGCTACCGTGCTTGGAATCCTTGCCGAGAACTACGGAAATATGATATGCTCATCGGCCGACCTCAGCAACAGCGACAAGACCGACGGCTTCTTGAAAAAGACACACGCCTTCACTCCCGGAGATTTCAGCGGTGCATTCCTGCACGCCGGAGTATCGGAGCTCACAATGGCCTGCGTCTGCATAGGTATGGCGCTTCACGGTGGCGTAATTGCAGCTTGCGGAACATTCTTCGTATTCAGCGACTATATGAAACCCGCAATACGTATGGCTGCACTTATGGAGCTTCCCGTTAAGTTCGTCTGGTCACACGACGCGTTCCGCGTAGGCGAGGACGGCCCCACACACGAACCTGTCGAGCAAGAGGCACAGGTACGTCTTATGGAGAAGGTAAAGAACCACAGCGGCAAGAACTCAATGCTCGTTTTGCGCCCTGCTGACGTTAACGAGGCTACACAAGCCTGGAAACTTGCAATGGAGAACAGTGACACCCCGACCGGCCTCATCTTCTCACGTCAGAATGTAAACAACCTTCCCGAAGGCACACCATACGAAGAGGCAAGCAAAGGTGCATACATTATCGCCGGCAGCGACGAGGACTACGACGTTATTCTCCTCGCATCGGGTTCCGAGGTTTCGACACTCGTCGACGGTGCCAAGCTGCTCAAAGCCGACGGCATAAAGACACGTATCGTGTCGGTTCCTTCAGAGGGTCTCTTCCGTACACAGCCCAAGGAATATCAAGAGAGCATCATACCTTCAGGAGCAAAGGTATTCGGTCTTACAGCCGGTCTTCCCGTAAATCTCGAGGGTCTTGTAGGCGCAAACGGAAAGGTTTGGGGCTTACAGTCATTCGGATTCTCGGCTCCTTACAAGGTGCTCGACGAAAAGTTAGGCTTCACTGCCGAGAATGTGTATAACCAAGTAAAATCAATGCTATAATGAACAAGACAATAGGACTTGCGAGCGACCACGCCGGTTACCCCCTTAAGGAACAGGTTAAAGAGTGGCTTAAAGCAATGGGCTACGACTACAAGGATTTCGGCACACACAGCACCGACAGTTGCAACTACCCTGAATTTGCACACGCGCTTGCCGAAGAGATTGAGAAAGGCAACCTCACCACCGGTATTGCCATCTGCGGCACCGGCAACGGAATAAATATGACCCTCAACCACCACGATGCAATACGCAGCGCCCTATGCTGGCAGCCCGAAATTGCAGCACTTGCGCGTCAGCACAACGATGCCAACGTAATGGTGATGCCCGGTCGCTTCATTGCTACCGATAGCGCAAAGGAGTGTGTCGAGATATTCCTCTCTACCCCATTCGAAGGCGGACGCCACCAGGCACGCATCGACGCAATTCCCGTAAAAAGATAAATATACCTTATATAATATATGCAGAAACGCCACTGAAAAGTGGCGTTTCTGTTTTTTTAGCCCAACCATACTGCTACCACAATAAAAGCAGACACTTGCAGCATAGTATCAAAGCCTGCACCCATTGCGCTACACAGCAATTGAACTTGCATCTAAAAAGCATAAAGCCCACCCCCTAAAAAGAGAGACATTGTACTTTTATTTGTTAAAATAAGTCACATTTTATATAATATTTTTTCATTATATACAATTTTAAAGTTAAATAATGAAATTTATCAACTTTTTATTGCACAAATAACTACTTTTGTGCAACGTTAATTTAAAAACGCATAAAAAAGAGTTTTTCTTTAAAATTTATCATTATGAAAAGATTATTCACAACAATCGCTATTGCATCGCTTGCAATTTCAACATTTGCAGGCGGTCTGTTGACAAACACCAACCAGCATTCGGCATTTGTACGCAACCCGGCGCGTTACGCATCACTGGAGACCGATGCCATCTACTTCAACCCTGCCGGAACTGCATTCTTTGAGAAAGGTTGGGCGCTATCGGCTAACTGGCAGATGGTATGGCAGGACCGCGACGTAACAAACCGCCTTACCAACAAGACTCACAAGGGCGAAGTTTTTGTACCTTGTATGCCTACAATTATGGCTGCTTACAACACCGGCCGTTGGGCATTCAGCGGATTCTTCGGAATGCCCGGTGGTGGCGGTAAGGCCGAATTTGAGAACGGTTTGCCCCTCTTCAACAACCTCATCGGCCAGCTTGGTGCCGGACTTGGACAGTTGTCTCATATACCTATGACTATAAGCGGA
Organism: Bacteroidaceae bacterium; assembly: GCA_045661225.1. GTDB lineage: Bacteria > Bacteroidota > Bacteroidia > Bacteroidales > Bacteroidaceae > HGM04593. Next base: position 7,090 of record JAZRFF010000024.1, on the reverse strand, counting down.
GCTTCAGAATTTGAGTCTACACAGTATATGTTCTCGCTCCAATTGGGTGCTGCTTACAAGATATCGGACAACTGGTCAGTGTTCGCAGGTGTTCGAGGCAACTACCTGAACAACAACTACAATGGTGAAATAAAGGCTATCGCCGACATCTCGGCTGCCGGTATGGGCGTGCAGGACGTTATGTCTGTTAATATCGATATGGACCAGAGCGGTATATCATTCACACCTATAATCGGTGTAGACTACAAGATTGGTGACTTTAACTTTGCAGCAAAGTATGAGTTCCAGACTGTAAACAGCGTAAAGAACGACACCGAGGAGTTGGAGATTAAAGCTAGTGATTTTATGAACAACATTGGACAGGGCTCGATAATAGAAAGTGCAGCCGGTGGTGCACTCGGAAGCTACTTAGGCGGTTTCGCCGATGGCAAGAAGCAGCGCATCGACTCACCTGCACTGCTCTCACTTGCAGGTTCTTGGCAGGCAACATCGTGGTTCAAGGCAATGTTAGGTGCAACATATTACTTCGACAAGGACGCAACTGTTGAGTCATTGCTCGGTGGCAACAACAACATACACCTTGCTCACAACACCTATGAGCTCCTTGCCGGAGTAGAGTTCAATGTAACAAAGAACCTACTTCTTTCGGCCGGCGTGCAGTACAGCGACTTCGGCATCACCGACAAATACATAAGCGACATTTCATTTGTAAACGACTCGTTTATGACAGGTCTCGGTGCAAAGTACAGCTTCAACAAGAATCTGGATTTGAACGTTGGTTTCTGCTATGCAGCATATGCAAACTACAAGACACAGCTCTCAAGCTACGCACGTAACACTTACAACGCTACAATCGGTGTAGATTTCAGATTCTAACAAAGAATTTTTACAACAGACTAAATAAATAATCCCCGCGACGCGGGGATTATTTATTTTATTTTCAGCAACAGCGACGGCTATTCTATAATTCTTGTTCGTTACGGTACAATAATAACCACTGTTCAACACAGCCAACTAACGAGAGAAACACGCACTTATAATATAATACAAAAGTTGCCCGCCTAAGCGGGCAACTTTTGTTTATGGACTAAGCTATTTAGCACTCGGCCACCCCGCTGCCGAGGTTCGGCATATTCACCTGCTCGAATTTATACCCCAGGCGCTTGAGTTCAATGGCAGCTCCCACGCGGTACATAACCTTTATGGCACGTGCAAAAGCGTGAAAAGCCATTGGTGATTGCGGCTCTATATTCTCGCGACGTATGATAGTGAGTGCCGTCTCGCCAAGACGACGCATCATCTGCTCAATGCCTTTGGCCTCCTGCGACTCGAGGTGGAAACCTATAATGCGCTGCACGACAAACTCATCAAGGTCGTCAAAGCCATTTGGTCCATAGTAACTCTTGTAGGCATCTTTGCAATGCGCCGTCCAATCGCTATCCCACTGGTGCGCAACAGCCATACCGACATACCCCGCCCAGGCTATTGCAACGGTAGGATAATCGGCAATGTTAGGCACAGCATCGGCTACATATTCGGGGGCAAGTTCGTGCCAACGAGCATCAATATCGTCGGTAGCAAGCAGTGTACCCTCGAGCACTTTATACTGTGTACACAATTTAAGTAGCTCGTTAAGAAGACGACTCTCAAAGTTCTCAAGATATACTTTATTTACCATTATTTTTGTTTTTTGCTTAAATTAAAAGTTAAAATCCACGGACAGCACCCCCTGCTGCGGCATATTGCCACGTAGCCACTCTCCTGAGCAAGAACTTGTTGTTAACATTTGCACCGGCAGCCCGAAGGACTTTCTTTGTTGCTGCGTAATATGTTTCTGACCGTCATCGAGCCAAACGGCCGCAGAATACAGCCATCAATGCGAACCACATTCGTGGTGACTGCACAGCTCGCCATTATCCTTTACCTCTCCGGCAAGATAAGCCCTTACAAGGGCATCGATATCGCCACTGCAACCGCGGATAACCTTAATTTCGTGGCTTTCGAGCACATTTTTTGCACCCTCTCCCATATTTCCGGCGAGCATCACCTGTACTCCTTTCTGTCGCAGCACAAGCACCACCCCTGACTTACAGCCACAGCCCTGTGGCGAAGGCAGTATCTCTCTCATTGTAATTTCGCCGTTGTTAACGGTGAATATCGTATAATGGTCGCAATGCCCAAAATGGTTGTCGACTACACCTTCTCTTGTTGGAACAGCAATCTTCATACTCTATTTCAATCAATAATTTTCTTTTCTCTAAGTTTATAATAAGACCTCTCGGCAATGCCGTCCGCTGCAAGGAAAAATACCTTTCCGAACGCCCCTATCGACAAAGGATACTCCTCGTCACCGGTCACAAATTTTCCAAAGGTCAGCACATAATAATCCTCAACAACAACAGTCTTGTCAAGCAAATTTCGCAACAGCCCCTCGTCCTTTATTAACGCGAGAGCACTCTCGGGCAGAAGCTCGCCCATCGGCGCACCTTGTGCAAGCGATTCAACGACCATTGCCGAAATTTCGTTGACGTGCTGTTCCCTGTCGGGCCTTGTCTGCACGCACAACGCTACAACAACCAGCAGGAACAACAAAAAAAAGCGCAGAATTTTAGACATAAGCAATCATTTTTTTCCTCATCGCCTTGCAATGCGAGCAATATACTTACCAATAATGTCAAACTCAATATTCACAAGCGTACCCACCTCTATTGTGTGGAAATTCGTATGTTCGTGAGTATAAGGTATTATAGCCACCGAGAAAGAATCGTCCGTCGGTTCGCACACGGTAAGGCTGACACCGTTTACCGTTACCGACCCCTTGTCGACCGTTATATAACCCCTTGCCGCCATCTCGGCGTCGCTCTTGTAGCGGAACGTGTAGTACCAGCTGCCGTCCATATCACGTACCGACACACACTGTGCCTTACAATCGACGTGTCCTTGTACAATGTGACCATCGAGCCTGCCGTTCATCATCATACTACGCTCCACATTAACCTTGTCGCCCACGTTGAGCAGGCCTATATTCGAGCGCTCAAGAGTCTCGTGCATAGCTGTTACCGTATATTCATCGCCGTTAATATCGACCACTGTAAGGCACACTCCGTTGTGCGACACACTTTGGTCAATTTTCAATTCGTTCACAAACGAACAGGTCAGCGTCAGATGCAGATTACCCTGCTCGCGCACCAAACGACGCACCGTCGCAAATTCCTCAACAATTCCCGAGAACATATATTCAATCATTTATTTGTTAAACAGTGCGAAGATACTCATTTTCCACGACATAAGCAAGCAACACACCCCGGGTACATTCGCCGCAAAAGATTTACAAACAGTTTCAAGCATAATGCGCTATTCTTGCATCTTTTTATTACCTTTGCGCAAAGGAGTGAATAAATTATAAAATATGAAAACAGCAATAGTTACAGGAGGAACGTCGGGCATTGGATTAGGCGTTGCAAAGATGCTCATCGGGAAAGGTTACCGTGTCTATGCCACATACGTAGGCAGCGACTTTACCGAGCAGATTGAGAATTTCACAGCATACAAGGTCGACCAGAGCAACCGCACAAGCCTGTACGCCTTCATCGACACCGTCAAGCAAGAGTGCACACACATCGACTGCATAGTCTGCAACGCCGGTGTCTCCATCAGGAAACCGTTTACCGACACAGCCGACAGCGACTGGGACACAATGATGGAAGTTGCAGTAAACTCGCACTACATACTCGTTCGCGAGCTGTACAGCCTCATTCCCCAAGGGTCCAGAATTCTGTTCACAGGCTCGCAGATGGGTATTCAGCCACACGCAACCGTGCTGGCCTACGGTGTCACAAAAGCTGCAGTACACGCACTTGCTCAGAACCTTGTAAAGGAGTTCGAAGGCACCGGAACAACAGTCAATGCCATTGTCCCCGGCTTTGTCGAAACACCTTGGCAAAAGGAAAAGCCCGAAGAGATTAAGCAAAATATATACCGCAAAACCGCTATACACCGTTTCGCCTCTATTGACGAAATTGTCGACGCTTACCGTTTCTGCATCGACAACCCATTTGTCAACGGCAGTCTCATCGAGGTTAACGGCGGATACAGTTTCAAGTAAAAACAGTCTGCACAATGCCCGCCGACACCACAGAACTCTTCTTTGAACTTATCCAGTGCGCCACAGGCAAGCGCACCGCCCTTTCTACAACCCCCAACGAGGAGCAGTGGGCGGAACTTTTCGACACAGCGTGGCGACAGGCACTCTTGGGAACGACATTCGCCGGAATAGAAAAAATACCACAGCAACAACGCCCCGGAAAAAGAACACTGCTTGAGTGGCACAGCGCCTGCGAGCAGATAAAAGCCGCCAATGCCGACCTGAACAAAAAGACAGCAGCAGTAGCAAAGAAATTCAAAGCCGACGGTTTCAACTGTTGTATACTCAAGGGACAAGGCTGCGCACAATACCACCCCAACCCATTGCTGCGCACCCCCGGCGACATCGACATATGGTTAGACGGCGGTTGCGACACCGTGCTACGTTATGTGAGGCGTTATTTTCCCAAATGCAAACCCACGTACCACCACGTCGACTTTCCAATTAAAAAAGGAGTCGAGATTGAGGTACACTACCGCCCCACGTGGTTGTATAACCCGTTCGGCAACAGGAAGCTGCAACGTTTTTTTGCGCATCACGCCGCACTGCAATTCGCAAACACCAACGAAGCAGGCAACACCCTGTTACCCGTCCCCACAACCGAGTTCAACCTAATATACCTTCTCGTGCACATATACCGTCACCTCTTTTACGAAGGTATCGGCCTTAAGCAACTGCTCGACTACTACTATATTCTTGCCGGCGACATAAGTACCGCTGAAAGAGAGCGTTACATTGCCACTGTAAAGCTGTTAGGGCTCGAGAAATTCGCCTGCGCGCTTATGCACGTGATGCAACAGGTATTCGCGCTTGACCAAGAGCACACCCCATTCGCTCCCGACAGGAAAGAAGGAGAATTCATACTGCAAGAGATTATGCTTGCAGGCAACTTAGGCAAACACGACCGGCGCTACACCCCCACTGCCGGTTACAGCACAAAGCGCATAATACAGACATTGAAACGCTCGTGCACATTCGTCCGGCACTACCCTCGCGAGGTCATCTGGGCACCACTTTTCAAGGCCTGGCATTACCTATGGCGCAAACTGCACTAAGCCCAAAGAGAATCACATAAAAAGTAACAAAAAAGAAACTCCAAAGTAATATGAACAAACGTATAGAGTACATCGACGCCCTGCGAGGCTTCACAATGATTCTTGTAGTCTTTGCACACATCGAATCCTTCGCATTAAACATTGAAGGAGAGACAACGCTGCTCTCGTCAATATTCCTTTCGTTCCGAATGCCCCTCTTCTTCTTCATAAGCGGTTTTTTTGCCTACAAGGCAACAGCAGCCATAACCGATTCAAGAAGCCTTGCAACAAACACCATCAAAAAGCTCAGAATACAGCTCATACCCACGCTGGCATTCGGTCTCACATACGTCTATCTTGTTCAGCAGAAAGGGTTCGTTGATTTTGTCGAACACCAATCAAAGTTCGGTTACTGGTTCACACTGGTGCTATTGCAGATGTTCATTGTAACATACATTATATCCTGGGCTACACGCAAGCAAAGGAACAACGGCAGGTACACACTATGGATAGTACTGCACTTAGCGACAGCCGCCATAGCCTTCCTGGCCCTGTACCCGATGAAAAAAGTCGACGCTCTTGTATATTGGGGCGACCTAACCTCACTGACAAAGACCTGCAAATACTTCCATTTTTTCGTGGCAGGCATTTTAGCCTCACGCTACAAGGAGAAACTATTCAGCCTGTTGGATAACCAATACTTCACCGCAAGCATCATCATCACATTTATTGTCCTGATATACACAAGCTTCACATATAGCGGAGACAATGCGCTTGCCAACATATTCATAGAGATGGTAGCACCCGTGCTGTTGGGATATACCGGGGTGCTCATAGTCTTTAATTTTTTCAGGACCTACCAAGAGAGCTTCAGCAAAGAACGTCGCGCAGGCAAGGCGTTACAATATATAGGCAAGCACACATTGGATATCTACCTCATTCATTTCTTCATTATACCGCAGTTGCCGTCTGTTGGAGAATTCATCAGAGAGACACCAAATTTTGTTGTTGAACTGGCAATTGTCGTTTCATTATCGCTGTTGGTAACAGGTTGCTGCCTTATTATCAGCAAAATACTGCGCACAAGCAAGTTCCTGGGGTACTATCTGTTTGCAGCCAAAAAATAACAAAACACAGAATTTATAACGCCAACCTTTGCAAAGATTTTTCAATTGTTTGCTCACAGACTTGTAAAAAGCACGTTTCTACATTATATTTGCATAAGAAGGATTAAACGAAGAAGAAAAAAATAAAAAGCAATGAAAAATCAAAAAACACGTCCGGCAAAAGACATTGCCATAGACATTCTTAGCGGCGCAGCAACAGCATTAGCCTACACCGATGAAGAGATTTACTCGACACTGCCACTCAACGAAGCAAAAGAGTTCATCGAGTTGCGAAACAGAGTTATAGCCGACGAAGTAGAGAAGGGCTATTCAATGAGCGAAGAAATTGAAAATATGTTAGCAGCCGAAAAGAAATCTCGCTACAACTAATCACTGCACACCACGTTAACAGCAATATTGGGAGGCCCTGAAAACCTGTCTTCCAATATTGCTGTGTTGTATTTGAGCCCCGCAGACCATATTCTGCAAAATTATTATACAATCAATTATAGCAATTCAGCAACTTTAAAAAACTGTTGTAAGAATAACTTTGCGTTGCAATTATATATTGTTTAGATGACATTTTTTCAGGTGCCCCGATGTGAATCGCGGTACCTGTTTTTCTAATTCCACATTCACATATACCCGGGCTAGGCTTCTTTTTTTAGATTTTAGCACATCATTGCTAAAAAGATGCAAAAAAACTTGCAAAACGCTATTTTGCTAATGTATATTTGCAGTATACTATTTTCCAAACCATTATTCCCAGTCGGGAATAGACTGTGTGCCCTGTTGTGAAACACGGC
>JAZRFF010000023.1:0-56486 GCA_045661225.1 Bacteroidaceae bacterium | reverse complement strand
TATATAAAGCCATCAATCCTGGTAACAGAAATTGAGCCGTTGAGTATGTTGGCTGCATCAACAGACCGCATCCCTGTGGGAGGCTCTGAAATCAAGCCATCTGCATCACCTGAACGAAGAGGTGAATGGGGGAATCTTTGGTATTAAGATTTCAAACCTCGTATATGACAAAATAGACAGAGCAATATCGTTGCTCTGTCTATTTTGCTTTTAGGTGGATATATCTGCTATTGGGTGAATTGATGATTTATATATTATATCCCTTTGATATTTTCACTGCGTAGATTTACAACGGCGTATTCCGAAAAGCCGAATGGTAAAGAGAGTAGGAAAATAAATAAGAAGCTTTTCAGGTATAAATTAGTAAAGACTCCTGCCGGGATCACAAAATTCCACTGGGGCAACTAATATCCCTGTCGGGATCACAAAATAGAGCAAGCAACGCTTGCTCTATTTTTTTGCATACCGCTACCCGCGTCACAAGTGGGGCTCAAGGCTCAACGTTAAATTCTGAGGGATTTCAAAATCAAGCATATAATGGTTCAGCAGAAATTCAATGTGGGTAAGCAAATGAAAATACAATAAAAAGCAGTGAGGGAAACCCTATTTTGCTTTTGGGCCACCCTCACTATGCATCTCCGGTAAACTTTATATCACTTTATATATATACTGTTTATCTCGTCTTTGTAATTGGTAAAGACATATTCAACAGCAGCTCTGTGCTTTTCTATCACATCTTTTGCCACAAAAATTGTTTCGTTCCAGTCAAGCCCCAACCTGCTGTGCAGTTCCTTTATCGCCTTTTCAATATCAGCAAAGCCCTCGGGATTTGCATACTCCCTGTTTACCTTGAACACAGCCTCCCAATAATCGGAACGTTTTATACGTACCATCATTGTATCATCAGCTAAAGCTGCGTAACGCTCCTTGTCATACTCCGCGAAATCAACATCCTTGAAATCCTCGCGAAAAGCATTCTCAAGCCGCTTGTTATATTCTCCAAGATAAGTCGTATCATAAGGAAGGTATTCCGAAAGATAATAGTTGGTAATCATATCCAATGGAAACATTGCAACCTGGGTTTCGAGATAGCTTTTGGGACAGCACTTCTGCATAATCAGGTGATACTGTATGGTGCTTTCCAACATTGTTGCCTTCTTGAGACCTGTACTTTTATAGAAATCATCGTTATGCAGATTCCTGTAGGTTTTACTCTCGACATATGTTTTTTTGCACTCCTCGTTGCACTCCTCGTTGCCTTCGCAGGATAGCAATGCTATGCCCATTGCTACAAAAGGCACAGAGAATAAAAAAATTCGTTTCATAATTCAAAGGTTATCAAAATTCAAAGGTTATTTATTATCGGTATCCGAGGCTGTCACCATTAACAAATGGTCTCCTTCGAGCAACCTAAGAGAGCCGTCGGGAACCATATAACGTTCGCCACGCTTCACAAGTATCACCAAAGCACCCTTGGGCAAGCCCAACGACTGCAATGTATCTCCCTTGTTATCAATAAGTTCAGCTGTAACTGTATACTCGCAAAGTTCACCGGCCTCTTCGGGCAACTCCACATTAAAATGGCTCTTAGGCGCCGGAGGCAGCAATAAGTTGAGTTTTTTAGCCACAGTGGTAATTGTACCACCCTGCAACACCAACGACAGCAAGGTTATAAAGAACACTATATTAAAAACAGCATCACTACCGGGAACGTGCTCAACCACAGGATACATTGCAAAGATAATAGGCACCGCACCACGCAGTCCGACCCACGAGACAAATGCCTTTGATGCCACATTTATATTCTTAAAAGGAAGCAACGATAGCACAACGCTAAGCGGACGGGCAATAAGCATCATAAACACACCTATGAGAAGCGCAGCCACAGCTGTCTTCCACATCTCGCTCGGGTCGACAAGCAATCCCAGGAGAAGGAACATACCAATCTGCACAATCCAGGTCAACCCATCAAAGAAAGCCACAATCTGGGTACGATTGCTCATCTTGTTATTACCAACTATTATACCTGCCAGATAAACAGCCAGATAACCATTACCGCCGAGCATATCGGTTATTGCAAATGTAAAGAACACAATGCTCATCAACATTATGGAATATAGCGGAATATTGTTCAAGGAGACCTTTTTCATCACCCATACTGTTGCAAAGCCGGCTCCGGCACCAATCATAGCACCGGCAGCAAACTGCTGCACAAGCGTTGTGAGAGAGTTTACAACAAGTTCGCTTGAGCAGAGCGCAGCCGGCGCTGCACTACCCACCGTCAAGGCAAGCTGTATGAGCACAATGGTCATAATATACGCCATAGGGTCATTGCTTCCACTCTCTAGTTCAAGTAAAGGCTGCAGGTTATTCTTTAGTCGCATACTTTTTCCGCGCAAGATATTGAATACTGTTGCAGAATCGGTTGACGACATTGTTGCAGCAAGCAAAAAACAGGTTATCAGCGGAAGTTCAAACGAAAGTAATTCCCAGCAAGATAATCCGTAAATAAACGCACCGGTAAAAAGCGTTGTCAGCAGCACACCAACCGTCGAAAGGGTTAATCCCGGCCCAAGCACAGGTTTAATATCATTTATTTTAGTCTCCAATCCACCTGTAAACAAGATAATACAGAGCGCTACCATACCTACAAACTGCGCCTGTCCTACATTGTCAAAATGTATACCCAACCCATCACGGCCAAAAAGCATTCCTGCAACAAGAAACAGCAACAATGTCGGCATTCCGAAGCGTCCGCCGGCCTTGGTTATGAGAATACTGCAAAAAATAAGAATAGAACCTATAAAAAGAATATTGCCCGATGTAAAGAATATCATATTATACCTATTTTAATTATTAAGAAGCCAATTTGGCTTAAAATTCAATTTCAAGGCCGTCATATGCCAGAAACACCCCGTCAGGAAGGCATTTTTCAATCTTTGCGTGCAAACCTATGTGGTGCATAAGATGCGTAAAGTATGTAGCACGAGGCTTTATATAATCGACTATCGCCAGCGCCTCAAGCACAGTCTGATGTGTCTTATGCGGTTTTGAAAATCTCAAAGCATTTATCACCAGAATTTCAACCCCTTTTAAATTCTCAAGTTCAGCCGGTTCAATATAACTCATATCTGTTATATAAGCCAATTTCCCGAACCTGTAGGCTGTTATAGGCATCATTCCGTGAAACACCCTAAAAGGCATAACCTCAATACTCCCCACACTGAACGAGCTCTTGTAATCGACCGGAAAAAGTGCGATATTGGGAACACCCGGGTATTTTACCCTGCCAAAGCAGTATGGAAAGAACGAGCGTATCTGCATCTCGGTCTCACGGTCAACATATATAGGCAATTCGCCGTTTCTTGTATAAGGGCGCAAGTCATCAATACCGGCGAGGTGGTCATAGTGCTTATGTGTCATTAAAAGAGCATCTATTCGCGGTACATCGGTAGCAAGCATTTGCGTACGGAAGTCAGGGCCACAGTCAATGAGCAACGTCGTGTCGTCGTTATAGACTAACGCCGAACAGCGCAAACGTCTGTCTCGCGGGTCAGTCGACGTACACACCTCACACTTACAACCAATCTCGGGGACGCCGGTCGATGTTCCCGTTCCTAAAAACTTTATTTTCATCTTGTTAACCAATGACATTAACCTCCATCTTTAACTCAACGCCGAACTTTTCCTTTACCGACTCAACTACAGCCGAAGCAAAGTCAAGCACGTCACGTCCGGTAGCTCCGCCACGATTCACTATAACCAATGCCTGATTGCAATAAACGCCTACGTGAGCGTGTGGTGTCTCTTTCCAGCCACACTGCTCAATGAGCCAGCCTGCCGAAAGCTTTATTCCACCACCTTCGGCCGGATACTGTGGCATTGTCGGATATTCAGCCTTGAGAGCAGCTGCACATTCCGCCGGAACAACAGGGTTCATAAAGAAACTGCCTGCGCTACCGACATCTGCCGGGTTAGGCAGTTTCGCCTCACGTATCTCGCACACAGCACGACGCACATTTGCAAGAGTAGCGCCACCAAGTTCATCGACACGTTCTTTTAAATTTCCGTAATTCAGTTTAAAAGCAGCATTTTTCTTGAGTCTGTATGTGACATATGTGATAATATTGCGACCTTTCTCCTCGGCTTTAAACAAGCTGTAACGATAGGCAAAGCGACACTCATCGTGCGTGAACATTCGCTCAGCACCATCGACAATAGAGACAGCCTCTACCCTTTCAATAAGTTCCCCGGCCTCTATCCCATAGGCTCCGACATTCTGCACAGCGCTTGCGCCAACTTCGCCCGGAATGAGCGAAAGATTCTCGAGCCCGTACCAACCGTTCTTGACACAATATTCAACAAGGCTGTCCCAGTTAACACCGCTCCCTACACGCAAAAGCAGTGAATCGGCGTCCTCTTCAACAACCTCTATACTTTTTATTGCCGAATGAAAAACAGTTCCATCGAAATTGTCTATAAAAAGCAAATTACTACCTCCACCTATTACAAAAGCACGTCCGGCAAAACCGTTGTTAATAAACAAAAGCAGCTCCTCTTTAGACGAAAACTCCACAAACCTCTGGGCTGTAGCCTCAATACCAAATGTATTATAGGGCAGTAATGAATAATTTTCTTCAATACGTATCATATACTTAAAAAAATGCCACTCGCAAAGCGACCAACTATAATTTTGCGAATTTACCCATTTTTAAATAAAAAAACAATTTTGAATGAAAAAGAAACATACAATAAAACAATGGCAAGCAATTATAAAAAGACTCGCGAGATTCACGTTGCGTTTTAGCGCATTCTGCAAACCTCGCGAGAATTGAATATTTGAAAACCATTCGGGATATTTACCGAAATTTTAAAATCTCACAAACACAATTTTCTTTACATTGCAACAAGTATGTACCACACAGCCAGCATATGACACAGCGTACCCAAAAGAACAAAAAGATGGAATATTGCGTGAATATACTTTACTTTATGCATACTATAAAGCACAGCTCCGGTTATGTAAGCCACACCCTCGCCTACAACCCACAAGAATACCGAAAGCGGCACCGCGCTGTAGAATTGCTTCATTGCAACCACAATAGTCAAGCCCATAAGAACATAGCACAGTGTCTCTATCTTATTATGCTTCTTTAGTCCATACAGACTTACCGACGTACCGACAATTGCACACAACCAACAGAAAGCGAATATTCCCCACCCCCAATAGCCAATGTCGCGCATAGCTATGAGCGTTATCGGCGAGTAACTTCCGGCTATGTACCAATATATTGCCGAATGGTCGAATTTTCTTAACAAACGGCGGCGCTTTGTACCCGGCTTTGCCGAATGATAGGCTGTCGAACAAACAAAAGAGGCTAACATTCCGAACAGATACAGAATAATACTTGTAACATCGACAGCATCGCCACCGGCTATAATAACTCTATACAAAAAATACGCGCCTACAATTACAGCTCCTATAATACCTATCGCGTGAGAGATTACATTCCACCTCTCTTCTTCTACCGTGTAATTTTTATCCTTATCACTCATAATGTCGCAAAATTATGAAAAATATAAACAATGCCAACGTTTATTATATTAAATAACCTTAACACCATTAAATATATGGAACAAAGAATGGTAATATTTCTCCACTACTGCTAATAAACAAGAAAAACAGGACGTGCGTCCTGTTTTTCTTGTTTATACAATACCTGCAATTAAGCAAACCACTTAACGTAGGCAAAGTCCATACGATGGGGAAGTTCCTCGTGCTGAGGATACATACGGAATGCAATCTTAAACTCTCCGGCATTTGTAGGAGCAATCTCTGCACCGAATGTAAATACATTACCCTCGCGCTTTGTAACATTGAGAGGATAGGTCATAAACACCTGGTCGTGACCCTTAGAGTCGGGAGCAAGCACAACAAGCTCAATAGCAACAGCATTGTCAAGACCCTTCTCGTCAACCTTAACAGTTACGTTAAACTTCTCGCCAGCCGACATTGCACCGTTCAAGAACTCTGTATCGCCCTCTACCGACAGTACCTCGATGGCGTTCCACTTAGCAGCAACCTCCTCTTTCCACTTTGCAAGCTCACGAACAACCTTCGAGTCGTTTGCTATGAGATGGTGATAACGCTCAGCCTGCTTGCAGTAGAACTTGCTGTAATAATCGTCCAACTGACGCTTCATTGTAAAGTGAGGAGCAATCTCAGAGATTGAACGCTTGATGCACTCTACCCACTCGTCCGAGTAAGCCTTTCCGTTGCGGTTGTAGTACATTGGCAGAATCTCATTCTCAAGAAGAGTATAGATAGTAGCAGCGTCAAGCTGATCCTGGAACTCTTGATTCTGGTATGTACGCTCCTCTTTGAGAGCCCAACCGGCACCGGGTTTGTAACCCTCGCACCACCAACCGTCGAGTACCGAGAAGTTAAGAACACCGTTCATAAGAGCCTTCTCGCCCGATGTACCTGATGCCTCGAGAGGACGTGTAGGAGTATTCATCCAGATATCCACACCCGAAACGAGCAATTTTGCAAGGTCCATATCGTAGTTCTCAAGGAAGATAATCTTGCCTACAAACTCAGGACGGCGTGATACCTCAATAATCTTCTTGATGAGACCCTGACCGGCACCATCGTGCGGGTGAGCCTTACCTGCAAAGAGGAACTGGATTGGACGCTCGGGGTTATTGAGCAACTTTGCAAGACGGTCGAGGTCTGTGAAAAGAAGGTGAGCACGCTTGTAAGTAGCGAAACGACGTGCAAAACCAATAACAAGAGCATCGGGGTTAATCTTTTTCACAACGTCAACAATGCGCATAGGATCGCCCTGATTCTTCAACCAATCCTCGCTAAACGCCTTCTTGATGTAGTTGATAAGAATCTTCTTACGAGCAACACGTGTATTCCAGATAGTCTCGTTAGAGATTTTATCAATTGCGTGCCATATATCCTCGTTAGACTGGTCGCCAATGAAGCTGGGGTCGAAATTCTTGCGATAGAGAGCGTCCCACTCAGGTGCAACCCAAGTTGGATAGTGAACACCATTGGTTACATAACCTACGTGATTCTCCGACGCGTAGTAACCTTTCCAAATCTCGGCAAACATAGACTTTGACACCTTACCGTGGAGACGGCTCACACCGTTAATCTCCTGACAAGTGTTACAAGCGAATGTTGACATACAGAAACGCTCATTCTTGTCGCCGGCATTGATGCGACCGAGGTTCATAAGGTCGTCCCAAGTGATATTGAGCTGACTTGCATAACCTCTCATATATTTACCGAAGAGAGCCTCGTCGAAGTAGTCGTGACCAGCGGGTACGGGAGTGTGTACAGTGTAAAGACTGCTTGCGCGTACAATCTCAAGAGCCTCCTCGTATGTGTAACCGGTCTTGATGTACTGTGTCAAACGATAGAGGTTGCAAAGAGCAGCGTGACCCTCGTTGCAGTGATAAATATCCTTCTTGATACCCATCTTCTCAAGAGCAATCATACCACCGATACCAAGCAGAATCTCCTGCTTCAAACGGTTCTCCCAGTCACCACCATAAAGTTTATGTGTGATAGGCTTGTCGAACTCGCTGTTCATATCGAAGTCTGTATCGAGCAGATAGAGAGGCACACGACCTACATTAACCTTCCATACATTAGCGTGTACATAGTAGTCAATGTAAGGAACGTGAATAACAAGGGGAGTAACTCCGTCAGCCTCGTAAACGCGCTCTATTGGCAACTGATTGAAGTTCTGAGCATCGTAGTTAGCAATCTGTGAGCCGTCCATTGAGAGTGACTGGCTGAAGTATCCGTAACGATAAAGGAAACCTACAGCACACATATCTACGTTTGAGTCAGAAGCCTCCTTCAAATAGTCACCGGCAAGAATACCAAGACCACCTGAATAGATTTTAAGTACACTTGTAAGACCATACTCCATACAGAAGTATGCTACCGAAGGACGCTCGGCATTAGGCTTAACGTCCATATATTTGCGGAAATCCGCATAAACATCAGAGAGTTTGTCAAGGATAGCCTTATCCTTAGCAAGTTCGTTAAGTTTCTCAACGCCCAATTTCTCGAGAAGAAGAACGGGGTTGCCGCCACAAGCCTTGTAAAGGTCAGCGTCAAGCATAGAGAAGAGGTCTTTTGCCTCCTCGTTCCACACCCACCAAAGGTTACGTGAAAGTTCCTCGAGTTTCTTCAAAGACTCGGGAACGTAAGATTTTACATTAACAGTTTTCCAAGCGGGTTGGTTTGTGTTACTAATTGCAATCATAAATTTATTATTAAATGAATATTTTTCAATTAAATTCTGTTCTTTGCTGCGTTGAGCGCAAAATCATACGCAGTAAGATATTTGTTTATAAAGTGCTTCCAAAGAGCTTTCTCGGCCAATTTTGCAACCTTCTTGCGAGAGTCGGAAACCTCTTTTTCGGAAAGTCTTGCAAAATTACAAATTGTTTTTGTAATAACCTCGGCAGCAGCAGAATAGTTACTGTCGTTTCGGCATATTACCTCTACTCCATCGTTCAGCTTGCCCTCACGGCCAAGAACCGAATTTACCCAAAGGCCGAAACCTGCAAGGTTTGTGGTAATTGTTGGAATATGGAACGCTGCACTCTCGAGCGGAGTATAACCCCAAGGCTCATAGTATGAAGGATAAACGCTCAGGTCATTACCAATGAGCACATCGTAATACTCCATATCAAAAATTCCATCATTACCCTTAAGGTAACAGGGGACATATATAACCTTCACACGGTTCTTGCCACCGCGATTGTCTATTTGCAGGTTGCGTATAGAGCAGGCTATAGCGTCCTCGTAGAAATTATGAAGGTTATGGGTGAGATAAGGGTTGGGAAGCGGAGTCTCCCAGTTATCTTTATCCGATTTCAGGCGTTTCACAAGGTCCTCGCGTGCTACGTCCGACCACGCAGGAACGTCTATAAATGCAACAACGTCACGTTCCAGTTCGCTACAAGCATTAAGGCGTGCCATACTCTCAAGGAACAAATCAATACCCTTGTTGCGCATCTCCATACGACCGCCAATACCAATTATCAACGCGTCGTCGGCAATAATATCTCCGGTAAGCGCGCGTGCAACCCTTAGTCGGGCGTCGCGTGCAACCTTTCTCTTTGCTGTAAAGGCTTTTCCTGCAGGAACAAAGTCCTTTTCGAATCCATTTTCAAGAATCACATCGCATTCACGCTCAAGAAGTTGACCACACTCGCGTGCTGTAAGTTCGCTGACAGTCGTAAAACAATCGACATTTGCAGCAGTAGTCTTCTCGACCGACTGTTTCGACTGCACATTAAGTTCTGCAGCCATCTGGTCGCCATTATAACCTTCGAAGTAGTCGTACAAAGGCTTTCCGTTTGATGCAATTGAACGGCCTATGCTTGTTGCGTGAGTTGTAAATATTGTTCCAACGCCCGGAAGGTGTTTTTTCACATACAGCGCAGCGTTTCCGCTCTGCCATTCGTGAGCCTGGACAACGACATTGCTGCCATTCTTTATATTGGTATTGTAGAAACTCTCTATTACCTTACCTACTGCGTAACCAAATATCATAGAATCATCGTAGTCGCCGTATCCGTGCAATGAATCGACGCCAAAATCGTTCCACAGTTCGCCATAAATAACGTCTTTCTCGTCCATATAGCCTGTATAATCGACAAGAATAACTTTGGGACGTCCGGGAATCTCCCAATATCCGCAACGAACGGTTATCTTATCATCATTGATGCTCTTGCGCCACGCGCTCCACAAGCGTTTATCCTCGGTAAAGTAAGGATTCTCCTTTTCTTTCCACAAGTCAGGACCAATGTATATAGCAGTAAGATTCTCTATCTCAGAAATTGTACGAGCCTTGGTAGATACTACAGTATATATACCACCGACTTTGTTACAAACCTCCCAGCTAATCTCAAAAAGATAATCGGGAAGTAATAAATTCTTTTTCATTTACTATTCTAATAATACTCAAAAAAAATCAAGGCATTCACTCCTGAAACACCTTATATTATATAACAACAATTAGCGAGAAGTCCTCTCCTCACTAACGGACTGCAAAATTATAAAATATTTTTTGAATAATAAAATTTTGTAGGCTTTTGATTATCAACAATTGCTATGCACACAACATATTTACATAAAAATATGGGTTGCAGAAATTCCGCAACCCATACGTTTGTGATAAAAACCGGTCCGATTTACACGAGGAATGTTGCCACGAGAGCAAGAATAGCGTAAAACTCGGGGAACGCAGCGTAAATCATTGTGTTTGTCTGCACATCGTGGCCTTGAGAAACGCCTACTATACCGTTGGCACAAACCTGACCTTGACGAATAGCCGAGAAAAGACATACAAGTCCGACACCCGTACCTACGCCAAACCACAAAAGACCATTCTCGGCCGAGATATTGCCAATATTAAGCAAAAACGCCAAGAAACCGTAAAGACCCTGTGTCGCAGGAAGCGCGCATAGAATCATATAAGCAGCCGACTTTGAATTATCCTTCTTCAAAGCACCCTCGGCAGCATTACCTGCGATAGTTGTACCATAGCTACTTCCAATACCGGAAAGGCCAAGCATAAGACCCATTCCCAAATAACCCAATAAAATTTCCATAATACTTTTAAATTTTGATTTATATTTTTATTTACATTTTATTTTTTAAAAGGTTTATATTCAACACCTTTTCCTTCGTAGCCCGCATTTTTAAAATACTCCACGAATGTCAGACGCAACGGGTGTACATAAGCACTTAGGCACGACATTGCAATATTCAGTGTGTGACCGAATATGATTATCAACCCGAATCCTACCCAGCCAAGCACAGCTCCTACACCTTCACGACCCTCGACAACCATCATTGCAAGGTCATTGAATGTTGCTCCCAGCATACCACCCGAAAGTCCAAGAGCGTAGAGACGGATATAAGACAACACATCGCCGAGCAATCCTGCGGCCATATTATAGGTATCCCATAATCCGGCACCAATATTCACCAATATATTCCTGCGCAAACTATTGAGTATATAAATACCAACCGCACCCAAGCCGCCGACAACAATCAAAGCCCATCTTGAAACATCGGCCGGTATTACACTCAAGAATGAGAGTGTACCGATAATTACTCCGCCGACAATCACGAGCCACCAACCCCAGGCACTTATGGACTCTTTGAAGCCATAGAAGACCGTGCTATTGATAGCCTTAACAGTCATTGCAAGCGAAATATGTACAACACCAATGCCCAAAGCCAGCACCATTTGCGGATTATACTTTGAACCAAAGAGTTCTACATCGTTCATCAAAAAATCCTTTATTGCCTGCGGAATAGGACTGTCTGCAAGAAAACTCACACTAAAAAACGAACCGAACACCGCACCAAGCAATGTTGTGAACACACCAAGCGTAATCACAAGGTTCATCATTCCGGCAAGCTCCTTACCCATCTTCTTTTTAAGCAAGAAACCAAGCAGAATAAGTATGAGACCGTAACCCGCATCACCCATACAGAATGCAAAGAAGAGCGAGAAGAACGGAGCCACAATCGGTGTAGGGTCAAAATCGGTACCGCTGGGCATTCCGTACATCTTTGTAAGAACCTCATACATTCGTGTAAAGGCATTATTCTTCAGCTTGACAGGAAAATCGTCGCCACGAGCAGCCGCGCGCAATTCATAGAACGCACCGGTCGAGTCAAGCATACTCTTGAGTTCCGCCAAGCTATCCTCGGGCACCCAGCCTTCGAGTAAAATCAATTTATCGCCCGAAACCTTCTCGCCATCAAGCGCAACGTGCTTAAACTCAATATCGTGCATAAGCTGTTCGTGTGCAGCACGCAGTGTAGCCAACTTAGACTCGGCAAGCCCGAGAAGTTCATTCTCAAACTCAGCAATGTGTCCCAGCGCCTCTGTCCGTTCCGCCACGAGCGCCGACTGCGACGCTGTTGGGAGTTTTGCAGGTTCTGCATCTATCTCAAATTCCGCACCAACAGGAGTAACCGTCACAAAATATACACGCGACTGCTTCTCACCTATCTTTATTGCGTTATAGAGATTTTCCCACTCAACATTATAGTTCCTTACACCCGTCACAAAGAAGCGCAATTCGTAACCTGCAGTCTTGAGTTTCTCTACAGAGTCGTATCCAAAGTCACCCCAAGGCTCAAGCGTTGCAATATCTTTCTCTATTGTCTGGAGTTCAGCCCTACGACGTTCTATTGATGACGTAAGCGTCTCAACTTTATCGACAATCGCCATTGACTCGGACGTGCAGCCAACATTAGCGGTTGCTTTTGGCGCAAGTGCTTCGAGGCGCTTTATCACGCGCTTATACCTTGCCGCAAGCGACAATTGCTGCTCAAGTTCCGGGTTTTCTACAACTCCACGGTTCTTCTCGACAATATGCACCACCCCAACATCGCGCAGGCGCTGAAGGAATTCCGTATACTCCTTGTGATACACAAGAAGCGTAAGTTTATTCATCTTAGTAATCATACTGTCACCTCCTCTCTCTGCTCCAAAAGTGATTTCAGAATTTTCTGTGACGACTTGGAAAGGTTCTCCTCGTCCTCCATAAATCGCTTAATCTTGCGTATAGCATCTTGATAGCCGGGAATTTGCACTTTCTCGAAGAGATTAACCTTCTGAGTGGTCTTTTTGCGTGCATTCTCAAGAAGCAACAGTTTGCGATTGAGAAGCTCGCGACGTATGGCTGTCATTGCCATCTCTTTGAGAAGCTCAATACCATCGGCAAACCACTTTGGCGATGCAAAAAGGCTGAAAGGAGCAACCACGAAACTTGCATTTTCGAGCACAGGAACCCTGACGCCCGCAACCTTCTGCTGAACGATTCTGAGTTCGCCTGTCTTTACAAGCGAAGCGTCAAATTCGTTCCACAGCGCAAACAATGCGCGGTACTGCTCAAGCTGTGCAGCATAGGCATTGTCGTGCTGTTTCATCTCCTCCTTGCACTTCTTGACCTCGATGCGCAACGCACTCTCCTTGTTTTTTATAATAGGTAAGGTGCGCACTCGCATCTTGAGTTGCTTTTCAAGATTCTGAAGCGATGTCTTGTTATATTGAAATGCAATCATTATGCTTTTCTTCTATTATTTTTTCCAATACTGTTCAACAAACTCCTGACGTATATTAACCTCCTCGGGCTTGAAGTATTCCGAGAAGAGCCCCCAGGTAACGTCAAGCATCTCTGTTGTATTAAGGTTTACGTCAATAGCGAGAAGTTTATCGGAATACTCCTTAGCAAACGACAGAGCGCGCTGGTCGTAGTCGGTAAGGTCGAAACCGTTTTCCAGCTTGGTTTTTGCATTTGCAGCGTCGGCGTACAAACGTACCGCCGCATTCATCACTTGCGGGTGGTCCTTACGCGTCTTTTTGCCAGCAACCAACTGTTTCAAACGCGACAATGAACGGAACGGGTCAACAATAACCTTTCCAATATCACTATCACGACGCAGGAAGAGCTGTCCTTCGGTAATGTAACCTGTATTGTCGGGTACAGCGTGAGTAATATCTCCACCCGAAAGGGTTGTCACCGCGATAATTGTGATTGAGCCACCGGCGGGGAACTGTACAGCTTTTTCGTAAATCTTTGCAAGGTCCGAATAAAGCGAGCCGGGCATTGAGTCCTTTGATGGAATCTGGTCCATACGGTTCGACACAATAGAGAGTGCATCGGCATACATTGTCATATCGGTAAGCAGCACAAGCACCTTCTCGTTTTTCTCCACAGCAAAATACTCGGCTGCAGTCAATGCCATATCGGGAATGAGCAGACGCTCCACTGCCGGGTCCTCGGTGGTATTCATAAACGAAATAATGCGGTCAAGCGCACCGGCATTGGTAAAAAGATTCTTAAAGTAAAGGTAGTCGTCGTTTGTCATACCCATACCTCCAAGAATAATCTTATCAGTCTCGGCACGCATCGCTACGTTAGCCATCACCTGGTTGTAAGGCTGGTCGGGGTCGGCAAAGAAAGGAATCTTCTGGCCTGTCACAAGCGTGTTGTTAAGGTCAATACCGGCAATACCTGTCGCGATAAGTTCCGAAGGCTGTTTGCGACGAACGGGATTCACCGACGGGCCTCCAATCTCGACCTCCTGCCCCTCGACAACCGGACCGCCATCGATAGGGTCGCCGTACGCGTTGAAGAAACGTCCTGCGAGCTGGTCGCTTACCTTGAGCGAAGGAGACTTACCAAGAAAAACGACCTCGGCATCTGTCGGAATACCACCGGTACCTTCGAACACCTGCAGGGTCACCTCATCGCCCATAATCTTCACAACCTGTGCAAGCTTGCCGTTTACTGTGGCAAGTTCGTCATATCCCACTCCCGTTGCCTTGAGCGAGCAGGTTGCTTTTGTAATTGAATTTATCTTTGTATATATTTTTTGAAATGCTTCTGTAGCCATAATTTTACTCATTAATCGTTAGAGACCTGTTTTGTGGCAAGCAACTGCATCAGTTCGGCGTAGTATGAACTATATTTGTCGCTCTTGTATTCTGAATAGTTCATCTGCTTACAGATGTTGATGGCTTTCTTGAAAAAGTCTGTTACCTGCTGGAAATTGTCAAAATCGTACTCCGAACGGCAGATGTCGGTCACAATGCTAAGCATCTCCTGCTGGCGTTCAAGCGGTGTCACTGCGTCAATCTCATCGAATGCGTCCTGTTGCAGCACGACAAAGTCTATAAGTTCCGACTTCCAGAATGTAACGTGATAGTCAACCGGTACACCATCGTCACCGAGAATGTTTATCTGCTCGGCAATCTCCTTACCGCGCAACAGTCGTGTCTTTGCCTCGTTGACCATAGGCAACCAGCCGTCACCTATACGGCTGCTTATGTAATCGGCAAATTCGGGATACTCGATATACTTTGAATATGAGTCGATGGGGTTCACGGCCGGATAACGCTTTTTGTCGGCACGGTCCTGCTCAAGAGCATAGAAACAGCGTGCAACCTTCTTTGTATTTTCGGTCACAGGTTCCTTAAGGTTACCACCGGCCGGTGATACTGTACCAATAAAAGTAATTGAGCCCGCCTCGCCATTGTTCAGATAGACATAACCCGCGCGACTGTAAAAGTTCGCGATTATTGATGAAATATCCATCGGGAACGCATCGGGACCGGGAAGCTCCTCCATACGGTTCGACATTTCTCGCAAAGCCTGCGCCCAACGCGATGTCGAGTCGGCCATAAGCAACACTCTCAAGCCCATTGCCCTATAGTACTCGGCAAGAGTCATCGCTGTGTAAACCGACGCCTCACGTGCCGCAACGGGCATATTAGAAGTGTTTGCGATAATGATTGTACGCTCCATAAGCTTGCGTCCGGTGTGAGGGTCTATCAGTTCGGGGAATTCTGTAAAAATCTCCACAACCTCATTAGCACGCTCACCGCAAGCTGCTATAATCACAATGTCAGCCTCGGCCTGCTTTGATATTGCGTGCTGAAGCACTGTCTTTCCTGTACCAAAGGGACCGGGGATAAATCCTGTTCCACCCTCAACTATTGGATTAAGCGTGTCGATGGTACGCACACCGGTCTCAAGCAATTTGAAAGGACGTGGCTTTTCACGATAGTCGGTCATAGCCACACGAACAGGCCACTTCTGAATCATATTCAGCACCATCTCCTCGCCCTGTTCATTTGCAATAACAGCTATTGTATCGGTAATCTTGTAGTCACCTTCGGCTGCTATTGACTTTACAGTCCAAGAGCCCTCAAGGCCGAATGGCGCCATAATTTTAAGTTTCTGATGATTCTCCTCGACAGCACCCAGCCAAGCGGCAGCAGTAACAACGTCGCCAACCTTTACAAGTGGCTCAAAATGCCATACCTTCTCTTCGTCAAGAGGGTTTGTATAATCGCCACGTTTCAAGAACACACCCTCCATTTTGTCAAGGTCGTTCTGAAGTCCGTCGTAATTCTTCGACAGCATACCCGGCGCAAGCGAAACCTCAAGCATATGACCTGTAAATTCCGCCTCTTCGCCAATTCTCAAACGGCGTGTGCTCTCAAAAACCTGAACATACACCTTGGCTCCGTTTATCTTGATAACCTCGGCCATCAAGCGGTCGCCACCGGTCTTTATATAGCAAATTTCATTCTGAGCCACAGGGCCGTCAACAGCCAGCAGCACCATATTCGCTATAACTCCGGTTACTTTTCCTTTTGTTGCCATATTTATATTTTTATTATTCTTTTTTTTACATTCCAACAACCTGAGCGTCCATTCCGCTCTTTAATGCGTCAATCATCTCATTATAGCGTTCCATACCCTTCTCGGCGTCCAGAAGCGACCAGCGTTCAAGAATCACAAGACGCTGAAGAAAGACAAAAAGCCTTTCGACCGAGAAATAACAGAATACGGAATTTTCGTCGAGCCAACGCCAGCGCATCTCATCGAGCTGATGCTCGCGTTCCTGCAAGCGTACATTTTCGGCCAGACGCTGAACGTCATCGAGATAATCGACCGCTCCCGACAATCCAAAATCACGTGCAGGAGAGGTACGAAGCGCTGTTGCAACCTCGTCGTCGCCAATTACCGACTCGTCAATATTCATCTTATATTTACGCGCGGTCATTGCCACAAGGATATTATTCACATTACGGTTATAAACAAACCATTGCGATGCAAATGTATTCCTGCACGCTGTAGCATAGTCGTAGTAATATGCACTGAGCACATTCTCCCAAAGGACATTTTCCTGAACTTCGTGGGCAAAATAGTACTCCACGAAACGGTGAAGATACATCGGTACACCCCGTAACGGAGCATCGCCGCACTTTGCCGCATCAATAATTGCCAGCAGTTCCTCGCGAGTATAGCACCCCACACCCGACAGACGCGCCTCGTCACCGCCACGAAGAATGGCTAGAATATTGGCGTTGTCTCTCTCGAGCAGAATAAGGTCGACCACGCGTGCATCGGCAGCAGAGAGCGAAGAATAGACCTCCTCCATAAAGCGCTCTACGGTGTAGGCGCATTTAGTACCGTCAAATGCAACATCAGGAAGCCCTGCAACAAGACAATGATAATTGCTCATCGATTAAGAGAATAGAAGTTCCACCATCTGGGGGCGCAAGAAGGCTTTAAAGAATGCCTCGAACTCACCCTCGCCAAAATTAACTTTGTACGAACCATCGGCCGGAGCAATGGAGAACTGCGCCTTTTTGCCGTTAACCTGCTGAATGGTAACACCTTTGTCGAGCAGAGTTTTTGCATTCTTCGCAAAGTAAGCCTTAAGTTCGGCAGCCTCGACTGTAGATATCACAATCTGCTCATCGGCACTCCAACGCTCGGCAATCTTGACAAGAAGAGCTTTTAGAGTATCACCGGCAAGCGTCTCCTTGACAGCAGCCTTTGTCACACTGTCGGTAACAATGTTTGCAGCCTCTGACTTAAGAGCACTTACAGCCTGTGCACCATAAAGTTTAATTTCAGCGCGAGTGTGCTCGTCCAGCTCCGCAGCCTTTTTGTTTGCAGTTGCCACAACAGCATCGGCCTCTTCTTTAGCCTTCTTAAGAATATCAGCGGCCTGCGCCTTAGCCTCCTCAATTATGCGAGCAGCCTCGGCGTTACCTTTTTCCACGCCTTCGGCGTAGATTTTCTCGGTTAATTCCTGAATCTTATTTTCCATATATTCAATTGATTTATTTAATATTCTCCTTGCAAAAATATAAAGTTCATTCGAGGCTGAATGTTCCACTATCGTCCCATTTATTTCCTCTATGCACACAAAAACTCTAATTGTACAAAATTACAACTTTAAATTCAATTAACGCACCTCTTTTTTAAAAAACTTTCACTAAAATAATAATATTTCATTAAGTTTTGCCAAGCAATCAATTGCATAAAAAAAAAGAAGCACCGCTTTTCACAAAGCAGTACTTCCAACATTTACTAAACAACTAAGAAAAAACTATACTATCATTGTGCTTGTATCAAGCACATCGCAAATATATTCATAAAAATTTATAATGCAAGACAATTTTAATAAAAAATTCATCATTATTCACAACACTTAAAAAAACATTCACTGCTAACAGATTGTTTATCGCAGTCTATGTCGCTGAAAGTGTCCCGACACAAAAGTGACAAAATATACAAGAGCCGCAACCACAAGTATTGCCGCAAAAGAGAAACTGCCTGAATAACCGTTAACGGACAAAGCTCCACCCAGCAACATTCCGGCACCGATACCCACGTCCCAACCGGTCAGATAGGTCGCATTTGCCGTAGCGCGACGAGAATGCGGTGCCATATTTATAAACAGGGTATTGAAAGCCGGGAAAATAGTTCCAAACCCATAACCTATAAGGAACGCCGAAAAGAAATAGAGCAGATAGCCACTTTCAACATCAAGCCCACACACCGCCGAAAGAGAAGCCTCGCCCACGACCCCCACAAGCGCAATAACAATACCAATGGCTATTGTACGTGTAATAAACCCTTTATCGACCTGCTTGCCCGACAAGAGCCTCGACACTATAAGCCCGGCTCCTTGAACAGTAAAAAACAGCCCGGCACCGACAGTTATTCCCACCTCCGAAGCATAAATAGCAATATAGCTCGACGTCATTCCGTAAGGTATTGCAAGCATAAAGAACGCAAGCGACGCAGGAATACCTTCAACCAGTAAAAACCTATCAACCGACAACACCCCGCCCTTACGCTCAATACACTGTTTCTCCTTAACCTTGACAAGAGCAGCGAACAGACACCCCAGCACTGCGGTAAACAGCGCAATGGTGAACAGCAACATATAATTACCATCAGAGATAATGAAAAGCCCCACCATCGGGCCAAAAGCCATTGCAAGATTATTAGTAACACCAAAATACCCCAAACCTTCGCCACGGCGCGACGATGGCATAATGTCAATAACAAGAGTATTTCCGGTGGTATTGAGCGCTCCAAAAGCAAAGCCGTGTACTATTCTCAGCAGAATAAAGTAAATAATATCGGAATAGACGAACAAATATCCCACAAACGACAGCGCAAATGCAATATAAGAGATTATGTAAACCCTTTTGCGCGGAAACATATCGGCCACAAAGCCCGCAAAGGGTCGCACGCAGAGCACCGCCAGCACATAACACGAAAGAACAAGCCCCACGACATTAGGCTCAATGCCGAATTTATCGACAAGATAGAAAGGCAAAGTCGGTACTAATAGAAAAAAAGAGAATGCTGTCAAAAAATTCGCAAGACACATAAGAATGTAACTACGCGTAAAAAGTCTCTCTTTGCCAATAGCCTCCATAATCCTCTATATTTTACCCATTATTATACAATCGTAAAGGTATGCAAAAGAATTTGAAATATTCTCAGAATTGAGTTTATTTTTTCTTTCAGGCTCTATCTCAAGCCCAAGACTCCCGACAAAGGAAAAAGCGCGGCAAAGGAGAGCCGGAGTTGAAAGGAAACTTATTAGCAAAATATTTGCAACTATACGAAAAGCAAACGTGGGTGACCCATTTTACTTTTGGGTCACCCACGTTTGTAGGGAGGTTGGATAAAAAGAGTTGTTTTTAGGCTTGCGAAGCCCGAAAAAACGCAGTTTACTAAGCGTAAATGAGTATTTTTCGGCCAGCGTAACAACAAAAGAGCCTTTTTAGTCAGCCTCTTTTTACATTTAAACAAATTACATACCGTACAGATAGTACCACCAATATGTTCGTCCGAAACTCCTGCGCACATAATTATTGCGCACAAGCGCATCGCTATACCTTTGCTCAAGTTCTCTCATTTCGGCAAACTGTTTGCGCAACAGAGTATCGTTCGATTCAAATTCAAAATCATCGGCAAATTCCGAACAGAGCAGCAACGCCTCGCGATAGTGCTTGGGGAGTGAATCGGGACTGTAATTACCATATAGCCTCGACAGTTCGTCCTTAAACTCAAGCAAATTCCTTTCGAGCAACAGCGCCGAGAGATAATAATCCGTAGCAGCAGTGCTCGCCGAATCTACCGAAGCTGCACGTTTAAGAAACGCAAGAGCACCTTCGCCTTCTGCCGGCCTTGTACCCAGCAACGAATACACACTGTCCGGAACCAGCGGAGAATCCATTGCCACAGACGGCAACAAGCCATTTGCACCATAATACTGCGGATATTCAAAAAGTCGTTCGCCTACAAGATTGTTCGCACCCAGAATATAAGAACGCATAGCTGTCAATTGCCGGGAAGCATCGAGCGAAAGGTAACCGACCTCAAGAGCTCCCTCAACGTCACCATCGGCGTATCGGGACGCTGCAAGCGCCTCGCGCTTAAAATTCTCTTCGCCATTTGAAAGTGTTCCCGCAAGACAAAAAAGCAACAGGAATATAATGAGATTCCTCCACGCCATTCTTCCGCCTCCCATTGCAATATTCTTTATTTTCTCAAACAAAATACGCTGCAGCACAAACGACAGAAGAGCGTAGACCAAAATTCCAACAGCAAAAACAACTACCCACCCCATATAGGAGTGACCGCCCACATAGATAGTTCTATCAATATCGGTTATAAACGCAAGAATAAGCGTCGAAGGCAAGTATGCAAGCGCCGTCCATTCGCGCTGAAAACGCGCATAGCGGTTCAGCCACAAGGCAAGCACCGTAAGCGCCACCGACACAACCACGCCCACAAAGTAACCGTTATAGGCCAGTTTTCCCGTCGCCACTTGATTGTACAACGCCTCAATAAGCGGCGACTGATATTTCGCCACAAAGAAAAACGCAAAGAGCGCAAAGAGCGTGGCACAAAGCGGTGTCACGACTCTTTGCAAACGTTTCTCTTCGTTACCTCTCATACCCATTACTCTTTATTCTTTTTCAGTACAAGAGCCGTACGTGCCGGCAGATAGAGCATCAGCCAACCTTTCTTGCGACGAGCGTGCAGTTTGTCGTACTGTGTAAAGTGAGTCTGCGACTCATCAACAAGAGCATTTCCGCCGAATCGGGTCGCGTCGGTATTGAGAACTATCGAGTACGAACCCTCGGGCACAAGCAAGCCATAATCGGTAAACGAACGGTTAGGGCTGAAGTTAAAGACAAATATCAGGTCTTTGCGCGAGAAGGCAAGAATCTGGTCTCCGTCATTGTGCCATATTTCCTGCACGGGACGGTTCTGGAAATTGCGGACATCGCCCACAAGTTCCACCATAGCCTTGTCAAATTCGCCAAGCAGAGTGTAGTTGTAGTTAGGATTATCCACCAGACTCCACTGACGACGTGCATACTTATGGCTCCAGCCGTTACCTTCGCGCGGAAAGTCTATCCACTCGGGGTGTCCGAACTCATTTCCCATAAAGTTAAGATAGCCTCCGTTTATGGTCGATATTGTCATCAGGCGAATCATCTTGTGAAGGGCAATACCACGCGACACCATATAAGTCTCGTCACCGCGATTAAAATGCCAGTACATATCAGAATCGACAAGGCGGAAGATAATAGTCTTGTCGCCCACCAACGCCTGGTCGTGGCTCTCGGCGTATGAAATTGTCTTTTCGTCCTTACGACGGTTGGTAAGTTCCCAATAAATTGTCGAAGGCTTCCAATCCTCGTCCTTACATTCCTTAATCATCTTAATCCAGAAGTCAGGAATATTCATTGCCATACGATAGTCGAATCCGTATCCACCGTCCTCTATGGGCGCCGCAAGTCCCGGCATTCCCGACACCTCCTCGGCAATTGTTATTGCCTTGGGGTTAACCTCGTGTATGAGTCTGTTGGCAAGAGTAAGATAGCATATTGCATCACCATTCTGACCGGCGTTGTAATAATCGCCATAGCCGCAGAACGCTTCGCCGAGACCGTGGCTATAGTATATCATAGATGTTACGCCGTCGAAACGGAAACCGTCGAATTTAAACTCCTCGAGCCAATATTTACAGTTCGAGAGCAGGAAATGAACAACCTCGTTCTTTCCGTAGTCGAAACAGAGAGAATCCCAAGCGCTGTGCACACGTTTATCATCGCCGTAGAAATATTGTGCAGGGTCGCCGTCAAGCAGTCCAAGTCCCTCATTCTCGTTCTTTACCGCGTGAGAGTGTACAAGGTCCATAATCACAGCTATTCCCATTCCGTGAGCTGCATCAATAAGTTCTTTCAATTCCTCGGGCGTTCCGAATCGTGACGATGCTGCAAAAAAGTTCGATACGTGGTAGCCGAAACTGCCGTAATAAGGGTGCTCCTGAATAGCCATTATCTGAATGCAGTTGTAACCGTCGGCTGCAACACGCGGAAGCACCTTCTCGCGGAATTCACGATAAGTACCGACCTTCTCCTCCTCCTGCGCCATACCGATGTGGCATTCATAAATGAGCAACGGAGTACGTTTAGGAACAAACCGTTTATTCTTGAACACATACTCTTCGTCGGGAGCCCACACCTGTGCGCTAAAGATTTTTGTAGCTTCGTCCTGAACCACACGACGTACCCAGGCCGGTATACGTTCACCGCAACCACCTTTCCAATACACTTTCATCTTGTAGTGCTGTCCGTGAGCAAGAGCCTTTTTAGGCATTCTTCTCTCCCAGACACCACCGGGAAGCTGCTTCAACTCATACTCGGGACGCTCCTCCCAGTTCGAAAAGTCACCTATAAGAACAATCTTTGTAGCGTTTGGAGCCCACTCGCGGAACACCCACCCGGTAGAGGTCTTGTGAAGACCAAAATAGAGATAGCCCGAAGCGAAACTCGATAAAGTCTGTCGTCCGTTCTTTGTAAACTCTTTCTCGCGTGCGAGAAAATAACGGTGGCGGCCTTCGATACTCAAATTATAAGGCGCCAAATAAGAATCGCGTTCTACAAGTTTCAGCATAATCGTAAATATTTGAAACGTTATTGTTTTTTATTATTTATCACACAAAACCTTTACGACCACCTTTCTTTGCGGTGTCGAGATTATTGCAGGGGCGTGACCGTCCTGCGGGAAGAATATTGCAAACTGGTCGTTTCTTACATTAAAGTAATCCCTCGCTGCCAATCCTTCAGGATAGAGAGCATAGTCGTCAGCCTCGTTAAAATCGGCCGATGGAAGCTCATCTATGGGGGTGTATCCCATTATTTCGTCGGCGGTAACAGGTATCTGAATATCAATGTAGCGACGATGTATTTCAATACGTGCTTCTTCTTTACTCTTGGGGTTAAGCTCCATCACGTTGGCATACACAAGGTCGCCGCAAATCTCGTTTCGGCCTAACGGCAATTTCGAAAGGTCGTTGCCAAGGATAAACTCTATCGCCTTTCCGAAGTTCGCATTCAGAGCCTCATAGGATTTTAAGTTTTTAAGTGAGTCTAAAATCATACCTATCTGTTTTTTTATTTTTCACTATTACCGGAATTGTACACACATTCGCGCACAATGTTACCGTCGCTGTCTTTTACAATGAATTTTCCGTGACGCATTCCATTCTCGAACGTACCCTCGTAGCGCACTCCGTTCTTGTCGACAGCCACTCCGGCGCCGTGCTCAAGACCGTTCACAAAGCCACCTTTGTACTTCACGCCGTTACTCTTGCGCATTATTCCCTCGCCGTGCATAACATCGTCCTTCCACTTTCCCTCATACACATCGCCATTGCCCCAGGTGTACTTTCCTTTACCGTGACGTTTGTCGTTGCTCCATTCGCCCTCGTAAAGCGCACCGCTCGGGAAAGACATTTCGCCGTATCCGTTGCGCATTCCACCCCGGAACGAGCCTTTGTAGTACGAACCGTCAGCAAAGGTATATGTTCCTTCACCGTGCCACGCGCCCATCTTGAACGAACCTTCATAGACAGCACCATCGGGGTAACACAGACGTCCATTGCCTTCGTAGAGATTGTTCAGCCACTCGCCCTCGTAGGTCATAGTGCTGTCGGGCGAAGTGTACATACCTTTGCCCGAGCGCATTCCATTGTTCCACTCCCCTGCATAACGGCTGTTGTCGGGCCAGCAGAATACGCCCTCACCGTCACGTTTGTCGTGTCTCCATTCGCCTGTATAGTAGGCACCATTGGCATAGAAATAACTCCCCAGGCCCGAGCGTTTATCCTCGACCCAGTTTCCCATATAGAAATCGCCATTAGGATAGTCCATACGACCGGAACCGTGCATAAAATCATTCTCCCACGCTCCTGTATATTTAGAGCTATCCTGAAAATAGAATGTTCCGTAACCGTGCTGTTGCCCGCCACTAAACTCGCCCTCATAACGTTCGCCGCTCTTGAAACGGTAAACACCCTTTCCGCTACGCAACCCTTTCTCGAAGCCACCCTCATAAACATCACCATTTTTGTATATGGCCTTACCGTTACCGTGGGGGCGACGACGTTTTATTTCGCCCACATACACAGTACCGTCTTTAAGCGTAAGAGCTTGAATTTCCTTACGTTCAGTCTGTTTTTTTGTTGTTTTTAGAGAATCTTTACCGCTGATTAGTTTGGTAAGAGGCGAAAAGCCCTCTTTGAAAGCGTCGGCAAGAGACTGCGCCTGCACCGAAGACACAAGCAAACTGAAAATAAATGCGAATATATAAATTATGCGTTTCATCTTTATGTATTAAGCAACGTCGAATCGCCACACAAAATTCCAAAAAGGCAAAACCGACGCATCAAACACAAAGATAATAACAAAGTTGAAAAAGAGCAATTATAAAGCGCTATTTTTTGAAAAATTAAAAAAACGGCACATTCAACAACACCCGAGCAGTGTCATATAACCGGAAAGAAACTCACGCTCCGACAACAATCTCTATCATTGCATCGCGCTTGAAATGAGCACGCGCAACCTCGGAAAGTTCACTTGCCGACACATTACGAACAGCTTCAAGATAAGCATTAACCGATTCAAACTCTTCTCCTGAAAGCCAAGCATTTATAAACACCTCCGATTTTGCGAAACGCCCCTCATACTCGCGACACAATTCTCCTTGAATATAGCGACGGACGTGCTCCACCTCTTCCTCACCCACAGGCTCACAGACAAGCCGTTCAACCTCGGCGTAAATTTCTTTTACCAAGCGTTCAACATTGCCATTATCGGTTTCAGAACTCACCATAAAGACATTATGCC
Source organism: Bacteroidaceae bacterium (assembly GCA_045661225.1). Lineage (GTDB taxonomy): Bacteria > Bacteroidota > Bacteroidia > Bacteroidales > Bacteroidaceae > HGM04593. The sequence continues at coordinate 31,389 of JAZRFF010000023.1, read as the reverse complement.
TGCCATAGGCGTCAATCTCGGCTTCAATATGATATGTAAGACCGTTCTCTTCGCGCACATTGCTCATCAAGCGCGAGCCAAAGTACCCGCCAAGCAGCACCGTCAGGAAGCGCAGTTTGTAAAAATCAGGGTGCGATGAATCTACCGTAAGAAAGCCAATCTTGACAGCACTTTGAAGAGCCCCGTCAACCGTAATATTGCGACGGCCATAAAGCGTAGCAGCAGCAGGAACGGCAATATCGCCAACCGGCACGCCCGTACCCCATTCACCGTCCCCGAAACTACGAGCCACAGCCTCAAGCATTGCAGCATCAGTATCTCCGGTTAAAAAGAGCGTGCAATTCTTGCTGTTATACACCCTATTGTAATACTCCACAAGGTCGTCACGGGTAATTGCATCATAATCCTCAGGAACAACAATATGCGCCAACGGGTGCCCGTCTCCCCACAGAGAATTCTCAAAGTAACGCTGCGACACAACGTCAACCTTGCGACTGTTGACCATATAATAAGACTTATTATTTCTCTTGAGCACATCGAGATTCTCTTGCGGAAATGTGGGACTTTTTATCATTTTCTCGAGCAAAGCCACAAGAGGCAGAAAATGCTTCGACATTGTATAAAGCGTAAGGTGATTGCACCCTTGCGAGGAATAAATATCGGTCCACGCGCCATAATAGTCGAGCATTTTCGAAATATCATCGCCCGAATACCCGGCTGCACCTTCACGCAACATTCTGTTTGTAAAAAGAGCCTGCAGAGCCTTGCTTTGCACCCCGTACCCGCCTTTAAAAAGAATATCTAAACGCACCACACCCTTTCCATTGCCTCCCAGGTCGTACAAACGCACTCCATTGGGCAATGTCAATTCACGAGGCAACGCCAGGTTACCAATCTCCACCGGTTTTATTACAAATTCTTGCAACCGGCTTTCCTCTGTGCCACTTTTGCTCATTTTACACATTTATCTATTATCATAAACGCAAAGGTACAAACAATGACGCAAAAGAGCAATTGCAAAGTCCTATTATTTAAAAAATCGGCAACGTTATTTTCGCTAAAGCTGCCAGAAAAATATATTTTGCAAAAAAAGAGAGACAAATTACCCGTTTCGCGCCCGAAAGTGACTTTTTTATTTTGCGCATTAAAAAAAATGAGATAAATTTGCTGTAATAATATACAAAAAAAACAATGTTCGACAGCGACGCATTAAAAGCAAAATACAACCCCGAGGGTTCAAAGCTCAGACACGACCAGCTGGATTTGTTGAAAATGCTATGCATTATTTCAGATATATGCAAGAAAAACGACATTCGTTGGTGGCTTAGTTCGGGTACGCTGCTCGGTGCGGCGCGCCACGGAGGCTTTATCCCGTGGGACGACGACCTTGACATTGTAATGCCGCGCAACGATTTCAAGCGTTTTACGAAAATTATGCGCAAATACGACGACAAAGAGTATGTATTCCATTCAATGGACAATGACCTTGAGTACATTCGCGTTTATGGAAAGTTCCGCAAGCGTACAGGGTGCGTCGAGTCGGCGAATCGTCGTTGCAGTTATCTCAAATGGACAGGACCGTTCATCGACATATTCTCTATTGAAAAGACCAGTCTCTTTGCTGCACGCGCCTCGAGCATCATATACAACAACCTGCAGCACCTGACGTCGTACATAAAAAAAGGCTGGGTACGCCGCCCCTTGATCCTTTTGATAAACATACTATGTTTCGGCATAATAATACCCGTTTTGCGTCTCATTGGACTAATAAACCCCAGCGGAGAGTATCACTACACACTCGGTTCGGGTTGGGGACGTCATAAATTCTTTATGAAGGACACTTTCCCGCTTGCAAAAGCAAATTTCGAAGGGTATGAATTTCCGGTGCCCAAAGACACCGATGCCTACCTTACAAAAGTATATGGAGATTGGCGCACACTCCCCAATGAAGAACAAATAAAAAAAAGCATACACAACCCCGAATATATTGCAGAAATATATAAAACCACTTAATAATGGCACAGACTCAAGAAAGCATTTTAACGACAAAGACCGAAACGATAGACAACGAAGCTCTAAAGGCACGATACAATCCCGAGGGTTCAAAGTTACGCAGAAACCAAAAAGAGCTTCTTGAAGTACTTATCGACCTTGGTCGCATACTTGACGAGCATAATATTCCCTGGTGGTTAAGTTCGGGCACACTGCTTGGTGCAGCGCGCCACGAAGGTTTCATACCCTGGGACGACGACATTGACATTGTGCTGCTGCGCAAAGATTTCAAGCGAGCCGAAAAAGTCCTGCACAAAATAAACAGCGAAAAGTACGTCTATCAATCATTACATAGCGACATTGAGTACACAAATGTATTCGGCAAGTTCCGCAAGCGCAACAATTGTGTCGAGATATACGGTGGACGCTACAAGTTCCTGAACTTCAAAGGACAGTTTATTGACATATTCTCCATTGAGAAAACCAATCATTTTGCAGCACGTGCAGGCAAAGTCGTTTATTGCAACCTGCAACACCCTACACTGTACATAAAGAACAAGAGATTCCGTCACATAATGATACGAATCATAGAGGTATTCTGCCTTGCAATCATAAACCCCATTTTGCGTCTTATTGGGCTCATAAATCCGCGCGGAGAGTACCACTACTCGCTTGGAACAGGTTGGGACAAGCACACATTCTATATGGAAAACACCTTCCCGCTTGCAAAAGCCCGTTTCGAGGGGCACGAATTCCCGGTACCTAAGGATATGGACGCTTATCTAACACACGTTTACGGCGATTGGCGCAAGATGCCCAGCGAAGAGGATATACGCAAAAGTATACACTCCGAGGAGTATCACGAAGAAATTTTCGGTACAAAAAGAAAGACTGTATACGGTCAAAAGAAACCACATAAAACAGTATGAAAAAGGTTATAACATACGGAACATACGACCTTCTGCACGAGGGACACATTAACCTTCTGCGCAGGGCAAAAGAGCTTGGCGACTATCTCATTGTAGGCGTCACCAACGACAGTTTCGACCGTGAACGTGGCAAACTGAACGTACGTAACAACGTGCTTGAGCGCGTTGACGCAGTCAAAGCCACAGGCCTTGCCGACCAGATTATAATAGAGGACTATATTGGACAGAAAATTGACGACATTCTGAAATACGATGTTGACATATTCGCCATTGGTTCCGACTGGGAAGGCAAGTTCGACTATCTGAACGAATATTGCAAAGTAGTATACTTGCCACGTACCGAAGGCATCAGCTCGACAATGCTACGCGCCGACAGCAGAACCGTCGTAAAGATAGGCATTATCGGGTGTGGACGTATAGCCGAGCGTTTCGTGCCGGAGAGCAAGTGCGTCGACTCAGCCGAAATTTCTGGTGTTTACGATATTGACCCGGCAATAGCCGCTTCATATGCCGAACGCCACAAAATACCAAGCGTTTACAGTTCGTTCGAAGAACTTGTCAATAATTCAGATGCAGTATACATTGCCACCCCACACCTCTGCCACTATGCCCAGGCAAAATACGCCCTTGAATGCGGTCGTCACGTGCTCTGCGAGACACCAATGACGCTACGCGGCAACGAAGCCGAAGAGCTGTTCCGCATAGCACGCCGGGAAGGGGTTGTGCTTCTTGAAGCCAACAAGACTGCCTACTGTCCCGCATTCAACCACCTTATAACCCTTGTCAAGAGCGGTCTTATAGGCGACGTTGTAGGCATTGACGCATCGGAGTCGAAGCTCTGGGGCAACCAGAATCTCAAGCGCGAGCTTGACCCCGAACAAGCAGGAGGCTCACTGTACGAAATGGGCTCATACCCCCTGCTGCCCATTATGAAACTTTTAGGCACAGAGCACCGCAATATAAATCTTTACAGCCGCACAAACAGCAACGGTGTTGACATATACACACGAGGAATTATGCGATACGACAATGCAATAGCATCGTTCCAGCTTGGGCTTGGTGTAAAGACCGAGGGCAACCTTGTAATTTCAGGCACTCAGGGATACGCCTATGTACCGTCACCCTGGTGGAAGACCGACTTTTTCGAGCTTCGCTACGAGGACCAAAATAGAAACAAAAAATATTTCTACAAATGGGAAGAGGCCGGATTGCGCTACGAGATTCAAGAATTCCTATCGTGTATTGTAAACCACCGCAACTGTTCGCCACGCTTAACTCCCAAAGAGAGTATTGCTATGGCACACATTATGGAACAATTTGCCAACCGTAAAAATTTCTTCAACGTATAGAATCGCACGGCAAAATAAAAGAATCACAACCAATGACAGTTGCCATAATTCCGAAAAACACCCATAAAAGATGAACAACCCTATTACTATATCAATAATAGCGCCAATATACGGTGTAGAGAACTACATTGTAGAGTTTGCCGAGTCGCTGCTGTCACAATCCTACCCACACATAGAATTCATCTTTGTCAACGACGGCACAAAAGACAATTCTATGGGACTACTCGATGAGCTGATTACCGCCAAGTACGAACATTTGCGTCCACAAATAAAAATAATAAACAAGCCCAACGGAGGGTTGCCGGCCGCACGCCGAAGCGGTCTTGAGCACGCTACCGGCGATTATATTTACCACGTCGATTCCGATGACTGGATTTCGGCTGGCTCCATAGAGAAAATTGCAAAAAAGATAGCCGAGACAAATGCCGATATTGTCTATTTCAACTATGTAAAGGAGTACCCCACCCGCACAAGCGTAAAAAAAGAGCGCAAATACAAAAGTGATGCCCAAAAAGAGTTTGTACGCAACATTTACAACCACCGCTCTTTTGGTACACTCTGCAATAAGTGTGTACGCCACAGCCTGTACCTTGACAATACCATTCACACGCCCAAATACGGGTATGCCGAAGACTGCTTCGTGTCGACCCAACTGGTCGGTTACTCGAAGAGTGTAGCATACCTTGACGAAAATGTCTATCACTACCGCAAAGGCAATCCAAACGCGCTTACCGGTCATAAACGTCGCAAGCGCAAGCACGAGTATGCACTAAATTTCATTGATTTATACTTAAAGTACCGCGACATACCCGCCGAAGAAAACCCCGTAAATTGCATATTCGACGATATTATTATGCAAGCAGCCTGGTATTCAATATGGTACAGATTAGGGCTTTTCAAGGAGTTTCCCTGGTTGGCAAAAGCTGCGCGTAGCGCAAAGATTCGTGGTGGAGGGTCGGACGTGCCCATTATTGCCCAATTATTCACCAAGCTTGCAGTTCTATTCAAATAAAATCACCGGCAAAATAAAAAAACGTAGTGCTCCCGAACGGGGACACTACGTTTTTTAGTCATAATATTAAATTTCAAACCTCGATTTTAAAGGGAATATATCCGAAAATGCCTCGTGAAGCATATTACGCATTTGCCGATAACGAGCCTCGCTCAGTTTAACGTCGTTTATGCACACAAGACGCCTGTTAGGATTCTTCAAGAACCTGCATATTTTCTCGGCCGACGCTATTGCAACCGAAAAATGTTTACGCGGTTGCCTGCGATTAACAATAAGACCTTGCAGATAAAGGTAGTCGGTAAAAAGGTATTGAGTAACATTCCCGGCTGTACGTGTAGGAGTTATAGACGATAGAATATCCCCTTTCAAAAGTTCGTACACCTTGCTGTTACAGCTTCGCAACATAGGAGCACAAATATGCTGCGGACGCAAGAAGCATAATGCCGGTTTCAAGCCCAATGCCTTGCGCGCCATTCGGTCCGAGTTACGGCATATCTTTTTAAACATATCAAGCGCAAGAAAATGCCTGCTCATACCAATAATACCTTTACCATCGGCAAAAAAATCGGTCTCCTTACAGGGCATTACCGGGAAAATATCGTCATTAAAGTATAGAAACTGCTCGTCAAGCCCTTCAATGCGGTGCAAGTGAAGTTCTATAGGGTTACTATTGAAGGTTGGCAAGAATTCCGCCGGAATAATATCGCTGTGCAAAACCACATTCACATTTTTGCGGTTCACCCATTCGGGAACCTGCGACTCTCCCGAAACGACGAGGTGCACCTTACGAATAAAGGGCATATTCTTCTCAATACCACGCAGCAGAAATTTAAGCGTACCCCAATCCCTAAAGCGTTTTTCTACGATAGGAGTATTTGTAAACTTTGCATATTCGGCCTGCCACACAGGGTCAAGACCATTTACATATGTAATGACAATGTCCATATTTCCTTTATTTTACACACTCTGTTCTTTTTCAAGTGTACATTTTCCAAAGCGGCGTGCCTGCTTCTCGGGGGTGTGGCGCCAACGGTTGTGCGACCACATCCACAATTCGGGACGCTCTTTTATCATATCTTCGAGCAGCCTTATATAGCGCTCTGTAATTTCATTGGGAGCAACCGGCTCTTTTCCGTCATAAATTTCATTGAAACGCATAATATACCTTCCGGGAGCAACACGTTCGCTGTAGAGGAAATATACAGGTAAATTAAACTTCAGAGCCATAGCCTCGCCACCGTCGTGAAAGACAGTATTCTGGTTCAGGAACTTGAACCAATGGCTGTCGGGACGAAGCGCAGGACTTTGATCGGCAACAAGCCCCATTACCGTACCGCAACCGCTCTTGCGGTTGCGCATAAAATGCAGTATAGCGTGCTTCATCGGCACCCTCATCAACTTGTCCGACACATCGCGCAATCGCTGGTAAAAGACCTCAAAAACCGGACTCTTCATTGGGTGGTAAACCCCAATCAATTTAGACCCTTCGAGTTGTCTGCTCCACAACAGCATATATTCCCAGCAACCATAGTGCGCACCCATCGCAATCCAGTCTTGTCCGGCAAGCTTTTCGTTCATCTCTTTGCTGTTGACCCATAGTGCAACCTTGTCCTTGCGTTTCTCGCTTGCACCTACAAGATTGATGGTGTCAACCATCACCTCGGCAAGGAAGCTATAATAACGGCGACGAATGCGACGTATCTCCTTCGCGCTCTTTTCAGGAAAAGCGCGCTCAAGATTACGCTGTATAATTTTTCGGCGATAGCGTAGCAACATCACTATCATTGCCACAAACGGTTTCAGAATGTAATACTTAAAAAAACGTGGCGAATAACTGATTAAAAGAGAGAACACCCACAGTGTCTCAAGACCTATTTTCTGATACCACTTTAGTTTCGCTTTCATTATATACTAAATTTTCACATTCCCGACCCTAATCCGTCACGAATCTCACTGAAAGAAATCGGCAAGACCTTCATCTTCCTCATCAATGTGAACCTCGACTTTTTTATGCTCCTGCTCGTTCACAACCTCTTCAGCATCGGCTGACGAATCCTCTTCACTCTCCTCGACAACCTTTGTAAAAGTACCTGTACAAGGGTCAAAGCCATCGGGAATATCGAATGTTTCCTCCTGAGAATATGGCAGAGTCTTGTCGGCATACACCTTATTCATATATAGTCCCCAGATAGGAAGCGCCATCGAAGCACCTTGTCCATCGGCCATACGGTCGAAGTGAATGTCGCGTTCCTCGCCTCCAACCCAACAACCTGTAACGAGCGATGGTGTAAAGCCCATAAACCAACCGTCGGCATTATTCTGTGTCGTACCCGTCTTTCCGCCAACATCGGCAGTAATCTTGTAATCGCGACGTATGCGAGTACCCGTTCCTTCATTAACAACCGCACATAACATATCTATCATCTTGTAGGAACTCTCCTCGCTTATAACTTCGTTCTTGCGGGCGGTGAATGTAGATATTACATTGCCGGCGCTGTCCTCGATACGTGTCACAAAGAGTGGTGCTGTACGTATGCCCTTGCCCACAAAAGCCGTGTAGGCACTTACCATCTCTATAACCGACGCATCGCATATTCCAAGACAGAGTGACGGCACGGGAGCAATATCCTTGTTCATTAAGCCAAACTGATGTATGAGTTTCTTAAGCGAATAAGGGCTGAGTTTACTCATAAGATAGGCCGAAATCCAGTTATTCGACGTCTGCAAGCCCCATTTAAGAGTCACTGTCTCACCTATTCTTTGCTTCGATGAGTTTCGCGGAATCCAGGGTTGGCCGGTCTCTGTTATTATAGTCTGCTGCACATTCTGTGTCTCGTCGCAAGGCGAAAATCCGTGTTCCATTGCCAAAGAATAGAGGAACGGCTTTACCGTTGAGCCAACCTGACGGCGACCGACACTTGCCATATCATACTTAAACTGATTGTAGTCCGTTCCACCCACATAAGCCTTAACCTCGCCTGTCAAAGGGTCCATCGAGACTACGCCTGTACGCAAGAAGAACTTATTATATTTGAGCGAATCCATTGGAGTCATCACCGTGTCTACTCTACCGCTGTAGGTAAACACCTCCATCTCCATTGGGGTGTTGAATGCCTCTACAATCTCTTCCTCGGTGTATCCGCTCTTTTTCATTGTGCGGTAGCGGTCACTCTGCTTCATTGCGCGGTTCATAATAGCCTCGACCTCGGAAATTTTCAGTTTTTCGGTAAAGGGTGCTGTTTTCTGCTTTTTCTTTGCCTTGAAGAAACGCGGTTGCAGACTACCCTCCATATGCTCCTCGACAGCCTGCTCAAGATAGCGTTGCATTCTTGAATCGATTGAGGTGTATATTCTCAATCCATCGGTGTAGATATTATAATGTTCACCGTCAGGCTTGGTATTCTTGTTGCACCAGCCATACAACGGGTCCTGTTCCCAGTTTATGGAATCCTCATAATATTGTTGCATCTGCCAGCCACGATACTTTGACCTATCGGGTTTCTTTGCCGTCATATACAAACGCAGATGCTCACGAAAATATGTTGCCAGACCCGACTTGTGGTCGGCCGAATGATAATCTATTACAAGAGGCAGGGCAGCAATTGAATCGCGTTGCTCGGACGTCAGGTAACCGGCCTTTTCCATTTGCGACAGGACAACGTTGCGACGGTCACGTGTCTTTTCGGCACGGCGGCGAGGATTATAGAGCGACGAATTCTTGCACATTCCCACAAGCATCGCCGACTCTTCTATCGTCAGAGCCTCCGGTTTCTTTCCGAAGTAAACGTTCGCAGCACTTTTTATACCCACCGCATTGTTTCCAAAGTCGTATTTATTAAGATAGAGCGTAATAATCTCCTCTTTTGTATATTGTCGTTCCAACTGCACGGCAATAACCCACTCTATCGGCTTTTGGGTAACGCGTTCAAGTTTGCTGCCCGAAACTTCGGAGTAAAGAAGCTTTGCCAGCTGCTGGGTGATTGTACTGCCACCTCCCGAATTCTCCTGTCCAAGAAGAACAGTCTTGAAAATCACGCGCAAGAGCGACTTTGCGTCTATTCCCGAGTGCTCGGTATAGCGCACGTCCTCGGTGGCTATAAGCGCCTGGACAAGATGGGCCGGAATTGAATCATATTCAACATAGAGACGATTCTCCCTGCTCAAGGACCAAGTGCCCAGCTCTACCCTGTCGGCCGAGAACACCTGCGATGCGAACTTATATTCAGGGTCGGCGAGTTCGGTCGTGTCAGGAACATAACCAATCCACCCCTTCACAATCATAAAAAAGAAGATAAAAACAGCCAACACACCCAAAAGGAATGCAGCCCAAAGCCCTATCAATATTTTTTTCAGCATAGCATTCGTGTTTAACAGCGCCCCACCCGAGGCACTAATTATTCTGCGAAGATAATATAAATATTTTAAATAGGTGCAAGGTTTGCCACACGCTTTTCGCCACAGAGAACAATTACGAGGCGATAACAAAGAGTATAGAAGATTATTAAAAAAAATAGCTCAAATTTCATTGTCGAGTAACAATATTTTGTACCTTTGAAAGAAAATAATTTTTAGGCTATGAAAAGTAGAAGTTTGGTATCGATCAATGACCTTTCGCGTGAAAAAATACTCTCGCTGCTGGAGACAGCGGAAAAGTTTGAAAAGAACCCCAACAGTAAAATTCTTGATGGCAAAGTTGTAGGTTCGCTCTTCTTTGAGCCCTCGACCCGTACACGTCTCAGTTTCGAGACTGCAGCCAACCGTTTGGGAGCAAGAGTTATTGGCTTCAGCGACGCTGCAACAAGTTCAGCCAGCAAAGGCGAAACACTGAAGGACACCATTATGATGGTATCGAGTTACGCCGATGTCATTGTTATGCGCCACAGACTCGAAGGGGCTGCACGCTACGCAAGTGAAGTATCGCCCGTACCTGTAATTAACGCAGGAGACGGCGCTAACCAGCACCCGTCACAAACAATGCTCGACCTCTACTCTATCAAAAAGACACAAGGAACGCTCGAGGGGCTTAATATTCACCTTGTCGGCGACTTGAAATACGGCCGCACCGTACACTCTCTGTTGCACGCAATGCGCCACTTCAACCCCACATTCCATTTTATTGCACCCGAGGAGTTACATATGCCCGAGGAGTACCGCGTATTCTGCCGCGAGAATAACATACCTTTTACCGAGACCACTGAGTTCAACGAAGATGTTATTGCGTCGGCCGACATTATTTATATGACACGTGTACAGCGCGAACGTTTCAGCGACCTGATGGAGTACGAGAAAGTCAAAAACTGCTACAGGCTCACAAATTCAATGTTGGCAAACAGCAAAGAGAATCTACGCATACTCCACCCTCTGCCCCGTGTAAACGAAATAGCACACGACGTTGACGAAAACCCAAAGGCCTACTATTTTCAGCAAGCGCAGAACGGTCTTTACGTCCGTGAGGCACTAATCTGTGACGTACTCGATATAAAAATTTAAAACCACAAAACAATGAACAACAAGGACAAGTACGCAATGCAGGTATCGGCACTCTGCAACGGCACAGTTATAGACCATATTCCGGCCGACAAACTTTTTGCAGTGGTAAACCTGCTCGACATTCCGGCAATGAAAAGCAATGTTACCATAGGCTACAATTTCGACAGCAACAAATTAGGTAAAAAAGGTTTAATAAAAATCACAGACCGATTTTTCACCGATGAGGAGATAAGCAAAATCTCCCTTGTAGCCCCGAACATCATTTTGAACACCATTCGCAACTACGAGGTTGTCGAGAAGCGTGAGGTAAAGATGCCCGATGAGTTGCACAACATAATAAAGTGCAACAACCTGAACTGCATTACCAACAACGAGCCGATGGCTACACATTTTATCGTGTCGAATCGTGCCGAAGGTACACTCAAGTGCCACTACTGCGAAAAAGAAGTAAAAATAAACGACGTGAAGCTTCTTTAAGAATGAAAATAGACTGGAAACCGGGAACAATGATATATCCATTGCCGGCAGTGCTCATCACCTGCGGCAACTCTCCCGAGAATTACAATATGCTTACCGTCTCGTGGGTGGGCACCACTTGCACCAACCCTGCAATGTGCTATATTTCGGTACGCCCCGAAAGACACTCATATCCCATAATCAAAGAGAGCGGAGAATTTGTTATAAATTTGACAACAGCCGCAATGGCACACGCAACCGATTGGTGCGGAGTACGTTCGGGAGCAGAATACGACAAAGCCAAGGAGACAGGGCTCACCTATGGACCGTCAAAAATCGTCAAGGCACCCATAATAATGGAGTCTCCACTGAGCATCGAGTGCAAAGTGAAGCAGATTATCCCTCTTGGCTCGCACGATATGTTCCTTGCCGAGGTTGTAAATGTTCAAGCCGACGACCGCTACCTTAACCCCGAGACGGGAGAATGGAACCTTGCCGAGGCAGACCCTCTTGTGTACACCCACGGAAAGTACTTCCACCTTGGAGAATTCATTGGTAAATTCGGCTGGAGCGTAAAGAAAAAGTAAAAGTAACTAATTTTGCGACCGAATATGCGCAAATTCACTCTCATAGTATGCTTGCTGTTGCTTCCCTGCGCTATTATGGCCGAGAAGCAAGGCAAGAATATAAGGTTCAACATAGGATTAAAAACCGGATTCCAGGCTATCACCTACAATGACCCATACTTTGAAATTGACAATTACAAATACAACGAAAATACAATTCAGAGCAACAAGATCGGCTACACGATAGCCCCATTCTTCAGACTGTCATTCAAACGGTTTTATATTCAAACCGAAGGCGCTTTCGGCATTGCGCGACACAGTTTCGATTTTACCGACACAAGAGAAGAAGCCATTGAAAATGTAGAACCCAATATCCCCACGTACGAACTAAAGACCTATTGTATGCAAGTGCCCATACTGTTCGGTTATGATTTTATACTCGAGGATAAATACGGAATGAGTCTCTTCACCGGACCACGCACCAAGTTCACATTCACCGCCTTGAGCGAGCAAGAATACAAGCACTTTACATACGACGACCTCAACGAAGTTCTTGAAAAGAAGACCTACTACTGGGAAATAGGCTTGGGAATAAAAATATATAACGTATTCTTCGATTTTGTATTTGACCTGGGACTGACAAAAGCTTCAAAATACATCGAGGCACCCAAGATAGACAAACAGTTCAAGGCTAATCGCCGTGACAACATTCTGAGTTTCTCAATCGGGGTGATTTTTTAAAATACAAAAACTGCAACGGCGCGCCGTTGCAGTTTTTGTTATTATTCAAACCCTCTATCAATATGCGAACAAAGGGAATTCAGCCATAGTCTCGTTGACCTTGCTCCTTACAGCAGCAATCACTCTCTCGTCCTCAGGAGCATTAAGAACAGCCTCAATCATTTCAGCCACAAAAGGCATCATATCCTCTTTCACTCCGCGAGTGGTTATCGCAGGAGTTCCCAAGCGTATTCCCGATGTCTGGAACGCACTGCGGCTGTCGAACGGCACCATATTCTTGTTTGCTGTAATGTCGGCAGCCACAAGAGCCTTTTCGGCAACCTTTCCTGTAAGGTCGGGATATTTACTGCGCAAGTCGACAAGCATCGAATGGTTATCTGTTCCGCCCGACACAATGTTGAATCCACGGTTCATAAGTTCCTGTGCCAATGTCGCAGCATTCAGTTTCACCTGCGCCTGATACTCCTTGAATTCGGGCTGCAACGCCTCGCCGAATGCAACAGCTTTTGCCGCAATGACGTGCTCAAGAGGTCCGCCCTGAACACCCGGGAAGACAGCCGAATCGAGCAATTGAGACATCATCTTGACCTCGCCCTTAGGAGTAGTCTTACCCCAAGGATTAGGAAAGTCTTTACCCAAGATTATAACGCCTCCGCGCGGACCACGCAAAGTCTTGTGGGTAGTAGAGGTAACAATATGCGCATACTTAACAGGATTATCGAGCAAGCCCGCTGCAATAAGTCCTGCAGGGTGTGCCATATCCACCATAAGTATAGCTCCAACCTTGTCGGCAATCTCTCGCATACGTTTATAGTCCCATTCACGCGAATAGGCCGAGCCTCCGCCGATAATCATTTTAGGTCTCTCACGCAGAGCAACCTCCTCCATATGGTCATAATCCACACGACCGGTTTCAGGGTTCACATTATACTCACAAGGAGTGTATATAAGCCCCGAAGTGTTAACCGCCGAACCGTGCGAGAGGTGTCCTCCGTGTGCAAGGTTAAGTCCCATAAACTTATCACCGGGATTAAGCACTGCAAGGAATACCGCAGCATTAGCCTGCGCACCCGAGTGAGGCTGCACGTTCACCCATTCGGCATCGAACAGTTCTTTTAGTCGTTCGCGGGCAATATCCTCGACAATGTCCACAACCTCGCAACCACCATAATAACGTTTTCCGGGGTAACCTTCGGCATATTTGTTCGTCAAAACGGAACCCATAGCCTGCATAACCTCGTTACTCACGAAATTCTCAGACGCAATAAGTTCAATACCCTTTAACTGGCGACGATACTCCGTCTCTATAAGCTGAAAAATATGTCTGTCACGCTTCATAATCTATATTTTACATTTCAAATTTTATGCGAAGATAAGGATTCTGCCGTATAAATTCAAGAAAAGAGCCCTATTATTTCAGGAATATACCAACTAACGAAAATATCGCCAATTATATTGGTATTTCGATTAAATTCACTAATTTTGAGAATAATTACAAAAACAAAAATCTCAATAAACCAACCACAATATGAAAAAGACTTTTTTAAGCGCGCTTATACTCGCCTTTGGACTTATCTCCTGCAGCGAGTCCAAGCAACCGAGAGCCGACTACAGAGTAGTTCCCCTCCCTCAAAACATTACCGAGAAAAAAGATGCAGCTTTTGTAATCGACAGTAGTACAACCATTGTTCACAGCAGCGCAAAGCAGATGCAACGCAACGCCGAGCTTCTTGCCGGATACATTAAAGAAAAGACCGGTCTTACGCTAAAGATTGAAGAGAGCAACACCTTTAAAAACAACGCGATAAACATCGGCATTGAAAATTCAATAGAGAACGCCGAGGGTTACACACTCTCTGTCGGCAACGACAAGGTGGATATTCTGGCATCGACTCCGGCAGGAGCATTCTATGGTATACAGACACTGCGTAAGGCGCTCCCTGTTACAGACTGTGGCAGTATAACGCTACCCGCAGTGACAATAACCGACTACCCGCGCTTCGCCTACCGTGGCGCGCATCTCGACGTGTCTCGTCATTTCTTTGCAGTCGACTCAATCAAGCGCTTTATAGATATGCTTGCGTTGCACAACCTCAACCGTTTCCACTGGCACCTCACCGACGACCAAGGCTGGCGCATAGAGATAAAAAAATATCCCAAACTGACCACCATTGCAGCCGAGCGCGACGAGACTGTCATCGGACGCAATAGCGGAGAGTACGATGGCACACACTACGGCCCGTTCTTCTACACACAAGATGAGTGTCGCGAAATTGTTGCATACGCAGCAGAGCGTCATATTACAGTAATTCCCGAAATAGACCTTCCCGGACATATGCAGGCAGCTCTTGCAGCATACCCCGAGTACGGTTGCACAGGCGGCCCCTATGAGGTGTGGAAAATGTGGGGAGTATCGGACAATGTGCTATGCGCCGGCAACGACGCAACCCTCTCGTTCATCGAAGACGTGCTTTCCGAAGTTATTGATGTATTCCCTTCGGAATATATACATATTGGCGGTGACGAGTGCCCAAAGACACAGTGGGAAAACTGTCCCAAGTGTCAGGCACGCATAAAAGCATTAGGCCTTAAGGACGATGGCAAGCACAGCGCCGAAATGTATCTTCAGAGTTTTGTTATAAACCACGCCGAGAAGTTCCTCAACAACAAGGGCCGTCAGATTATTGGCTGGGACGAGATTCTCGAAGGCGGTCTTGCGCCTAACGCCACCGTACACTCTTGGCGCGGCGTCGAGGGTGGAATAGAAGCCGCTAAGCAAGGACACGACTGTATTATGTCGCCAACCACATTCCTCTATTTCGACTACTACCAGACAAAATACACCGATGACGAGCCATTAGCAATAGGCGGCTACGTTCCGGTCGAAAAAGTTTATGATTTTGAGCCTGTAAACGACACAATAACCCCCGAAATTGCCAAGCACATTATTGGTGTGCAAGCCAACCTGTGGACAGAGTATGTTCCCACTTACAAACACGTTGAGTATATGGAACTCCCCCGTATGGCAGCCTTGAGCGAGGTTCAGTGGTGCCAACCCGAGAACAGGAACTATGAAGACTTCAAGCAACGCCTGCTTAACCTTTTCAAGGAGTATGACAACAAGGGCTACAATTACGCAAAGCACATTCTTGACATTAACGCAGAATTCACCACCGACACAGAGCGCAGCACGATTATTGTTACCCTTACTACACTCGACAACTCCCCGATATACTACACTCTGGACGGCAGCGAGCCCACCGAAGAGTCGGCACGTTACACAACACCCATCGAGATTAAGCAAGGTTGCACTCTCAAGGCAAGAGGATTCTCAAAGAGAGGCGCTACACGCCTTCTTACCGAAGAAATCACATTCAACAAAGCTACTGCAAAACCCATTAAACTATTGCAGTCCATACACAAGAACTACACATTCGACGGCGACATTACTCTTGTCGACGGTCTTAAAGGAACCCCCAACTACCGCACCGGCCGCTGGTTAGGATTCTGCGAGACCGACCTTGAGGCTGTCATCGACCTCAAGCAACAGGAGGAGATTAGCAGCGTATCGTTCAACACCAGCGTCGACAAAGGCGATTGGGTGTTCAATGTGCTCGGAATAACAGTATGGGTATCGGACGACGGCGAGAACTTTACCGAGGTATTCAAAAAAAGCTACCCCGACCTGACCGACAAAGACGAGAACAGAATATACGAACACAAGGTCGAGTTTGAACCGGTAAAGACACGTTACGTCAAGATTCTTGCGCTCTCCGACCGAGATATGCCCCAATGGCACCCGGCTCGCGGATTGCCGGCATTTATCTTTGTCGACGAGCTTGAGATAAACTAAAAACAGCACTTACACAAACAGAGCCCGCGCATTGCGCGGGCTCTGTTTGTGTATATACATCTTGTGTATAAAACTCAATGTATTCAGTTATTCTTACTTTTCTTTAATATCAACTACAATATTCAACTCATCGAGCTGAGCCGGTTCAAGCACCGACGGAGCGTCAATCATTGTGTCGCGGCCCGAATTATTCTTGGGGAACGCTATACAGTCGCGTATAGAATCGAGACCGGCAAAAAGACTTACCCAACGGTCGAGGCCGTATGCAAGACCGCCGTGAGGGGGCGCACCGTACTTAAAGGCGTCGAGCAGCCAGCCAAACTGCTGTTGCGCACGCTCCGGCGTGAAGCCCAGCAGCGCGAACATCTTATTCTGAAGTTCACTATCGTAGATACGTATTGATCCGCCACCTACCTCAACGCCATTGATGACCATATCATAAGCATTGGCACGAACAGCACCCATATCGGTGTCGAGCAGCGGAATATCTTCGGGCTTGGGCGATGTAAAGGGGTGATGCATTGCCATATAACGGCCCTCCTCTTCGCTATATTCGAAGAGCGGGAAGTCCACAACCCACAAGCAAGAGAATTTGTTTTTGTCGCGCAATCCCAACTGAGAAGCAACCTCAAGACGCAGCTCGCAGAGCTGTTTGCGGGTCTTCATAGTATCGTCACCGCTGAGAATGAGAATAAGGTCGCCCGGTTCGGCATTGAACGCAGCCTTCATTGCCTGAAGCACCTCTTGTGTGTAAAATTTATCGACGCTTGACTTTACTGTTCCGTCAGCCTCGACACGCGCATAAACCATTCCCTTTGCACCAATCTGCGGACGGCGGACAAAGTCGGTCAGGGCATCAAGCTGCTTGCGAGTGTATGTCGCAGCACCCTTTGCACAAATACCGCCAATATACTCGGCGCTGTCAAAGACACCGAACCCGTGGCCTTTCATTATGTCCATAAGTTCTACAAACTTCATCTCGAAGCGTGTATCGGGTTTATCGCTACCGTAGTACTTCATTGCGTCGTGCCAGGTGATACGTGGAAACGCCTCGGTAAGCTCAACTCCGCGAATTGTTCTGAACAGGTGCTTGGCCATACCCTCGAAGAGAGAAATTACGTCCTCCTGCTCAACGAAACTCATCTCGCAGTCAATCTGAGTAAACTCAGGCTGACGGTCGGCGCGCAGGTCCTCGTCGCGGAAGCACTTTACAATCTGGAAGTAACGGTCGAAGCCCGATACCATAAGCAACTGCTTGAACAGCTGCGGACTCTGTGGAAGAGCATAGAACTGCCCGGGGTTCATACGCGAAGGAACAACAAAGTCGCGTGCACCCTCGGGAGTCGAAGCGATGAGCATAGGTGTCTCAACCTCGATAAAGTTCATTGAATCGAGATAACGGCGCACCTCCATAGTCATCTGGTGACGCAGTTCAAGATTCTTGCGCACCGCCTCGCGACGCAGGTCAAGATAACGATACTTCATACGAATATCATCGCCGCCATCGGTGTTATTCTCTATTGTAAAAGGAGGCGTTGCAGCCTCGTTCAGAATATTGAGTTCACTTACAATAATCTCAATATCACCAGTTGGGATATTAGCATTTTTACTCTGACGCTCACTTACAACACCTGTCGCCTGAATAACATATTCACGTCCCAAGTGCGAAGCCTTTTCGCACAACTCGGCATTAGTATCCTCACTGAATACCAACTGTGTAATACCGTAGCGGTCACGAAGGTCAACAAATGTCATTCCTCCCATTTTACGAGCACGCTGCACCCAACCGCTAAGGGTTACAGTCGTATTTACATCGGCCAACCTGAGTTCGCCACAAGTCTTTGTTCTAAACATTATATTTTATTTTTATGATTATCACATTAAAAAACAACAAAGCAACAAACGGGGCATACACCTTATTTTCCTGAGTGAAAAACCTCGTATGCCGTTCATTTCCGCACACTACTGCAAAGGTACGTAAAAGCAAGGGCAGAAAAAAACAACTTACTGTTTTTTTTGCGCCAATGTACATTTTTAATTATATAAGGTAAATAATTACTCCCCACGGCGCATATTTTTACTTTTTTGTTCGTCAAAAAAGAATATTTTTCAAATATTTAATAGTTTGGCACGCTTTTTGTAAGAAAGATTATGTAAAAACATTGCAGATAGAGATTTTTATACCCTATCTTCGCAAACGATTAAGAAAAAGACTATACACCCTACTAAAAATTGGAGGATAAGATGAGCAATGAATTTTCACAGAAAATAGCAGAACTGCTCTCGCTAAGCAAAGAGGAGGCTACACGCCTGCGCAGCAAGACTATAAACCCCGAACATCTGTTACTGGGCATTATACGCCGTGGCAAAAGCAGCGCATTGGATATTCTTTGCAGTATGGGCGTAAACCCGTATGAGCTAAGAATAACGATAGAGAAAAGGACGACCACCGGGTCGCCTGCCGATATTCCATACGACGAGAATATAGAGATGAGCCTAAGCACGGCAAGAGTATTGCGATTCAGCACATTGGAAGCACGCTCACTCAAGAGCATAGCCGACGCCGAGCACCTGTTGCTGGGAATACTAAAGGAGAAAAACAACCTTGCGGCAGAGATTCTTGAGGCCAACGACGTTACATACTCGGGATTCTTTGACAAGATAAAATCTGTAACTCCCGACGCATCGGCAGGCAACAACAACGTAACCGGCGGATTCGGGTTTACCGACCACGACGACGAAGAGGAAGAAAAGCTCCCCAACGGCGAGAGCAGCCGTCAGGCATACACAGGAACACAGCAGGCAAAGCCTTCGAACGACACTCCGGTGCTCGACAATTTCGGCGTAGATATGACCAAGGCTGCAGCCGAAGGCAAATTAGACCCTGTCGTTGGTCGTACAAAAGAGATTGAACGAATATCACAGATATTGAGTCGTCGCAAAAAGAACAATCCCATTCTGATAGGTGAACCGGGAGTTGGAAAATCGGCAATAGTAGAAGGTCTTGCGCAGCGCATTGTCGAGCGTAAGACGTCACGTATGCTGTTCGACAAGCGCATCATTGCGCTCGATATGACAGCCGTTGTTGCAGGTACAAAATACCGCGGACAATTCGAAGAACGTCTACGTTCAATAATAAATGAGCTTGAGAACAATCCCAATATTATAATATTCATAGACGAGATACACACTATCGTGGGCGCCGGCTCAACCCCGGGTTCTATGGACGCTGCAAACATTCTAAAGCCAGCCCTTGCGCGCGGCGAGATACAATGCATAGGCGCAACAACCGTCGACGAATATCGTAAAACCATTGAGAAAGACGGAGCCTTAGAACGTCGATTCCAGAAAGTGCTTGTGGAACCCACAAGCAGCGAGGATACATACACTATTCTCAAGAACATCAAGGAACGATACGAGAGCCACCACAATGTCACATACACCGACGAAGCACTGCAGGCGTGTGTCAAATTGACAGACCGCTACATTACCGACCGTTGTTTCCCCGACAAGGCCATAGACGCAATGGACGAAGCCGGTGCACATATGCACATAAGCAATATAAAAGTCCCAAAGGAGATTGAGGAACAGGAGCTGCTTATAGACCAAACAAACAAAGAGAAGAATTCTGCTGTAAAGCGTCAGGATTTTGAGAGTGCCGCCAACTTGCGCGACCGCGAGAAAAACCTGCAATCGGAATTAACAAGAATGAAGGCAGAGTGGGAAAAAAGCCTTGCCGACAGCCGTCAGACCGTGGACGAAGAGGAGGTTGCAAAGATTGTCTCTCTGATATCGGGAGTCCCGATGCAGCGTATGCAACAAGACGAATGGTCACGCTTACGCGGAATGAAAGAGGAACTCACAAGCAAGGTTATTGCACAAGATAACGCTATTGAAAAGCTCACAAAAGCCATTCAGCGCAGTCGCGTGGGATTGCAGAACCCCAACAAGCCTATCGGAACATTTATGTTTCTTGGCCCGACAGGTGTGGGAAAGACCCTTTTGGCAAAGGAACTTGCAAAATTTATGTTCGGAAGCAGCGACGCCCTCATACGCATAGATATGAGCGAATATATGGAAAAATTCACCGTATCGCGCCTTGTGGGAGCACCTCCGGGATATGTAGCATACGAAGAGGGCGTACAACTTACCGTGCCTGTGCGCCGTCGCCCCTACTCCATTGTTCTGCTCGACGAAATTGAAAAAGCACACACCGATGTGTTTAATCTTCTGCTTCAAGTGATGGACGAGGGTCGCCTTACCGACAGTTACGGCCGTACAGTAGATTTCCGCAACACCGTGCTCATAATGACCTCAAATGTCGGCACGCGCGAACTTAAAGATTTCGGCGTCGGCATAGGATTCGACAAAGCCGAACTTATAGGCAGCAAGGAACACTCGCGCGCGGTTGTACAAAAGGCACTTAACAAACGATTTGCACCGGAGTTCATAAACCGCATCGACGAAATAATAAATTTCGACCAATTAAGCAAAGAGGCCATTGTAAAGATTGTCGATCTTGAACTTGTACAAATTGTAAAGCGCGTAACAGAGCTGGGTTATGCAATAGACATAACCCCCGAAGCCAAACAATTCCTGGCCGACAAAGGCTACGACATACAATATGGCGCCCGTCCGCTCAAACGCGCACTGCAAAATTATGTCGAGGACGAGATTGCCGAACTATTGCTCGACGGCGCATTGCAATTGAATGACAGAATAACCGTCGGAGCAGACAAGGAGAACAACAAACTTAAGTTTGAAGTAAACAAATAAATTCAACACCAAGCAATATACAGGCAAGGCTACCGGTAGCCTTGCCTGTATTATCGTTTATAGCAATAGCAACTATTGCAAAACCACATAAATAACCACAATGCAAATAGAGAAAATTTAGATAACTTTGCAAAAATTTTCAAAATTGCTATGGAATTCATCAATAATCTTTTGTTCGGGTCGGGTGTTGCCCACTCTATGATAATACTCTCAATAACCGTCGGCATCGGCGTCTATTTAAGCAGAGTAAAGTTCGCCGGCATCTCATTCGGAGTCACCTGGGTACTTTTTATAGGTATTTTACTGTCACACTTCGGAATGACGCTCGACGGCGAGCTGTTGCACTTTGTAAAAGAGTTCGGACTAATACTCTTTGTCTATTCAATCGGTCTTCAAGTAGGCCCGGGATTCTTTTCAAGTTTCAAGTCGGGTGGCCTGAAACTAAACACCGTAACCTGCACCCTTGTCCTTTTCGACGTGCTTATGGCACTGTTGCTCATATTCACCACTGGCGAGAGTGTTGACACCATTACCGGAATTATGTCGGGAGCGGTTACAAACACTCCCGGAATGGGCGCGGCCTCTACTGCATTCAAGGATATGTACGGCACAGACAGCCCTAACATTGCGCTTGGCTACAGTGTCGCATACCCTCTTGGAGTCATCGGTTGCATATTGGCAATGATATTCATCAAGTCATTCTACAAAGGAGCAAAAAGATTCGACAAGGAGAAAGAGAATAACGTAAGCATACAGCGCCTCTCGCTCGAAGTCACCAACGAAAAAGCAACAAGAATTACTCTTGAAGAACTCAGAAAGAATACCGACCTGAACTTTGTCGTCTCCAGAATCATATACAACGGAGCAAACAGTTGCGTTGCAGCCGACTCCCGCACAAGGTTGAGCATAGGAGATAAAATTCTCATAATAGCAGACGAAGCAATATTCCCCACATTGACCAAACTCATTGGAGAGCCCATTGAACAGCAATGGATAAAACCCGAAGAGACACTTATCTCCCGCAAAATAATATTCACAAAACCCAAGCTGAATGGCACAAAGATAGGCAAATTGAATATAAGAAAGGAATTCGGCGTAAACATCACCCGCATACACCGTTCAGGTATCGACCTCACACCAACAGCCAACTTCAGGCTGCAGGTTGGCGATGTTGTAACAGTAGTCGGAAGCGAAGGAGCCATAAACAGCGTGAAAAAGATACTGGGCGATGAGCGCAAATACCTTGACCACCCGAACCTCATACCTATCTTCATTGGAATAGCTCTCGGTTGCGTGCTTGGAAGCATACCGCTCAGCGGAACCCTAATGTCAACACCGCTTAAATTAGGATTGGCAGGTGGCCCGCTTATCGTTGCCATACTTGTGAGTTACTTTGGTCCCAAGATGGGTATTGTAACCTACACAACCACAAGTGCTAATCTAATGATTCGGGAGATTGGAATCACCCTGTTCCTTGCCTGTGTAGGATTGGGTGCAGGAGAGCAGTTTGTTGACAGCATTGTAAACAAAGGAGGATATATGTGGATTCTGTACGGAGCACTCATAACCGTTGTTCCCATTATTGTTGCAGGCCTAACAGGACGCTACATACTAAAAATAAAGTACAGCACCCTCATTGGAGTAATATCGGGTTCTTGCACCAACCCGCCGGCTCTGGCATTTGCCAACCAACAATGCAAAGGTGGCGAGGCTGCTGTGGGCTACGCAACTGTTTACCCGCTTGCAATGTTTCTTAGAATATTGATTGGTCAAATGATGATATTGTTGCTGTGCTAACCATTCGCACAAATGACAGACTATTATTACCAAAACTTTAAATTCTGCCAAAATGTCAGTTGGGAACAACTGGCATTTTTTTTGTTTAATATTATAGTGAGTGCGGCAAATGAGACAAACTATACCTCACGCGTTGCACTTTCCACAAAAGTTTAATCAATAAAAAACAAAGAATATGCAGAAAGGAAACATTGGGGTAACAACAGAAAACATTTTCCCCGTCATCAAGAAATTCTTATACAGCGACCACGAGATTTTTCTACGTGAAATTGTGTCTAATGCCATTGATGCCACCCAGAAGCTCAAAACCCTCTACGAGAAGGGCGAGTTTAAAGGCGAGTTAGGCACCCCTCGCGTAAGAGTAACACTGGGCGAGGATACAATCACCGTCAGCGACAATGGTATAGGACTCACAGCCGAAGAGATTGAAAAGTACATCAACCAAATTGCACTATCAGGCGCAACAGACTTTCTCGAAAAATACAAAGACAGCGCCAACAGTATCATCGGACACTTCGGCCTTGGATTCTATTCAGCATTTATGGTGTCGAAAAAAGTTGAGATTATCACAAAGTCGTATCGTGACGGAGCTCAGGCCGTAAAATGGAGTTGCGACGGCAGCCCCGAATACACCCTTGAGGAGGTTGAAAAAGCCGAACGCGGAACAGACATTATAATGTACATCGACGATGACAGCAAAGAGTTTCTGAGCGAGAGCCGCATAAGCGCAATACTAAACAAATATTGTCGTTTCCTGCCGGTCGAGATTGCATTCGGCAAGAAAAAAGAGTGGAAAGACGGAAAGCAGGTCGACACAGATGAGGACAACATCATCAACGACACAACCCCCTTATGGACACGCAAACCGGCCGACCTCAAGGACGAAGACTACAAAGAGTTCTACCGTAAGCTCTACCCTATGAGCGATGAGCCTCTTTTCTGGATACACCTTAATGTAGACTTCCCTTTCCACCTGACAGGAATACTATATTTCCCTAAAGTAAAGAGCAATCTTGAACTGCAGAAAAACAAGATTCTTTTATACTGTAACCAGGTTTATGTAACCGACGAGGTCGAAGGTATCGTACCCGATTTTCTTACCCTGATGCACGGTGTCATTGACTCGCCCGACATTCCGTTGAACGTGTCACGTTCGTACCTGCAAAGCGATTCAAACGTTAAGAAAATCTCGACATATATATCAAAGAAGGTATCGGATCGTTTACAACAAATATTCAAGAACGACCGCAAAGAGTTCGAGGAGAAGTGGAGCGACCTGAAGATTTTCATTCACTACGGAATGCTCACCGAAGAGGATTTCTACGATAAAGCGAGCAAATTTGCACTCTTGCAGGACACCGATGGCAACAAGTACACATACGATGAATACAAGAACCTCGTCAGCGGCGAGCAGACCGACAAGGAGGGTAACATAATATACCTCTACTCAAACGACAAGGAGAAAGAGTACAGTTTCATCGACAATGCCAAAAACAAGGGTTACAATGTGCTGCTTATGGACGGTCAATTGGACATTGCGCTTGTAAGCCTGCTTGAACGCAAGTTCGAAAAATGCCGTTTCACACGCGTCGACAGCGACACAGTCGAGAACCTCATTGTAAAGGAAGAGCACAAGGGCAGCACCCTTGCCAATGAGAAACGCGAAGTTCTGACAGGAGTGTTCGAAAGCCAACTACCCAAGATGGAGAAGCGTGAATTTACAGTGCTCACACAAGCAATGGGCACAAACGCCGCTCCTGTGATGATTACCCAGTCCGAATATATGCGTCGAATGAAAGAGATGGCTGCAATACAGCCGGGAATGTCATTCTATGGAGAAATGCCCGATATGTTCAATCTCTTGCTCAACGAGGAACACCCCTTAATAAAGCGAGTGCTTGAAAATGCCGAGAGTGCTTGCGCCGGACAACTGCGCCCCATCGACGAGAAGAAAGCTGCAGCCGAGAGCCGCCGCAAGGAACTATACGATGCACGCAGCGGCAAGAAGGAGGAAGATATACCTCAAAGCGAGAAAGACGAACTATTTGAAATTGAAAAGACAATCACTGCTGCAAAGAGCGAAAAAGAGGCTGTGCTTGCCGAGTATGCTGCAAGCGACAACACAGTCAAACAGCTGATAGACATTACCCTATTACAGAACAATATGCTTACAGGCGAAGCACTGAACAATTTTGTAAAGCGCAGTATAGAGCTTATGAAATAAGATAAACGATATACTCTATATAAAAAATCTGCGAGAGACGTCTCTCGCAGATTTTTTATGATATATAAGTTGTATACAACCAAAGTCCGCTACTTTACAAAAATTTTCTGTGAACCGACAAGAGAGCCATTCTCACGCAAGGTGAGGATATAAGTACCGCCTCCATCTACGTCAAACACACGCTTACCGGTGCCCATTTTTCTTTCCACGCACCTCTGTCCGGTGACAGCATTCAACTCAACATCAACCTCACGTTCACCCTTATATTCAACCTCAATTTGCTGCTCAGACACCTGTAACACCTTAATGCACACAGGAGTGTTGACAGCCTCGACAGAGCTGGTTGCTGAATTTATTTTATAAAAATGTTTATAAATTGTTATAGTATCCATTTCGTTTGAAACCGTATCGAATGAGACGAAGCGGTTATCTCCGAGTTGAAGAATTGTAACATAATCGGCAATAGAAAAAACCGCGCCTGCTATCAGCGAAAAATGACCTATGCTTGAATACTCCTCGTCAAAATCTATCGAACCGACCACTGCACCATTTTCATTTACTATTTCAAGCCCTTTTATCGCAAGTTCTTTACTAAAGTACTCTCCATCACTTATTATCGGTTCTTCGGAATTGTCCCCACCTACAAATTCGTATATCGGCGCATCTGCATCTACAAGCGTATACACCGGTCGTAAATATTCAACCGCTTCGTCGTTATTAAAAAGCGTGGACGAGAGACAGAATACAGCCCCGGAATTGTCCAATGTGTTATTGCAAGAACACTGCAACACATTCTTTTCACTTGTAATTGTGTCATAAGAAGCCTCATATTCACTCCAGCCGGAATATTCATACCCGTACGTTGCTGTAAAACGAAAGACACTCCCATCTTTGTCAAGCAGAAGACCTGATTTAGGATATGAATATCCATAACCGGATTCATTGAAATAATTTCCGCCCAAATAATTATTATTCACAAATAGAGTAAAATTTTCTTCTTCACGCATATCAATATTAGAATGATATAGCTGTGCATCGCGATTGAGAATAAGATTCTGTCGTTCGGAATATGAAAGAGTGGCATAATCCTTGCCGTTGGCGGCCGCGTATGCAACATAAGTATCGGTCAAATTTTCAACCCTGTTCAATGACGTGCGCACCACACCATTGACAACGCGTGTCCTTACTTTTGAGGAAAGATACCGAAACTCCTGTGACGGAATTTCAATGAACTTTTGCAAGTTTATCTCGTTGTCGTACACACCAATACCATCGGCTTGGTTAATATGCATAACAGGATTGCCCTCAGCAGCAAATTTTATAGGGGTAAAACATAAAGTTCCGCTACTTTCCATCATAATATGCTCATTCTGTGCACAAATGACTACAGGCAACCATAATACTAAGAAGCAAAAAAACTTTTTCATATTTTTATTTCAATTCAAGAATCCTCTCAGTCACGAATTATTATACCTGTTGCAGACAGGGTGCACAAAGAGGATTTTATTCCGAATATCAAACCGTTATTTTTCTTATTATGTGCGCAACCTCGCGTTCCATAGGAGGAATAGAGACCACTTTATATGTTGGCAGTTCGGGGTGCAACACCACAAGATTCATACGACTGACCTTTATACCGTAGTTTTTCTCAAGCATATAACGATAGAGATTCTGTTGCAGGCAATAATGACTGTACGAGGTGTCGGTAAGATGCTCAAGACCGTTAAGGCCGTTTGCCCATTGATTACGCTCTAAGGGGTCTATTTTATTACTACGTTTCCAATCGTAAATCTCGTATGTACCATCGGGACAGACACATACAAAATCAAGCGTACCGGCAATGCGCGCATCGGCGTCGTATATGCGCCACTCGGTACGGAACGGCGTGAACGTCGTGTTGCGTTCAAATGCCTTGAAGTAGCTCCACTCGCGAGAAATATCGAGTGTCTCACGGCATTTAACATAGTCACCATTATAGCAAACGTCACACAGGAGGTCTGGTGTTTGCTTACCATTGAGATAGTCCTCAATCTGCTTGTGCAGGAACGTACCGGCCTGGCTCGCTACTGCCCCTTTCGACTCCCACACCTCGCGCAGTTTGGCCGCAGCCACTGCATCGCCGTTACATTTCTTTAGACTTATGCCCAAGGCGTCGAACTCGCGGAAGAACATTGCAACCACATTACTTACCGAGCGAAACACGCCTACCCCGTCGAGCGAATAAATGTGTTCAGCCTCGTTGAACGAAAGTTTGCCGTCCTGTTCAAAGGTTATCTCTGAACCATTCAGATTTTTATTTTCCATATTTTGTTTTTCTTTTATCATTTTATCAGAGTTATTCCGGAACGCTCCTCGACAACCCGCAACACATTAAAACCAAAGACAAAGATGCAAACCCATCAATGGAGAATCTTGTAAAGCAGTTCGCGCATAATCTCACTGTCGGCTGTCTGTGCGCCTTCGGCACCCTTCGACTGCGCATCGGCAAGGCGTATGAGGTGCAGCACCTCCATTACGTGCATTGCGCGATAGTTTTTCATAGCTTTCAGGTAGTCACCTACACCCCACGAATTCTTCAGTCCCAAAAACTCGGCAACACCACGGTCGCTCTTGTCTGGAGCGTAGTAGCACATCATCAGGTTCGAGAAGAAACTGAAAAGCAACGCCAATGTCATCTGAATAGGGTTCTTCTTTGGGTTCTGCGCAAAATAGTTTATTATTTTGTTAGCCTTGTATATATCCTTGTTTATTATTGCGTTCTGTAACTCAAAATTATTGTATTCTTTGCTTATTCCAATATGTTCCTCTATAAGTTCGGGAGTAACGGTGGTTGCTCCTTGCGGTAACGATATTGCCAATTTGTCAATTTCGCCGGCAATTCGCGCAAGGTCGGCACCTATGCTCTCGCGCAGCATAAGCACCGATTTTGTATCGGTCGTAAGTCCTTTTTCATTCAGGTAGCCACTAATAAACGAAGGCAGATGGTCGTCACGGAATTTCTTTGTATCAAGCACAACGCCGTTACGGTCGAGTTCGGTAGCAACCTTTTTACGTTTATCGATAGAGCCGTTCTTATGAGCAAAGACAAGCACTGTCGTTGGCTGCGGATTCTGCAAATAGTATATAAGAGAGTCTATATTTTTGAGTGCCTGAGCCTCCTTTACAACAACCACCTGACGTTCGGCCATCATCGGGAAACGCTTAGCCGTGTTTATCACGGTGTCAATATCAGTCTCAAGACCATAAAAGACTGTAAGGTTAAAATCGCGCTCAACCTCGGTCAATGCATTCTCTATTATGTAGTCGGTAATTCTGTCAGTAAAGTAACCCTCCTCGCCCATCAAATAATAGACAGGGTGGAATTTTCCTTTCTTTAGCTCCGACATTATACTATCGTATGTATATTTTGCCATAAATACGTTATTCGGTGTCTGAAATAGAATTCTATTTTGTAACTTTGTCAAATAAACCACAAAGTTACAAAATGTTACCATTAAACCTGCCTCCTTACGAAACAAAAATAAGCAGCAGCGAGGGAAAAACACAAATTTTCGACTCGTTGCGCCGTTGTTACGTTGCACTTACGCCCGAGGAGTGGGTTCGGCAACACTTTGTGAATTTTCTAATTACAATGCGAGGGTACTCGCAAGCACTTATGTCAAATGAGGTGTCCATCAACCTCAATGGGACAAAAAAACGCTGCGATACCGTGGTGTACGACAAGGAATTACGCCCACGCGTCATAATAGAGTACAAAGCACCGACCGTAAAAATAACAAAGGAGGTTTTTGCACAAATTTCGCGCTACAACCTTGTGCTTAAGGTCGATTATCTTATTGTTAGCAACGGGTTGCAACACTTCTGTTGCAAGATGGACTACCAGAAAAACAGTTACGTTTTTTTACAGGACATACCCTCATACACGACAGTTATTGGCGAATAAAGCAGAAGGTATAATTACCCAAGCGGACA
This sequence comes from Bacteroidaceae bacterium, assembly GCA_045661225.1. Lineage (GTDB taxonomy): Bacteria > Bacteroidota > Bacteroidia > Bacteroidales > Bacteroidaceae > HGM04593. Next base: position 2,232 of record JAZRFF010000023.1, on the reverse strand, counting down.
AAAAAAGCCTACACCAGAACTTAAAAGGAGAATCAATAACGCATTGACAAAATAGGGTAAGAAAATTCCCCCTGCAAGGGCATTCAACAATCATCTATTTAGTTTTGCCACAATACGCATCTTTGCAACCATCTCGGCGTCAAGTTCAACTGTAGCACTACCCTGCCTGCCCGAACGGCAACGTGCCGCTGTCGCCCCATAAGGTGTGATTATAACACTATGCCCTTTGTAAGTTCCATATTCGTCACTTCCGACTCTGTTGCTTGCCGCGACATAGCACATATTCTCTATCGCGCGGGCACGTACAAGGGTATCCCACGCAAGCAAACGGCTATCGGGAAAGTTTGCCGCAACAAGCAGTACATCATACTCCGCTCTATTGTAAAGAAATACCGGGAAACGCAGGTCGTAGCATATTGCCGGACGCAGCCGCACTCCTCTCCACTCCCATATAACTTTATCATCACCCGGTGTAAAGACCTTATCCTCGCCGCTATATTCAAAAAGATTGTGTTTGTCATACTGCCCCTTAACGCCTTCGGGGGTAATAAAATACATTCTGTTATAGTAGCGTCCCTCGTCGTGCGTCATTACGGGTACAACCATTGCTGCATCGTACTTTACCGCAAGCTGTTTCATCGCTTGCACAGTCCTGCCGTTACACTCCTCGGCAACTCCCTGTGGCTGCATACAAAACCCGGTGGAGCACATTTCGGGGAAGAGATAAAGGTCGGAACGCTCGGCTGCCGCCACCAATTTTTCGAGACGAACGATATTTGTCTCAACATCTTTCCAAGCAATATTTTGCTGTATAACAGTAATCTTCATTATTTACATTTTACATTACACGAGGCGTACGCGCGCTGTTGTTATTGTCTTAATCAACTGCTAAATTACAAAAAAGAATTATTTTATTAAAAGACAATATTGGATTTTGTCTGTAATTTACTGAGTTTTAAAATAAAAGTTGGATTATGTTTGTGATTTTAGGCAAAAAGCCCGCTCGCTATATGCCGCGAGCGTCCTTGCAGAAAAAGCCCACTCGCTATACGCAGCGGGCGGGATTCGCTTACGCGCTTTCCTGCGCTGCCGCGAGCGTCATTGCAGAAAAAAGCCCACTCGCTATACGCAGCGGGCGGGATTCGCTCACGCGCTTCCCTACGCTGCCGCGAGCGTCCTTGAAGAAAAAAGCCCACTCGCCATATGCAGCGGGCGGGATTCGCTCACGCGCTTCCCTACGCTGCCGCGAGCGTCATTGCAGAAAAAAGCCCACTCGCTATACGCAGCGGGCGGGATTCGCTTACGCGCTTCCCTACGCTGCCGCGAGCGTCCTTGCATACACCCCATAGAAAAAGGTCTCAAGTAAACTTGGACCTTTTTCTATGGGGTGTATGCGGAAAGAGTGGGATTCAAACCCACGGTACACTAAAAAGCGTACGCCGGATTTCGAGTCCGGTCCATTCGATCACTCTGCCATCTTTCCTTTAATATTTTCAATAAGTGGTGCTCTTTTTGCAACACGTTGCAAATGTAGCAATAAATTCTCAAAGACAAAAAAATCCGACTCTTTTTTGAATCGGATTTTTAATGCATCACTCCATTATTATCATTTATGAATACATAAATCGTCTGATACTCTGCTTGGGAGTCTTCTCGAATTGGTCGCGACGTATCTCGGTGTAACCTATCTTGCTGTAAGCTGCAAGCTCGGTGTTGAGAGCAAGAACATTGTCGTTCACAAGCTTCTCGACATCGGCATCGCTCAGACCATCTTTCTTTGCACCGTCGTAATCGGCAACAACCAACGCTACAATAGCATTCTTGCGACCAACAACCAGAGACTCTACTACGTAAGGAAGGTTGTTTATCTTGTCCTCTATCTCCTCGGGATAGATATTCTGGCCGCTACCGGTCAGAATCATATTCTTGCAACGACCTTTGATAAAGAGGTTGTCCTTGGAATCCAAGATTCCCATATCTCCGGTTTTCAACCAGCCGTCCTTGGTAAAGGTCGCCTTAGTCGCCTCGTCGTTGTTGTAATAGCCGAGCATCACAGCGTCGCCCTTAACCTGAATCTCGCCAAGAACACGACGGGGGTTAGCCGAATCGATACGAAGCTCTATGGGGTGGGCTTTGGTTCCACAAGAATACTTGACATATTCACTCTTGTCGCGATAAGAGATAAGAGGACCACACTCGGTCATTCCGTAACCTACCACATAAGGGAATTTC
>JAZRFF010000022.1:0-10354 GCA_045661225.1 Bacteroidaceae bacterium | reverse complement strand
AGGAACTGAAGAGGTATATCCACTACTACAACAATGATAGAATCAAACTGAGACTAAAAGGAAAGAGTCCGGTGCAATACCGAACTCTTTACCAATAAAACTTTTTATTAATCCGTCCAATTTCTTGGGGTCAGATCAAATTTTGCGGCTTTTTCTTTTTGATTTTAAGAATTCATACTCATCAAGAACTCCTCATTATCCTTGGTTCGTTCTAGACGGTCCTTCACAAACTCCATAGCCTCCATCGGTGTCATATCGGCCAGATACTTACGAAGAATCCACATACGGTCAAGAGTCTGGCGGTCGAGCAAAAGGTCGTCACGACGGGTCGAAGAGGCAATAATATTTACTGCCGGGAACACCCTCTTGTTCGCGAGCGAACGGTCGAGCTGAAGCTCCATATTACCGGTACCCTTAAACTCCTCGAAAATAACCTCGTCCATCTTTGAGCCTGTATCAATTAGAGCTGTTGCAATAATCGTCAGAGAGCCTCCATTCTCAATATTACGTGCAGCACCGAAGAAACGCTTAGGCTTGTGCAGAGCATTGGCATCGACACCACCCGAGAGCACCTTGCCCGACGCAGGAGAGACCGTGTTATAGGCACGCGCAAGACGAGTAATAGAGTCAAGAAAAATTACCACATCGTGTCCGCACTCAACCATACGCTTAGCACGCTCCAACACTATACCTGCAATCTTTACGTGACGTTCCGCAGGCTCATCAAAAGTCGAGGCAATAACCTCGGCATTTACCGAACGCGCCATATCGGTAACCTCCTCGGGACGCTCATCAATGAGCAGCATAATCATATAAGCCTCGGGGTGATTAGCCGCAATAGCATTAGCAATGTCCTTCAACAACATTGTCTTACCGGTCTTTGTCTGAGCCACGATAAGTCCGCGTTGCCCCTTGCCTATGGGCGAGAAGAGGTCGACCACACGCGCCGACATATTGTCGTAGCTACCGCTGCACAGAGTGAATTTTTCTTCAGGGAAAAGCGGTGTAAGGTTGTCAAAAGCCACACGGTCACGCACAAGTTCGGGCGATGCACCGTTTATGCGGTTAACCTTGACAAGCGGAAAATATTTCTCACCGGCCGACGCTGGACGTATTATACCCTCGACAACGTCACCGGTTTTCAAGCCATAAAGTTTAATCTGCGACTGCGATACATAGACATCGTCGGGCGAAGCAAGGTAATTATAATCCGACGAGCGCAGGAATCCATAATTATCGGGCATAATTTCAAGCACACCCTCAACGCGTAGAACATCGGCAAAGTCATATTGCTGCTGCTTTACAGAGTGCTCTTCGGCACCGTCCTGACGTTTATCGCCACGCTGACGACGCTGATTTTTATCGCCATTTTTATGCTCCTTGTTACTCTTCTCGAACTTATCTACAAGTTCAACGGGAACCTCTGCCTGTTCGCTTGGAAGGTCTTCAATAGCAACAAAAGCCTCACCCTCACTATCCAAAGGCTGTTCACTCGTTTCCGCCACAGTCTCCTGAGCCTCAACGGGTTGTTCATTGTTTACCTTCTTTGACTTGCGGCCACGCTTTTTGGGTGCCGGTTCAGTCGCCTCACTCTCCTTTACAGGCACAACAGCCTCGGGCGAATTTTCCGCTGCAGCCTCAGCCTCAACGGTCGGCACCACAGCCGATTGCTCGGTTGCATTCTTGGGCTTACGACCACGCTTTTTAGGCTTTGCCGTTTCATTGGCATCGTGCGTAGTGTCAACAGCCTCTTTTACCGGAGCTACAGGCTCGACAATCTCCTTTACAGGTTTTTCGTCCACCTGAACAGGTTGAGGCTCGGGCTTCTTAACATCATTTTTATCAAGTTTCACAGCCTTGTCGCCTGTTGCCGTATACACTTTACTCGGAGCATCGGAATGAATACGGTTACGACGATGCTCACGTCTGTTCATTCTGTTCTCTTCCTTAACCACAGCAGGTGCACCCGCCTTACTGTTCTGCATAGCCTGGCCATCAAGAATACGATAAATCAACGAATCACGATCAAGAGATTTATACCCCTTGATTTCAAGTTCCTGAGCGATAGATTGCAAGTCGGCAATCTCTTTGCTCCTTAATTGTTCTATATGATACATAAATTTGAATATGGAACATACCCGCCAATGCGAATGTCCACAAAAGAATCTATAAAGATTAAGAAATATATTGACTGATAACAGACAAGGTGACCCCTTGTCACTAATAACAATGCAAATATACTTCTTTTGTTTAAAAAATATGGCAGAAAAATGTTTTTTTTCGTTTTTTTATTCAACAAATGGGTGCAGGCACTGCTGCAACCCATAATAAATACAACAAAAAAGTTGGCCGAACCCGACCAACCATTCTATAGCCAATGTGCGCACTATCAAAGAGAAAGATTCACAGAGTTTATATATTCAAGCACCTCGTCACGCCCTGCACCACTCTCGGACGATGTAATAAACACCGGAGGCAATTCTTCCCAATCCTCAAGCAGACGTTGCTTGTAAGCAGCAATATTACTTGCAAGAGCACTCTTCGACAACTTGTCGGCCTTTGTAAATATTATTGAGAACGGGACACCATTCTCGCCGAGCCACTCGATAAACTCAAGGTCAATTTTCTGCGGTGTGTGGCGTGAGTCAAGAAGCACAAAGAGCAGTGTCATTTGCTCGCGTCCGAGAATGTATCCCGAGATTATCTCTTGCAGCTTTTCATTCTGGCTCTTGCTACGCTTGGCATATCCATAGCCCGGAAGGTCCACGAGATACCATTCGTTGTTAATAACAAAATGGTTTATCAGCAATGTCTTACCCGGTGTCGCCGAGGTCATTGCCAGTTTCTTGCGTCCCGTAAGCATATTTATAAGGCTCGATTTTCCAACATTCGAGCGACCGATGAATGCATATTCGGGTTTAGCATCTTGCGGGCATTTACGAACGTCGCTGTTACTTATAACGAAATCGGCACTTTTAATAACAAGTTTACTCATAATAGTCATCAGTTTGTAACGCGAAGATACAACGAATTAACAAAAAAAGCAAACTTACGGCATCAACCCCCTTCTATGCACGCCGGCAAAGCCCACACCTTAATGAGTAATCTTTATACCTGCAAAAAATGTACGCGGCTGAGTAGGACCATAAAAATAGCCCGAATCACGGAATTTACCCTTGTCAAGGTCCTTCTGGAAGCTGTTCAAGACATTCTGCACACCCGCGTTAAACTCAAGATTCACGTGGTCGCGCAAAATAACCGTATAGGCAGCCTTCAGGTTAAGGTCGAAAAAGTCGGGAGTAGTCTCCATACGATCCGCCTCTATATATCCGGCATAATGCGGCACAATCATTGAACCCGTGTACGTACCCGACAGTGAAAGGTCGAAGCGTTTCAGCGGCGAGCCCGTAAGAGTAAAATATCCATAGTAATCAGGGGTACGCATCATACGCTCGGTAACCAGCTCAACACCATCGACCTCGGTCCACACCTCGGGACTCTTATAACGGCTGCGCTGCGCCGTAAACCCGACCTGCAAGGAAATATCACTGCCGTGAGCAATTTTTGCGTCAATATTCGCACCGTAGACACGCGCCCCGTTGCCATTGCGACGCTCCTTCATAGCAAAGCCATCGGCATTTGTGCCAACGTCCTCAAGCACAAACACGTTGTCAAGCCCCGTATAAAAGCCTTCCAGAAGCACATTGGCCTGCCAATGCCCGAATTTAGTCGTCCAATCAACAGAACCGCTGAAACTATTGGAACGCTCCTCTTTAAGATTATCGGCAAGCCTTATCTGCACCCCTTCGCCACCAACGGCGGTAACGTGAAGGTCCTCGTCATAGGCTTGTGGCGCACGAAAGCCTGTAGAGTAAGTCAGACGAGCCTGAAAATCTCTTGTAGGCTTAAAAAGAAGGTTCACGCGAGGGCTGAAGATTGGATTCTTTATAAGATTATGCTTGTCCATACGCATGCCAAGCAACAACGCGAAAAGGTCAATATCCCATTCATTCTGGGCAAAGACACTCGCAATGCGCACCTGCTGTTTCATATTACGGTTGTAACCGGTCATAATATCGTGCAAATGATTTTCCTGATACTCCACACCGCCGGTGAATGTAGCCGGAGAAAAGAGACAGTTGTTCATTCGGCCGGTGTATGCAGCTCCGGCAATCCAAGTAAGGTCATCGGTCTTTCCGTACGCCTTAGGGTCCTGCAAAGCGCCATAATAGCTACTACGGTCAATATGTTGCGCCGACGCGAAGAGCGACAGTTTATGTTTGTAACCTTTCCACCCAATGTCGTATGTAAGTCCTCCACTGTTTATAACGTGCTCAGTCTGCTCGGTAATATCCGATTCGTGAGGCTGCAAGTCAAACTTATTACCACCACGACGCAATTCTTTAGTCGTGTGATACTCTATGCCTAACCGTCCATTGTGCACAGGACGATAGAATGCACGCAATCCGAATGTGCTTATATTAACCTTTCCCAATTCCGAAAATCCGTCACCATCGTGGTCATAAGGGTTACGATTGCGGTAATTTCCATAAAGAGCAACGCCATAAGTATTATCCTTTGACACCAACGACGCATTTGCACCCGCATTCTGTTCCCACGCAGTACCGCCATAGCCGGAAATATTACTCGTTACCGAGAAAGAGTTCGTCACAGGGTCCTTGGTTATTATGTTCACCGTTCCACCCACCGCATTTGCGCCAAAGAGAGCCGAACCGCCACCGCGCACGACCTCGACACGTTCAATCATATTTACCGGTATCTGCTCAAGGCCATAAACGCCGCTTAGCGCACTCACTACCGGACGACTGTTTATGAGCACCTGCGAATAGGGACCTTCAAGACCATTTATGCGCACTTGCGGAAATCCACAGTTCTGACAATTATTCTCGACACGCAATCCCGTGATGTAGTTAAGACTCTTGGCAAGATCCATTGAATTAACAGCATCGAAAAGTTCCAGCGATGCTACCGACACAACCACAGGGGCGTCGCGCCGGGTGGTTGCATTGCGGTTTGCCGAAACGACAAGTTCCTCCATAAGCACATTTTCCACTTTTAATTTAAAATGTATCACGGCTGCATAATCCTTACTCACAACAACCTCTTTAGTCACAGTGCTGTACCCCACCGCCGACACACGCAAACTATATTTTCCGGGTGCAAGGTCGCGTATCTCAAACTGCCCCACCTCGTTGCTCATTGTTCCGCCTCCGGTCTCTATGATATACACCGAAGCAAATGGTATATTCTCCTCGGTTTCATCTTCAATTATATGCCCCATAATCATACCGCCTTCTCTAATCCCCGTCGGGACAGATGCCGATAGCGAAACACCCCAAAAAAGCATAAACAGCACAGCCAACAATCTATTTCTCATATCTTTTTAACTTATAATTTTACACTAAACGGCACACCACAATGAATGTGCGCTTAAAATTCTTTGCAAAATTACAGCAACGCGACACAAGAGACAATCGCAACATATTGCTAAAAAAGGCACAAAAGAGCAATAACATTTTATTAAATTTTATAAAATAACCGGCAACGGCGTCCACTCACGCCAACATTCTAATCGTCCCACTCTTTTTCCACTCAAAAAGTTGCCACTCTGCCAACATAGAAGTAACTTAGCGCAGAATTATAACCTCATACACAATGAAAAGAATTTTAACAGCAATATTGTTGGTGATGGCAATACTGCCTGCCGGCGCTTGCAACAAAGGCAAACTGTCGAAGCGACAGTCTAAGAAAATCACAGAACACTTCGCACGTTCACTTAAAGGAGAAAAGTGCACATACAGAAACGACAGCAATATTCCGCTCGACAAGATTGCCAATATGCGCACCGAAGTGTGGAGCAACTGGAAAAACGCAGTAAACAATTTCGACGAAGAGAAGCTCATTGCGCCATTCAGCATTGAACAACCGCGCGACACCGGCTATTGGCATCTGCCGCAGGCTCTTGAGCCCGACGCGACAATGCCCTACTACTTTATAAAGAAGGGAGATGCTCCGGAAAAAGGCTATCCATTATTTCTCTATATGCACGGTTCGGGCAACAAGCGCAATGAATGGGAAAACGGCTTCAGGCTGTGTCACAGCTACCAAGATGCACCCTCGTTGCACTTTATTCCACAAATTCCCAACGGATACGGCGAACTTTACCGTTGGGCCATACAAAGCAAACAGTGGGCGTGGGAGAAACTGTTGCGACTGGCATTCCTCGACGAAAATATCGACAGAAACAGAATATACTTCTACGGAATATCCGAAGGCGGCTACGGCAGTCAACGTTTAGCCTCGTTCTACGCCGACTATCTTGCCGGAGCAGGCCCAATGGCCGGTGGCGAACCTCTAAAGAACGCCCCTATGGAAAACCTCGCCAACATTGCATTCTCGCTACGTACCGGCGAAATGGACTACGGCTTCGCGCGTAACACAATGACCGCCAACGCCGCAATGACCATAGACAGCCTTGCCAAACAGCACCCCGGACTCTATAAAAACTTTATTGAGATTGTTCCAAAGATGGGACACGGAATAAACTACGAAAAGACCACCCCCTGGCTCGGCAAACACACCCGCAACGCCCACCCGACATACTTCTATTGGGAGGACTACGATATGTACGGACGCCACCGCACAGGTTTCTACAACCTGCGCGTAAACCAGACCTCACGCAACAACGACGAGGAACGCACCTGCTACGAGATGAACATCAACGACAACACCATTGAACTTACTGTAAAGAATGTTACCTACACAACCACAAAGTCCATATACAACATTCCTATGTTCTTTGCACGCAGCTACAGCAACGTCAACAAAGGCAACGTCACAATATTCCTAAACGAACAGCTATTCGACCTGTCACGTCCCGTGAAGGTCATTGTCAACGGCAAAGAAGCCTTTAACGGCGTTGTTAAGCCCACAATAGAAGCAATGGTCGAAAGTTGCGTCGAATATTTTGACCCCGAAAGAGTTTTCCCGGCAAAAATAGATATCGACATACGATAAGCACAAACACACTTAATAAATAATGTAAAGCGCGAATAATTTACGCTTTTTTGACTATCTTCGCGCAACATAAGACAAGAGACCTCAATAAATGAACCAAGAATACCCATCGACCCTTCTCGAAAGAGCAGTAAAGGAGTTTACCAAGCTACCTGGCATCGGGCGCAAAACCGCCACCCGCCTGGTACTACACTTGCTACGCAAGAGCGACGAAGAGGTCGAAGGCTTTTCAAATTCATTAACGACCCTCAAGCGCGATGCCAAATATTGCAACGTGTGCCATAGCATATCGGACACCGACATTTGTCCAATATGCGCCAACCCATTGCGCGACCACAGCCTCATCTGTGTGGTAGAGAACATACAGGACGTGATGGCAGTGGAGAACACAATGCAATACAGGGGAGTCTACCACGTGCTTGGCGGCGTAATTTCGCCGATGGACGGAATATCCCCGTCCGACCTGAAAATAGACACTCTTATCGAGCGCGTATCCACAGGCGAGGTTAAAGAGGTTATTCTTGCACTCAGTTCAACAATGGAGGGCGACACCACCAATTTCTACATCTATCGCAAATTACAGCAATACGATGTAAGACTATCGGTCATTGCACGCGGAATATCCATTGGCGACGAACTGGAGTACGCCGACGAAGTGACGCTTGGCAGTTCTATAAAGAACAGAACACCTTTTAACGGAAAAACATTCTGATTATGAAGAACGAAGAAATTATAAAATCATTGAGAATAAACCACATATTCTCGGTATTTGCAATACTGCTCACCATTGCGGCATTCGAGACAGGAGTGTTGCAGAAAGAGGCTCTTGGCAAGCTGCTATCGGCAACGTGGACATATACACTGCAAGTAGCAACAATTATGCTCACCGTACTACTTATCCCGTATGCCATCAAAAGCTTTACAAAAAAGTTGGAGAACAACACAGCAAGCGACAGCGAGGAGCGTAAAAAAATATTCATAAAGAAAAGTATGCAAAGAATCGTCATACTCTTCGCAGTGGTGTTGCTCAACACATTCACATACTACGGTATAGGGTACGAAGGTGCACTATACTGCGGAATAGCGGGACTGGGAGCGCTCGTTTACAGCTTCCCTACCAAAAGCGTCCTCGAGAATTATCTTGAAAAGGAAAATACCCCAAAAAGATAAAGCAGAATGAAACTGTCGGTGGTAATAGTAAACTACAAGGTAAAATATTTCCTTGAGCAATGCCTGCGCTCGGTAGAAGCCGCATCGCAAGGGATTGCCACCGAAGTTATTGTCGTCGACAACGCATCGCACGACGGTTCGGTAGAATATCTTCGAGAGCGTTTCCCAAACATCACGCTCATTGCAGGCAAGGAGAACATAGGCTTTGCACGCGCCAATAATCTTGCCATTGAACGTAGCCGTGGCGAATATATTTTACTTCTCAACCCCGACACAATAGTCACCGAAGAGACATTCGCGCGCTTCATAGAGTTTATGGACAGCACCCCCGATGCCGGCGGTTGCGGAGCATATATGTTGCACACCGACGGAAACTTCGCGCTCGAGTCGCGCCGAGGACTGCCCACGCCATTTGTAGCATTCTGCAAAATGTCGGGCCTTGCGGCAATATTCCCAAAATCACGCACGTTCGGACGCTACTATATGCGTTACCTCGACAAGGAACAAGCAAGCAGGATAGAGATTATGTCCGGAGCCTTTATGTTCCTTAGACGCAAGGCCATAGAAAAAACAGGCCTGCTCGATGAGACATTCTTTATGTACGGCGAGGACATAGACCTTTCGTACCGCATACTAAAAAGCGGGTACAGCAACTACTTTCTACCCGAGCGCATACTACACTACAAAGGCGAAAGTACCGAAAAAAGTTCGTACCGCTATGTACATACTTTCTACCGTGCTATGCAGCTGTTTTTCAAGAAACACTACTCGCACTATTCATTGCTTGTAAGCCTTCCCATCACACTCGCCATCTGGACCCGCGCAATGCTCGCATATGCCGGCAACCAGCTGCGCCACCGCAAAAGAAAGAAAAAAACACCACCGCAGATAAACTGCATCGTGATAGGCAACCGCGAGGCAACCGCCGAAATTCGCACCATACTTGAACACAACTACAGCAAATGCCGACACCTGTTCATCGACGGTAACGAGAAAAACCTTCCGCAAGGGCATCTTGATGCAAAGGCCGAACTATCGGAATACGACACAATAGTGTACGACACCGATGCTTACAGCTACAACACCATACTCAGCCTGATAGACAAACAGGACAAGCACAGGTTACGCCTTGGCACATATTCCACAAAGACAAAGGTTTTTATTACCGAAAATGCTGTACATATATATAAAAAAGGAGAATGAACAATCAATGGCTTAAAGACGACATCATCACACTGCGCGCTCCCGAACCCGAGGACCTTGACCTTATGTACGTAATGGAGAACGACACCACCCTGTGGAGCGTCGGTAACGCCACACTGCCATATTCGCGCTACACACTACGCGCCTACCTTGAACAAAGCCGTCAAGACCTCGTAAGCGAAGGCCAGGCACGTTTTGTCATAGAGCTAAGCAGCGGCGAGACTGCCGGAATGATAGACCTCGCCAACTACGACCCCATAAACAGCCGTGCCGAAGTATGTATAGGAATCCTTGGAAAATACCGTCGACAAGGCATCGCCACAAGAGCACTGAGCTTGCTATGCCACTACGCCACAGAAAGAATTCACCTGCACCAACTATACGCCTACATTCCCGAGTGGAACAGTGAAAGTTTGGCACTATTCACAAAAGAAGGATTCAAACAGACAGCAACCCTCACCCATTGGCTACACACAAACAAGGGGTACAGCAACGTAATAATAGTACAAAAAATATCAAAATAGAGCCTAAAAAACCGAAAAATCAAAAAAAAATGCACTTCAGGCAAAAAAAATCGGAAAAACATTTGCAGTTCTAAAAAAAAGCCCTACCTTTGCACTCGCTTTGAGACACAAACAAAGCAGAAACATAATGGTGCGTTAGTTCAGTTGGTTAGAATACATGCCTGTCACGCATGGGGTCACGGGTTCGAGTCCCGTACGCACCGCAAGAAGCCTTTCAGTTATGCTGAGAGGCTTTTTTGTTTGTGTATATCAAACCACAGGAACGGATAGCAAATAGAGGCTCACCTGCAAAAGTTGGGGGGGTGATATAAAAATATTATCTTCGCATAGTTAAAATAAAGTACTATGCAAGACGAAAAAATACTACTGGAATTAGCCCGTTTGATATTGCCATCAGGTTTCATTGAAAATTTCAAGAT
>JAZRFF010000021.1:0-90923 GCA_045661225.1 Bacteroidaceae bacterium | reverse complement strand
TTTTTTTAATCGACGAAGCGCACAGCTATAGGTCACGCGATGTGTGGCACGGTCACACCGCGTGGGTTGCGAAAAGTGCGCGAGTCAATCAATCCCAAGAGCCACCGAATGACGGACGCGTCTGCCCGTTTTTTGCGCACTTTTTTAAAAAAGTGTGAGAAAGATTCCTGCCTTTAGAGCAAGAAAAGCTCACGGGTCACCGAGGATTTAAAGTTGGCAATAAAACTTCACCCCCTTTCACTTTTCACCTTTCAGTTTTTAACCGCCCACTCGCTTGCACAAGTTTTAACCTTTCACTTTTCAGTTTTAACCTTTCAGTTTTTTATGGCTTTGGGGTATAAAACCTTACAAACTATTTACAATAGCCCTTATTTCTGTAACGTCACTCTCTTTACGGCCATACTCGTCGCTGTCGGGGTTGCCCATAGATACACCACTGTGGCGGAATCTCATACGGCTGCCTACCTCTTTGCGTGCCGAGGCGTGAATCTCTGTTGCTCCGGTTGCTGCAAGAATGTGCGCTGCGTTACTGCTGTTTACTCCGCAGCCGGGCATAATTATTATTCTGCCGTCGGCTTGTCTCACAAGTTCCTTGAGCATCGGAATGCCCTTCTCGGCTGTTGAGGCCTGCCCCGAGGTCAGCACTCTGTCGCACCCGAGTGCAATAAGTTCCTCGAGTGCCTTTCGTGGGTCGCGGCACATATCGAATGCGCGGTGAAAAGTTACGCTCATACCTTCGGCGGCAGCTATCAGGCGGCTGCATAACGCCGTGTCAATATCGCCATCGGGCGTGAGCGCACCAATGACCACCCCGTCGACGCCCAACGCCTTGCAAGTGCGTATGTCGTGCTCCATACAGGCCGCCTCGTTGCTGTCGTATAGAAAATCGCCTCCGCGCGGGCGTATTATGACGTTGAGTATTATCCCTTTGACCTTACGCGCCTCGGCAATGAGGCCTGCCGACGGTGTTACGCCGCCAACCTCGAGCGCAGCACAAAGTTCAATGCGTTGTGCTCCTCCGTCGCGTGCGGCAACAGCGCTCTCGACGCTTCCCGCGCAAATTTCCAATATAGCCATACTGCTCAGTTGCTTTGTTTATTCCTGCTTTTTCTTTCCTGTTGTGTTACTTTGTTATTAACTCAACAATATAGTCAACGCCTGCAGGCACCTCGTTCAGCATCAGTTTCACGCCCTCCTTGGTCTTTTTGAATTTGACGGGTTTATTGTCGGCGAATGTGAAGGCTTTTTTTACTTTGCAGCCGAGGGGCAGCAAAAGTTCCTTTTTGTCAAGGTCGAATATGTGTACGAACAGACGGTCGCCCTTACGCGTGGTTACACCCCACTCCTGTGCCGGAATGTCGCCTGCTGTAGTGCCGTATATTGTCTCGCCGTTGGCATTGAGCCATTCGCCCATCTCTTTCATACGCTCTATGGCAGCAGCCGGAATCTCGCCGTTGGGCTGTGGCCCTACATTGAGCAACAGGTTCGCGCCCTTGCCCGACGTGCTTATCAGCAGGCGTAACAGCGTCTCGGTACTCTTGTAATTCTGGTCCACGAGCTTGTAGCCCCACATTCCGTTCATTGTCTGGCAGGTCTCAAGAGGCAGGCGGCTAACCTCCTGACCGCTCAGCCCGGCCTTGTTCTCTCCGGGTAGGTCGCGCTCGAATATCTGAATATCCTCGCCGGGGTGGGGCGCTTCGTGGTGGTTGTTGCCGATGAGACACGCCGGCTGAAGACGGTGTATGAGCGCATACTGCTCGTCGAGCTGCCAGTCAAAGGGTACAGGGTCCTCGTCGCGGTCCCACTTGCCGTCGAACCAAATAGCACCAATCTCGCCGTAACGAGTAAGAAGCTCGGTCAGCTGCTTGTTCATAAAATCGTAGTACGCCGGCCAGTCCTCATTCTCGCGGACGCGGCCTATAATCTTCTTTCCGGTACGTCCCAACGGGTACTCATCGCGCGCCCAGTCTATGTGCGAATAGTAAAAATGTAGTTTAATGCCCTGTTTGTGGCACTCCTCGGCAAGCTCTTTTATGACGTCGCGCCCGAAAGGTGTGGCATCGACAATGTTATACTCGCTCTGTTCGGTATCCCACATCGAAAAACTGTCGTGATGACGGCTTGTGAAGCATATATACTTTGCGCCCGATGCTTTTATTGCGGCAACCCACTCCCGGGCATTGAAGCGGTGCGGGTAGAAAGCATCGGCAGCCTTGGCATACTCGTGCTTGTCAATCTCATAGTTCTGCAGGTACCATTCGCCTTGTGCGAACATACTGTAAATACCCCAATGGATAAAAATTCCGAATTTGCTGTCGGAAAACTCCTGCCTTGCTTTAAGGTTCTCGGGGGTGGGGGTGTACTTTGTCTCCTGCGCGGTGACGTTCATTGCTCCAAAGAGAAGCGCAACGCTCAATAGGGTTCTTGTTATTCTGTTCATAATTATATGTTTGTGTCTTTTTCTGTAAAGATAGCAACAAATGAGCGAAACAATGCCAAGCTTGCTTGGGAATTTCACAGCGAGTGCAGTCTATTTTCTGTAAAGATAGCAACAAACGAGCGAAAATCCTTGCAAACAGGTGCGTAAAATGTGAAAAAAAGAATGTATAATCTGTTGTTAACACAAATTAACAATTCGGGGGGGGTAAAATCTGCTTTTATAGTTACTTTTGCAAACATTGATAAATAATTATTAAAAAATATTTACTATGAAAAACATTTTTAGTCGAATGTTGCTTTTGGCGTTGCTCGTTCTTGTTTCGATGAACGTCACAGCGCAGCAGAAGGCAAAGTTCCGCGTTGTCAGCTTTGCCGAGAATTCAACCGACCTTTCGGCGCGTATGCCCGATTATGAACAGTACGACGGCAACGGCGACCGCTTTGCAATCATCAAGGTTAAGGCCGACAGAGGCGACGACGAGCTTACAGCCTATCAGTTTAACTTCGGACAAATGGAGTGTCAGGTGATGCCCAAGGATAACGAACTCTGGTTGTACGTACAGCGTGGCGCAAAGCACGTCTCTATTCTTCGTGCGGGCTACAACCCTGTAAGCAAGTTCGACCTTGGCGTAACCATTCAGCCCGGCAGCGTGTACGAGATGATACTTTCGGCCGAATCGCCCAAGGTATCCAAGCAGATGGTGTTGTTCAAGATTACTCCCGCCGATGCAAAGGCTGTGGTAATGTACAAGAGCGATACTCCCGGCGCAACCGAGACAATGCTCGGAACAACCGACTTCGAAGGCTCGTTGGTAAAGACTCTTCCCCTCGGACGCTATTTCTACAAGATAATCTCGGATAACTATCACACAAGTGAAGGTGTTGTAACCCTTGGCAATTCGGCCGAGATGCACACCGAGAGTGTTACACTGCGCCCCAATTTCTCAAAAATAACCCTCACTGCAGGCGAGGGTGTCGAGATTTATATCGAGGGCGTTAAGCGCGGTACAACATCTTGGACCGGTACGCTCAACGCAGGTACATACAACGTAGAGTGCCGCAAAGCCGGTCACAAAAGCGCATCGACAAGCATCACAGTGAACGAGGGCGATATGTCTACCATTGAGCTTCCCGCTCCAACCCCCGTTACAGGTGTTCTTGCAATGATTACAAGCCCTCTTGGAGCCTCAATAACAATTGATGGTGTCGATTACGGAACAACACCGCGCAGCATAAACGACCTGCTCGTCGGCGAGCACACAGTGTTGCTTACCAAGGACGGTTACGCACCGGCTGAGGTTGTTGTGATGATTTACGATGGCGAGACCACAGAGCAGAATGTAACCCTTGAGCGTGGCAGCGCCGATAACGTATCGGTAAGCAACAATGTCGCTTCGCAGACAAAAGCATCGAATGCAAGCAAGAATAGCTCAAAGTCCAATAATAAAAAAGTAAACCTGAAAGGCCGTAACACAATAACCGGTGTTGTGGTCGACAAGAACGGTAACCCGCTTGCCGACGTAGAGGTTGCTCCTGTTGGCAGCAATGCAAGCGTGTTTACAAAGGATAATGGAGAATTCTCTATAGATGTACTTGCCACAAATAAAAAGTTGAGTTTTGCCCTTAAGAAATTTGAGACCAGGAAAATTAAGACTCAAAAACTTATTGGCGAGGATAACCTTATTAAAATGAATAAGGCTACTCCTTGGACTGTGACAGCAGTAGCTGCATATAATATTGAAGGCGATATTTTTGCCGGTATAATGGCTGGTTATTTGGGTAACTGGGGCGGATATTTTAAACTTGCCGGAGGAACAGGTGCTTTGTTTACAGTAGGTGTAACAAAGAGAATTATATCGCCATTGCATTTCTATTTTGGTGTAGGTGCTGGTGTGGACCGTTCTAGTTGTGAAGTTTATGCTGCGGATTTAGGTTTTGTAATAAAACCCACAAGAAATCTTAATATAAATCTTGGTGTAATGATGGGAGGTGGTATTGGTTCTGAAGTATTTGCACCTCAGCTTGGTATTGGTTTTTCTTTCTAAAAAGAATATTGTTTAAACATTCTCCTTTGGTTGCGTCGCAACCAAAGGAGAATGTTTTTTGTAGCAACATAAATGTTGATTGCCCTCAAATTGGGGAAATTTGCTGTGTCTGCTCCTTTGCTCAATAGAACAAAAGCAATGCTGCTTGCCCTTTGCCGTGGCGAGAAGTTGAAGGCGCAGCCAACTTTAAAAGAGGCTTTGTGTCTAAAGTTATTTTTTGCTCATAATATACAGCCCTGCTTTGTTGTTCAATATTAAAAAACAACTTTCATATACTTGGCTCCAATCTTGTGTATCTCTTTCAAAATTTGTTCTTCACGCTCTTTTGAAGGTTTCTTGAAACCGTTTATATAATTCCTCAACAATGATGCATTTATATTTACGAGCTTTGCAAACTCTGCGATGTTTAGTTCCTTATGAGTCAAGAAGAATTTTTGCAAAGGTGTTGGTTCAGCATCTTCATACTCAAAACTCTCAAAACTAATATCTTCGTCAAGTTCTCTCCAATGCACACCATCAAAACCTATTTTGTAATTCATACGCTGCTCATCATTAGCAGACAATAAATGTGGATACCAAAGTAAGGACTGGCGATACTCTTTGCCACTCTCATCAGCTCCATATATATAATTTTTGTCGAACCAAATTCTAACTATCTTCATATCGTTAATCCTCCTTTCCAAAATATTTAATCCAGTGCTTAATTATAATGTCCTTGTTATAGTCAATAACCTCTTTAATCTTTTTAAGGTCATTGCTTTTGATATTATAAACTGTTTTTAGCACAAATTCATCTTCTACTAAATCGAACTTTGCCATACCATCGTTCCCCTCTACGTGAATGTGCAATGGCTCGTGCTCTCTGCTATAAAAGAAAAATGAAAATCCATAAAATCTAAAAATTTCAGGCATATTGTATATGGTTTTATTACTGCGAATATAGGTATTATTTTTAATACCTGCAAATAAAAATACCACTTTTTAGCAATTGCCTATAAAAACTGTGATTGTGCTCCTTGTTCACGCTATAAAGGGTTATCCTTACAAGGTTGGTAATGGTATCAAATCTTAAAATAGCATTTACGCCCCCTCGTGGGGCGTTTTTATGTATGTAACCCCTTTCGCTTATCAAAAAAAACATTTTAGTAGTATAGGTAAAAAACTGTTTATCATTTCAGGTAAATTATCGAACAATTTCGTTAAGCCAAATGAGCAAAGGCGAGCTTGCTTGCACTTTGCCGTGGCGAGAAATTGAAGGCACAGCCAACCTTTGATGAGAACGAGGCGCTGTCTATGATTGCTCGATTATCAGTGAATTACAAAAATAAAAAAAGAGGAAAATTCTCTCGAATTACCCTCTTTTATCCAATCGTGCAAATTTATGACAGATTATCGAACAATTTCGTCAAGCCAAACGAGCAGAGAGAAACTTGTTTCATCTATGCCGTGGCAAGAAATTGTCGGCGAAGCCAACTTTTCGTTAAGCCAAACGGGTAAAGGCGAGCTTGCTTGCACTTTGCCATGGCGAGAAATTGTCGGCACTGCCAACAATTTTATGAAAGATTTTCTAAAGGTGGTAGATTTTGTTCATTACTTGAAAGCAGAAGGTTACGATATGAAAACTTTTAAGAAAGTTCGTGATGACCTCTGAAAATTGCTTCTATCAAATAGGTTTCAACTCAACAGTCAATCCCATTGCAGCTGCAATCTTGTAAAGGGTTGCAACTGTGGGAACTGTTATGCCTCGTTCAATGCGTGATATATAACCTTTGTCTGCACCAATACGCTCTGCAAGTTCAGCTTGTGTCAAACGAGCGTTCTTGCGAGCATCAAGCAGTATCTGCGCATTGTACTCCTCCCAAGCCTTTGCTGTAGCCTCTGCACGACTTTGAGTGCCAATCTCTCCAAACTCCCTTGCAAGTTCGGCACTTACATCATAAATATCATTCTTTTTGCTCATAATACTCTTTCTTTAATTGTACTGCTTTTTTTATTTCACTGTCAGGTGTCTTTTGGGTTTTCTTCTTAAAACAGTTAAACAATACCACAATGGTGTCACCATCGTATATGAAAAAGATACGGAACTCATTATTGCCGTAGTTCACTCGGAATTCATATATCCCATCACGAATATACTTTATGTAATGGTGCGGTATTTTATCCTCTGTTTCAAATAACAACAATGCGCGCATTATTTTTATTCGTTCAGGTTGGGATAATTTTGCCATAAAGTCGGCATAATACCGTTTGTATGCAATTATCTTTTTCATAGTGTTGCAAATATAATCAAAGTTGTATAACTGTACAACTTTTGTAAGAGGTATTTTCTAAAACCTTACAAGGTTGGTAATGGTATTAAGTCTTAAAACAGCATTTACGCCCTCTCGTGGGGCGTTTTTATGTATGTAACCCCTTTCGCTTAACGATAATCATTTATAGTAGTATAGGTAAAAATCTGTTTAACATTTCAGGTAAATTATCGAACCTTTGATGAGAATGAGGCGCTGTCTATAATCGCTCGATTATCAGTGAATTACAAAAATAAAAAAGAGGAAAATTCTCTCGAATTACCCTCTTTTGTCCAATCGTGCGCGTGATAGGACTCGAACCTACACGTCGCAAAACACCAGATCCTAAGTCTGGCGCGTCTACCAATTTCGCCACACGCGCGACTGACTTTTTTATTTTGCGTTGCAAAGATAGTGAAAAAAATGATTTTTCTTAGTATCTGTCTGAATTTATTTTGAAAAAATGTGTAGCGGGGTGGTTTTTAACTGTTTTTGTCGCTACTCTTGTCATTTTCGTTCTCTTTATTCTCCTCGCTCTCTTTGTAGATGAGTGTTATTATCTCTTTTGCGGTCTCTATTATGGTGTCGCGACCGTTGTTCCAGTCTTCGGACTTTATGTCGACTTTAACATCGGGGTCAATGCCGAATTCTGTGTGTTTGAGGCTTGTGTCGAGCATAGGGCAGGCCGACAGACGGACGCTCCAGCCGTTGGGCAGTATGCTGTTCAGGGGCATTCCGCTGCCGCCGCCGGTCTTGTCGCCCACGACTATCACGTGCGGCAACTCGCGCATTATCATCACAAAGTGATTGGCTGCGCTAAAGACGCTCCGGTTGGTGAGCAGAATGACCGGACGCAACCACGTTACGCCGCCCGAGGGGGTTATGTGTATCTTCTCGGGCTTCGAGAGGTCGGCGTGCCCTTTGCCGGTCTTGTGTTGTATGTATCCGCAGTGTACTTTTTTGTCGGTAAACATCGATGCCAGCCGTTCGGCGCTTGTAATCATACCTCCGCCGTTGTTGCGAATGTCCAGAATGAGTGCTTTTGTCTCTTTTAGGTTGTAGAGCATCACCGACAGGTTGTCAATACTGAATGAACCCGAGAAACTGCCTGCATATATGTAGCCAATATCTTCGTTCAGTGTTGTGTAGCGTATCCCGTTGGTCATTC
The DNA here is from genome assembly GCA_045661225.1 of Bacteroidaceae bacterium. Taxonomy (GTDB): domain Bacteria; phylum Bacteroidota; class Bacteroidia; order Bacteroidales; family Bacteroidaceae; genus HGM04593. The sequence continues at coordinate 82,983 of JAZRFF010000021.1, read as the reverse complement.
TGAAGTCTGTCCCTAAGTAGTTGCGCTGTAGCGAGTCGCTGAAGTTCGCGGGGTAGCTGCTGCTCCAGTCCCAATAGTAGCTTGTGCCGTAGGGCGATGTCAGGTTGACGTGCCCGTCGCGCAGTTCGTCCAGCATTTCGCTCAGGACGTCGAACAGTTGAATTTCGTTGGTGCATTCGTTGGCTAATGGCTTGTATTTGTTGTACACGGCGTCCCAATTGAGCCCGAACTCTTCGTTTGCTTGTTCAAAGAAGCAGTAGCGCTCGTCTATAAGTTGCCACAGTGCCTCGAAATTGCCGTTTGGGGTGTTGGCAAAGTCGTCCTCGCTTATGCAGCTTGCTGTCAGCAGCAGTAGCGTAAGGTATGTGGCTATTTTCTTTGTCATAGAGAGCTTTCGGGTGTAATTTAGTCGGTTCCTTTAGTACGGCGAGTATGCCTTTAGTCTATTTTCGTGCTTTATTTTCAGTATTGTGCTTACAAAGCCCAAAGTGATGGCGTGGCGGTATATGTGGCAACGTATGTGGTTTATGTTACTTTGGTATATGTCGGCGGTGTATGCCACGCGCAATGTGGTGCTGTGGCGTTTGCAACGTAGCGGAATATCCAGCGTGAACAGGCTCTTTAGCGATGGGCTGTTGACGGGGTGGGCGAATGCTATTGTCCGTCCTATTTGCCCGTGTGAGAAAATCTCATAATAGCTCTGCCCGAATTCGGGGGCGAACATTACTCCGACGAGCGGTACATCGGCCTGCAGGCGTGCTGTCCAGTCGCTTTTGCCCACCGGAATGTGGTATATTGCCATTGCTGACGCTCCCAGTGAGGCGCGTAGCTTTGCCGATGCCGGGTTGTTGCCGTTGCTTGCAATGTATAGCGCTCCTCCTTCGATGAGAATGTGTGCTCCGGCAAGCAGCTTGAGGCGTTTCTTTATGTTGAAACAGTGGTAGCCGTTCCACGAGTATGATGCTATTCCTGCCAGCTGCGAACGGTACTCGAGCGAGGCAATGCCTATTGTGGCGCTGAACATTGTCTGGTATTTCCAGCGGTAGTTGCCTGTGCGGGCGTCGCGCAGCTTTTCGTGCTGCAGGTGCAGGCCTGCGCCGTTGAAGCTCTTGCCGTTCAGGTATGTGTCGAGGCTGTTTATGTTCGTGAGCCCGTACGTGGTGCTTTTTACGACTATTCTTTCGGGCCTGATGCTGTCCGAAATAAAGTGCTGACCCTTTGACACTGCCGGCAGTGCCAGCAATGTGAGGGTCAGCGCTATAGTTGCTATACGGTTCATTCTTCGCCGAATAGTGACAGTTGTTCGGGGTTGTCGCTGGTGGGCTCGTCGCCATCGGCCGGCTCTTCGGCAACCTCGGGTGGCGGCGGGAACTTTGTAGGCTCGAGCTCGATAATCTCGTCAATTTCGTAGGTGGTAAGGCGTTTGCCTCGTGCCTTGAAACTTTTGACTCCTATAAACTCGTCGACTTCAATTACCAACGGCTCTCTGAAGTTGTCATTGCCGCCGAACATCACTTGTATGCGTGGGAACGGTGTCTGGGAGAACCATATTAGCTCGTTGTCCTTATTTTCGCCCAAACAGTTCTGCCTGCGGTTGCTTGCCTCGAGCGTGAAGCGCTTGAGGTAGGGGTTGCCTTGCTGCGAAGCGTCGTATATTGCTGCGCTCCACACTTTGGCGGGGTCGAACTTCTCGAGCACCATAAGGTCGTCCTCGTAGTGGTTGTTAAGGTCGACGGGGCTAAGGTAGAACTCTCCGTTCTTGCGTATGGCGAGTATCTTGTCGTCGTTGTGGAACTCTCCGATGTATTCGCCGTGGTTGTCGAAGTTGATGCGCAGAATGTCGCGGTCGAACCACACCTTGCGGCCGCCCAGCGTTGAACTTCCGTGGCGCTTGAGGGTTATTCGCAGAACCTCGTTCTTGGTGAGAATGTTGCCCATTGACTGCCTGCCTTTTATGGCAATCTCGCTGAAGTCTTTCTCTATTATGGCGTTGCGCAGTCGGGGGTTGGGTCTTAGCTGTACCTTTATTACCTCGGCCTCGCCGTTGGGGTTGGCTGTAAAGTAGGCTATCTTTGAGCCCGGGGTTCCTTGTGTAAGGTCATACTCGCGGTCGCGTGTCATTCCTGTGGCGGCGAAGCGCTTTATGTAGTGTATGCCGTTCTTGCCGTCGCGGTATACTACGTTGTATATTGTGCGCTTGTCGTTTTTCTTGAACACATCGACGTGAATGACGTTCTTGCCCACGAACAGTTTGTCGCTCACTTTGACAATCTTGTATTTTCCGTCCTTGTAGAACAGTATCACGTCGTCAATCTCGGAGCAGTTGGTTACAAATTCGTCCTTCTTGAGCGAGGTGCCGATAAAGCCCTCGGCGCGGTTGATGTAGAGTTTCTGGTTGGCTTCGATGACCTTTGCTGCAACAATGGTGTCGAAATTGCGTATTTCGGTCTGTCGGGGGTAGCGCGCGCCGTATTTCTCTTTGAGCATAGTGAACCATTTTATTGTTACGGCGGTCATTTGCGACAGTTGCTTGTCAATCTCGGCAATATCTTTCTTGAGACGTGCGATAAGCTCCTCGGCTTTTTCTTTGTTGAAGCGCAGTATGCGGGCCATCTTAATCTCCATAAGGCGCAGAAGGTCGTCGCGTGTAATTTCGCGTATAAAGTCCTGCTTGTAAGGCTCTAATCGCTTGTCTATGTGCGCGAGCGCAGTGTCCATATCGGGTGCCTGCTCAAACTCCTTGTCTTTGTATATGCGCTCCTCTATAAATATGCTCTCGAGTGAGGCAAAGTGCAGCTGCTCAAGAAGTTCGCCCTTCCTTATGAGCAACTCCTGGCGCAACAGCTCTTTGGTGTTGTCGACCGAACGGCGTAACAACTCGCTCACGGTAAGGAACACCGGCGTGTGGTTGTCGATGACGCAGCAACAGGGGGTGATGCTTATCTCGCAGTCGGTAAAGGCGTAAAGTGCGTCGATGGTCTTGTCGCTCGACACGCCCGGGGCAAGGTGTACAAGAATCTCTACTTTGTCCGATGTGTTCTCGTCGACTTTGCGTATTTTTATTTTTCCATTGTCGGCGGCCTTGAGTATGGACTCTATTATGAGCGGCGTGGTCTTTCCGTATGGTATCTCGTTTATAGTGAGGGTTTTATTGTCCTCCGATTTTGTGATTTTTGCTCTGACGCGCACACGTCCGGTGCGGTCGCCGTCGTGGTAACGCGACACGTCTATGCTTCCGCCTGTCTGAAAATCGGGCAGCAGCTGGAACGGCTCTTTTCTCAAATATGCTATTGCGGCGTCGCACACCTCGTTGAAGTTGTGCGGCAGAATCTTGGACGACAATCCCACGGCGATACCTTCGACGCCGTGTACCAGCAACAAGGGGAATTTGACGGGTAGGGTTATAGGTTCCTTGTTGCGTCCGTCATATGAGAGTTTCCATTCGGTGGTCTTGGGGTTGAACACTACGTCGTGTGCAAAATGCGACAGACGTGCTTCAATGTATCGGGGTGCTGCCGCCGAGTCGCCTGTGAGAATGTTTCCCCAGTTGCCCTGGCAGTCTATGAGATAGTCTTTCTGTCCCATCTGCACGAGCGCTCCGGCTATTGATGCGTCGCCGTGCGGGTGATACTGCATTGTGTGTCCCACGACGTTCGCGACCTTGTTGTAACGGCCGTCGTCAAGCTCGCGCATAGCGTGCAGAATGCGACGCTGAACGGGTTTGAGTCCGTCGTACAGGTGCGGAACGGCGCGTTCCAGAATAACGTACGAAGCGTAGTCCAGGAACCAGTTCTGGTACATTCCTGTCAACTTGTGTGTTATTGGGTCGCCGTTGCTGTCGGGGTGGTAACTGCTGTGTTCCACGCTTTCTGCGGCGGGAACAGAGTCTTCGTTGTTCAACTCCTCGATGTTGTCGTCAAATTCGTTTTTATCCATAAAAAGACATTGTCTACTTTCTTAATTTACAAAATTACACAAAATAGTGTGAAAAATAAAATTTGCGGGCGATTATATTTTTTTGTCCGCTGTTCCAGCGTGCTGTTTGTGTGTCGTTTTTTGTGTAGATGGTTGGTGTGGACGCCGTTTTTTTTAGTGCTTTTTACCTGAATAGACGCGGGGCGTGCTGTTGCGCCCGGTTCGTGCTGTATTTGCGTCGGGGAATTGTCCGGCAGTCGGAAAGTGTAAATAATAAATACTGCTCTGACGGGTGTTTTCGTCGCTTGTCGGGCTGTTGCGAATGTGCCGGGCCGAGGCGCTTTTCGGTGTGTTGTTATAACGGCAATATGTCAACTGCCGGTTCTGCGTGCTAAACGGGTGCGCCGCTTTCGGGGGTATCCATAGGGCGGGTAAGGCTTTTTGGGGGCGGTTGTGAATGTTCTTTTTTTGTATGCGAGGTGGTTTTTGTAATAATTATTTACTTACAATGCCGGCGGTGGCCGAGCTTGTTTTTTGCACCGGAAATAATGCCTGCGCTGTGGGCTTCTGACGAGGCGTTTGTCTCTCTTTGATTATGCCTGAATGGTCGCTTTTTTGCTGTGATAATCTTTTGCGGTAAATTTCTTAATTGTTAATGGGTTGCGTTTGCCGGTGTTTGTCTTTTTGCTCAAAATTTATCGTAATTGCGGCCTTTTCTTTGAGTGTTATTTATTTTAACAATTTTTCTTTTTTATTATGTGAAAAAGTACTAATTTTGCAAAATTATTGAGAATTGTTTTTGGGCAATGCGGGTTTGCTTTTTTTTTTTTGTGGCTTGATTGCCGTAATTTGTTGAGAAATAAACACTATTTACTATGAAAAAAATATTTTTATCAATTGCATTTGCTTTTGTCTCTATGTTTGCGGCTGCGCAATCGTGGGACGAGATTACAATGTCTGGTAATTATTATTATGGCGTTGGCAGTGGTGAAACACAGAAAGAGGCTATGGACCAGGCTCTTTCCGAAATGACGAGTATGATTGCCACTCACGTTTCGAACGATTTTACTCACATTGCCGATGAGACAACCACGAACGGCGAGATTGACAGTAAATCACGCGTCTTGAACTGTATCAAGACCTACTCGCAGGCTACATTGACCAATGTGCAGACGTGGCCGGTGGAGAATCCTCCCAAGCCTGCAAAGTTCGCTATCCGTTGCTATATGAAGCGCTCGGAACTTGCACGTATTTTCGAAGGTCGTGTCGAGATGGCGAAATATATGATTGAACGCGCCGAGTCGGCTTTGGAAAAGCGTAAAATAGATACAGCCCTGCAGTATTACTATTGGGCCTATACCCTTATCCGCTCGGTGCAGTTCCCTGCCGAGGTTACCGACGAAAAGGGTCGTAAACTGGTCTCTTATCTGCCTATGCGCATCGAGGAGGTTCTGGACGATGTCGATGTTCAGTTCGCTGGCCGCGACGAGGAACTTGTCGACCTGCTCTTTACCTACAAAGGCGAGCCGGTTGCCAATATCGACTTTACTTACAACGACGGTCGTGCAAGATGCGTGGGTAACGCCAAGGACGGTCGCGGAATGGTTGAGATGATGCCTGAATTCTCGGGTGACGTGTGCCACCTCTCAATTGAGTATGAGTATATCAATCAGGCTCAGGGCGATGCCGAGATGCAGAGCGTTCTGAATGTTATTCCAAAGAAGGTTATATCTGCGGCTGCAAAGAAGGTGAGGGTGGTCGATTTTGCCCAAAATGTCAGTGTGGCATCGAAAGAAGAGAAAATTGAGATGAAGGCTCAGGAGATTGCTGTTAGAGCTGTTGAGGCTCTGAAAGTCGATAAGCCTATGGCTAATATGGCGGTAGCCGATAATTCGGCATACACAGCGGTGCTTGACAGAGTGCTTGCAGCAATGAACAAAAGAAACTTTTTGAGCGTGGCAACCTCCGATAATTTCACCGACGACGGTCTTGAGGTCTTTCAGCGACTCATCAGCTATGGTAACGGTCGCGTGGTAGGTACTCCCGATATGCAGTTCTTCAAGAGCTACGATGGTACAGTTGTCGCACGTGGTCTGCAGATGTCATTCTCTGATAAATCGGGCACAAAAAAGACCTTTGTCGAGGACGTCGTATTCTCTTTCAGCAACGATGGCAAAATTGATAATGTCGCATTCGGTATGGGTGTCGACGTGACAAATACAATCCTCACCCGTAAGGCTGCGGGCTGGAGTGCTGAGGCACGCGCGGTGCTGCTGGAGTTCCTCGAGAACTACAAGACCGCTTACTGTCTTGAGCGTCACGACTATATATCGACAATCTTCTCCGATGACGCTGTGATTATCACAGGTCGCGTGCTCAAGAAATCATCAACACCGGGCATTGAGAACGACGTTACAATCAGTGACCGAGGCCGTGAGATTATCGAGTATAACGAGTTCGACAAGAACGGATACCTCAAACACTTGAGACGTGTGTTTGCAAGAAACAACTTTATCAACCTCCGTTTCTCGGACCTTACAGTGCAGAAACTTACAAAGTTCAAGGATAAAGAGATTTATGCGGTGCAGATGGGTCAGGAGTATAACTCATCGACTTATGGCGACCGCGGATACCTCTATCTGCAAATAGATATGACAAACAAGGAAGAACCGCTGATTAAGATTCGTACCTGGCAGCCGAACGAGGTTGACCTTGGTAAAATCTATAGCGCAGGAGATTTCTTTACCGATTAAAATAAAAACTATTAAAATATGAGAAGAATCAACCAAAAGATTTTTGCATTTGTAGTGCTGATGTTTGTTACTGTGTCGGCTATGGCGCAGGGCTTGACAACATTCAGTATTGCGGGCTTTGAACCTGATCCTCAGGATATTACAGCTCGTCAACCCGAGCACGAGAGGGAAGATGACAATGGTGACCGTTTTTCAATCATCAAGGTAAGGTCGAACAACCCCGATGATGATTTTAATGCTTATCAATTCTCGTTCGGGCAAATGGAGTGCCAGTTGCGTCAGATGCCGGAGTTGGGCGAGTTGTGGATTTATGTACAGCGTGGAGCGAAATATGTTACAATCAGCCGCAAGGGGTATAAGACCATAAGCAAGTACGATTTGCGTACAACAATTGAAGAGGGTACGGTGTATAATATGTCGCTCTCGGTCAATGCTCCCACCGTGTATCACGAGATTGTGCAGTTCAAGGTTGAGCCTGCCGATGCCAAGGCGCTTATCACCGTAAAGAGTGACAAGGCCGGTTCCGAGGAGAAGAATCTGGGTACAACCGATGATACGGGAACTTTGCAGCAAGGTCTCGAGCTTGGTATATACACATACAAGATTCTTGCCAACCACTATCACACTGTTGAGGGACGTTTGAATCTTAAAGAAGTAAACGGTATACACACCGAGACAATAAAACTCCGTCCTAATTTCTCGAATATCACTTTGAAAGCAGGCGCGGGCGTGAAAATCTATGTCAACAATGAACTTAAAGGTACAGGAACGTGGACAGGAAGGCTTACGGCCGGTTCGTACAACGTCGTTTGCAAAAAGGACCGTCACAAGGATACTACCGAGACAATAAAGGTCGAGGAGAATAACGACCGTGTCTTTGAACTGGCGGCTCCCACACCCATTGCCGGAACACTTTTTGTAATGTCCTCTCCCCAGAAGGCGCAGGTGTTCCTCGATGGCAAGCTCATTGGCGAGACTCCTTTGACAAAGAACGACGTGCTTATAGGCTCGCACAAGCTCGAGGTTAAGCGCGAGGGCTTCAAGCCGGAATCGAAAGTTGTCAATATAAAGGAGAAAGAGACCTTGCAGGAGAGTTTCAAGTTGACAAGAAAAACCGACGTGACAATATCTTCTGTACCTTCGGGCTGTAACCTTTATATCGATGGAAAGTATATGGGTCGCACTCCTTACAAGACACAGCTTACATCGGGTAAGTACAATATACGCATCGAGGGTGGCAGACGCTATAAGACAATGGACAAAAAGGTGAGTCTGAGCGTTTCGAACCCCAATCTTACCTACACTCTCAAGCGCAGACTGCAGCAACCCAATGCCTTCTACATTATGCTCAACGGACATTTCTTGGGTATGATGGGCGCTGGAATGAACATTGGTTTCTACGCAGCAAACTTTAATTTCGAGGGTTATGCCTCTATGGGCTTCAAGAAAGAGAGTGTTTATACAAGGCTCAAGAACGGTTATCTCTACTGGGACGAGAATAACGACGGCTCGGGCGACGTCTATGACCTCGATTGGAACTGGATAGGAAGTTACGAGAATATTACCGGTTCAAAAACAGGCGAGAATAAACTTATGTCGTTTACATACGGCGGTAAGTTCGGTTACGGTATTATCTGTGGCACACGTTTCCGCATCACACCGCAAATAGGTGCCGGTGTCGTAACGCTCACAGGCGACGGAATTACTACAAGCTCGGTAGTGGGTCTTGCCGGTGTAAGGTTCGAGTTCCTTTGTGCAAAATGGTTCGGCCTTCACGTTAACCCCGAATACTCATTCTCAATGTCGAAACAAGAAGGCTGGAAGTTCCTGAGCAACAGCAGCTCCAGCATCAAGGCGCTTAGCGACGGCTTGCATTTGAGCGCCGGTTTCTATTTTAATTTCTAATCTTTTAAAAGGTACACTTTATGAAGACTTTGAAATCTTTTATTATACCTATTATATTATTGTCAGTAGCTCTTGTGTCGTGTATGGAGGAGCGCTTCCCGTTGGCCGACGGCGAGGGTTACATCGAGATTACAGGCGAGAAACCTTATGTGAACATTCCTGTTAAGGAGGTTGAGTTCCCGTCTCAAGGTTCGACCATTAACTATTATATGGACGCGAATGCTTATTGGGCTTACTGGTACGACCAAAATTTGCACAGTTGGCTCAGTGTAAATTTCCCCAATTATTCAGCCAACATGCACTATTTTCAGTTGACTGCTACTGCTAACCCCGGAGAGACTGCGCGTACAGCGTTCATCGATATTTATCCGTCGGTACCTTATTTCGGCGTTGTTAACGGCGACCCGGAATTCGAGGTTCAAACCTATCCTTCGTGGACATCGACCAACACCGGGCATTCTTCGAACAGCTCTTATACTTACTATTTCAATGACGTAATAAGCGGTTGTGTATTGAACTTCGATTGGTCGGTAAGCAGCGAGAACGGTTACGACAAACTCACTGTTACTATTGACGATGTGCAGGTGCTCGAAAAGAGTGGCTCTCTCTCGGGTTCGTACGAGCATACATTCACAAGCAACGGCAGCCACACAATGGTGGTGCGTTACACAAAGGACGGCTCTAATTCAGTCGGTTCCGACAGAGCTATCATCAGCAATGTGCGCCTTGCCGGCGAATCGGCCGGTGTTCAACCCATCGGAATAAATATTACACAGGCTGCCGGTATGCTCAACGTGTCGCCAACTTCGCTGAATTTCACAGCTACAACAGGTACAAAGTCTATTCAGGTAAATTCCGATTCACCGTGGACAGCACGTGCCGATGTCAATTGGATAACTCTCTCAAAAACCAGCGGCACAGCAGGCGAGAGCACTTTGAGTGTCTCTGTTACAAAGAACTTCAGCGCTGGGGAACGCGCGGGACATATTAACATCAGCAACGGCCTCCGTTCGTACAAGGTTAGTGTAATGCAGGGCGGCTATACAGTATCGGTGCTCGAAGCAGGAACCGTTAAGAACTCATTGGCCTTTGCTTGTGACGCATCGACAAAGAATGTTACGGTTGCATCGAACCTCGAATGGGAGGTTCTCTCAAAGCCTTCTTGGGTAACTCTCTCAAGAACAAACGGTAACAGCGGCAACACAGAACTTGCAATTTCTGTCAGCGAAAATGAGTCTTTGGCTTCACGTACAGGTGTTATTTCTTTTGGTGCTCAGGGTCACGGTTCAGCCACCACGCTTACAATCACCCAGCAGGGTATAGACTGGAACCCCAATGGACAGGTTATTGACTTTGTCTGGAGTGCAACGGAGCAGGCGTTTACTATTGCAGCTCCCAACGCTTGGGCTGCGATTGTTAACGAGGAGTGGGTTACTCTGTCGGCATACGAGGGCGACGGCAATGACAATATTACAATCTCGGTTACAAGAAACGACTTAGGCACAGAACGTGTAGCAACAATAACATTGATGGTCGGCGACGCCGAGTACAGTATTACCATAAAGCAACAGGGTCAGTTCCTGGTGTTGGAGCCTGACAGTTTCGACCCGCTCTCGTCAGCTGCTTACACAACCGAAATTCTGGTTAACAGCAGCGTGGGAGTAACGCCTAACGTCGAGTATAGCGGTACCCAGACAGGCTGGCTCACTTACAGCCGAAAATCGGACAGCAATGCTACTCAGTATAAGTACACAATATCGCTTACCGAGAATAATTCTGTGAATGCGCGTACAGCGGTCTTCTCCGTGACCCCGGCAATGAGCGTGACAAACACAGCTTGCAGCAGCGGCGACGCGCTTGAAATTACACAGAACGGAAGACGTTTGTTGTCGAGCGTGAACGAGATAAATATGAGTGCCTATGCGGGTACATCGGGTACGTTTGTGATAACCGCCGATGGTGAATACAGCATAGAAAAGGGTGCTGGCGAGAACTGGTATCTGCTCCAGCACAATCCCGACAACAAGACCTTCAGCGTGAGAGTAACACAGAACAACGGTTCCGAGGAACGTGTGGGTACAATTACACTCACTCTGCTCGGCTTGCCTGCCGGCGAGTCAAAGACGGTCGAGGTGCGTCTTGTGCAGTATCCCAAGAACGAGAATGTGATAAAAATCACCGGCTTCGGCAGCGACAAGAGTTGGGATTGACATAATCCCCTCTCTTGCTGTTGCAAGGGGCGATTCAAACAAAAGTTCCTTTACATTCTGAGAGGACGGCGCTGAACAGCAGTGCCGGGGAGAACGGTTAGAGCCTCCTTTTGCTTGCAGGGGAGGCGTAGCAAGCGAGGCACGCACCGGGGAGTGGGCGGTTAATGCTTGTTTAACGTAAAAGGTTTATGAAACAAACTTTTTTCTCCTGAAAAACGTAAGCAAGGTGGGGGCTTCTCCACTCTGTTAACACAAGGCCGGTGCCCGATACTCGGAAAGGATTGTAATTTGTTCCACAGGGGAACACTCCGAAAGGAGAAAAAGGTAAAAATATTCGTGCCGGAGCCCTGCCCCGCAGTGGGTTACCGCACAACCCGTTCCTTTTAAACAGGAACAATATTAGAATACATTAGAACGAACAATATACAAAGTTCAATAAAAACGCTTTTATGAAAAACTCATTAAAGTTATTTTTAATAGTACTGTTGGCTGTCTTTTCGTCTTGCAGCCCCGACGATAACCTCTCTTCGTTACCGTCAGGCAGCGACGGTACCGTTTGCTACAAAATGAGATACTACGGTTCCTTCGAGGATTATAACTCCTTGAACCGTAGCACCAGCATTGTTCAAGAATGGGTTAATGGCGACAAACTCTATATAAAATTCACTGTCGGCAGCAGCACGGTGTCTGGCACCGCCACTTACAACGGCAACGAATGGGTTGTCAATGCAGGCGCGGGCCTCTATAACACCGACGGCGTTCACCCCTGCAGCGTCTACTACTTCAAGGACGCCACCTCTCACTCGAGCAGCAGCGTCACGTTGAGCGCCACCAGCGCTGTCTATAACGACGGCGTGGCGAACTACAGCGTCGATGGCGACGAAATTTACCTTTACGCCACCTTGTCGCCTGTCAGCGGTCGCGTACGCTTTATTACGGCCAATGCCACAAGCGTTCCCGTTTCGGGCTTACGATACAACAGCCAGTTTAATGTAAGCAACCACAGTCTTACGACCTCGGCCACAGACTTTACCCTTCAAACGGCGTGGAACAACGTTGAATACAGCACCCCCTACGTTTACGGCACCTTTGCCACCTCCGACAGAAAGCTGACCGTCTCGGGCTATCAAAAAACCTTCCCCGCTGCAATGCTTGCTGTCGGCGAGAGCGGCTATTTGACCGTACCCACCGCCGTTGGCGACGGCTGGGAGTTGCCTCCCATACAAACCTACCCCTCGTGGACCTCGACCAACACCACCAGCAATTCCACAAGTTCACACACCTACAATTACACCAACCTTACCGCCGGTAGCGTGTTGACCTTTAGTTGGAGCGTCAGCAGCGAAAGTGGTTACGATAAACTGATAGTCACCATCGACGGTTCCGAGGTTCTTAACAAAAGTGGTGTGTACTCGGGTACTTACACCCACACCTTTACCACCGCCGGCAACCACACAATGGTGACAAAATACACCAAAGACGGTTCGCAGTCTCACGGTGACGACAGAGCCACAATAACCAATGTTCAGGTAGAGCTTGCCGGTGGTTCCTCAAGCGGCAGCAGCAACCTCAACGCCCACGAAGCCGTAGACCTTGGCTTGAGCGTTAAATGGGCAACCTGCAACGTTGGTGCCACCACCCCCGAAGGCTACGGTGACTACTTTGCTTGGGGCGAAACAGAGGAAAAGAGCACTTACTCCTGGAGTACCTATAAATATTGCAACGGCAGCAAAACAACACTGACAAAATACTGCACAAGCAGCAGTTACAGCACGGTTGACAACAAGACCACCCTTGAGCTTACCGACGACGCTGCGCGCGTTAATTGGGGAGGCAGTTGGAGAATGCCGACAAGTGCCGAACAACAGGAACTATTGGATAACTGCACCTGGACCTGGACAACTCAAAGCGGCGTTAACGGCTACCGTGTTACCGGCTCTAATGGTAACAGCATATTCCTGCCTTCCGGAGGCTCTTGCCACGACATCTCAGTCAACAGCATAGGCACTTACGGCCGCTATTGGTCGAGTTCGTTGAATAGCGTTTCTAACGACTGCGCTTGCTTCTTATACTTCAATAGCAGTAGCAAGGATTGGAGTAACACTCCCGAACGTAGCTTCGGCTACACCGTGCGTCCTGTAACAGAATAAATAAAGCCCGGCTACGCTCCTCGCAAGGGGCTGTCGTAAAAAATAAATGAAAAATACATTTTTATGAAAAGATATTTTTTAAAAACTATTTTCTCTTTAGCGGCGTTGCTGCTAATGGCATCTTGTGCAGGTGACGAAAATTATGCACCGGTGCAACCGCCTGTCGACGGTGAGACAACTTACCGTATGGTGTTTGAAGGCTCGTTTAACGACTACGATGCCAAGCGCTCGACCTCCGATTCGTGGAGCAGTGGCGACAAAATCTATATCCGTATCTCTTCGACTGTTAACGGCGTTGCAACCTATGATGGCAGCGAGTGGAGTATTACAACAAGCAGCAGTCTGTCGGCAGACAACGTTACAGAGTGCGAGGCTTTCCACTTTGACGGTGAGTTTACGGTGAGTGGCAATGTAATTGACCTTAGTGCCAGCGTGGCTGTCTACCAGGACCTTGAGGCACGTTGTGCACTTTACGACGGTGTCGTGTGTCTGTTTGCTGACCTTGTGCCTCGTACCGCTCGCGTGCGATTCGTGTCGCAGAGTAACCATACTATTACGCTTTATGGCTTTAAGTCTCTTTTCAACTACGACTTATCCACCGGTAATTTCTCTCAAGGGGTAACCTATGCCAGAAGAAGTACAAACAATACAACTTTTGGTGAAGGTTATTCAACAGAATATTTTTACCTCTCGGGCCTCGATGAGACAGTGGCGATTGCTGCTCCCGGCGGTTTGTACGGAAAATCGCTGCCGGCCGAAGTTGCAACAGCCGGCGAGAGCGGCTACATTACCGTGCCACGCGAGGGTGCTATGAACGACTGGGAAAAATTAACCGAGTATGGCGGTTATGAGTTTGTCGACCTTGGACTGCCCAGTGGTAAACTGTGGGCAACCTGCAATGTTGGAGCTACAACCCCCGAGGCGCAGGGTAACTATTATGGCTGGGGAGAAAAGACTACGTTTACATATTACTCTTCGTCCTATTCTACAACATACAATCTCTCTTTCTCGAGCAATATACAGGGTTATAGCAACTATGACACAGCGAGTGCTGTTTGGGGGCTTCCTTGGGTAATGCCTCTTAAATCTGATTTTAGTGAGCTTATAAATAATTGTACCAGAGTGTGGACAACAGTGAACGGTGTTAACGGCTTTAGGTTTACCGGCCCTAATGGCAACACTTTGTTCTTGCCGGCAGCGGGTTACTACAATTCATCGTCGCGCAATTCTTATGGCTCTTACGGTTACTATTGGACAGCCGATTATTATAATTCGTATAGTACGTCTTATAGCTTCTACTTTTATAACAGTTACGTGTCTACTGGCACTGGAAGGAATCGTTACTATGGACAGTCTGTGCGTGCGGTATTGTGGTAATGTGCTTGCGGGGGCGTGACTCTTTTTGTAAAAATATTGAATTATGAAAAATATTAAAAACTGCATCTCTCTTTTCTTTATAATGCTTTTGGTTATGCCGCTTGCTGCGCAGAACCAAAAGTTCAGTATCGCTAATTTATATGAAGATTCGCAGGACTTGAGCGCGCGTCAGCCCGAATACGAGAGGCTTGACGGCAACGGCGACCGTTTTTCTATTATAAAGGTAAAATCGGACGCTGCCGATGACGAACTTACTGCTTACAGCTTTAATTTTGGGCAGATGGAAAGCCAGTTGCAGCCAATGCCGCAATTGGGCGAATTATGGGTGTATGTACAGCGTGGCGCAAAGCACGTTACAATAAGCCGTAGCGGGTTCAAGACAATCAATAAATACGACCTTGGCCTGACAGTGGGCGAGGGTGTCGTTTATGTGATGGAACTGTCGGTGGAGTCGCGCCCAAAAGCTCAGCAGGCGGTGTTTTTTAAGGCTCAACCCGATGCCGTCGGTGCGCAGGTAATGTGCAAGAAAGATGCCCGCAATGCAGTTGAGAAAGAGGTGGGACAAATTGACGAGTATGGCGAGCTTGCCGTTGTTCTTGAACAGGGTAAGTATTTCTACCGAATACTCTCGGACGCCTTTCACCCCCTGGAGGGAACATTTGAACTTAACGGCTCCGACACTCACGAAGTGACTCTTGCCTTGCGCTCACGCGGAGGTACAGGTATGCTGAAAATAACCTCTAACCCCGATGGCGCAAATATCTCAATCGATGGCGTTTCGCGTGGTCTTACCCCTTATAGCGGTAATCTGCTCAGCGGTCAGCATAGGGTCGAAATTTCAAAGTCGGGCTATGATACAGTGACAAAGACTGTCTATGTGAGAGCTAACGGAACTGTAAACGAAGAGATTGCTCTTGCTCAGAACTTTGAGACATCGAAAGTACAGGTGAACAGCTCGCCGGAGGGGGCTACGGTAGAACTCGACGGCAATTATGTGGGTGTGACGCCCTGTTCTATAGACATACCTTTGGGCGAACACACAATAAAGGTTTCAAAGGAGGGTTACAAGAGCGATAGTAAAGAACTCTCAATCTATGATACCAACAACCGCAACGTGTCGTTCTATCTCTATCGTCGTGTGGGAGTGACCGAGAGAATATCCGATGCCGCGTCGGAAAGTGCCGACTTTATAAGTGACGTTGCCGATGACATCAGCGATTGGGAAGTCTGGGAGTATATTAACTTCGGTCTGAACGCTTCGCTGGATTTTGGTGGTATCCCAAGCGACGCGACGGTGAGCGAGGTTGAAAATTACGGCGCACCGCTTTTCGACCCGAGTTTATTTACAATGGGTCTTGGAGCACAAATCAGGATTGGAACATCGGAGAACTGGTTTAACTTTATTGGTGGTGCAAAGTATCTTTTTGCAGTAAGTGAAGAAAATATACATCAGGTGGTGTTCCCTATGGTGCTCAACTGGAATTTGTTGCGCGACATCGATGGTGCGCTATATGTCGGTATGGGATATGAGCCGGGTATTATGCTGTCGTCCTATGAAGAGTACACCAGCAGTGAATTGTTGCCATCGAACGACGTAATTATGCAAATGGGATTCGCCAACAGACATTGGGACTGGAGCTTTGGAATGAAGATTAACGTGAATTCGACCTATATTCTCTTTGGAACGAGCTTGTCTTATTATTTCTAAAGAAAGATGGCGGGTGGAATTTTAGATTGTGTTTTTTAAGAATAGTTGAAGATTTACCCCAGACGATGGGTTACTTTAATGGTAGTAACATACTTTAAAGTTACAACCCTGATGGAATGAATTTTGAGAAAATATAGACACAAAAGAACTTGTATAAACACAAAAATATCTTTCTGAAAACTATGAAAAAGGCAATCGCTGGAATATCACTTCTTTTGTTGCTTGTGGCAATGTTGCCCATTGCGGTACAGGCGCAGTCGCCCGTTAAACGTGCGTTGGTGTTTGGATTAGGCGAGCAGGAGGACACATCGTGGGGGCGCATAAACGGCGACAGAGACGTCGATTATGTGCTTAAAATGCTTGACAAAATGGGCTACGCCGACGTTGTGACGCTCAAAAACAGACAGGCTACCAAGCAGGCAATGGTCAAGGCTTTCGAGGCTCTTGCCAAACGCTGCAAGCCCGGTGATATTGTATATGTACACTACTCGGGGCACGGGCAGCTGATGACCGACCTTAATGGGGACGAGTCGCATAAATGGAGCAACAGTCACGCCAGCTGGGACGAATCGTGGGTGCCATACGATGCTTATATGGTATATTGCGAGAAGGATAAGGGCGACAAGCACCTCTCGGACGACGAGGTTGCACGCTATCTGACCGCAGTACGTCGTGCTATAGGCGACAATGGCGAGCTGGTGGTTGTTGTCGATGCTTGTCACAGCGGCGATGCTACCTGTGGCGAAGATGAGGCGCCGGTGCGAGGCATCAGCGTAAAGTTTAATATACCATACGGCGAAGATGTTCCGCTGGAGAAACCTACTGCCGAGAAGTGGCTCACCATTAGCGCGTGCAAGCCTTTCCAGCTGAACACCGAGGTCCCCAACCCGCAGGTGGGCAAGCTCACATACGCCCTTTATCTTATGGGCGAAGAGGTCTTTAACTGCGACAACGAGGAACTGCAGTCGGTGCTCGATGCCTTTATGAAACGCTATAAGGCGCGTCTGCCGCAAAGCCCAATGGTAACAGGCTCAAAAAAATAATATAAGGGCAGGGTTACTTTCCTATTTATTTATCTTAAACTAATGAAAGGCGATGATAACGCTATTGAGCAGAAAAAGAGAATCGTACAGCGATATTGAGGTTGTCGAAGGGTTGCAGCGCAAGAACCCCCGCGTAGAGGAGTGGTTCTACAGAACAGCCGAGAAGTACTTCAGCACACACTTTAATGTGGTGTTCTTCGACAAAGACAAGAAGCAGGAGATTTTCCAAAGTGCATTTATAAAATTGTGGACCGAGATTGAGAATAAGCGCATAAAGAGCGATGGCGATAAACTGCTTAGACAACAACGCGACGGCGCATACGAGGCAATGACGTGCAGCCTGACAACGTTCCTTATGGCATTTGCAAAGACCGAATATCGCGAACTTGTGCGCAACGTTAACGAAGATTGCTACGAGAGTATCTACGACAGCGCGCAGTACGACAGCTGCTTCGAGCTTCAGGCGTGCGAGGCCGAGGATACCGAGGAGATGAAGAACCGCATTGTCGATGAGTGCATAATGCAAATGAGTCCCGCGTGCATAGATATTATCACGCTCTTTTACCACAAAGGAAAGAGTCTTGACGAGATTCTTGAGATAAGAAACGAAAAGAATACAAGCAAGAACGGACTCAAGAGTGCAAAGAACAAATGTATGAATACTCTGCGCGAGCGTGTCCTTGCCGAATATAAGATAAACTGCCTGTAAAAGAACAATACTATGACCGACAACACAAACACCCCCAACGAGGTAAACGACAAGAGGATAATAGAACGCCTTGCCGAGCGCCAGCGTAAACTCGACAGAGTAGCCGAGTTCAGCCGCTCCTCGAAAAAAGGCCTGTACACACTGTACACGGCAATTTCCATTGCAGCCTGCCTTGCGCTTGTGGTGCTTGTGGCTCCATTCGGGAATGACGGCGGCAGTAACGAAGGCTTGTCGATAGAGCGTCCCTCATTCTCGAATTTCCGTGCCGCGCTCCCCGAACTGCAGCACGTCGAGACAATGATTGACAAAGGAGAATACTACAATGCCATAGACATAACCGAGGCAAAGCTCAAAGAGTCGGATAAAAAGATTAAGCAGATGCTCAAGAAACCAATGTTCGGCGACGAGGAGTGGGAGTATGAGTTCCAGGCCGAATCTCTGCTCAACAGCGAACTGCGCTGGGCGTTCATATACCTGCTTATGATGGTCGAGGACGACAGGACCGCTGTAAAGCAGATAAAAAAATATCTCGAGGCGGAAGATTTCTGCATACACCGAAAAGAGGCTGAGTCCATTTTGAGAGCACTTTCTTGATTTTTTAAAGAAAAAAATTATTTTTTTAAAAATTAATGGTTACTTTTGACCCGTAACCGTCTTTAATATACAAAAGCGACAATAAACAAACATTATTTATAATTTAAACAAAGATTATTATGAAAAAGTTATTTTCTTTATTGATGATTGCAATTTTTGCAGTATCGGCATCTTATGCACAGACAGCTGAGGAGTTGGCTGAACAGCGTCTCAAGCTCAACAAGATTAACCGTAAGTTAGTAGAGCAGGCTCCTTTGAAGCAGGCTAAGAAAAATGCAAAGAAATACACCAAGCAGGGTTGGGAAGTGCCTGCAGGCGAAAAAGAGCTTGCACAGCAGATTACAGCAAGTATTCTTCT
This sequence comes from Bacteroidaceae bacterium, assembly GCA_045661225.1. Lineage (GTDB taxonomy): Bacteria > Bacteroidota > Bacteroidia > Bacteroidales > Bacteroidaceae > HGM04593. The sequence goes on along the minus strand of JAZRFF010000021.1, from coordinate 64,261 downwards.
CGGCGAGGAGCTTATGGTAGATGCCAACGGTATCCAAACTACAAGATACTATCAGCACACAAGCGTTGCTACCGGTGGAACATACAACACTGCTTATGCAGCGGCTCGCAATGCCTGCCAGACAGAAATTGCTGCGTTGATTAAGACTAAGATTGTTGCTGCAATGCAGTCAAAACTCGACAACGACCAGACAACAAGCATCGATGTAAATTCAATCGAGAAGTTCAACCAGAGATCAAAGAGCATCGTTGACGCTTGCTTGACCGACGGTAACCCCACAATGAAGATGTTCCGTCGCCTCAAGGGCGGTAAGATTGAGGTTCAGGCTCGTTTGGCTTATGACAAGCAGCAGATGGCAGCTTCTCTCAAGCGCAACCTTAAGAAAGAACTTGAGAAAGAGGGCGACGAACTCGAGAGCATCGTTGATGATATTATGAAGAAAGATTTGCAGTAATATAATCTGAATGCATATAACGGAAAGGCCTGCAAAAGGCCTTTCTTTTTACACTAAACTAAATTAGTTTGCAATGAAACGAATATTTATACTTCTTCTGTTGGCTTGTGCGTCGCAGGCGGGATTTGCGCAGAGCGACGACGATTTTGACGGCTGGGGCGACTTTAACGAGTTTGCAAAGTCTGTTTACGATGATTTTGAGGAGTTCAAGAACAGCGTGATGAAGGAGTATATTGATTTTGTTCGTAACCCCTGGAAGGAGTTCGAGGGGGCTCCTCCCACACCGGCACCCAAAGAAGAACCGCTTCCGCCGGTAGTTATACCCGAAGAGGAAAAGGTTGCCCCAATAGAGGACAAGCCTGTGCCTATAGATGTCGTTATTCCCAAGGTTGAACCCGAACCCCAACCGCAACCTGTAGAGCCTATAAAAGAGGTGCCTGCGACATTCGTCGAGAGCGTGAAATTCACGTTTTTCGGCACCGAAGCAAAGGTGCGCTTCGCACTGTCGGACAAGGTGGAGCTATACTCGATAAAACCCAACGATGTTGCCGATGCGCTCGAGGAGATGTCGAGTGAAACGCATAATAATATGCTTATCGACTGCCTTGCGCTGCGCGACGAACTGCGTTTGAGTGACTGGGGCTATTTGCAGATGATTACCGCCTTGTCGCACGCTGTTTATGGCAAGGACCTGAACTCGGCTGCGTTGCTTACGGCTTATATCTATATGCAGTCGGGCTACAAGATGAGGCTCGCTGTTGACAGCAAACGCCTTTATATGCTATACGGTAGCGAGCACTATATATACGAACAACCATCGTACCTTATAGACGGCTGCCGTTACTATTCGACCGAAAAACTGCCTATGCGCCTGCAAATATGCCCAATAGCGTTCCAAAAAGAGAAGTCTCTCTCGCTCATTCTGCGCAACAACCAGCAGTTGGGTTATACGCCGGCCAAAAAACACCGTATAACAGCTGTCGGTTACCCCGATTTCAGCGTCGAGGTTGCCGTTAACAAGAATAATCTCGATTTCTACAGCACGTTGCCGACATCTATGATAGGCGACAACAGCCTGACACGTTGGGCTATGTATGCAAACACTCCCTTTGACGAAAGGGTCAGCAACGCTCTCTATCCGGCAATCAAACGTCAGCTCGACGGAATGACCGAGGTTGAGGCTGCCACAAGGCTTCTGAACTTTGTGCAGACGGGCTTCAAATATGAGTATGACGATAAAGTGTGGGGTGGTGACCGCATATTCTTCCCCGATGAGTGCGTGCACTACTCGTACAACGACTGTGACGACCGCAGCGTGCTTTTCTCGCGTCTTGTGCGTGACCTGCTGGGGCTTGACGTTGCACTTGTGTTTGTGCCCGGACACGTGCTTGTGGCTGTGAATTTCAAGAGCCACATAAACGGTAACTATATGATGATTGAGGGGCGTAAATTCGTCCTGTGCGAGCCTACTTGCACCAATGGCGCTCCATTGGGCTGGAGCAACGTGAAGCCCGACGACAAATTAAGTGTCATTATGCTCGATAATAACCACAAAGTCAGGGAGCACCGTGTGTCATTGCGCAAATGAGTGAATCGTGCCTGCAGAAGGCATCATAATGTGGTTTTGAAGATATCTTAAAGCAAGGCTTGCAATGCCTTGCTTTTTTTTATACAGGCGCTTGGGCGTAAGTGGTTCTTGAATGTTGGGCCTGTATAATGAAAATGCTTTAAATTATCCTTCTGAAAAGCACTCTTGCTTATTCTGCAAGCCGGGGGCTTGGAGCAAGGATTGACGTTAAAGATTATTTTAAGTATATTTTATAATTATAGTAGCCGACAAACGAGGTTTTTACCCAAAAAATGCTTTACTTTGCATAATATTTATACAAAGTATTTTCAATTAAGAAAAATAGATAAAAAAATATACAATTATGGCTCAAGAAGATGTTTTCAAGAAAGTAGTTGCGCATTGCAAGGAGTATGGTTTTGTGTTCCCCTCGAGTGATATATACGACGGCCTCGGTGCTGTGTACGATTATGGTCAGATGGGTGTGGAGCTGAAGAATAACATTAAGACCTATTGGTGGCAGAGTATGGTGCTGCTGAACGATAATATTGTAGGTATCGATTCGGCAATCTTTATGCACCCGACAATCTGGAAAGCATCGGGTCACGTCGATGCGTTCAACGACCCTCTCATCGACAACCGCGATTCAAAGAAACGCTACCGTGCCGACGTGCTTATAGAGGAGCAGATTGCAAAGTACGAAGAGAAAATGGAGAAAGAGGCTGCTAAGGCCGCTAAGCGTTTCGGCGACTCTTTCAACCGTGAGCTTTTTATGGAGACTAACCCCAAGGTTCTTGCCGAAAAAGAGAAACGCGACGCATTGCAGGCACGTTTCGCAAAGGCACTCAACGCTATGGACCTTGACGAGCTGCGCCAAATTATAATTGACGAAGAGATTGTATGTCCCATTTCGGGCACACGCAACTGGACCGAGGTGCGTCAGTTCAATCTGATGTTCTCGACCGATATGGGTTCTACAGCCGACGGCGCAATGAAGATATATTTGCGTCCCGAGACTGCACAGGGTATCTTTGTAAACTATCTTAACGTGCAGAAGACCGGACGTATGCGCATTCCTTTCGGTATAGCGCAAATCGGTAAGGCTTTCCGTAACGAGATTGTCGCTCGTCAGTTTATCTTCCGTATGCGCGAGTTCGAGCAGATGGAGATGCAGTTCTTTGTGCGTCCCGGCAGCGAACTTGAGTGGTTCAACAAGTGGAAAGAGACACGTCTCGCTTGGCACAAGGCGCTCGGATTCGGCGACGATGCTTATCGTTACCACGACCACGAGAAGCTTGCGCACTATGCAAATGCTGCAACCGATATTGAATTCCGTATGCCTTTCGGCTTTAAAGAGGTTGAGGGTATTCACTCACGTACAAACTTCGACCTTGGACAGCACGAGAAATTCTCGGGCAAGAATATCAAGTACTTCGACCCCGAGACAAACGAGAGCTACACTCCGTATGTTATTGAGACTTCTATCGGTGTCGACCGTATGTTCCTCAGCGTTATGTGCGCATCGTACTGCGAGGAGAAACTCGAGAATGGCGAGACACGTGTAGTACTGCGTCTGCCTGCGGCACTTGCGCCGGTGAAGCTTGCTGTGTTGCCCCTTGTAAAGAAAGACGGTCTGCCCGAAAAGGCACGTGAGATTATGAACGAACTTAAGTTCAACTTCAATTGTTACTACGAAGAGAAGGATTCTATCGGTAAACGTTACCGCCGTATGGACGCAATTGGTACTCCGTACTGTGTTACTGTCGACCACCAGACTCTTGAGGACGGAATGGTGACACTGCGCGAGCGCGACACAATGGAGCAGCGTCGTGTGGCTATAAGCGACCTTAGAAACCTCATTCAGGATAATGTGAGCATAACATCGCTTTTGAAGAAACTGTCGTAATGAAGAACTTTAAGCTATTTTCAATCCTTGCGTTGATGTGCGCGGCGCTTGTAGCGTGCAGCGAGACCGAAGAGGTGTCGGAGTACGAGAACTGGCCGCAGCGCAACGTGCTCTATATTGACTCCGTTGCCAACGTTGCACGCGCTAATGCCGATGGAAAGTGGCAGGTGTTGCTTCCCTATGGACTCGACAGCAGCAAGGAGTGGAGCAACGAGTATTACGTTTACTGTCACGAAGAGGTTGCCGGTGCGGGCACAACATCGCCTAACTACAACGATACAGTACAGGTGAACTACAAAGGCGAACTTATAAACGGTCTGCTCTTTGATGCCTCCTATTCGGGTGACTTTGCCCAAGCGTATCAGCCGGTGAAAATGTCGCTTGCGAGCACAGTAATGGGCTTCGGTACTGCGGTTCAGCATATGGTTGCGGGCGATAAATGGAAAGTGTTTATCCCCTCGAACCTTGGTTACGGAGCAGCGACATCGGGGGTGATACCCGGAAATTCCACACTTATTTTTGATATTGACTTAGTGTCGTTTACCCCGGTAGGCGAACCGTTTGAGAATTGATTGTATGGAGATGAATAAAGATAATCAGTTGCAGATTGAACTAAAAGAAGAGGTTGCCGAGGGTGTGTACGCGAACCTTGCGATTATAGCGCACTCGACATCGGAGTTCGTTATTGACTTTGTGCGTATGATGCCGGGCGTTGCAAAGGCGCAGGTAAAGTCGCGCATAGTGATGACTCCCGAGCACACTAAACGTCTTGCGCTTGCGCTTGCCGACAACCTTAAACGTTATGAGGCACAGTTCGGAGAGATACGTCTGCCCGAGCGCGCGGGGTATATCCCCGGTCCGGCCTTCAAGGGCGATGCTTGATACTTCTTATATAAAAGGACAAGGACGGTCAATGACCGTCCTTGTCCTTTTATATATACCGGAATTATGGATATAATAGGTTTAATCGACCATCACTCCCTTGCTGCGGAACTCCGAGAGTGAGTAACCGGTGTGACGCTTGAAATAACGGTTAAGGTAGCTCTGGTCGGGGAAACGGAACTCACTTACAATCTCCTGGAAACTTTTGTGGGTGTACATAAGCGCTACCTGAAGCTCAATTATCGTGTAGTGGTCGATAATCTCCTTGGCATTCTGTCCGCCGGCACGTTGACACACTGCATTAAGGTTGCGTGTCGATACCTTGAGTACATCGGCGTAATATTGAACCGAGCGCTCTTCGCGGTATTTTTTCGATAGCAGCGTTCTGAACTCATAGAACATCTTGTCCTTGCTCTCGCTTATGCGGTCGTTGGCAAGCTGGCGGTGCTCTTTGTTTATATGCCTGATATAAAGCAACAGGGAATTTACGGCAAGAGTTATATTCTGTCGGCAGAAGTCGGTGTTTTCTTCTTTTTCGGCCTCAATGTCCATTATATCTACCATCTTGAATATATTTGCAAGATACTCCCTCTCAAGTTCGGTGTTACCCCCCTTGTGTGTGCGGCATTCAATCTCCTGAACGGATTCGGGGCTCATTGAACTGCGAGCAGCAAGCCAAATGTGCTTCGAAAGACCCAACAGACGCGACGAAAAGTCGCTTGTGATGTCAAGCAGCAGAATGCTCGAACCCATAGGGCATATAATCAGTTCTCCGGGAGTGAAACGGTATTTATGTCCGTCTATGGTAAAAAGCGCCTCGCCTCTTTGACAGTAAAAGATTGAGGTGTGCTGCATTTGATAGACGTGCTGTACGAACTGTTGCAACGACGACTGGGTTGTGGCGAATCCTTGCAGGGGTATTTTCTTTAGATAGATATTGTTCATTGTTGTTGGTCCTTGTTTGTTTTATGGGGGCAAAATTAGTCAAAATAAACTTTATTTCAAAGCGATAAGGACTAATTGGGGCTATATTGTACAAATATTGTTGTTTTTGTGCAAATTGTAGGTTTGTATTATGCTGCTTTTTTGAGGGGCGCACGTGATTATTGGTACTTTCGGCGGGTGGAATACCGAGCTTTTCTATGTGCGTGCCTGTGAGCAGAAGCCGAAAAACGGCTGTAAGGATTTTTGTCACAGGGCTAAAAAAATCCCGCGGTTAACCGCGGGAGGGTAGTGGAGCTAGAGGGAGTCGAACCCTCGTCCAAACAGGGAAACCATATGCTTTCTACACGCTTAGTCATCGGTGAAATTGTCGGGCATAAGCAAGACCGCGACCGCCAACTTATGCCTTATCCTCTAAAATGTCGCCATTGCATCGAGGCCTGCAATGGTTAGTCCCGATTTGCCTGCACCACCGTGTCGAATTGCTTCGGAACAACAGCGTCCGGGTGATGTCTTGTCCCAACACCTTGTATCGGGATTAAGCTAATCTACTATACTTCGATTAAGCAGCAAGAGCGTAATTGTTATTGCCAGATAATTCTTTGCGGGCTCAGATTATAGTGCGAACCAACGAGGCACTGCGTGCTTACATACCTTTTCTACCCGCTGTCAAATCCAGATAGCCCCAATATGTTTTGCGAAGATACTCTCATTTTTTTGTATGTGCAACATTTTTACTTTTTTTTAGAGGTGGCAGGGGTTTTTATTCCTCTCTTTTTGTTTTGTTGAGTGGGATTTGTGTATTTTTGTGCTATGAGCAGAAAAGCTCTCGCGCACGTTTATTATAATTTTGTAGCAATGTCACATATTGAAATTTGGCTTATGGCGCTTGCGCTTGCAATGGATTGTCTTGCAGTGGCGCTTGCGAGTGGTATTATCTTCAGAAAGTTTGTTCCGGGGCCGATGCTGGCAATGGTGCTCTCGTTCGGTTTTTTCCAGGCTTTAAACCCTTTGCTGGGGTGGTGGGGAACCGATTTGTGCCGCTCGCTCATTGAGCGTGTCGATCATTGGCTTGCTCTTGGAATATTGGCTTTTCTTGGTGTGCGTATGATTGTTGAGTCGTTTAAAGATGAGGAGAATAAACGCTTTAATCCGCGCAGTTACAAGGTTGTCTTTACCCTTGCCATTGCTACGAGCATAGATGCGCTTGCGGTGGGTATCTCCTTCTCTTGTATGGGGTACTCTTCTTTCGGGCAGTTGCTTTATCCGCTTGTGGCTATAGGCGTTGTATCGTCGTTGCTGACGGCTGTCGGTCTGCTTGTGGGCGTACGCTTCGGCAAAGGTGCTGCCCGTAAACTGCGTGCCGAACTGTGGGGCGGAATTATTCTCTTGGGTATTGGTGTGAGGGTTTTTGTCGAGCACGTCTGTCTGCACGGCCTATGATTACTCGTCTCCTGAAATATATCTCTTTCGGCTCGCTTGCACTGATGCTTATGGTACTTGTGGCGGCTACCTTGGTCGGCAAGGCTATGGGTAGTGCGTTCGCAATGGAGCGTGTATACCACTCGCTGCCGTTTGTCGCCTTGTGGTCGCTGCTTGCTGTGTCGGCTATGGGGTATGTTGTCTGCCGCTCGCGTCGTGCCACGCTCATTCTCTTGCACGCATCGCTTGTTACGGTGCTGCTGGGTGCGTTTATATCCTTCCTTACATCGAAACGCGGCGAGCTTTTTCTTACGCCGGGCGCTGTTCCTGCCTCGATGTTTACAACAGCCGATGGCACTCTTGAGCGTCTGCCTTTCAGAATGACTCTTGAATGTGTGGACACCTGTTACAGTGGCAATGGAGAGTATGTTGGTACATATAGTGCCCGGCTGCTTGTGAATGGTGGTGAGGCTGAATATGTGTCGCTGTCGCTGAACAATCCTGCGGTTGTTGGTGGTCACTCTTTTTGTATAAACGGAATATCGGGCGATGGGCTTTCTTTGCTCGTCTCGCGTGACATTTATGGGACGAGCGTGAGTTATATTGGCTATTTAATGACTGTTGTGTCGTTTGTGTTACTCCTTTTTGACCGGCGTGGAGGCTTCAGGAGTGCACTGTGGCAGCTTAAGCACCGGTCGAGTTCCGTTGTTGAGACATCGGTGCGGAGTAGCCGTTTAGCCCTCTATTCCCGCATTGTGCTCTTTGGGGTGCTTAGTGTGGCGTTTCTGTATCGATGGTACGCTACCGGGTTGTTTCCGGTAACCAACGGTGCCGAAGGGTTGCTGTTTATTGCCTGGGTGGCGTCGTTGCTTGCTATTCTGTTTGGGGAGTACAGGCGTTTCTCTTCGTTGGCCTATCTTGCGTTGCCAATGTTTGTGTTCTCTTGCGTTACGACATTTGTGGCCGTTGCGAGCGGTTGGGGCGATACTGCGGTACAACCGATTTTGCGCACTCCGTTACTGGGCGTTCACGTATCGACGGTTATTGTGGCGTATGTGCTGTTGGGCTGTATGGCGTTGAATGCTTCTGTGGCGCTGTGGCACAGCTTTGTGCGTGGCAATAACGAACGTGCCGACAGGCTTGCTGTTGTTGGGCGTCTTTTGCTTTATCCGGCTGTGACGTTGCTCGCTACGGGAATTTTTGTCGGGGCTTTCTGGGCTAATGTGTCGTGGGGGCGTTATTGGGGGTGGGACCCAAAGGAGGTGTGGGCGTTAATAACGTTGCTGTTGTGCGCTGTGCCTTTTCACACAGCTTCGCTGCGTTTCCTTGGTACTGCCGTACGCTTCCACCTTTTTACGTTAGTGGTATTTGTGTCTATGCTTTTTACATATTTCGGGGTTAATTACCTTTTGGGCGGGTTGCATAGTTATGCGTGACTCTTTTAGGGTTATGTGTGCGCTTTAATGCTGTTGACTATGCATTTTTATGTTGGCTTTTGAGTAGTGAGCAGGGCGTTTACGCACCGAGGGCGGTACAGTCTGTACCGCCCTCGGTGTTGCTTGTGTGTTGCTTGCTTATCGTGCGTAGTTTACCGCGCGTGTCTCGCGTATTACGGTAATCTTTACCTGTCCGGGATAGGTCATCTCGTCCTGAATCTTCTTTGCAATTTCGCCCGACAGAAGCTCGGTCTGCTTGTCGTCAATCTTGTCGGCGCCTACAATGACGCGTAGCTCGCGTCCGGCTTGAATAGCGTAGGTCTTTGTAACGCCGGGGTACGACATTGCAAGCTGCTCAAGGTCGTGCAGACGCTTGATGTACGCCTCTACAATCTCGCGACGCGCGCCGGGACGTGCACCCGATATTGCGTCGCACACCTGAACGATGGGGGCAATGAGGCTTGTCATCTCTACCTCGTCGTGGTGAGCGCCAATGGCATTGCAAATGTCGGGCTTCTCCTTGTATTTCTCGGCAATCTTCATACCGTACTCTGCGTGTGGTAATTCGGTCTCCTCGTCGGGTACCTTACCAATATCGTGCAACAATCCGGCGCGTTTCGCCTTCTTGGGGTTTAGTCCAAGCTCTGCTGCCATCACCGCGCACAGGTTCGCTGTCTCGCGAGCGTGTTGCAAGAGGTTCTGACCGTATGATGAACGGTATTTCATCTTACCGATGATACGGATAAGCTCGGGGTGCATTCCGTGTATGCCAAGGTCGATGGTGGTGCGTTTACCGGTCTCGATAATCTCCTCTTCAATTTGTTTCTTGACCTTTGCTACTACCTCTTCGATGCGTGCGGGGTGTATGCGGCCGTCGGCAACGAGCTGATGCAGGGCAAGACGTGCAATTTCGCGACGTACAGGGTCGAACGCGCTAAGCACAATGGCCTCGGGGGTGTCGTCGACAACAATCTCGACTCCGGTAGCAGCCTCAAGTGCGCGAATGTTACGTCCTTCGCGACCGATGATGCGGCCTTTCATCTCGTCGTTGTCAATGTGGAATACTGTAACCGAGTTCTCTATTGCTGTTTCTGTTGCCACGCGCTGTATCGTCTGAATGACAATCTTTTTAGCCTCCTTGTTGGCGGTCATCTTTGCGTCGTCGATAATGTCGTTGATGTACGATGCAGCCTCGCTCTTGGCCTCTTCCTTGAGCGACTCGACCAAGCGCTCCTTTGCCTCCTCGGCCGACAGACCGCTTATGGTCTCAAGCTTTTCACGTTCCTGTGCGTGTAGCTTGTCGAGCTCCTCCTGACGGCGCTCAAGAACGCCTTTCTGTGCCTCGAGGTTCTCTTTGAATGTCTCAAGTTCGTTCTTGCGACGTTGCAGGTCTTCGTTACGCTGGTTAAACTGCACTTCGCGCTGTTTAAGGTTGTGCTCGGCCTGCTGAATCTTGTTGTTGCGCTGCGAAATCTCTTTCTCAAGCTCTGCCTTTTTGTTAAGGAACTTCTCCTTAACCTCAAGCAGTTTGTTTTTCTTAATGACCTCGGCCTCTTTGTGCGCATCGTCTATTATGCGCTGTCTTTTAGCCTTCAGTCCGAACTTGTTTATCAAATATTGGGCTACGAAGCCTGCTACGACTCCGGCTGCCAATCCAATGATTAGTGTTGTTAAATCCATAAAGCTATAAGTTTTAATATATAATAAAACGCACCGCTACACTCTGCGTCGTCCACTGTATGGGCGGCTCATAATGCTGCAATGCGTGAAACTGCGGTAGGGCGGAAATGTTACTTTCTCTCCTTTAGGGCGCTGTCAATGAGGCGTGTAAGCTCGTTTACCTTGTGTATAACCTCTATCTGACCAACCTCGTTATTTTGTTTAATAAGGTCGAATGCTATATCAAGGGCAACCATTGTTATTACTCTCACTCCTCCTTCACCCGAAAAGCTATCTTTATATAGTGACAGTCTGTCGTTCACAATGTGTGTGGCTCTGCGGTAGTAAGGCTCTTCGCTTGCCTTTACTGTGAGCGGGTACGACGTTCCGTCTATTATAAGGTTTATTCCCAGTTCTCTATCTTCCTTTTGCATAGTCCCTTGATTTAATTTTCGGTTCTTTTCAGCGACTCGATGCAACGGTCGATTTCACGCACCAGTGCCGATATCCTCTCCTTGGTCTTGTCGATATCCTCGTTTCCAAGGGAGATTATCTTTGCCTGTTTCAGGTCGTTGTAATTCTTCTCGAGTGACGAGCAGCGCATCTGGAGCTGGATAAGGGCATTCTCCTTCTGCTGAATAGCCTGTGAAAGTTCGCGGTTAAGCTCCTCCATCTGTTTGTACTCATAGACCAAACGGTGGAGTTTTTCCTCGAAAGTGGCCATTATTGTTCTGTCGTTCCCGGTCATAATACAACGTTCGATTCACAAATATAGGCGATTTTTCGGAACTGTGAAAGATTTGCCACGTTTTTTATGGCTGTGTGTGCCTTTTTAGGCGCTTTTGGTGTTTTTTTATTGATAAAAGTACTATTATAAATTCAACGAGGAGCGCTTCAGGCGCTCCTCGTTGAATTTACAGTTTACACAGGGGTGGTTGTTACTCGCCCCAGATGTTATCCCAATCGCTGCGGAACTCTTCGCTAAGCGCGAACTCTCCGCCTTTCGTTTCTTCAGTCTTTGAGAGTACTAAAAGAATGTTGCTTGCTGCGTTTATATTCACAGTTTCGCTTGCGGGCTTTATATATTGCTTTTTCATAATCGTTACTTCTTATAAACCTTTTTACCATTGATTATGTACATTCCCGGCTCGGTAATCTCGGTCAGGCGACGACCCTTGAGGTCGTATATTGTATTCTCTATGCCTTCGCGTTCAACGTCATCGACGCCTGTCGTGCCGACAAACTTGAACTCCAATGCCGATGCTCGTCCGGTTGCATCGACGTAGTATGCCTTGTTGGCATTTATCTTTCTGGAGTCGGCTGCAAGCTTGTACATCTTTATTCTGGTGCCCGGACCGTCGTACGATAGAATATAGGCGTTTGTGCCGGCGTCTATCGTCTCGGCTGCAAGTGTTCCCTCCAGACCGGTGTTTATAATAATCTTGATTCTTGACGTAGGCGCGGGTGTAAAGCCGTATACTCCCTCTTGCTCGGCCTCTATAATTACAGGGGTGTTTGCCGGGAGCACGTTGCCGTCGAGAGCTATCGGGTTCAGATAGATGCTATTCTCATCGGTATCGAACACTCCATAAACGGTTACGCTTGGGTGAACAGTTACAGCAAACGGCAAGTTGATTGTACCCAATTTTGCGTTAGAACCGTTGGCTATATTTACATTGAATGTAAACGGAACCTCCTCGAATATAAAGTCGCTGTCGGTTCCCTTGGTTACGCCGGTTGCGCTGCTGTAGTAACCAAGTTCGCCTGCACCGTTGGTCTTGTAGGTGTTACATTCGGTGCCGCTTGTTGAATACAGGGTAAATGTGCCGTCGGCAACGCCGCTCGTGGTGTTAATTGTAGTATATTCGTTACCTAACGTGCCATTGTGCTGCCAGCCGTAGTCTCCTACCGCGCTTATCAGGTTGAACCCACCGTTGGAGAAGTCTTGCTGAGCAATGAAAATCTCTCCATCTTCCTTGTTGGTGCTCGATGCAAGGCCGTTCCCGTTGTTACGGTGAATGTAGCGTGGGGTGGTGCCTGCAACGCTTATGATACGGTAGGCTTTACCGTTCTCGAGTTGTGTCAACTGCCTGAAGTGTGCGACGTATGTAACTGTTTCTCGTGGCGCAGCGTTCAGCACAAGTGTGTACGAAGAGCTGTAGCTGAGAATGTTTGCATCGTTCTTCAGTGTCCAGTAGTCGAATGCGAATCCGCTCTCGGGGTGTGCAGTTATGGTAACTGAGTTTCCGGTAGCAGTCTCTTTAATGGTTGTACCCGGAGTCTCAATGTAAACGGAACCGTTGCTGTCATCGGCCGACTCTACAGCAACCGAAGCCTTGTAGTTGAAGTTTGCAATAAAGCATTTTGAACAACTGAGACAGTTGGCGTCGGTACAATCGCCTTCAAGAATGTGGTCTTCGGTGCAGCTTGTACCGTTTCGGCATTCATCGGCTGTGTGTGTAGAGTGTGTGCTTGGGACGCACTCCCACTCATCGGTAGCCTCAAAGGTGTATTCGGCATCTTGGCTCAGCTTAACGCCGCCGAAACTCCAGTATGCAAAGACGTCATCGCCCGGGTATACAACATAGGCCTTAATTGTAACCTTCGAGCCGTAATCATAATATCCCTCAATGTTAGTCATCATATCTCCCATATATACAGTAGCGTAGCCGTTGGTTACGGTTCTTACTCTAATGTATATTTGCTTGATAAATTCGGCGCGGTAGGTCGCATCGGCTGTCACATTCTCAATGATGAGTGTACTCTCCTCGCTGACTTTGTTGCCTTGCTCGTCGTACCAGGCAACGAATCGGTAGCCGGTGTTGGGTATAGCAACAAGAGTTGCGTTATCGCCCGGGTTCGCATATGCCGGAGTTGCTATACCGCCATTGTTACCGTGCAGGGTTGTTACATTGGCTGAAATTGTGTAATAGTTTCCGGTGTGTGTGAAGTGGGCAATGTACAAGGCGCTCTCGGTGACATTCTCGACAACGTGGGTTGCTGCTGCTCCCTCTATGGTGTTGCCGTCTTTTGTCCAGTGCGAGAATAAGTAACCCGGTTCAGCGTGTGCTGTAAGTGTTACCGAACCTCCGTGCTCAACATTTTCGCTTGAGACTGTTGCCGTACCGCCGTTGGCGGGGCTTGGTGCTGCGGTTATTGTGTAGATGTTCTTTGCGAAGTTCGCAACATAGTGACGGTTGGTTGTCACGTTGCTTATTTCGCAGCTTGCGTTGTTGCTTACAGGGGTACCGTTAAGAGTCCAGTTTACAAAGTGGTAGCCCACGTTTGGTTCGGCAACCAGAGAAACGCTGCTTCCGCTTGTGATGGTAACATTTGTTGCACCGGCACTTGTACCAACAGAAACAAGGGCTGTACCATAGTTCGCGTCGTTAGGCGCTACGCTTACCGAACAACTGCTCGATGCTACATAAACGATGAATTCGGAGAATGTTATTGAATGGTTTACAGTAGCGGCTTCTGCCGACATTGTAAATTCTGTTGTTTTTGTTTGTAGATTCTCCTCTTTGAAAGTGTATGAAGTGTTTTTATTACCATCGGTTTCCTGTGTCGTCTTTTCGCCTTTGATTGTTATTACGTGATTGTTGGTTGTTTTGTATTTGATACTGTATCCAACAATGTAATATCCATCATTTTCAATAGATAGTGTGTATGTAACCGGGGTATGTAGTATTATACTGTTATCATCATATGCGCCGGCAAGCAATCTGTCGTTGTACATTACAATAGCATTGACAGGAGTGCCGGTAGCGTCGGTTGCTTTTAATGTTAATTGTGCAGGATATTCATTGTTGAAATTATAAGCCCATTCGCTTTTTCGGCCTGTTACCTGCTCTTTGCCATTCTCGTATACAACAATATACTCTCCGCCTGTTGCTGTTCCACCGCCGGTGTTCTCTTTCTCGAATATTGCGGTGTAAGCAATATTTTCGGTTACATTGTTTATAGTGTATGGGTTAGCGTCGCTCACCTTGTTTGCACCATTGTACCAACCTTTGAAAATGTAACCTGTGTAGGGGGTTGCAGTGAGTGTCACCGAACCGCCCTCGACAACGGTTGCTGCGCTTGCTGTTGCTTCGCCGTTTGTTCCCGGGTCGGCTGTCACTTTAACGGTATAGGTGGTTGCAGCCTTCTGCTCGAAGTTGGCAACATAGTGTGCTGTTGCTGCAACATTTACCTGAATAGTCGCGTCTGTGCCGACTACCGCACCGCTCTTTGTCCAGTTGACAAAGTTGTAGTTGGTGTTGGGGGTTGCAATGAGTGTCACAGTGCTGCCGTTCTCGGCATCGAATGTGGCTTTTTCGCTTGTACCTACACTAATGACAGCTGTGCCTGCTGTACCGGGGTTGGCCTCGGTGCTGATGGTCGAGTATGTAACCTCTTCGAGTGTCCATTCGGCTATCTTGGTGGCATCAGTGCTCTTGTTAACATCGCAGAATGGATAGTATTTTGTTCCAACCCCTTCTGCTTTAAAGTAGCGTATGCCGCCTTCCAGGGTGTTATTCCAGTTTATATGGTATTTGTTGTCGCCGACCTTCTCAAAGTTAAATACCGATGATTCTGTGCCTGATGCATCGACGTTCCACTTTCGTCCGACAATGTAGTTGCCGTCCTTTGACTGCAGTGTGTATCCGTCGCCGTTCTTTACAAACTTGAATACCTGCGAGTGGCTGTTAACGGCCTTTGCAATAATGTCTACACCGCCATTAGTGCCATCGTTGTGTACAGTAGTGTTTGCAACGTTCATATAACCGTAGCCACATTTTATGCGGAACCACTTTCCGTCGAACTCGTCGGTTGCGGGTTCTTCTACATAGTCGAACTGTGCGTCAAGAACTATGATTCCTGAATTCTGCTCGCCGGCGCTTACGCCAATGTTAATTTCGTCGGTGTCGAGACCCGATGCCGAAACGGTTACAGGCTCGCTTACGCCAACAGTTGCTGTACCATTGCTGCTTCTTGCCATCTGTGGTGCAACGGTGTAGGTGAATGTGCCGTTGAAGTTAAGGCCGATTACGGTCAGTATGTATCCTTTTATTCTTTTGCCCTCGACTGTTATTGTGAAACTGTTGTTGTTTAGCAGGTAGGGGTGCTGGGTTGAACCAACAGTGGTTGAACCGATTTTGTTGCCCTCTGTCGCCGCAATAGTTATTGCCGGTGCCGTCTGTGTGGTAGCTGTAACCACTCGGTCGGTATAATCGTCAACGGGTGTTCCCCAGTCGGCTCCCTCGAATGTCGCGTTGAAAATCTCGCCTATGGCAAAGTTTGCAACGTATGTGGCATTGCCTGTAACACTCTCGGGGACGTTGTATGTAGCGCTTGTGCTTATTACATTGCCGTCCTTTGTCCAGTTTACAAAATTGTAGCCGGTGGCCGGTGTTGCATAAAGCGTTACATAATCGCCGTAGCTTGCTGTTACCGACGTTGTCGGGCTGTTTGCGCCAATGGAAACGGTAGCCTCTCCGCCCTGGGCAAAGTTGGCTGTTGTGGCGATAGTGTAGCTGCTCTTTGTAAAGTATGCAACATAATCGGCATTGCTGTTTATGCCTTCGACAACGAGGCCTGCCTGGTTACTGAAGAATGCTCCGTTCTTTCTCCACTCGACAAAGCTGTAACCGGCGTTTGCCGCTGCGGTGAGTGTGATTGAACCGCCCTCGGCGACAACAACAGTGCTTGAACCCGAACTTGCGCCAACAGCAACAGTGGCTGTACCGCCCTCGGCGGGGTTTGCAGCTGCGGTTATTGTATAGGTGGTTGGGGGTATAAGCTCAAAGTTCGCTACATAGTGTGCAGCAACAGTGATATTCTCGACAACGACGGTTGCATCTGTGCTTGTTACATTGCCGTTTTTTGTCCAATTTACAAAGCGGTAACCGTTGGCCGGTGTAGCCGAAATAGTTACAGAACCGCCATATTCAACGGTAACTTCACTGGCACCGGGGCTTGTTCCTTTTGCAACAGTGGCTGTACCGCCTTCACCGGCTTCTACGCTCACGGTGTAGCTCTCCTGTCCAAAGTTTGCTGTAAGGCTCATTGCTTCGCTAACAGTGACGGTGTATGACTTTTCGTCGCTTACCTTGGTTGTGCCATTGTACCAACCTGTGAAACTGTAACCGTCAGCTGGTGTTGCAAGGATTTCTATGTCTGCATTTAGTGGTGCGTACTTGCTGTTTACTGCCTCACCGGCGATTGAAACTGTACCACCGTTAACATTATTAACGCTCAATTCAATCTTGCGGTAGCTGTCCTTGACGGTTTGTACTGTTTCGGTGTGTGTGTTAAGAGTGTTGAGTGGCATTGTAGCAATATTTGTGGTGTTGATATTGCTTACACTCTCGTTGGCAATATATTTGCCCTCTCCATCACCGAACTGAGCAATGCTTTCTGTTAGAGCATTAACAATAGCCTGGTAGTCGGGAGCCTCAACGAACTTAACCCAAGCACCGGGGTGTCCTGTACCGGGGTAGTGTGTCGCATAACTATAACCTGCCGAAGTTGAGCAGAGGTAACCTTCTTCTCCGCCAACACTTGCTTTAAGAGCATAGTCGCCGGCGTATGAGCCACCATCTTTTAACAATGTGAATACAGTAGCATCAGTCTCGGCAACATACTTGGCGTTCTGTGTATTACTTGAACTAACGCCGGTTACCTGTATAAATTTACCTGTAACCTTGTTCTTGAACTTGAAGGTCAAGGTGTTGTTTACACTGTATACCGCCCAGCTTAGTTTGTCGGCATTTGTAAGAGTGTTATACTGGCTCTCACCGTAAACTTTGGTTTCGGTAACCTTTGATACATAAGTGTCTGTTGCTACTGAAGCCGACATATAGATGGGATAAAAACCCGGGTTCTGATTCGCAGGCCAGTAGATATTGTGCCAATAGGTTTTCTCGTCGTTACTTACCTTGAATGGTAATGTAACGGTGTTGGTGTAGGTGTATGCCTTGTCGCCTGTCTGCTGCAAGTTGCCCTTTGCGCCCAATGTGATAAATGGATAAACGGCGGTCAATGCTGCATCTACATTATCCGGCAGGTAGTCGAACTGGTGGTTGTATTTGTTACCCACGTTGTCGGTGAGTTCAACATTGACTGTGGTTGCTTCAACTTCTGCGTTAGGGTTAAGGAAATTGTTGTTTGTAATTTCTTCTATTGTCAATGGAACATATACCATTGAGTAACCCTTTTCGTGGTTGTCGGCGTAGCACGGAGCCTCCTCAAAGAAGAATGCAATTTCGCCGTTTGCCTGCAATGCCATTGCGCTATAGGCGCTCTTGACACCCGCCGGGCACACCTCAAGGCCTTGTGTCCAACCGCTTGCAATAGATGATGGAGTCTGTGTCTCGTCGGTAATTTCCTTGTACCATATTGTAACGTTGTAACGCTCGTAGTGTCCGCTACCGCCCTTTGGCTGTGACTGCAAAAGGATTTTTGTAGCTACACCGTTGGGGCGCTTTGCATCGAGGCAGATAATCTCGCCGTTTGTACCGTTGCTGCCACCGTTGTCGCAACCGTTCACAGCTGCATCGCCCCAAGAGCCTTCGCCATTGGCTTTGTCGGTGCCGTATGTAAATACTCGGAATATGCGGCCGCCCTGACGGCGTGCGCTGAGTAGAATTTGTCCGCTTGGCAGAATCTCGACCTTTGGCTCGTCGCCGCCGGCAACTGCATCTTGACTGCCGCCGAGAATGCTCCAGCTTGCACCAAGGTCGTCGGAGTAAACAACATAATTGTTGTAACTGCTCGACGAGTTCTTCATAAGCAATGCGCCGTAGATACGTGCGTTGCTTGTGCCATTGAAATTGTAGTCAACAGCCAACTTGCCGCTACCAAAGAATGCGCTGAAATGGTTGGGGAAAAGGCTTGTCTGTGTTGAGTACATCTTGGTTGTCATATCCTCGATGTTCCAGCTTGCACCATTGTCGCTACTGAAGATGCGTACCATCTTGTTTGTGTTGGTTGCGCTTGCGTTTGCATACATTACATCGCCTGCTGCTGCCATAACAACAATGTTCTGTCCAACGGCTGCAATGGCAGCGTCGCCGTAGGCACGCTGGTAGCTGCCGGTTTTGCTCTCGTCGCCGGCTGCAATAGTCTGCTTGGCGGTCCAGGTTGCACCGTTGTCGTCGCTTGTGCGTGCAACAAGGTCGATGCGCATCTTGCCTGTGCCGTGCTTGTCGCGACCAATGTCGTCGAGGTTGTGACGGTAGTCGGTCACTGCAATTAGTCGGCCTGTGCCGGTCTTTACAATAGCAGGAATGCGGTACGAGAACTCGTCCTCGGCGGTAAAGAGTGTTGCCTCGCCTGTGTTTGTTGCTGTGAACTTAGCTACAAGCGGGGTTGTGTCGCTCATTGACGCAATTTGCTCATCAGTGAGTGTTGGATTCTCGCCAAGTGATGTGCTGCCAATATAGAAGCCGTTAAACTCAAAGCCACGGTACTTGTGGTTAATATTGAGTGTGCTTCCAGTAACTAATGTGGTTTCAATTTCGCTTTGTGTCAAGTGGTCGGGAGTCAACTTAACAGTTGTACCACCAACAGTAATTGTTCCAAAATGTGTGTTAGGGTCATTCTCGCGCAAGTTCTGAACCTCGACCTTGAACGGCACTGTGTTGTCGCCGTTGATAACGCGAAGAACTGTGTTCATTACACTTTCGGTAACGGTAACACCGTCAACCCCAACCAACTGCAAAGGAGCACCACCGTCATTTTGGTTGGTGTCGTTTACTGTCAGCCATCGCACAGGGTGTGCTCCATTTTTTGAAGATGAGCCGCAGCCACTGCAAAGAAGATTGTTTGTGCCATCTATAATTGTGGTAATGATATAATGACCTGCGTGTTTTGTATTCTCTTCAATAGCAATGGGCCAAGCCTCGGTTGTGCTTAACTTATTGGCTTTGCCGCCGCCTGTTGAAAGGCCGGTGTTGACACCAAGGAACTTACCTGTTTCTGCTTCGAACAGGTAGCGTTTGCCGTCGTCGGCTGTGATGAGATACCACACAAGGTCAACAGGGTCGGTAGTGCTGTTATAGTGCGATGAGCCGTAACTACCTAATGTTACATCGGCCAACACTGCTTCGTTCGGCCAAGTGGTATTGTGGTAAGCAAGATAACCGCGATTATCTTTTTGCCAATAGATTTTGTATGCACCGTCGGGGTGTAGTTCTTGTTCTTCGGGCTCCTCAACCTCTTCCCCTGTGTAATATAATTCAAGGGCGGTGATGATGATACCGGCTGTGCCAGTCAAAGAACCACCGGCTACATTGATGTTGATTGTATTGGTGTCAAGTCCTGTTGCAGAGACAGTTTGTTCAACGTTATTCTGGGTAATTGTTCCAGTTCCGGTTGTTGTTGCACCTGTGGTGTAGGTATATGTACCACTCACAAAGTTATTACCCTTTACTGTCAGTTTGTAGCCTGTAATTTTGTAAGGCTCAGGGATTGTAATTACAAAGTTTGTGCCTTTGTACAGGTATGGGTGTTTAACGTCGTTTATAGTACTAAAACCAAGGTTGTTTTTAGTGCCATTCACTTGAACGGTAACCGCGGGTGTTGTTTTTGTTACAGCCTTGAAAGCCCAAGATTCTGTTCCAATGTTACTACCGTCGTATCTTGTCCAATCATCATTACCGCTGAATGTGACATTCAGGGTCTTGCCGGTTGTTTCTCCCGGCTCCTCGGGGGTAGCATTGGCTGTGAACTTTGCTTGGTATGTGCCGCTTGCAGTTGGAGTAAAGGTATATTGCAAGTCGTCGCTTACCTTGGTTGCACCATTGTACCAACCGTCGAATGTGTAACCGTCGTTCGCTGTTGCTGTCAACTTAACGCTGTTACCGGCTGTAACGGTAGCCGATGTACCTGTACCAATATAAGCACTACCACCCTCGGTTGCTGTAACGCTAACGGTGTAGGTTGTTGGTGTCTCGGGTTCGGTTGTACCACCGCCTGTGGCTGAATCGCTCAGCACATTTACGGTAAAACCTGTTACGGTAACATAAGGCGTGGCAGCAGCGGTTGTTGACATTGTAAACGTTGTCGACTTTACTCCATTGCTTGTGGAACCATTTTCCGGAGTGTATTTATATTCAAGTTCGTGGCTTTTGGTGTCATTAGGTGTCTGCGAGCCGGAACTGTTGGCAACGGTTACCTGACCTGTGTATGACGCTTGTACAACATAGGTTAATTTATATCCTGTGATTACAAAGCCTTCGGGAGCAGTCAGAGTGTAGGTTATGTTTGAATATCTGCTTCCTGCGGCATTGTAAGCTCCAGCATAAAAACGGTTAGATGTAGATGCTAATGCGCAAACTTCTGTCGACCCGTTTGTGGTTTTCAATTCTATTGCGGCAGGCTTGCTTGGGTCTTTTTCAATATCGTATGTCCAAGTGCTGTAAATGTTGTTGCGTACATCACCTGATACCTTAATGTTGTCTTTGAGCATACTGTACTCTCCGCCTGCCAATGCGAAGTTTGCAGTAACTTCTATGCTGTTTTTAGCAATGAAGGTGATGTCGGTTGTGGTGTATTTTGTGGTCTCGGTACCGTTGGCAACTGTCCAGCCGGTGAACATACAACCGTCCTTAGCGGTGGCAGTGAGTGTAACTTCGGAATATTTGTAGGGTGCAATGCTTGTTCCGACGGTGTTTCCGCCGTATGTTACAGAACCCATTGTGCTGTCGTAAGTTACTGTAACGTCAATGGTCTCGGTTGTCGATATTGCGTTGTAGTTGGCTACATAATTGTTAGCGTCGGTACCTACCTTTACGGTGCAGGTTTCCTGCTCGCTAATAACCTCGCCGTTTTTGCTCCAGTGCGAGAAGGTGTAGCCGCTGTTGTTGGTTGTACGCAGTGTGATGTTCTGTCCCTCGTAGTAATTAGCGTTAATTGTGGCTGACGCCTCACCTCCGTTGATTGAAACGGTACCTGCATCGGCCGGACTAACCGATACGCTTACAGGATATTCAACTTTGTTGGGAGTTAAATTAAAGAACGCCTGGTGCTTTGATGTGTATCCATTGGCATCATCACTCCAAGAGTAACCTACTGTAACTGCATCTAACTTGTACCAGCCGTTGCTTCCGCCGTTCCAGCCGAAGTTAAAGTGGAAATAATCATCGGCGGTATAACCATCGACAACAAACATATGTCTTGCGTCAACAGTACCCGAACCAATGTTGTTTGCTCCATAAGGAACGGGGCAGTTGTTGTCGAGACTGTTCTTCAGTTTGTTTTTCCATTCGGTAAAATCGGCCAGACTTCCATTGTCATACTGGTTCGAGATGGAACAATCTTTGTAATTGAAATAGTTTTTAGTCGCTGTTGTCAGCGTATTACTCATATTAACCTCAGTTGAACCGGTACTATAGCTGGCTCCGAAAGCGTGTCCTAAGTGTGACATAAGCTTGGCAACCTCGTTCTGTTGTTCTGCGGTCCAGTTGCCGTCGTAAACAAGCGGCATCTTGCTGTAGTCGTATGTTCTATTGTCGTAATAGGTATATGGTAATACCGCATCTTGACAGTCTTGTATTGCGCCTGTACCAACTATCGGCCATTCGTGGTAACGCATTATAATGGCAAATGCTGTGGGAACACAACCTGTTTTTGCTTGTGTTGTGTGTTCTGCAGTGGTCCAGCACTGAGCGTTGAAAGGTGCGTTCTGTCCCCATTTTGCAGTTTCGAGCAATACTACCTGTTCGCCCATTGAGGTGGCATTGTAGTTTGTGCGTTGCATTGCAGTGCGCGCTGCTGATTTTTGCGGGTTGGCTGCTTTATACTCGCGCAAGGCACGAATCTCAGCGTCAATGTTGGCAAGGTAGTCGACAAGGCCGGCGGGTTGTTCGCCGTCGGTGATAAACTCGCTGTCGAATGAGTAACCGATGATGGGGTTCTCAATCTCCTCGCCCGACACAATGATGAAGCCCTTGCCGTCGGCTGCTGTTAGCACGTGATAGGTGGGTGCCTCGTTGTCGTTACTCTCCTCGGACAATACGTTGTTGTCGAGGCTCTTCTCTTGTACTGCCATTGTGCGTGCGGCGGCACTTTTTTGTGCTCCCGACGCGAAGAATGTGTTGGCAATTTCCTTGGCACGTTCGGCTGTGATGACCTGTGCCTGTGCGCTTGTGCTTGACAGCACTACGCCCAAAATTAGCAATAAAGCCTTTAAAATGTTTTTCATATAAAATGGTTTACTTATTTTGCATAGCATAGTATTTTGCAAATATAGTCATAATATTTATAATATTATGTATTTTTTTGTATTATTGACATTTTGTTTGTGAAGGTGGAGCCGTTTTTTTTTGTACCCTGATGACCGATTGCCGGCGTTTTTTCTCATCGATTATGTCACCGCAAGAGGGTGACACAACAGGCGTTGGCAATTGAAAGGGTGTTCCCCGCCTTGTGTGTAAATGCGAGGCTGTAAATTTCTGCGGGTACATTCAACGGTATAGCCCGGGCTTGTTGTGTCAGAAAAAAAGACAGCAGGCAAAATCTTGTCTGCTGTCCGGTAAATTTGCGGTCGGGTTATTTTATGAATATCTTTTTCCCGTTTTTTATGTAAATGCCTTTGTCGGGTGTTTCTATGACGTTGCCTTTGAGGTCGTATGTGGCCGATGAGGCTGCTTTCTGTCCGTCTGTCTCGTGAATGCTTGTCTCGGGGCGGTCGGGCTTGAGCATAAAGTATGCCCTGTGCGATTTTGAGTAGTCGCTGTATGCGTCGGGGGTCATATTGTCGAGTTTGAACCAACCGTTACTGTTGTCGCCCCAGCCCCAGTTGAAGTGAAAGTAGCCGTTGTCGGTGTACCCGTCAAGGATAAATATGTGACGACCGCCGCTCTTTGTCGATGATGAGTAGGGAATGGGGCAGCCTGCGTCGAGGCTCTCTTTTATGTATTGTACCCACAAGGCGTCGTTGTTAAGCACGTCGCGGCTTGTGCCCATTGTAAACGATGATACATTAGGCGATTCGCTCTTGTACTTGAATACGTCGATGAGCTTGCCTGCACCCTCGCCGCCTGCACCCGAACCGGTGCTGCCGGTGCCGTAGGCTACCTGATAGGCGTGCCCAATGTCGCGCATAAGTGTGGCTACGGCTGTGGCTTGCTCGTCGGTGTAGCCGTTGCGGTAATCCTGCAACATGTTCTCCCAGTCATATTCGTGCCCCAGCGTATAGCTCTCGCCTGTAGCCGAATGGTATACTTTCACCTCGTTTGCGCTGACGGGCCACTTGTGGTAGTGCATAAGTATGGCGTATGCGGTTGGCACACAGCCTGTTTTTGCTTTACTGCCGTTGCCGGTGAAGCAGAGGTTGTTGTAAGGCGCGTTCTGCCCCCACGGTGCTGTGTTAAGGTAGACAACAATGTTACCGTACTCGGCCTCTGTTGCCGGGCCTTTCGCTGTCTGTGCCGACAAAGGGGTGCTTTGCAGCAGTGTGATAAAGAGCGCAAAGAGCGCAATTGTTGATTTTTTCATAGTTTTTTGTTTGGTGCAAAGATAAAAAACAAACGAGCGAGAAATAACAAGTTTGCTTGATTATTTTTCACAGCGAGTGCCGCCGTATATCTGCCGGCAGGCAAATATAAAAATAAATTCGGGAAACGCGTGTGTTTTTTATAAGACTGTTACGTTGTGTGGCTTCTTCTGCCGATTGTCGTGTGGGGTGTTAAACACTCTCGGGCACAAGCTACTATTGGGACTGGAGCAGCTACCCCGCGAACTTCAGCGACTCGCTAAGGCTTGGACTGAAGGGGTATAATGTGCTCTTGTTGCAGCATCTTGCGGTAACAGTCGGCTTTTTTCTCGAGCGCAAGCGGGTAGGCCCGTGACGTCGATGGCATACGCCAAAGGTGCATCTCTCTTGTGCCGACGGTGATTGTGGTGTAATTGCCTATGGCGGGTTCCGTGCAGCTGAATGTGCCGGTAATTGTGTCTATAGCCTTTTGTCCGGTGGCAACAATTGCTGTGCAATGCGGCAGTGCCGTTATAAGAGCTTCAATGTCGGTAGGGGAAACGACCTCTAAAAATTTATCCGACGCATTCTCTTTCAGACGGCGCACCTCGTTGGCTGTGTCGTAAAGTGCTATTCCTTGTAAACGACAGAATTTCTCAATCTTCTCTTTGTCGAAGCGTTTTTCGCCCGCAACCTCGAAATAGTGTTTGTTGCCGAAGAATATTAAGCCCTGAATTCTCCAGCAGTCGTTTATCCAATTAGGATAGAAAAATTCCATTGACCACCGTGCTTTTGGCGGCGGAAAACTGCCGAGCATTAAAATGCGTGCATTCTGCGGCAGGAACGGTTCCAATGGGTGTTTTTCGGTAATCGGCATCTTTTTACGGATTTTGGATTTCTATGCCAAAGGTAAACTTTTTATGCAAGAGAACAACTTCTCTCATATGATTATTTATATTGTTGTTAAAATAATGCCAAGTTCTACTAAATAAAACACCCGGAGCCATATATCATCAATGGTCAAGGTCAATACCAGTGAACTCCTTGAACTGTTTTACAGTTTTCCCTTTGCACATAAAAAATGTAACAGCAAGAAGAGGTATCAGAACAGCAAACCAGCAACACAAAAACGTGAAACTGCAACCATAGAGCAAGACACCAATTGTGTAACACAACATTAATGCAGTTGTGTAGAAAATCAAACACTTGACTATGTTCTTGAATGTAAATCTCATATAATCAACATTAACACATACAACAAAGGAAACCAAGCTGCGGTATTTGCATCTTATTAGCCGGCAAAATAAGGAATGAGCCAACCGCCCGAAAGAATACCGGAAATTGCAGAAAACACCATAGCAGCAAAACTCCAGTTCTTCAAATACACATAAAGAATCTCTCTCCAACAGAATTTGAAGGTATGATAATAATATTTGGCATCACCTAATTGTATCATTCTTCTGTTGGCATAGAGTTGATACCTGCCAAGAGGAACCAACGGAATGTAGAAGAGACTAAAAAAGCTGTAACAGCCATCGCCATTAAAACGCCCATACAGCACCTCGAAACAACCAAGAAAACTTACAAACGTCTCCTGCCCCCCACCCTCTTTCAATTCAGTCCACATAATATCCTTGACAAGGGGATAATAGAGGTATTTGCTCAGGAAATATACCACCGCCGCAATGCAGAAAACGCGCATTTGTATAGTGTTCCAATAACCGTGCGACACCCCAAACCATATAAACGCAACAATCATAGAGTAACCTATAAAATTATTCGTAACACTCCAGATAGTCTGCAACAACTCCTCATACTCACGTTCTGCCTTTATCCACTCCAGACACCCTGTCTGTGAGAGGGATTTAAATCTTCTTTTTGCCATATTCTTTAATTTTACGGCATAATATAGTAGACAAAGGAGAAAAATTCATTTTTTGGAGTAACTTTTTTGAAAAAAAACTGCGACTGTGCCAAATTTCAGATATTTCCACAAAACAGGCTATATCAATGAACAGAATGAATTGATAATAGCGTGCAAATATGATTGCTGCGAAACTTTCCGTAACGGCAAAGCAACTGTTTGGCTTGATGGTGAATGTTCTACAATCGATACCGAAGGCAATACGTTGGAATGTGACAATGAAGATGGACTTCCTTTTTAAATTGAGCATTTCTGTTGTAGTAAATAGGATTCTTATAATAAAATAGCACAAAGACTAGTCTTTGTGCTATTTTATTTATAGGGCAATTTGTATAGTTTTTATACTTTTACAATAGTTTTATTTATCCAATTAGGATAGAAAAATTCCATTGACCACCGTGCCTTTGGCGGCGGAAAACTGCCGAGCATTAAAATGCGTGCATTCTGCGGCAGGAACGGCTCCAATGGGTGTTTTTCGACGTTCATAGTGCTGTGGAGCCTTTATTCGGCGTTGTTGTATGCCGGGCGAATCTCGTAGCGGTGAAGCATAAGCGTCGGGTTGTAGGCGCGCTTTACCTGACGCAGGCCCGGGTCGCCAAGGTCTTCTTCACGGTTTATATATACAATATCGGGGTGCTCCGTTGTTATGTCGTTGACAAAAAAACGGTTTATGGCTTCGCTTGTGCCGGCGATACTGTGGTCGGCCTTTTCGATGTGCACATATAGGGTGTCGCCGAAAATCTCGCCCAGTGTGAATGCAGCTATTCTGCCGTCGACGCGCAGTACTCCCGCCGGTTGGGGGTAGTGCAGAATGTTGCGCACTGTGGCTATACACTGCCATTGCTCGTAACAGCGCATACTCATCTCCCTGTGGTTCTGACAATCGCGGTTACCGGCAAGGAAACGTGCGACTTCGGGTATATCCTTTGTGGTGAAGCGGCTGTAAGTGTATTGCGGGTTCTCGGTTATGAATTTGTTGTATCGGTTGCGCTTCTTGTTGAGGGCTTTGCCTTTGAGGGTGGCAAGGGATTGTGCGTCGTAGATGTAGTCGCTCCAGTTGTCGAGTGGCTCGACGGTGTAGTTGGGGAGCAGGGGACGCAGCTCGTCGAGCATCTGCTCGGGAACAGCCGTCAGTGTAAGGCTCTCGCCGTTTGCGTCGCAATATTCTTGTAATAGAGCAATGGCCTTGGCTGCGGGCAGTGCGCCTATGGGCGCAAGAAACGCTTGCTGTTGAAGGTCGCTCTGCGATTTACACTTTATAAAAAGCGTGTCGCCCTCTATGGCGTAGCGGTAGTCCATAAAACGTGCCCACATAATGAGATTGCCCGGTGTGTAGTCGCACGAGCGTGTGAGGCATTGCTTGGCAAATGGCAGCAATTCGTTTACCGACAGCAGTGTTATTGGCTTGAATGTGAGCATTGTGTGGTTCTGTAATTGGGTTATAATCTTTGTGCGCGTGCTTCCGTTTGCGTGGGGCGCTCCCGCTTGTGTGTGTGGCTGCCAGAGGTGTGGTTGCCTGAAAAACAGAGAGGCACCCACTGGGCACCCCTCGTATGTTACTTTTTGCCGGCGTCCATATCCTCCATCTGGGGACGTGGCTCTTTCTTGGCAAGGGTAATGATTTTGTAGACGTACTCTGTAATCCACGCTTGTGAATAACCGAGCTTCTCCTTGTACTGACGCACCGCGTAGACTGTGCGGAACGTAGCTTCGTCCTTCCAGTTGTTCTTGGTGAAGATGTCGTTGATTATTTTCTCGGTCATTGCGTGCAGCATCTTGTGCATAAAACCCGGAACGCGGAATTTCCACTTCATAAGGTTGCCGACAAGCATCATAAGGTCGTTGTTGAAGCCTTGGAACGCAAAGAGGAATGATTGTACGTCCTGCATCTTCTTGCAGTTCTTCTTAATAGACGAGTCAATCTCTTTGAAGAAGTTGTCGTCCATTCCGTATATCTGCTCAATCATCTTCTTGCAGCGGTTGCGCTCGGCAACACCTAACTTGTTGTTTTGTGTAGGCACTTTAAGAGTGCGCTTGAAGGTTGCAAGGTCGGGGAGCATACTGATGTTGGTTATGCCCATATTGCCTGCTATCACCGACTGATAATAGACGCGAATAAGGGTCATAAAATCCTCCATTCCGCCTACGCGTTCGGTGTTTTTCTTTTTTCTGAAAAAATCAAATAGTCCCATTATATGTTATTTGTTGTTCTTTTTTGCGTTTCTTTCTCTTTTTATTCTCTCTTGTTCCTCGAGCAGCTTTTTCTGCTCCTCCTGTAACGCCTCAAGACGCGCCATAAGGTTTGTCTGCTTCTTGGGGTTGTTCTTGTTGCTCTCGGCGTATGCTTCCATCTTCTTCAGCAGCTCATCGTCCTTAACGGCTTTTCTCAAGTAAACGTATATAAGTACGCTGAAGAGGGTCGATACGAAATAGTAGAAGTTCAGACCCGATGAGTATTCGTTGAACATAAAGAAGAACATTACGGGCATTAAGTACATCATCCAGCGCATCATCTTCTGTTGCTGCTCCATTTCGGGGGTGCTGCCCATTGAGGGTTGCATTTTGTTCATATAATATGTGTTGAGCAACTGTGTGACACAGAACAAAAGGCAGAACAGGCTCAGGTGGTTGCCCAAAGGCCAAATGTATGTATCCCAACTGAGTATTGCGTCGTACGACGAAAGGTCGTGCGCCCAAAGGAAGCTTTGCTGGCGAAGCTCAATGGCATTCGGCACAAAATTGAAGAGTGCAATAAATACCGGCATCTGAATGAGCATAGGCAAACAACCGCCCATAGGGCTTGCTCCGTATTTCTGGTAGAGGCCCATAACCTCCTGCTGCTTTTTGAGTGCATCTTCTTGTTTGGGGTACTTTGCATTTATCTCGTCGACGTAGGGCTTCAATGCACGCATTTTTGCCGATGAAACGTACGATTTTTTTGTAAAGGGGTATACAATAGCCTTTACAATAAGTGTGAGCAGAATGAGCACAATACCCATATTAAGCCCGAATCCCGAGAGAAGGTCGAAGAGGGGCATCACAATGAGTCGGTTTATCCAGCGAACAATGGGCCAGCCAAAGTAAATGAGGTCCTGAAGCTCGGGGTCGTCGTTGCTGCCCTTGACAAGAGCGTTGCTCTCTTTTAGAATGTCGAATTTGTTGGGGCCAAAATAGAACTGCAACTCGGTGGGGGTTGCACCCGTCGGGTCGAAAGCGGTCTGCATCTTCGATGTGCATCTCTTGAGCAGCCCTTTGTCCTTTTGAATGACCTCGGACTTTACATCGACGTCGGTAAAGTCGGTACCGGCAATCATTATCGACGAGAAGAATTGGTTTTTATAGGCAATCCAGTGGACCGGCTCGTCAATTTTCTCGTTGTCGTCGCTCATCTCGCTCAAATAGTCTGAATCGTCGTCAGAAATCTTGTATGTGAGGCTTGCGTAACGCTGCTCGAAGTTGTAGCCCGGCTCCAATTGGCGTATAAACTGTTTCCAGTCGATTGTAACCTCGTTGCTGCTTATCACGTTGTTCATATTGTGAGCTGTGACGCTGAGGTCCATCATCTGGCTGTTGCCGTTTAAACGGTACTCAAAATCAATGTAGCGCTCGCCGGGAACAAAGTCCAAGCGCATAACAACAGAACTGTCGGTTGCGTTTACAGGGGTAAAAAAGAGTTCGTTGGTGCTTATGTTCCTGTCAGCAAGGTTGCTCTTGAACAAGAAGTTGATGGTGTTGCTGCCGTTCAGGTCGCGGTTGCTGTCGTTTACATCAATCTTGTCCTTGCTGTCGAAGAGTACAAGGTTGTTGCCTGCCTGGTCATTGTAGTCCTTGAGGGTTACCGATGCGACGCGTCCGCCATAGGTCGAAATATCAACCTTTATTTTCTCATTCTGTATAGTAACGTTCTTGTATTCGCCACGCAACACATTATAGAAAAAGCTCTCGCTGTTGTTCATCTGCGACATAAATGCCACATCGTTGGCCGATGCTATGCTGTCTTTGATGAATGCCTCTCGCTCTTTTGCCAGCGCAAGTTCCTGCTGTGCCTTTATCTGGTCGGCCGAGGGCTGGCTGTAGTTGAAGTAAACAAGGAGAACTAAACCTATAAGTACGTATGCCAATATACTTCTTTTGTCCATATCTCTAATTTAAAAACGGTTAATCGGTTAATTTTTGACAATTCCGCGCAAAGGTAGTAAAAATATTGATTAAAGAGGTGCAAATACGGTATAAAAATAGTTTTTCTCACTATCTGTCTTAATTTCTTTATAATATAGTTAAAAAAATATATCTTTGCGTGATAATATCGAAGGTGAGGCGTGTGCTCGCCTGTGGGTGGCGGAATTATGAAAAACACTAAAAATATTTTTCTTATGAGAACAAAATTACTTACACTGTTGTTCTTTGTAGTATCTTCTTTCTCGGCTTTTGCTCAGGAAAGTGCTGTGTATGACTACTTTAACAATGGTATTGACGAACTTGTGGCTGCGGCTTCGAATGTGAACGCCGACTATGAAGAGGAGAAAACCAATCACGTCTATTCAAAGATGTTTGCTACTCCTGTATTGTACGAATCGGTTCTTGGCAAGGCTTTTGCTTGTGAAGAAAGCGAGGAGAGTGACAGTGAATTACTAAGTATGGACGACAAACGTTCCGCTGTAATCGATGAGTTAATGCTTAATGTATACAGCGAGTATCCCACCAGAGTGGTGATGACCGAAGAGGAGCTGCGCAACGAACAGACGCATTCGGACATTGATACCGAGACTCGCAAGCCTATGCTTGACCTTTCCAGTACTATCGCAATTCCCGAGGACGTTGTAGGAGGTATGCCCACAACCGTTGTAAAGCCTAATTATTGGAAGTTTGCCGGACGCACATCGCTCACATTCACACAGAACTTTATATCGCCCAACTGGTTCCAGGGCGGTGAGAGCAACTATGCGATGCTTGCGACAATAGACCTTGATATGAACTACGACAATAAAGACCGCATCACCTGGACCAACCATTTTGACTATGACCTTGGTTTTGCGACCTACCCGTCCGATGCTTACCACACTTTCAAGACCAATACCGATAAATTGCGCATCGAGTCGACATTCGGTTGCAAATTGGTGAAGAATCTTGATATTGCAGCAAAGGTTAAGGTCGAGACACAGTCTTTGCCGAACTATCCATCGAACGAGAAGGACTTTATCTCGAACTTTGCAGCACCGTTGGACGCAAATGCCTCTGTCGGTTTGAACTACAAGCCTTCAATAGGGAACTTTAAGATAGAGGTCTTCCTCGCACCGCTTTCGGCGTACAATTTCCGCTTTGTTTGTTACAGAAACCTTGCACGCGACCGTTTCGGCTTTAATGAAAAAGAGGTCTCAAGACGCTTCCGTCAGGATTATGGTACCCAGCTTGTGGTAACAATCCCTACCTACAAAATTTCGTCGTTCCTCGATGTCTATTCGCGCCTCGAATATTATACAAACTACGAAAGGGTGTTCTTCCAGTGGGAAACAAAGTTCAATGCAACGCTCAGCAAGTACTTTACTGCATCGCTGATGCTTCATTCACGTTTCGACGACAGTGTGATATTGTCGACCGAGGAGGCTACAAAAAAATGGGGCTTCTGGCAGTTGAAAGAGCTTTTCACCCTTGGCGTTGCATATTCTTGGTAAAAAATAACTGCTAAACAGAATATATTATGGATTTCAGTTCCGTCTTTCCGGTAACCGACCCTACTTGGATATTTCTTGGAGTGTTGTGCATAGTGCTCTTTGCTCCGTTGATATTCAACAAATTGCGTCTGCCTCACATAATAGGTATGATTCTTGCGGGTGTGCTCATCGGTCCGGACGGTCTGAACATTCTTGTGCGTGACGACAGTTTCGAGCTTTTTGGCAAGGTGGGGCTTTATTATATAATGTTCCTTGCCAGCCTTGAGATAAATATGCAGGAGATGAAGCAGGCGCGCGGAGGCGCGCTGTTTATGGGGCTTGCAGTCTTTTTTATCCCCATAGCGCTTGGCCTCATAAGCAACCTGTTTATCCTTGAGTATAGCCTTATAGCATCGGTGCTGCTTGCCAGTATGTATGCGTCGTACACGCTGATATCTTATCCAATAGTCGCGCGTTACGGTCTCTCGCGTCTGCGTTGTGTGAACTTTGTGGTTGGCGGAACTATAATTACCGACACGTTGACCCTTTTTGTGCTCGCGGTGGTGGCCGGAATGTTTGCCGGCGAGGCCGACATATGGTTTGTGCTGTTTATGCTGGCGAAACTGCTGGCTATTGCCTGTGTCATTATTTTCCTGTTCCCGCGCGTGGCGCGTTACTTTTTCCGTACATATAACGACAGTGTCATACAATATATTTTTGTGATGGCGATGTTGTTCCTGGGTGCGGGAATGATGGAACTTGCAGGTATGGAGGGCATATTGGGCGCCTTTATAACCGGTCTTGTGCTTAACCCGCTGATTCCTCACTCTTCGCCGCTGATGCGTCGTATAGACTTTGTGGGAAACGCTATTTTTATTCCTTATTTCCTCATCGGAGTGGGAATGATGATTGACCTTGGGGTGCTGTTTAATGGCGGCAATTCGTTGCTGGTGGCGCTTGTGATGATTGTAACGGCTCTTACCGGAAAGTGGCTGGCATCGTTCGTGGTGGCGAAAAGCTACAAGATGAGCCGCAGTGAACAGTCGCTGATGTTTGGATTAAGCACCTCGCAGGCTGCTGCTACGCTGGCTGCCGCAATTGTTGGTCACGGTATAATATTGGCCGATGGCTCGCGTCTCTTGAACGAGGACGTGCTGAACGGAACGGTGTTGCTTATCCTTGTTACCTGCATAGTTAGTTCCATTGTTGCCGACCGGGCTTCGCGTAAGCTCGTCGTGACAACCGCTCTGCTCGCAAAACCGGCTCCGCTCGATTCAAAGAAAACGCTGCTGGCGCTTGCCAACCCTGCGGCGGTGGACAAGCTTATGGACCTTGCATTGCTTGTACGCAAGGAGAATAGCAAAATTCCACTGTCGGCAATAACCGTTGTTCTTGACGAGGATAAGGCCCGGCAGCAGAGTGGTGCCAAGGTTCTTGATGTTGCTGCCGATATAGCGGCTTCGGCTAATGTTCCTCTGCTGACACGTTTGCGCCTGACGACCAACCTTGCGCACGGAATTATTCACGAGGTTAAGGAGAATGATTATCGTGAGCTTATAATGGGCTTCCACAAGAAAGAGACTGCAAATGACACTTTCTTGGGTGGCGTGTTGCCCGAGGTTCTGAACGCTCTTAACTGTCAAGTGATGATGGCGCGAATAAATATCCCGCTGAACACCGTGCGTGCCATACACATAACTTTCCCTGCAAAGGCTGAATACGAGGCGGGATTCTCGTACTGGGTCGAGGAGACAGCGCGTATGGCAAGCGGCCTTGGGTGCAGAATTATGTACCACGGTCACCCCGATACAATGTCCAGAATACAAATGATGCTTAAAGAACTTACACCGGTTAATGCGCAGTTCTATGAGACTGACGGCGGTAACGACCTTAAGCGCCTGTCGAAGATTATACACGACGACCATCTGCTCATTATTGTTACTGCACGCAAAGGCTCAATATCCTTCCGTCCGTCACTCGACCACGTTTTTGTGCAGTTGCAACGCGATTATCAAAATACAAGCGTGCTGCTCATCTATCCTAACGGCTACAAGGTCGAAGGTGGCGAAACGCACTAAGCGCATTTTGCAATATAATGGAATAGTCCCAATCATTTGGGACTATTCTTTTCTATATACAGGGGGTATGAGGAGCGAAAGGACTCCCCATCGGCCGGTGTGCGGTAACCACGAGGATATTGCCCCCCACGAAGCTGTTGCACTTTCGATTGTGCCGCAGGCAGGGGCGGGGATATTTGATAATGAGCGGTTGGTTTATAAGATAATAAGGTCGGCGCTAGCGCCGACCTTATTATAATAAATGGAGTATTTGGGGTTTATATTATTCCCACACAAATTCAATGCTTCCGTCACCGTCGTTAACCCACTCTCCGGCTTCTTCGTCGTAGCTCATAGATGTCATTTTTTTTAGATATCCATTTGGGTAAAAATCATAGATGAATTTAATCTTGGATTCATCTCCCTCGCTGTTATTGAAATTATCCTCTGAAGGCAGGTGTATGGTACTTGCACCAATGAGCTGGGGCATTGCACAGAAAAGATAGTCATCTGAGTCAATATAATTAACTATAAAAGGAAAGAATCCCTTACAGGTCTCACCGTCGTACTTGAGCACGTGGTTACTGCGATAGTAATAATCATCTCTGAGATATTCGTGTTTGGTCGAGAGCAGTTTGCCGTTGTTCCAAAGATAGGTGTTGGAATGGTCGTCGGTTGTTATTTTTGATAGATATTCGTTGACATAAGAAAGTGAATTAAGTATATCTTCTTCGTCCGATATTATGTATTCTGTTATTCTGTCATTTTCAATTGTATAGTATTGGGTGTACCATTCGCTTGTGCATATGATAGATTTCAATACGTTGTTTTCATATTCATATTCGTACCTGTATATGTCTAAGTCCGCATCGCTTACTTCCATACTTCTAATTTCGGAAACATTGCCTTTTTTGTCGTATGCGAATTCGATTATAAAGTCACAAATTTCTTCACCATCATCATCTTTAAAATAGAATTTCATTTCAGATAGTTTTTTCTTGCCCATATTTATCCCGGGGTTGGTCGGTGTGTTGGGGTTGTCGGGTGCATCGTCCGGGTCGGCAGAGCTTGGGCAGCCGGATAATGTCAGCATTGTAATAGACGCCAATAATAAATTAAGTATTTTTCTCATAAGTGTGTTAAATGTGTGTTTTTGAAATATTTTGCAAAAGTATATAAATTGAGCGATATTTGAAAATTACTGTATAAATCCGGTTTAATTGTTGTTGAATTTTGCTGTTGTTGATAGATTCATACTCTTATTCAAACTCCAGCACTCCGCCGTTGGTTATATTGCTGTGGGTGAGCACGGTGTTGCTTAGTCTCTTTCCGTTGAGGCTCACTTTTCTGTAGTGCTCTTTGCCGGTGTCGGCGGCTTTTACGGTAAAAGAGTTGCCGCCGGGCAGGCGTAGCGCAGCCTCGGGGAACAGCGGACGGCCAATCTCATACTCTCCGCTTGCGGGGTCAATGGGGTAGAAGCCCATAGCCGACAATACGTACCACGCTGACATCTGGCCGCAGTCCTCGTTGCCGCACAGGCCGTCGGGGGCGTTGCGGTACATCTCGCGCATAATCTGTGATACATATTTCTGTGTCTTTTCGGGCTGTCCTATGCGGTTGAAAAGATATGCGACGTGGTGGCTCGGTTCGTTGCCGTGGGCGTACTGTCCAATCATTCCTGTGCTGAAGATTGGAAGGTTGGCATTCTCGGCGGGGGCGTATGTGAACATACTGTCAAGCTTCTGCTCGAAACACTTTAGCCCCATAAGCTCAACAAGAGCGTCAATGTCGTGCTGAACGCTCCACATATAGTGCCAAGCGTTACTTTCGCATATGTGCGGGGTGTATTCGTCGGGGTCGAACAGCGGTTGGAACACTCCTCTGCTGTCGCGCGGTTGCATAAATGTTGTATGTCCGTTGTATAGGTTACGCCAGTTCTCGGCGCGACAGTAAAATTCATCGGCAATATCCTCTTTGCCCATAGCCTCGGCCATACGTCCTATACAGTGATCGTCGTATGCGTACTCTAATGTGCGCGACAATGCCCAGTTGTCGCTGTTGTAGGGGTCGGTGATGTCGTATGGAATGTATCCCCTTGTCTTGTAGTCTCCTATTCCGCGGTAATTGTCGTCATTGGCTGTGGCAACGCAGGCTGCTAACGCTTTGTGGGCATCGAAGCCTTTTATTCCTTTAAAATAGGCATCGGCAATTACGGGTACCGAGTGGTAGCCTATCATCATATCTGTTTCGCTGCCCCACATATTCCACACCGGCAGGCGGCCGTGTTGCTCAAAGTGGGCGATGAATGAGTTTATAATATGCGGCACTCGGTTGGGCGCTGTGTAGGTGAGCAGCGGGTGGGCGGCTCGGTATGTGTCCCACAACGAGAATGTCGAGTAGTTCTGCCAGCCGTCGGCAGTGTGGTTTTTGCCGTCGGCACCGCGGTACAGACCGTCAGCGTCGCAGTATAGTGTGGGGGCGAGCATTGTGCGGTAGAGTGCGGTGTAAAAACAGACGCGCTCGTCCTGTGTGCCGCCTTTAATCTTTATGCAGGAAAGGGCTTCGTTCCATTTTTCGGTTGCTTGTGCGTGGTAAAGGTCGAAATTGTCGTGCGGAGCCTCTGCCGAGAGGTTCTTCAACGCTCCCTCAATGCCTGTGCCCGACAGGGCTGTTGTAACAGTCAGCTGTCTGTCGCTGTCAAGCTCAAAGGTCAGACGTGCAGTACCGATAACGCTTTTTATCATTCCTTTGTGCAGTATATTGCTGTTGTCGCACTTCATACTCTTTATTGGCTGCGAGAAACGTGTTGCAAAATAGACCTCTTGCTCTCTTGCCCAACCGTTGGAGTGCCGGTAACCGACAATGGTGAAACTGTCTCTTTGTACAAGGTGTGTGTCGGTGGTTGCGTCCCAATTCATTGCCTTCGATAGGTTGAGCAGTACGGTTGCCTCTTTTCCGGTGTTGCTTGCGGGGTAGGTGTAACGCTGCACGCCGCAACGCTCGGTGGCTGTCAGCTCAACTTCTATGCCGTAGCTGTCGAGTGTGACGCGGTAGTAACCGGCGTGACACTCCTCGCGCTCGTGGCTGAACATTGAGTGTATGCCCAACGGTGCTTCGGCCTTGCGCAGAGGGTAGGTTACGGGCAGGAAACTGATGTCGTATAGGTCACCGGCGCCTGTACCGCTCAGGTGGGTGTGACTGAACCCGGCGATAGTGCTGTCGGGGTAGTAGTAGCCTGCAATTCGTTCCCACCCGGGAAGGCCGTTGTCGGGGCTCAGCTGTACCATACCGAATGGCATCTGTGCGCCGGGGTAGACGTTGCCTTTGTAGTCGGTGCCGATGAGGGGGTTGACAAGTGAGGCATAATCGGGTTCTTTGTTGCAACCGCACGCAATTGCGAGCGTGGCAAGTATTGCAAAGAGTGTCTTTTTCATAGTATTATCAGTTTCTTCGGCTAAAATAGTGAAAAAGCATCGATTGACAATATTAAGTGGAGCTCAAATATGAGTCCACTTAATAAAGATTTTCTTTGCAGCCTCGGCTGTTGTGTCGTTAGGCGCAAATTTGCCTTATGAGGGTGTTATTTTTCCCAATGGAAGGGTTCGAATGTCGATTTTTTATCGACCCAGTGTGGCATTCGCATAGCATAAATAAGGAACGGAGCACCAACAACCACCAGGCAGCCTATAACAAGTACCGAGTACCATACGGCATTGCTGCCTACCGCAATCTGTGCAGGGGGTATAAAGCTTAGTACGAATGCCAGCAAACTGCCAAGGAATCCCACGCCGCTCACAAACCACATTACCCCGTTGCCGCGTTTGCCCAGCCTGAACGGACGCGCAGCGTCCTTCATATTGTAGCGCAGGTATATTGCGGCGGCGAACATCAGCAGGTACATAATAAGGTACAGAAGCACCGTTAACTGCGATAATATCTGGTAGAAACTCTGTACCGATGGCATAACCACGAACAGAAGGCTAAGCAGCGTTACCAGTCCGCCTTGAATGAGCAGAATATTCTTCTGAACTCCAATTTTGTTGGTACGTTGCATAAACGGTGGCAGATAACCGGCCTTGCCCACTGCAAATATACCTTTTGACGGGCCTGACACCCACGTAAGCACTCCGGCAAGAACTCCGAAAGCAAGGGCAATGGCAATTATGGGCGACAGCCACGACATTCCTACATATCTGAAGTAGTTGTCGAATCCCACAAGAAGGCTCTGTGTGAGGTTAATGTCCTTCTGCGGAATTATTATTCCCAACGCAAATGTACCCAAGATGAAAATGAGCACTGTTATTATCGCTCCCAGGAACACGGCGCGCGGGTAGTTGCGTGCAGGGTTCTCCATATCTTTCACGTGAATGCCGGTCATCTCCATTCCGGCGTAAAAGAGAAATATTCCCGATGCAAGGACAAGATTGTCGAGTTTGGTAATATCGGGGAAAAAGTCACCTCCGAAGTTCATCTGTGACTCTCCGCCGGTTATAAGGTATATTATGGCCAGAATCACAAGTAGTGCAGCCGGAATAATGGTGCCTACAAGACCGCCAATCTTTGCGACTTTACTGACCCAGCCCAGTCCTTTGAGCGAGATAAATGTTGCAGCCCAGTAGATGGCAAGCACTATCACAAGGGTGTAAATTTTGTTCGATGCAAGTGACATATCCTTACTGCTGTCCATTCCTATGAACGCCAGTGACACGGCACCGAATGTCAGGACCGTCGGATACCATATTGTACTCTCGACCCACTGTAGCCATATGGCCACAAATCCGGCTTTTTTGCCGAATGCTTCGCCCACCCAACGGAATACGCCGCCTTGTTTGTCCTGGAACATTGCTGCAAGCTCTGCGGCTACAAACGATGTGGGAATAAGAAATACTAATGCCGCGAATAGGTAGTAGAACGCCGAACTGATGCCGTACTCGGCTTCGGCGGGCAGTCCGCGTAATGACACAACGGCGGTTACATTCATAATGGCGAGTGTTGCCACGCCTAATTTTACGCTTTTTGTTAATGTTGACATTGTTATCTGTTTTTTATGGTTATGTAAATATGTAGGAATAACAATGTTTGCGTGCTGTTGGTTCGCTTGCGTGGGTATTTTGCGCCCTTGCGTGAAAAGTTTCCGGCATAATGCGCCTGCCAAGCAGTGTCTCTTTTAAAACCCTCTTCGGCACGTTTGCCTTTGCCTGAAAAATAAAGGAGTGCGCCCGGGGGCGCACTCCTTCGTCTCTATAATGACTCAGCTGTTATTCGGCACTCTCTTCGGTGCTCCAGTCGAGCTTTGCCATACGTTGGTAACTTGCATAGCGTTTCTTTGCCATATTTTCGGCTGCTGCGAACAGCTCGTGAGCCTCCGTCGGGAACTGCTTGGCAAGTGATGCGTAGCGTACCTCGCCCTGCAAGAACTCCTGGAACTTATCCCACTGCGGCTCCTTGCTGTCGAGTGTGAATGGGTTCTTACCCTCCTCTTCGAGAGCGGGGTTGTAACGCCACAGGTGCCAGTAACCGCACTCAACGGCTGCTGCCTGCTCGGCCTGAGCCTTGCCCATACCGCGTTTGATACCGTGGTTGATACAGGGGGCGTAGGCAATGACGAGTGATGGACCGGGGTAGGCCTCGGCCTCACGAATAGCCTTGAGGCACTGGTCGTAGCTTGCTCCCATTGCTATCTGTGCAACGTATACGTATCCGTAGGTGGTTGCAATCATACCCAGGTCTTTTTTGCGTATACGCTTGCCGGCTGCTGCGAATTTTGCAATAGCGCCCAATGGGGTAGCCTTTGACGACTGTCCGCCGGTGTTCGAGTAAACCTCGGTGTCGACAACGAGAATGTTCACGTCCTCGCCCGATGCAATAACGTGGTCAAGACCGCCGTAACCAATATCGTACGACGCACCGTCACCGCCGATAATCCACTGTGAGCGTTTCACAAGGTACTGCTTTATGGCCAGAATCTGCTCGCAGGTGTCGCACTCATACGCCTCGCACGCTTTTATAATTTCGGGAGTAATCTGCTTGGTAACCTCGGCGTTCTCCTTGTTGTCTATCCACTGTTGTGCAAGTGCCTTCATATCCTCGGGGCAGCTGCGGTGTGTCTGAACCTCGGTAAGCAGTCTCTCGAGACGGCTGCGCATCTTGTTCTCGGCGAGTTTCATACCCAGACCGAACTCGCAGAAGTCCTCGAACAGCGAGTTGCCCCACGCGGGACCTTCGCCCTTTTCGTTGGTAGTATAAGGTGTCGATGGTACTGACGCTGTGTATATTGAAGAACAACCGGTAGCGTTGGCAACAACCTGACGGTCGCCGAACAGCTGTGTGAGCAGTTTGACGTAAGGTGTCTCGCCGCAACCCGAGCAAGCGCCCGAGAATTCAAAGAGCGGAGTCGCAAACTGTGAATTTTTGGGGTTGCTCTTGACGTCAACAAGCGACTGCTTGCTCTTTACGTTCTTTACGCAGTAGTCCCAGTTTGCAGCCTCGGCTCTCTCCTGCTCTAAAGGAACCATTGTAAGAGCCTTGCCGCCCTGCTTGGGGTTGCCCGGGCAGATGTCCGCACAGTTTCCGCAACCTAAACAGTCGAGCACGCCTACCTGAATTCTGAACTGCATACCCTTCATTGCAAGAGGTGCTTTCATTTCAATCTTGTCGGCGTTAAGGCCTGCAGCCTCGGCCTCGTCCATAACAAACGGACGTATACAGCCGTGAGGACAGACGAATGAACATCTGTTACACTGTATACAGTTGGCTGCGTCCCATTTGGGAACAAATGCGCTCACACCACGTTTCTCGTATGCCGATGTTCCGACAGGCCAGGTTCCGTCCTCGAGACCCTTGAATGCCGAAACAGGCAACTGTGCGCCCTTCTGAGCGTTGATTGTGCGCACGATCTTTGTGATGAACTCCGGCTCGTCTCTCTTCTCTTCGACGTCGGCGGGCAGCTTCGACCAGTTGGGGTCTATCGCCAACTGCTTGTACTCGCCTCCGCGGTCAACAGCTGCATTGTTCTTGTCGACAATGTCCTGACCCTTCTTGCCGTAAGACTTGACAATGAACTTCTTCATCTGCTCAACAGCAAGCTCTACAGGGATAACCTGTGTTATACGGAAGAATGCGCTCTGCAAGATGGTGTTGGTACGGTTGCCAAGACCAATCTCCTGTGCAATCTTTGTCGCGTTAATGTAGTATACTGTAATGTTGTTGTCGGCAAAGTACTTTTTGATGTTGTTGGGCAGGTTCTGTGCAAGTTCCTCGCTCTCCCATACTGTGTTCAGCAGGAATGTGCCGCCTTTCTGCAATCCTCGTGTAACATCATACATACGCAAGTATGCCTGAACGTGGCACGCTACAAAGTTAGGAGTGTTCACAAGGTATGTAGAACGAATGGGCTTGTCGCCGAAACGCAAGTGCGAACAGGTGAATCCTCCCGACTTCTTCGAGTCGTACGAGAAGTATGCCTGGCAGTGTTTCTTTGTGTTGTCGCCGATGATTTTTATAGAGTTCTTGTTTGCACCCACTGTACCGTCGGCTCCTAATCCATAGAATTTAGCCTCGAACATACCGTCAACAACGGCAATCTCCTCCTTTGGAGGCAATGACAGGAATGTAACGTCATCGACAATACCGAATGTGAAGTGGTTCTTCGGTGTGGGTAATGCAAGGTTCTCGTATACTCCCATAATTATTGCAGGAGTTGTGTCGTTTGAACTTAATCCGAAACGACCGCCGACAATAATGGGGTTAAGCTCCTTGAGCTCGGGGGTGCTTGAGAATGCCTCGACAACGTCCAGATACAAAGGCTCGCCGTGGCTTCCGGGCTCTTTTGTGCGGTCGAGCACAGCGATGCGCTTTACGCTCTTTGGCATTACTGCCGCAAGGTATTTAACCGAGAATGGACGGTAGAGGTGTACGCTTACCAAGCCCACCTTTTCGCCTCTTGCTGTCATATAGTCGATAGCCTCCTTTACAGCTTCGGTAGCCGAACCCATCACAATTATTACTCGGTCGGCGTCCTCGGCTCCGTAGTATGTGAAAGGTGCGTAATTACGGCCTGTGATAGCCGAAATTTCTTTCATATATTCTGCTACAATGTCGGGAACGGCGTTGTAGAAGGGGTTCTCGCTCTCTTTGTGTGTGAAGAAGGTCTCGGGGTTCTCGGCTGTACCGCGAACAACGGGTGACGATGGGCTGAGCGCTCTGTCGCGGAATGCCTGAATGCTGTCCCAGTCGACAAGCGGAGCAATCTCCTCCTGCTCAATAAGCTCAATCTTCTGAATCTCGTGCGATGTGCGGAATCCGTCAAAGAAGTTCATAAACGGAATACGGCTTTTAAGGGTGGCAAGGTGTGCCACAGCCGACAGGTCCATTACCTCCTGTACCGAACCCTCGCAGAGCATCGCGAATCCGGTCTGACGACAAGCCATAACGTCCATATGGTCGCCGAAGATACTCAAAGAGTTTCCGGCAAGCGAACGTGCCGATACGTGGAACACTGTAGGCAACTTCTCTCCCGCAATCTTGTACATATTGGGAATCATAAGCAACAGACCCT
Source organism: Bacteroidaceae bacterium (assembly GCA_045661225.1). Lineage (GTDB taxonomy): Bacteria > Bacteroidota > Bacteroidia > Bacteroidales > Bacteroidaceae > HGM04593. The sequence goes on along the minus strand of JAZRFF010000021.1, from coordinate 22,342 downwards.
GCGAAGCGGTGAATGTTGTTGTCAAGGCGCCGGCCTGCAGCGAACCGTGCAGTGCGCCTGCTGCGCCACCTTCGGACTGCATCTCCTGTACCGATACAATCTCGCCGAAAAGGTTCTTTCGGCCTTGTGCTGCCCACTCATCAACGTACTCAGCCATTGGTGATGATGGTGTGATAGGGTAGATTGCTGCTACCTCGGAAAACATATACGCAATGTGTGCTGCGGCCTGGTTTCCGTCACAAGTGATGAATTTTTTTGCTTTTGTCATAATGCAATAAATTTTATAAATTAGATTTTTGTTGTCAATTTCGGAGCGGCAAACCCGTTGAGGAACAAAAATTTGCCGGGGCGTAGTTGAATAACACACAAAGTTATAAAATATTCGGAATTCTTGTCAATAAAAATAGTGAAAATGAGTATTTTTGTAATTATTTTTATCTATGAGGTTGTTACGTATTGTTTTTTTATTGCTTCTTTTTTTTGTGGGGGAGTCGTCGGTGGCGCAAAATACTTTGTTGCCAAAATACGAGTACCGTGCAGTGTGGCTTACGGCCATCGAGAATCTTGATTGGCCTCGAAGCGTGGCTCTGACACCTGCCGACGTCGAGCGCCAGAAGAACGACCTCTGCGTTATTCTTGACTCTCTTGAGTCTTTGCACATAAATACAGTGCTCTTGCAGACACGTGTGCGGGGCGATGTTATATATCCTTCGGAAATTGAACCTTTTTCGCACGTCTTTACCGGCAGCACCGGTCTCTCGCCGGGGTACGACCCGCTTGCTTTTGCAATAGAGGAGTGCCACAAGCGCGGTATTGCGCTGCACGCTTGGTTGGTTACGTTGCCGTTGGGCAAGGTCGAGCACGTGCGTCGTCAGGGGCGTCACTCCGTTGTGCAGCGTCGTCGCGACCTGTGTACGCGGTTCAAGGGGCAGTGGTATATGGAACCGGGTAATCCGGCTACCGCCGGTTATATAGTGGCGCTTGTCGATGAGATTCTTGCAAACTACGATGTTGACGGCGTGCATCTTGATTATGTACGTTACCCCGATAGCAGTAAAGGCTACCCCGACGCCTCCTTGCACCGTAAGTACGGTAAGGGGCTGACGCTTGCCGACTGGCGCCGTCGCAATGTTACCGAAATTGCTCGCAAGGTTTATGCCTGTGTCAAGGCTCGCAAGCCTTGGGTGCGTGTGAGCTGCGCGCCTTTGGGTAAGCACGACGACCTTGCGCGTTACAGCTCTCTCGGGTGGAATGCCCGCCACACTGTCTTTCAGGACGCACAGGCGTGGCTGCGAGAGGGTATAATGGATATTCTCTTCCCGATGCTCTATTTCCGGGGTGACAATTTCTATCCGTTTGTGCGCGACTGGCAGGAGAGCTCTTGCGGGCGACACATAGTGCCGGGCATAGGCATCTATCGTCTGCTGCCTGAATATGGCGGTTGGTCGTCGGACGAGATTGCCCGACAGCTGAATACCTCCCGCGAAGCGGGTACGGCGGGTTCTATTCTTTTTCGCACCCATCATCTTATTGGTAACGCCGGTGGCGCGTGCAGCGCATATATGGCTGCAAACAGAGGTCCCGCCCTTGTCCCTCCGATGGAGTGGGCACCCGGTACCGCTCCGGCCGCTCCCGAACGGCTTACGGCTTTGCGCAACGATTCCTCGTTGTTGCTGCAATGGAGCGCAGTGCCGTCGTGCGAGGGTGAGCCTCCTGTAAGGTATAATGTCTATGGTTCGTTAAGTGATACTGTCGATATTGACAATGTCGATAATCTACTGGCGTCGATGCTCCCGACAACCTCTTTTGAGTGGCTTTGTCGCACGCAGCGCCCAATGAGCGTTGCTGTTACGGCTGTCGATGCCTATGGACGCGAGAGTGCTCCTGTGGCGCTTGCCGATGGCGGCGATGCCTCTCTTGTGCGGGGCTTTTTATCGCTGCCGCAGCTTGCGGCCGGTGGTGCGAGTGTCGTTGTGAGCGACCTTTACGGGCGTTCGGTTCTCGAGTGTCGCTACACCCGCTCGGTCGATGTTGGCGTGTTGCAGCCCGGGGTGTATAGAGCCGATATTGTCGACAGCCGCGGAGCCACGCTCTTCAGCCGTTGGTTCAGACGGTGATGCTTGTGCGTCTCTGTTGCAAGCGAAAAAGTTTCTTTGCACCTTTTATACCCGGTGCGGTAACCGCTCTTTTGCCTAAAATCCCTGTGCCGGCGCCCGGGCTTCTTGCCCTGTTTCTGCAATAAAAAAAACGCCCCTGCAAGGTGCAGAGGCGCTGTGTTGAAAAATATTTCTGTTACTTTTTCTCTTTTTTATCCTTCTTTCCAAATACCGAGAAGTGTACGTAACGCTTAGGGTTGCTCTTGAGGTCTTCGAGCAGCAGTGTGGCTGCCTCGCAGGTGTTGTTGAGCTTGTTGTACAGGGTGCTGTCCTTGAGTAACATTCCTGCAGTGCCTTCGCCGTTGTTCAGTGCTGCGGTAATCTGTTCTATGTTGCTGAGTGATGCCTCGAGTGAGTTTACAATCTTTTGGTACTCAATTTCGTTGAGCTTCGACGATAATTCAAGCATCTCATCTTCAATTGCAACGAGCTTGCCTGTGGCTGTCGCAATGTCGCCGTTGAGCAGTTTGTTAAGCTCTGCCGATGTGCTGTTGAGCTGTGCGGTCAGCTGCTCGACGTTGTTTATAGTGCCTGTAAGTGCAGGGTTGGCAAGAATGTTGTTTACCGATACAAGAATAGAATCGACCTTTGGCAACAGGTTGCTTACAGCAGGCAGCATCTTGCTTGCTTCGTCAAGAGCGCCGCTTTTCATACGTCCGGCAATGGTGTCGCCCGGTTCAACAAAAGTGTTGCAGTTGGTTAACGTCAGGTTTATGATGCTGCTGCCCAGCAACTGGTTCTCAATCTCGGCGACACTGCCCAGTGGTAATCTCAGCTTGTCGTCTACTGCAATTTCAACAAAAACCTCGTTGCGGTTGTTGTAGTTGAAAAAAATCTCACGAACGTTACCCACTTTGTAACCGTTGAGGTATACGGGACTTGTTTTTACAATCTGCCCTATGTTGCTGAATCGTACGGTGTAACTGTTACCCTCGTTAAAGACATTCACTCCCTTGAAGAAGTTTATGAGAAGATAAATGGCAAGCAGTGCCACGACTCCTAAAAAGCCTACCCACAGTTCCTTAGATAAGATATTCTTTTTCATTTTATTTCTGTTCTTTAAATATTTTTATTGCTTCGTTTGTATTAACTTTTTCGCCATCGATAAATGCTATGATAAACGCTTGAGGGAACTTCCTGGAAATCTCTTTCCGCGTTTTTTGTATAGCGTTGTAGTCCTCGCTTGCGCCGTAGGTGTATTTGTATAATCCTCCCTCTTTATAATATTCGGCATTGACGCCTTTTAAGCGTTTGTCGTTTTTGCCCAAGCGTTTGTCGGTTGCAAGAATCTGTATTTTAAACAAGGGTTTTCCGCTCTTGGCGGTGCTTTTCTTGCTCTCTTTCTTTGCCTCGGCTTTTGCGGTGCTTCTGCTGCTCTCCTTTGTGCTTGCTTTTGTGCTCTTTTCGGAACCGTTGCTGCTCTTGGGCTTGCCGTACAGCTTGTAGTATTCCGAAAATCCGTTGAATATTCCCGTTGCGAGTTTTTCCTGTCCCTGCTTCGATGCAAGAAATTTCTCTTCCTCGCGGTTGCTTATAAACCCAAGCTCTATCAGTATCTTTGGCATCACAGTCTTGTGCAGCACAAGGAACCCTGCCGACGACACGCCGCGGTTGTATAGCTTGCTGCTCTTGACCATTCCGTTCTGCACTAATTGTGCAAGTTCGGCGCTCATCTCCATATCCTTGGTGCGTATAAGTTCCGAGATAATGAAATTTTCGCTCGAATTAAGGTTGAATCCTTTGTATATCTCCTCGAAATTTTCCTCGGAGAGAATAACCTCATTCTCGTACATTGCGGCGGCCTTTGCCTCGGCGCTGCTGCCCGCACCCAGAGTAAATGTCTCGCAACCGTGCGGCGACCTGTTCTTCGATGCGTTCGAGTGTATCGATATAAAAAGGTCGGCATTTGCGTCGTTGGCTATTGTGGCGCGTTTAACAAGCGGAATCTGTACGTCGGTGGTTCGTGTGTATATAATCCTGACCTCGGGGTACGCCTCCTTGACCTTCTCGCCGAACAGCTTGGAGACTTTAAGGTTAATGTCCTTCTCTTTCGAGAAACGTCCCGGTGCTCCGGGGTCGACACCGCCGTGTCCCGGGTCTATAACCAGGGTAAAAGGCTTCTCCTTGCTCTTCTGCTTCTTGCCTTGTGCGCGAATGTTGCCTGTCGGGAGCAGTATTATCAGGAGTAACAGTATAGTACCTAATATTGTTGACTTGCGGTTCATTGAAAAAATGTCGATTACTCTTGTGCAACTCCTTTGAGAGTTTTACGCTGCAAAAATAGTTCAATTTATTCTAAATTTCAAAAATGAGTCTCTATTTCGCTGCTTGCGAGGTGTAAAAACTTTGAAAAAGCACATTTGGCGGCGTATTTGAAAAATTTGTCATATAGCGCAAATAATAGCGGCACAAATTTCTTAACCTTCCTGTTTTTTTGTATTTTCGCGTGGTTTAAAGATAAAGAATACGACAAAATGAAATTTATAGAATTCAATATACGTTACGAAGCGTCCGAGGGGTGTGTAATGTACCTGCGTTACCGTCTTAGGGATAATGGCAATGTTACCGACGGCGTTCTTTCGTTGCGCGAGGTGCAATGCGGCTGGTGGCAGGGTTCAATGGAGGTCAGCGAGGATTATGACCACATACAATACGGTTACGAACTTCTCAGCGGTGACAAGAGTGTCTGCTGCGAGTGGTCGCGCACGCCTCACAGGCTGCGTTTCAACTGTGTGAATCGGAACTACATTGTCTATGATATGTGGCTCGATTCTCCGGTGGGTTATTACGCGCAGACAAACCTCTTTCGTTTCTTCGACAAGCATACTCTTGCGCTCGACGAGCCGAGTATCAATTGGTACAACCGCAGTGTGACTTTCTCGCTTTATGTGACGGGGCTTGTCGGTGGCGAACGCCTCTATCTTGCTGGTGACGCCGACGTGCTTGGTGCGTGGGACCCCGCCCGCGCGTTGCCTATGCAACAGCGTGTGCCCAACCGTTGGAGTGTTACTTTCGACGTCGATAATATATGGCGCGGAGCTATTGACTATAAGTTTATAGCCGTTGCTCCCGATGGCAGCGTGCGTTGGGAAGAGGGCGACAACCGCCACATTCTGCTCCCGGACTTCGAGGCTGCCACCAATTACTTCTATCAGCTCGACGAACTTAATTTCAATGCGCCTCGTCTGCGCATTGCAGGCACAGTGATGCCGCTTTTCTCGCTACGTTCGGCGCACGGGTGGGGCATAGGCGATTTTGGCGATATAAAACTTATGGCCGACTGGCTCTCGGCAACCGGGCAGAATGTGCTTCAGCTGTTGCCCGTCAACGACACTACTGTTTGTGGCGGGAACGAAGATTCTTACCCCTACAACTGCGTGTCGGTGTTTGCGCTCAACCCCATTTACGCCGATATTTCCCAGTTGCCGGCGCTCGCGAGTGCGCGTCGCAACGCTTATTACGACAAAGAGCGCGAAAAGCTCAATGCCCAGCCGGTGGTGAAGTACGCTCAGGTTTACAGGCTGAAAATCGGTTATCTGCGCGAACTGTTCGACCAACAAGCCTCCGACCTTCTTGCTTCGGACGGCTATCGTGCTTTTTGTAAAGAGCAGGAACTTTGGCTGAAGCCTTATGCGCTCTTCCGCTTCCTTTCGTCGCGTCTGCATAGCAACATTTGGGATTGGGCTGAATATCCTCGTTACGGTGTCGATACAATGGAACGCGTCTGTGCCGAATATTCCGATGCGGCGCGTGAGGTGCAGTTCCACAGTTATGTTCAGTATATACTTTACACGCAACTTTCCGAAGCGCACAATTATGCCAACAGCAAGGGCGTTGCGCTCAAGGGCGATATTCCCATAGGCGTGGCCCCCAACGGTGTCGACGTGTGGTGCGACAGCGAGCAGTTCAACCTGCAGGTGTCGGCCGGTGCGCCGCCCGATATGTTCGCTGCCGATGGACAAAATTGGGGCTTCCCCACATATAACTGGCAAGCAATGGAGCGCGACGGTTACTCCTGGTGGCGCCGTCGTCTGCAATATATGTCTAATTTCTTCGATGCCTATCGCATCGACCACGTTCTGGGCTTCTTCCGTATATGGGAAATTCCGCGTACCGCCAAGAGTGGCCTCTCGGGCAGTTTCTCGCCCAATCTTCCGCTCTCGCGTGATGAGATTATGGCGCAGGGCTTTGATTTTGACGAGGCTCTGCACACAAGGCCATATATTGACGACAATGTGCTCAAAAAACTCTTCCCGCGCAAGGCTCGCATAATATCCGATGCCTTTCTTGAAAAAGGCACCGACGGCTGCTATACCTTCCGCCCCGAGATTGAGAATGCCAATACGCTGGCCTATTACATATATGAGCGTACACCGAAGCTCCCCGAACAGCAAAAGGCTGCCCTGCAGCGCCTTTATGGCGACGTGCTCTTCCTGCGCGACCTGAACGACGGAAATAAGTTCGTGCCACGCATTCTTGGCAATGAGACCGAGGCTTACGGGCAACTGGCATTCGGCGACCGCATAGCATATGACCACCTGTACGAGGAGTATTTCTATAATCGTCACACAATGCACTGGTATCACGAGGGAATGCGCAAGCTTGCTCCTTTGCTGCAGTCGACAACAATGACCGCGTGTGGCGAGGACCTTGGAATGATACCTGCGTGCGTGCCCTGGGTAATGAAAAACTTGCAGATACTCTCGCTTGAGATACAGCGTATGCCCAAGCTCTTTGGCGAGGCCTTCGCACGCCCCGAGCACTATCCCTATTTGTCGGTGGCAACCCCGTCGACACACGATATGAGCACTCTGCGCGGCTGGTGGTGCGAGGACGAGGTCTTGTCGCAACAATTTTACAACAACGTGCTTGGCTTCGAGGGTAAGGCTCCGGCTGCAATGAGTGGCAGCGTGGCACGCGCCATACTGCAACAGCACTTGCAGTCTCCGTCGGCCTTTGCGCTCATCGCTTGGCAGGATTGGCTGGCAATGGACGAGCGTCTGCGCCGCGACAATCCCGACGATGAACGCATAAACGTACCGTCGAACCGCGACCACCTGTGGAACTACCGTATGCACATCTCTCTTGAGCAGATGATGGAGGAGCGTGCCTTTAACGATGCTCTGCGTACAATGATTGTCGACGCCGGACGTCTTGTGTAGTCCGTACTTTTTTACTAATTTTGCGCTGAATTCGGGGAAAGGTCTGCACGCTGTGTAAAATGAGAATGTGGAATTGCTTGTTTGCGGCTATTGTTCTTGCCCAATTCATTGAAACGGCACTAATATAAAAAACAGAATATGACAACGCTTAAGGATACTTTTCGCTCATCGGTTCTTTCGGGAATTGCGGTGGGTATAGCAGGCTGGGGCTATTTGGCCTCGACAAACATTATAGGTTCGGTACTCTTTTCATTCGGACTTTTGACAGTGGTGTATTATAAGTTAAAGCTCTACACCGGTACCGCGGGGTTTGTGCCCTTGCGCGATGCCGAAGGACGCTTTTGTGTCGGAAAGGCGGTAGGCGAGCTTTTGTTCATTCTCTTCGGTAACATTGTAGGTTGTCTGCTTGTGTCGCTTCTGACGCGTCTTTCACCAATAGAACTCGGTGCCTCGGCCCAGAAGATACTCGAGGGACGCCTTGCTATAGGAGCGTTGCGCGCCGGAACGTTGGCTATTGGCTGTGGCTTCATAATGACCACAGTTGTTACTTTTGCACGTGAGGGCAAGCCTCTTGTGCTGCTCTTCGGTGTGCCGCTCTTCATTATATGCGGTTTCCCGCATTGCCTTGCCGATGCTTTTTACTATTTGACAGTACCGTTGAGCTACACAAGCGAGCATTTGACCGATATTCTGTTGCTTTATCCCTGCCTTGTTGTGGGTAATTTTGTAGGGTGTAATCTCTATCGCTTTATTGTGAAAGTATAATTGTCCATAAGGTTTTAAGGATAGTATATAAATAGTCCGTAACAACGCGTTGTTACGGACTATTTGTGTAAAGGCGCGACTTTTAGTTCTTAAGCGCCTCTTTTTCTCACCGTAGAGCCCCCGGGGGCGGGGCACTCTTCTGAAATTCCGGCGCTCCGGGACTTGCGCTGTATTGCGTTTAAAGAAAAGTTAACGGCATACAGCACAAGTTGTCCTCGCTGTCTGCCGGAATTTCAGCGGCATTGCGTTGTGATTTTAACGGTGCCGGCGGGGTTAAAAGTGAAAAGTTAAAGGTGGAATGTGAAAGCTTGTGCAAGCGAGTGGGCGGAAATTTATTTACGCACGCAACGAGCGCAGCCAAGTTTCAAGCGCACGGAGTGCGGTTAAAGGGGAAAAGTGCAAGCGAGCGGGCATAAAAAAATCCCCGCGTGTGCGGGGATTTTTTATGGTCTGTAAAAGCAGGCTTTACGCCCAAACTCTTACTTTACAAGCACTTTCTTGCCGTTGATAATGTACATACCAGGGTTGGTAACCTTCTCTATGCGACGGCCGGTAAGGTCGAATATACCCTCGACATTCTCATCGGCGTTAATGTCCTCGATAGATGTTGCGTCCTCGGTGCATACATAAACCAATTTATAAGGAGTACCGTTGCTTCCTGTACGAACGTTGTCGGCGCTCTGGCTGTTCCAGTATTTTGAGCCCGATGAGATGAGCAACGCTGCATTCTCGGTGTCGGGAGTGAACAGGAACGGTGTGGGCTCTACGCCCTCGGCTGTACAATCGACCTTGAGTGAATAAGGAGACTTGCTGTAAAGACGTACCGATTCGTTCTGGCCTGCGTTGAAGAGTGTATACTCATTCTCGTTCTCTGTTGGGCGGAACGACCACAAGAAGTTGCGGTCCTCGGCGTCAAGCTCGCTCAACGAGATAGAATTCTTGTAAGCTGCGTTTGTCTTTACAAGGTCTACACCGCAGTATGTGCCCTTTTCGACGTTCATAATGTGGAACCACATAACCTTGCCGTTCTCGGCAACAGTCGGGAGTGTAACATAAGCGTTCTCAATAGCTTCGACAGCGCTCTTGAGTGCATTGTGGTACTTGGCAACGTTGACTGTGGTCTCTACGTTAGACTCGGCACTCTCTTTCTTCGCTGTAAGCTCGTTCTTGAGTGCGTTAAGGTTACCGTTAATGTCGTGTATGTTAACATCGCTGCTGAGCTCGGTAAGAATGTTTTCGGCTTTTGCGATAAGGTTAACAAGCTCTTCGCGCTCACGGTCGGAATTGTTGTCTACAAGGAGCTTGACGATCCACTGTGAGTTCTCGCTTGTAGCGTTAGCACCGATAATGCTGCTTCCGCTTGTCGAGATGGCCAATGACTGGTCGTTGTTGTAGAGAAGAGCTACAACGCCGTTCAAATAGATGACATTGAACTTAGCCGAACCGACCTTGTTGTCCGAAAGAATAAGTGACTGCTCGGTGCTAATCTCGGTAATATACTTGTTGTAACCGACGTTCTTGATATAGAACTCCTCATCGACGCCTGTCGATACAAACTCCCACTTGCCGTAGTCGTTTGCCAAAGGCACCTGAGAGTTGCTTGCCGAAATAAGGTTGTTGCTGTTCTTGTAATCTACTGCCAAACGACGTGCGGTATTGCTCGAAGATGTCAAACGGTAGATGTTGCCGTCCTTAATGCGTACAAAAGCGGTCTTGTCGTTGCCGAGGCGTGCAACCTCGTTGTTCAGTATCAAAGCCCACTCACCGTATGTATGCACGCTCTGGTCCTTGTTGTTTCTTGCTGCTGTAGCGTCGGCAATCAATGCTCTCAGGCTTGCAGTCTCCTCGTCGTACACAAAAGCTACGTTCGTGCCGTCGGTAGAAACATTCTCGAGCAGAGTGTTAGCCGAATTGATGGCTGCTACAAGAGCCTCGAGCTGCTGAGCCTCGTTACCGCCCTCGGCAGCCGACTTCAGCTCAACCTTTGTACCGTCAGCCTGTACTGCATATACCTTAAAGTCGGTTATGCCAAGAGGTATCTCGACCTCGTAGTTGTTTGTGAAGGCTACAAGCTCGTCGCCGCTGTAAATGATGAAGCCGATTGCACCCGACGCACCGTTGCTCATAATCTTGATATCCTGGTTGGTTTGTTTGTAAAGGTAGCCAACAGCCGGTATCGTTTTGTCGAAGCAGTCGGTGTACATACCAACCTTTGCATTATAACCATTTTTGGTTTCATCGTCCCAGTATGAACGAGGAGTCTTACCATCGTGGCTGTATGTAACTTTTGCAACGCAGTCGTTGATGAACAATGGAGCAAGGTTCTCGCGGTAACCCTTGTCCTTAACCCACTTTATAGCGGCGTCAACCTCGGCCTGTGTCTGTGTGTAGTAACTGTTAGAGTAGTCGCCACGCAATTTCTGGTCCATAAGTACAAAGAAACCGTATGCGCGGAAGAACTCTGTCAAGTCCTCACCGGCAGCCTCGCAAGCGTGCTTGTAGAATTTGAGCATACTCTCGGTACCGCTGGCGTGACCAATACCGTCAATCCAGCCAAGGTTGTTGTTGCTCATTCTGTTGCGACGGTTAAGCTCGAACAGAATTGGTGCAAAGTCGGTCTTGTGGCCTGCACGGTGGTAGTATAGCCACAATTTGTAGTACATCTGTGTCTGTGTCCAGAGGTTCTGCGCACCACCGTCTTCTTGAGAGTGGAACAGGTAGTGGTTGCCACGTCTGTAGTTTGAGTAAACTCTTTCAAGAGAACCCTCGCTGCCGTTCACACGTGAAGTACCCAAGCCCATATACCACACAGCGACATTAGAGTGGAAGTTGTTTGTAACCTCGGTAAGACCGTTTACGGTAATAACACTCTGGTGCTGGTGGCCAATTTCGTGAGCAGGACCCCAAGCCTGGCCGGCTCCTGTTGCAATTAGGCCAATGATGTCTTTCATTGTGTTGTGGTGGTAGTTACAGTTTCTCCAGCCACCGCTCATATATCCGCTGAAATTACCCAGCGCAATACCGTGGTGGTTAAAGTGCTCCGATAAATCAACATTATTCTGTTTAGCGTACATTTCGTCGCTGTAGTTGTAAATCTCTCTCTTTTTCTTCCAAGTTTTGTCGTATGCGGGGTAGAGCGCGTTCAGAGAGTCCATCTCGGCCTTTGAGATAAGACCCATTGTAGCGAGCTCCGACAGGTGGATTCTGTCCCAAGCCTCGAGCATTGTGTTGACTTTCTTGTTGTCGGGAGTGCTTGCCGGAACAGAAATGTTATTGGGAAGGTAGTATGCCATACCCTTCTCGCGTTGAATATTGCCTTTGTCATCGGAATATTCGGTATCCTCCATACAGAAATGCAGAATCTGGCGCTTGCCAAGAAGTGTTGCACTTGGAGTGTTTGTACGATCCTCGTAGTACTGCCAGTCGATGTCGTCGTCGGGCTCGCCCCAGAGGTGGTCACCCACGCCGTTGAAGAATCCGTTTACGTTACCGCCGGCAATGTGAACCTTGATGTTGTCGTAGTCGCTCAACTTGTTTGTGTAACGACCTAACTGGTATGTGTGTACCACATAGTTTATATATAAGGTATTGCCATTAGAGTGGAATGTAAGTACGTTGAGACCCTCCTTAAGCGGTGTACCGTTGTTGTAGGTGTCGAGCAAGCCGTGTCCAACGAGTGAACCCACGCGAAGCTCGGCGCCGCTCTTAATCTCACCTTCAACAAAGATATAAACGTGCTGACGGTAGTTACCGGTGATACCGGTTGGGTTGTCCATATTTATGTGGGCGTTAATGCCGAAAGACTCGGTAACCTCGCCGGCTATACTGTAAGGCTCAATGCTCTGCACGCGGAATCTCTTTCCGTGCTCGCTGTCCCAGCCTTGTTTGCTGCTGTCGAAGTTTGCCTCGCTCCAGTCGTCGGTGTAAACCTTCTTCACCATTGCCTGCAGTGTGGCGTTAAGAGCCTGATAGTCCTCGTCGGCCTCAAGTTCAGCTACGTCTGCAAAAGACTTTTTGAGTGTGGTGCAAGCCTTGTCGCTGAAAAGGTTTGCAAGGTGCTGCTCGCACTGTGCAATAAACTCGGGAGAAACCTGGTTGTTAAGCGCCTCAAGCTCAGTCCAGTTGGCTGCAATCTCGTCTTCGGGCAATGTAACCTCTTCAATGCTCCAGAGTGTAGCATCGGCACCGGTGTTCCAACCAACAACCTTTCCACCCTGCGATGTTGCATAGTGCATACAAGAATTGTCGGCCGAAGCGATGCTGTTGAAAGTATAATAGCTGCCTACTGTAATGAGATGCAATACAGTCGATGCCGAAGGAGAGTTTGCAAATGTCCAGCCTGTGCTTGTTCCTGCGGGCTTTAGGTAAAGACCGTTACCCAAACTGCGCAACGACCACGCGTCGGCGTTGTTGGGGTGCTGTTCGGCAAGCCAGTAATGAGAATACCTGTCGCTCTTTTGTGAACCATAAACGGTTGTTAGCGACGATGCCTCCATCGCAATGTTCTTATCGGCCTTGTTTATAAACCGATAGATTTTGCCATTCTCGAGCTGTGCGGCAATAGGCAACGCCACAACAGCAAGAAGCAATGTCAGAAATAAGTTTCTAATTTTCATAACTGTTTTTTTATTAAGTTAATTATAATATCCTTAAATACGCTATTATGCATTATCCGCGCAAATATAAATATTTTTATTTTTTTAATTTATGTTTTTTATTTCTTTTTATTCAAAAAACGCTTTTTTTAATGTTTTTAAAATATTTTAGTTGTAAAATGTTTGCAGTTAAAAAAAAACTCATTTCCTTTGCCGTTATGAAAACTTGGCGCATTGTGCCGAGTTATTTAAAAAGGATATTTTTTAACTATTTATTATTAACCAAAATTTCTACGTTTATGAAGAAAAATTTATTTCTGACTTGCGTTTTAGCGCTTGCCTCATTTGTAGGAGTTTCTGCCCAGGACTGGTATCACACAGTTGTGAATGGTCTTCCCGGTACAGACGTTACTACAAAGCTTGAGGACGGTACAGAGGTTACCAACAGACGTGCCGAGACACAGGTGTTCAACCACGCCGGAACAACAAAGGTGCGTATGACAGTGTTGCAGACCGGTTCTACCAACCAGATTAAGGGTGGTGGCCCGACTTGGAACCTTGCCGAACTTAAAATCTATGACGGTGCAGGTTTGGAGGTTGCTTACACAGCAACAAGTAACGCCGACCACAACACTATGGGTGATGCCGGTAATGACGGTGCCGGTTTGCCCGCGTTGAACGACGGTAATCTTAACAACTACTGGCACTCAACTTGGAGTGCAGCAGCTCCCAATGAGTTCCACTACCTTGAACTTGAGCTTGAGAAGGCTGTTGACGCATTCAAGCTCGTTTGGTGGAACCGCCCCAACAACAACAACAACTGTCCTGTTGTTGTAGGTCTTTCAGTAGGTGGCAAGCAGTTCACCGAGGATATGTTGTTTGCCGAGTACAACTACTCTCTTGGCAACGAGGTTAGCGACGTGGCTGCATTCGCAGACCCCAGCAAATTCTTTACAATCTATGTTGAGGGTCCCACAGAATTTACAAGAGGTGAAACAACTACAGAAGGTCGCGGTAATGTTTACGTGGCACTTTCGGGTTACGACGTTGGTAGCAGCGCTGAGGCTACACCAATGAACATCGTTCAGGTTGTAAAGAGCCGTGAGGGTAAGTATGTAATTTACCAGCCTGTACTTGGTTCTTACTATTGCGACCCCAACCGTTGGACTGACGGTTACAACGGTTCAAATGGTTGGTTCCGTGCACACAACCAGGCACAGTACCTCGACGAGCTTGAGCTTACAAAGCGCGCAGACGGTGACTGGGAAATTACAACCGAGATTTATCGTCAGTATGTTGACGGTGCTTGGCAGGATTATGAGACTCCTGTAAAGGTATGGGTTGGCTACGATATGCGTGGTAACCTTAAATTGTTCCCCCAGGCCGAGAAAGAAAAACTCGAAGCGGGTGACTACGAGACAGGTTCATTCCACTTGCCCGTTGACTTTGGTTTCACAATTTACGAGGCTAACGTTGCCGATGGTCTTATTGCCCCCATCACAGTCGAGGGTATCTGCGACGAGTTTGTAACTCCTGCTATCAACGAGGCACGTGAGAAACTCGAGACTTATGCCGAGTACGAAGAGTTTGACTGGGAAGAGGCTAAGAGTGCGCTCGAGGCAGCTCTCGAGGAGGCTGAGGCTGCTGTTGCAGCTGCTGACCTTGTAGCAATCATCGCTGCTAAGGACAACATTACAGCAGCTCTCAAGGCATATATCCTCATCAAGAACAACTACTACGACGAAGAGAAATACGTATTGCAAGAAGAGTATGATGCTAACTGCGCAGGCGGTGAGGGTTCTTACACTGCAAACAGCCAGGCTATCATTGATAATATCACTGCTATTGTAGAGGCTCTCAATGGCGATTATATGAACCAGTCTGTTGCATACATCGAGGGTGAGTATACCAAGATTGAGGCTCTTATAGAGCAGTTCTATGCATCGAAACTCCACTACGAGAAGTTCCCATACATTGTTGAGGAAATTTCTGCAGAAAACTTCCCATATTCTGAGCTTCCCAACAACGCTGTTTGGAAACAGACAGTTGCTCTTGAAGAGGCTGTTACAGGTATCCGCCTTACATTCCTTGACCGCCACATTGGTTCAGCCGGTGACGGTGGTAACTTCCCGATGATTGCTATTGGCGAGTTCAAGCTCTACGATGCTAACGGCGACGAGGTTGAACTTACCGAGTCTAACTTCGAGGCTAACTACACCGAGACACAAGAGGGCTTTGAGTCAACAGTAGCTCGTCTCTGCGACGGTAACTTTGCAGCTCAGGGTTACTACCACTCACCTTGGAGCGGCAGCGAGCCTCAGGAGTATATCTGGATTGACGTTGAATTCCCCACAGCTATGGACGTATTCTCGTTCGAGGTTTACAGCCGTGACAAGTCAACATCACAGGGTAAAGTATCACTCTTCCCCAAGAAGACTGCAATTACAGCTGTTGACGAGGTTTACGATCCTCTGTTGACCGAACCTAACCCCTATAATGTACAGGTTGGTGCAAAGGTAACAAGCCTTGACCAGATTAAGGCTGACCGTTACTACGTTCTCAAAGGCTTGCTCAACACAAGCGAGTACTATGGTAGCGGCGAAGGCCTTGCTAAGTTCTACAAGGGTGCAAATGAGCGCTTCCACAACAATCCTGCTGCTGTACGCGCCGAGAGCATTTACCGCATCAAGCCTAACGGCGACGGTACATACACATTCTTCAGCCTCTACGAGTCTAAGTACTGGGGTGAAACCGAGGGTACTGCAGGTGAGAGAAACGGTTATATCAAGCGCGTTGTTGCTGCTGACGAGGCTGCTAACCTGAAGATTGTTCCTGCCGAGAATTCTGAGTTCGAGAATACATTCGTGTTCTACGACGAGGTTGCAGGTCTTACAACAGACGGTGACAGCATCGACACTGACGCTGACGAGGTAAATGACGCTGTTGACGCAGTTTACAATACTCCTTACGTAGTTTATATGGACTGGGCGGCCGGTGTTGCTTCACGTCCCGTTATCAATCCACAGCCCCGTGGCGGTGTTGATAACAGCATCGACGACGCCAAGGGCGATTCACTCTGCTTCAACAAGGGTAACGGTGAAGGCCAGTGGGAGATTTACGAG
Organism: Bacteroidaceae bacterium; assembly: GCA_045661225.1. GTDB lineage: Bacteria > Bacteroidota > Bacteroidia > Bacteroidales > Bacteroidaceae > HGM04593. The sequence continues at coordinate 6,542 of JAZRFF010000021.1, read as the reverse complement.
GCTACTATCGAGAACCCCGACTACTTCTGGTTGACAGGTATGATGTCTGTATTCAACGAGAATATTGTTCTTGGTAATGATCCCGGTTGCGTTGCTGAGCTTGGCTCAATGGAGGCACCTTACAAGAAGGCACTCGAGGTTATCGAGGATTCTCTCTACACCGAGGCTACTGCAGCTGCTAATGCTCTCTTTGCTGAGTTGAACAACCTTGACAACTTGAATGCTGTGCCAATGAGCGAGGGTAAGTATGTTTTACTCAACGCCGACAAGGCATTCTACGAGAAGCAGGGTAAGAACAAGGCTCTCTATGCAACTGCCGATATGTCTACATTCGGTTGGAAGGACGCTCCTACAGAATTCGACAATGTTTCTCTTGAGTTTGTATTCGACTTCAAGAAGGCTACTTACAACGACGATAAATTGACCGAGGAAGAGGCTGCTCAGGTTTACACTATCCGTGCGGTAGGTGTCGAGGGTGCAGAGCCTATCTATGTAGGCGATCTTAACGAGAAGTCTACACCTATTGACCTTTCTGATGTGTCTGCTAAGTATGCAGTTATCAACGTTAGAGCTAATGTCTTTAACTTGGCTAACCCTGAAAATAAGGCCGAATTCTGTATCCACGCAAACGGTCACGGTGGCGGTGCAAACGCAAGCGGTAACATCGTTTACTGGGACGGTAGTGCAGGTGCTTCACAGTGGACACTCAAGAAGGTAGATGTTGAAACATCAGTTTCTGACATCGTAGTCGAGGGTGACGAGGTTGTTTCTGTATCTTACTACACACCTGCCGGTGCTGCTATCCCCGCTCCTGTAAAGGGTGCTAACATTGTGGTAGTAGTTTACTCTAATGGTGTTGTTGAGACTAAGAAGGTAATGGTTAAGTAATTAAGCGTTACTGAATATAATAAGGCTCCCCGCTCGAGCGGGGAGCCTTTGTTTTTTTATGCAAGCGCACACTTTTAAAACTGAAAGGTGAAAACGGAAAAGTGAAAGCTTGTGCAAGCGAGAGCAGTTAAAACGGAAAAGTGAAAAGTGAGAACGGAAAGGTTAAAGCTTGTGCAAGCGAGTGAGCGGTTAAAAAACGGAAAGCGGAAAAGTAATAAACAGTAAGGTACAGGGGCGTAGTCCCTTTTTTCTTTGTAAAAGTTTTCACCTTTAACCTTTCACCTTTAAGCGCCCTGTGGCGGTTTACGAGCAAGAGGGCGCTTTGACTGATTTTCCCGCGTGCCGGGGCTTTTGGTTCTTTTGGCCGCAAAAGAACATTGCAGAACGACAAAAGTGGGAATATAAGGTTACAGCGTCAAGGGTAAAGAGAAGCGAGCAATATACACACAATGGGGTTAGAGCTGCGAGTAAGCAAGAGCAGAGGAAAAGTTTACTTTTACTATGCCGAGCAAGAGCAGGTTCAAGCACAAAAAGTGCTTAAAGCTACTGGGCGCAGTTCCTTTCATTGCCAAAGTAATCTTTTAAATCCTTCCGGCACCGTTAAAATCACAACGCAATGCCGCTGAAATTTCGGCAGACAGCGAGGACAACTTGTGCTGTATGCCGTTAACTTTTCTTTAAACGCAATACAGCGCAAGTCCCGGAGCGCCGGAATTTCAGAAAGAAGCATTGAGTGACAAGAAGCGTCCGAACGAGTAACAGCGCCTTGCGGCGGTTTACGAGCAAGAGGGCGCTTTGACTGATTTTCCCGCGTGCCGGGGCTTTTGGTTCTTTTGGTCACAAAAGAACAATATAGAACGACAAAAGTGAGAATATAGGGTTACAGCGTTAAGGGTAAAAAATACCGAGGAATATACGCACAAAGTACTATTAAAACTGAAAGGTTAAAACTGAAAACTGAAAGGTTAAAGCGGCAAGCTACTGGACGCAGTTCCTTTCATTGCAAAAGTAATTTTTATACCCTTCCGGCACCGTTAAAATCACAACGCAATGCCGCTGAAATTTTGCAAGAAAAATTGCAAAAAAAGTGTCCGACGCTCAACGTCGGACACTCATATACTCCATTGATTAAAAAACTAACACACGGAAAAGTACATATAACAATCCCGCTTTACTCCTCAATAAGCCCCATCTCGACCCAACGCTCGGCAATCATAAGGCAATCTTCGCGTGCGACAGGCTCCTCAACCTCATACTCGTCGAGCAGTAACTGCACCATATCCTCTATGCTGAACTCTTCCTTCTTAGCGACACCTTCCCACAGGTATGCGGCAGTGGGGTTGAGGCTTATAATCTTGCTGAAATCTACATTCTCGGCGCCGGCAGGAACTATTATGTGCTCGCCGCAAACATTCTGTAATTCAAATCCTTTCTTTGTCTTCATTGTTGTATGTTTTTTGTTTATTCTCTTTTTCTTCTCCACGGCAGACGGCGGAATAGTGCCAACAGCACTCGGCGAAGCGGCTTTAGCGTGTTCCACACAGCCGAATAGTAACGCCAGGTGCGGCTGTCGACTGTAACGACCTTGCCTTTTCTTATGAATCCACGGGCTATGCCTACAATCTCCTTGTCGGTGAACTGTTCGGTCATTGACAGGGGGTTGCCGTCGCCGCGCATAGTGTAAACGCCACCCTCGGCTTTTATTACTCGGTGCAGAGCGTATGTCTGGTGATGCACCTCGGCAAGCACAATGTCTCCAATTTTTGGGGTGCGTGGGGGAACAAGTATCACTTTGTCGCGTCCGCTGTCAAGAAACGGGTGCATACTTATGCCTCGGACAACAAAGGTTACGCTTTTCTTCTCCTCGCTGAACAAACGTCGCACCTCCTGCATAAACAGGTGGTTGCTGATGCCCATTGTGCGTGTGCCTTTCGCTTTTGTCATACTCCAAAGGTCTTACTCGATAGCTCGGCAGCTTCGGCGTCGGGGCGACACCCGAGAGTGTGCACCGGCAGGCGTTCAAGGACTGACGATATTGTGCCGCATATCTGCAGGTGTATCTCCTTGTCGAATTTCATTGTCGAACACGATATGAGCAAGATACCGAACGCGGTGGGGATATTTTCCTTGCGTATGCGGTTCTCTTTCTCTTGTTCAATGGCTGCAAAGCCGCCAATGGGGTAGTGCTCGTTAAGGTAGAAGTTGCGCTTGCCGCTCCAGGGCGAACCGTATATTACCGGGGTGCCGTCGGGCGCAATGCGCAGTATGGGGTTGTCGTCGTTTATGATGCGGCTGCCGGGAATGTGCTTCGCCCACAGGTCGCTGTGAGTGCTCTTTCCCTGTCCGCTGACACCCAGGAACATATAGGCCTTGCCGTTGTTCTCGACAACCGACGAGTGCATAAGCAGCGTCTTGTGCTTGGCCGATGCCATAGTGAATATTACCATAAGGGAGTTGCTCAGGCCAAACTGCATATTCTCCAAGGAACCACGGGTGGCTATTGTGAAGTGTTTGTTGCCGGCGTCGCCCTGAATGAATGCGCAAGGTATTTTGTCGTCCTGCAGGACAAGAATCTGGTAAGCGCCGTCGTCCTGACGGTGTATCTCGAAACTTGCCGACGGACAGGGGAAGAAACCAATCTTGTCGCCTCGCCACGACGGGTTCACACTGTTGTCGACGGTGATTGTGAAGAGTGGCTCCGCTCCGTCGTCCTCGGTGTGGAACGGTTCGAAACTTGGCAGAAGGGTGTAGATGTCTCCTTCCTTCATCTCAATGAGCAGCGTGTGCCCTGCCAGCTTGAATCTTTTGCTATCCATATGGTTTTTAAGGTCTTTTTTTAACAAACTTAATGTGGCGAATGTTCCTTTGGCTGGTTTGCGCGCAGTGTGCAGTGGTGTACCCTGCGCGTGTTTGGCAAAAGGTGTTCTTTCGCATAATAACATTACAAAAGTATTAAAAAAAAAGTAAAGTGTCAATTGATTGCCGAACTTGTTTCGCTTTTAGTGGATTCTTTGTATTTTTGCGGTAGACTGTAAAAGACGTAAGGCGGCTGTTGTTCGCGGTGTCGGCGTGGGCGTGAATGGAGTTTGTGTCCGAATGGGGTGGCAAACCTTCGGCCTCGGGAACTGTGGCTGACGAATGTTTATATTGACTATTATGGATTATACTATAAATATAAAAGGAGACTTGTGGGTGCTCGACAAGCCGTTGGTGATGGGTATACTCAACGTTACCCCCGACTCATTCTACGGCGGTTCGCGTCTGGCTGCCGATGAGACACTGCTCTTGCGCGCAAGGCAAATGATGGCCGACGGCGCTGCGATTCTTGATGTTGGTGCTTGTTCTACACGCCCCGATAGTGAGCCTGTGTCGCAGGCCGAGGAACTGGCGAGGTTGCACGCAGCGTTGGAGCTTATAGATAAGGAGCTGTCCGATGCGGTTGTGTCGCTCGATACCTTTCGGGGGGCTGTGGCGCTTGAATGCGCCCGCGAGCATAATGTTGCAATAATAAACGACGTGTCGGCGTTCGAGTGGGACGCCTCGATGCTCGATGCTGTAGCGGAACTTAACCTTCCTTATGTGCTGACACACTCAATGGGGGCTGCCGGCAAGGAGCCTGTCTATGCCGATTTTTTACCCAATGTGTTGCAGCGTCTCGCCGGAAAGGTGTGGCAGTTGCGTCAGCGTGGCGTCAAGGATATAATCGTCGACCCGGGCTTCGGGTTCGGAAAGTCTATGGAGCAGAATTACGAGATGTTGCGCAGTTTACGTGAATTTTCCATTCTCGATGCTCCGTTGCTTGCGGGGGTGTCGCGTAAGTCAATGATTACCCGTCTGCTTGGCGTTACGCCTGACGAGGCGCTGGCGGGAACGGTGGCGCTTAATATGGTGGCGTTGCTCAATGGCGCAAATATCCTGCGCGTGCACGACGTCAAGGAGGCTGTGCATACAGTGAAACTTTTTGCGGCGTTGAATGGTGACCGAAACGCGGGGTAGGGTGTGGGTGCTGGGCTCTGTCGGTAGCGGCTGTGTATTTGGTGCTTTTTTTGTAGGCTTTTTGGCGCTTTTTCTCGAAAAAATAGTATTTTTGAAGCAGATATAAAAGTTGCACGGCATTTTGTGCGCGATATTTATATTCATTTGTACCTAATATATAATATATGTTTCTCGAAATTACAATAAAGGATATTATCGACGTTATTCTTGCGGCGGGAATGTTGTACTATTTCTACCGCCTGATGAAGGAGTCGGGCTCACTTAATATTTTTATAGGAATACTGGTTTTCTTCTTCTCGTGGATAATCGTCTCGAAAATTTTGCAGATGAGGTTGCTCGGGTCGGTGCTCGACCAGCTTATGGGGCTTGGAACAATTGCTCTTGTGGTTATTTTCCACGACGAGGTGCGCAGCTTCTTCAAACGCTTGGGCTCGAACCGCAAGGTGCACTTCTTTTATTCGTTCTTCACGCGCGAAAAAGCACAGGAACGTAACCGGGAGGTTATTATGCCCATAGTGATGGCTTGTATGAGTATGTCGCAGCAAAAGGTGGGTGCTCTGCTTGTGATTGAAAAAGATGAGCGTCTGAACGATATTGTCGCCAGCGGCGAGCCGGTGAATGCCGACATTGGTCAGCGTCTCATCGAGGCTATCTTTTTTAAAAATGCTCCGTTGCACGATGGGGCAATGGTTGTGCGCAAAGATAAGATTGTGGCAGCACAGTGTATTCTGCCGGTGTCTCACAACTACGATATTCCAAAAGAGTATGGCCTGCGCCATCGTTCGGCGGTGGGGGTTACCGAAACTTGCGACGCGCTTGCGGTGGTAGTCTCCGAGGAGACCGGCTCAATCTCGGTTGCGCGCGGCGGAAAGCTCGAGGTTGATGTTGACGCTCACAGGCTCGAGGAGATTCTCTCGGAATAAATAAATTAAAGGCTTCGGTTGAAGCCTTTTTTTTATGCTTCCACGCTACGTGTGCTGTTGCTGGAAATGTGCGAACGCACCGGTCTGCCGGCAAGGTTTACGGAACAAGATTGGTTCAATTTCTGTTTTTTGGGCATTGGGTGTGTTTTTTCGGGGCGTAATCTCTGTTTTTTTACAGCCAAAAACTTGTGATCAAACAAAAGGTGCAAGGTGGTTTTGTAATTATAAAATTCGGTTTATTCTTTTGAATGTTGTTTATGGGCATTTTTTTGCAAAAAAAGTTGTGTCTGTAAATTGTTGATTATCAACGATGGTTGGAAAAACTTTAATTTTTTATGAAAAAAAGTTCTGAAAATGTTTTTGTAGTCCAAAACTTTGCCTTACCTTTGTACTCGCTTTCGACAAGCAACGCGTTTGCAAGTCGTCAGCAAGATGATCCTTGACAACATTCCATACAGACAAGCAGTACAACGTGGCCGACTATTTATTAGTTGGTTATAAAGTATAGAGTAAGGAACGAAAAACGAACCGTCAATAATTTGACATACTTATTATTTCCGGCCAGTACAAACAATTTTTTGAAAACGTTGTCATTTTTTTTTAAGGTGGCAATCAGATATAAATTACAACGAAGAGTTTGATCCTGGCTCAGGATGAACGCTAGCTACAGGCTTAACACATGCAAGTCGAGGGGTCTGCTTCGGCAGACGACCGGCGCACGGGTGAGTAACGCGT
>JAZRFF010000020.1:0-131680 GCA_045661225.1 Bacteroidaceae bacterium | reverse complement strand
ATTTGAACGAGTGTACGCTTGACGATGTAGTACTTTTGTACCTTCCTTCTGATACAATAACCATAATTTGCTCAATCTTGTGTTGCAAATACCATAATTGTCTTCGATATGTGTGATGGAATATCCATCTTCAAGCATATGCATGTATTTGAGCAATGCTTGGTGATCGTGTTTCTTACGCATAAAATAAACCCCAAAGTTTTTTGTCCAAACTTTGGGGTTCACTTCAATTTTTAAAAAAATGCTCGTTGTTTTTTTATTTAGCAGACATTCGTCTGTGATTATGCTTGTACAATTGCCGTGTATTTACAATATTATGCCACAAAGAGTAGAACCCGCCGGCTATGGCAGTTACCGGAGTAAGAAACGTGTAGGCCAACCAAATTGCAAAAACCGTATTCTTCTGTCCAAGAGCCTGTCCACCTGTAATAACCTCGCCGTAACGGCCGCCAATACGACGCCCAACAGCAAATTGCAGCAAACAGCACACTAATGCCACCAGCGCAATACCCAGCATCACGACAAACGGCAGAGTGCTGTGCGCAATAGCCCGTGTAGTCATAGCGATAGCAAGCGACAAAGCCACCAACCACAAATAAAAAGGCCAGTTACGCCCTTTATTCACAATATAATTATGCAGACGCGGCAGAAGCCTGCGCAACAGTTCCGAGCAGAGCAGCGGACACAGCAACAACGGAAAAACCTTCGCCAATATAAGCAAGAACGACGCTCCAAGCGACACCCCCTCTACAGGGTGCGAGAAGGCGAGCAACAGCGGTGCCACAAGCGCAACCGCAATATTTATCTGCATTGTATACGAAATTAACGAGGCAGAATTCCCGCCCAATCTTGCCGTAATTACAGCGGCAGCAGTTGCCGTAGGACAGATAAAGCACATCATTGCCGACTCAAGCAACACCTTGAGCGTAACGCTCATACCCCTGAAAAAAGCAATAGAAAGCGACAAGGCCGCGAACGGAAGCAACTGGCACAGCAACAACCACAAATGCCACCGCGAGGGTTTAAGTTCGCCTATACGAACCTTGCAAAAAGTTACAAAAAGCATCGCAAATATCAACGAAGGCTGCACCACTGCGACCACTGCCGACATAAAACCACCGGTACCTTTGAAAACAGGTATATTAGAATAGAGCAGATACATTGCCACCCCGTCAAGCATAGAGATAGGCAACGACCAATCACGCAAAAACTGATGAAACCTCATAGAAAAAACCTTTTGTCACACTCCGAAGCCAACCAAACCACCCCAATAACAAAAGAAACGACCAAACCTTCAACTACAATTGCGACAAATACTCAAGCCCCTCCTTATAACCATCGAACCCCTTTCCGCAGATAGTCTTCTGCGCATAGAGCGACACAAATGAAAAGCGACGAAACTCCTCACGGGCAGCAATATCGGTAAGATGCACCTCGACTGTAGGCAACGCCACCGCCTTTAACGCGTCCAAAATAGCGACACTGGTGTGAGTATAAGCAGCAGGATTTATCAATATGCCGTCGTACACCCCATACGCAGCCTGAATAGCATCGACGATAGCCCCCTCGTGGTTCGACTGAAACAGTTCCACACAAACCCCCGCATCGACTGCAGCAGAACGTATGAACCCCTGCAACGCCTCAAAGTTACGCGCCCCATAGAGCGCCGGCTCTCGCAGTCCCAACAAATTCAGATTCGGGCCGTTAATAACCAATATCTTTTTCATAAAAAACCATTTAAACACCCCTATTAGACAATAATTGCAGTAAATTGTTAGTATAAAATGGAGAGAGTAAGGCCCGCGACGGTTTTGGGAACGGGAGTTTAGCGACCTAAAGACCATTCACAAAACCAAGCATAACGCAACTATCGCCATTTTAGACAACAACAAAATCACAAACACGCCACAAGCATAATTGTTAGTATAAAATGGGGAGAGTAAGGCCTGCGACGGTTTTGGGAACGGGAGTTTAGTGACCTAAATGACCATTCACAAAACCAAGCATAACGTAACTATCACCATTTTAGACAACAATTATATTATTTCGGCATACGTACCAAAATACCTGAACTGCTCGCCACACTCGTGCAATTCGCACATAAGAGAAAGAAATTCCTCGCTATAAACAGAAGCTTCAATGTCGAAGTAGAAACGATATTCAAACTCACGTTCGGGAATTTGACGGCTCTCGAGTTTTACAAGGTTTACTCCGGTTGCGTTAAAACGCGACATTATGCGGAATAGAGTTCCGGGGCGATTGGGTATGTTAATCATTATACTTGTACGGTCGGCTCCGGAGTATATTTTAGGCTCTTTTGCGATGCAGATGAAGCGAGTATAGTTGTTGTCACGGTTCTGCACAGATGAGCGCATTACTTGCAACTGGTAAAGTTCGGCACATAGACGCGAAGAGAGGGAAGCCTTTGTCTTGTCGCCGCCTTTAGCCACCATACGCGCTGCGTCAGCGGTATTCTCACAGGCAATGACACGCACATTTTTCAGGGTTGAGAGAAAATCGGAGCATTGATTTATTGCCTGCTGGTGGGAGTATATTTCACGAATATCCTCGAGCTTTGTTCCGGGAAGAGCAAGCAAGGCGTGGTCGACTTTGAGGCGCACTGCACGCACAATGCTCACATTGTAGGTAGAGAGCAGGTCGTAGATGGCATTGACAGAACCGGCAAGAGAGTTCTCAATGGGGAGTACTCCAAACTCACAGAGTCCACTGTTTACTGCTTTAAAAACGCCTTCGAAATTGCTCATATACATAATCTCGGGAAGGTCGAAGAGACGCTCCGATGCAAGGTGGGCATAGGAGCCCTCACAGCCTGCACACGATACTGTAGCACGTTTGGGGAACGGCTGGGGAGGCACAGAGGCAATATCTTTGAAATAGTTAAAAAAGTCGCTGCCCTCGGAGAGCATTCGTGTCTCGTAGGATTCGCTAAGGTCGAATATTGTACGGTAGAGAGTACGTCCATAGCCTTCAAATTCCGGACCGAGTCGCTTTGAGACATTCTGCAACACTGTGCGTGCTCGCGATGGGTGATAAACAGGGAGATTATTCTCTTTTTTGTACTTTCCGATACCCGACACTACCTGCATACGACGTGCAAAAAGGTCGCACATTTGGGTATCAATCTCATCAATTTCCTGACGTAGTTTGTCTAAATCCATATTGTTATATTTTTATTTTTCTATAGTTCCTCCAAGCGCCGCAAAATCATCGAAAAAGGTAGGATAGGACTTTGCCACGCACTCTGCGCCGTCTATTGTGGTTATTCCGGCTGCTACCGTTGACATAATTGCGGCCGCCATTGCTATCCGATGGTCACCGTAACTATCGACAGCCGAGAGAACCGTCGGTTCGCCACCATATACGGTAAACGTATCTTCGCCTATATGCGAATTTATACCGAATGAGGCGAGCAGAGCCTTCATTGCCGACAGCCTGTCACTCTCTTTGTAGCGCAAACGCCCTACATTGTCAAACACCGTCGTTCCCTGAGCTACCGCAGCAGCCACCGAGAGTATGGGCAAAAGGTCGGGAGTGTCCATACAGTCCAATTCCGCTCCGAACAAGTGCGAAGGCACAGCAACCACCTTATTGTCGCCGACCTCGATGAACGCACCCATAGCGCGCAGATGCTCAACAACAGCGCTATCGCCCTGCAACGAGAGGCTGTTTACTCCACGCAGAGCAATTGGATTCTTTCCCACAACCCCGGCAACCACCCAAAATGCCGCTGACGACCAATCGGCCTCGACAACCACACGAGGTGGGAGGCAATAGCGCTGATTACCCTTTATAATAAACTTGTTACCACTGCGAATGACCGTTACTCCGGCTGTGCGCAAAGCATCAATCGTCATATCAATGTACGAAGCACTCGTGAGAGTGCCGGTAACGTCAATAACACTATCCTCGGCAGCCAATGGCAAGGCAAAAAGCAACCCGGTAAGGTACTGCGACGATAAATTTCCCGGAATACTGAAATATCCTCCGCTGAGCCTGCCATTGCAAGTAACAGGCAATTCATCGAGCGAGTGTCGCAAAAACGACAATCCATTTGCAGCAAGCACATCGGTAAGAGCCGTCATTGGGCGTTGCGGCAGCTTTCCGGCACCTGTAAAAGTAGCATCGGCACCAAGCACGGCAGCCACCGACATCAGAAAGCGCAGCGTCGAACCACTCTCACCGCAATCAAGAATACCACCCTTGACAAGCTTAATGGGGTTTATACTGAAAACTCCCGATGAATAGGTTATTTCCGCTCCAAGCGCATTAAGGCAACGCATTGTAGCAAGAATATCGTCATTAACCCTGTTGCACACAATTTCACAGGGCGTCGAGCCTAATGCCGCACAAATGAGCAGACGGTGCGCCTGAGACTTTGACGGCGGTGGGGCAACCTCGCCCTGCAATATTCCACAGACTCTCCTTTCCATCAATCGAGTACTTTATACAGTAAATCCTTCAGTTGCTCTACAGGCAACGTCACAAGCGTACAATCGCCCACAGCACGTGGCAGCACAACCGATATATTCCCTCCTCGACGTTTTTTGTCGGTAAGAAGAGCGTCATATATCTCCTGAGCACTATAGCCACATTCAATGTCAAAGCCATAACGCACAAGCATCGCCGACAAGCAGTCAGCCACGTCGCCGAGCCCACACAGCGGTGCAATTCTTGCAGCAACAACCATACCTTTTGCCACCGCAGCACCGTGCGAAACCCCAAAGTCACTCAGTTTCTCAATAGCGTGTCCAAAAGTATGCCCGAAGTTAAGCAGGCCTCGTATACCATTGTCAAACTCGTCCTGTTGCACAACATCGCGTTTAATCTCCACACAACGCGCCACAACAGACTCGCGGTCAAAAGGTACACTCTGCAACACCTTGTAAAGTTCCTCGTCAAGAATCATTCCGTATTTTATAACCTCGGCACAACCGTCGCGATATATTTCGGCGGGCAGGGTGTCCATAAGTGCTGTGTCGCAGCACACCAAAGAGGGCTGATAGAAACTACCGACAAGATTCTTGCCTGCCGGAATATCAATAGCCGTCTTTCCGCCTACCGAACTGTCGACTGCCGCAAGCAGCGTCGTAGGCACCTGCACATACTTTACTCCACGCAGATAGAGTGACGCCGAGAGACCGCCAAGGTCGCCCACCACTCCTCCGCCGAAGGCTACTACAGCATCGCTGCGTGTCAACTGCTCTTCGGCCATAAAATTCAGAAAAGCAAGCAGATTATCGGCACACTTCGAAGCCTCTCCGGCCGGAATCACATACTTGCAAGCATTGTACCCTGCTTCGGCAAGGTAACGCATCAGGGTATCACCATAAAGAGCATCAACATTACTGTCGGTAAGCACAGCCAGCCGGCAAGCACCCAGCAGAGGGCGCAAAGAATCTCCGATACCCGCAAGGATACCGCGCCCAATGAGAATATCGTAATTTCTCGATGCCTCTACGTGTATAGTTCTATATTGCATTCTATTTTTCGGTTTCCTCCTTTGCCACGCGTCCGTCGCGCAAAAGAGCGCACAAAGTCTCGGCGTCGTCCGAGGCTATGGCCTCGCGGTACTCGTGGAGGGATTTTATCAATAAATCAAGCTCACTCAAAAGCGGTTCTTTATTCTCAAGGAAAAGTTCGGTCCACATATTCTCGTTAAGGCGCGACACACGTGTAAAATCGCGGAAACTGCCGGCGCTGTAGCCTCGGTGGAATTTTGCCGAAGGGCTTTTTATAAAGGCGTTAGAGACCACGTGACACATTTGCGACGTGTAAGCAATCATACGGTCGTGAAAATCGGCCGTCGTTACCACGAATTTCTTGAATCCCAACGGCAGAAGCGACTGTTTAACCCTGTCGAGCAGAGCAATATCGTCGTGTACCGGTGGCACAAGAATAAACGATGCACCACTGAACAGCGTACCTTTGGAGTACTTATAGCCTGAATATTGCAACCCGGCCATCGGGTGTCCGCCCACATAGGTAAAGCCCCGCTCGGCAGCAAGAACAAAGCCCCTACGGCACACATTGCGTTTAGTTCCGCAAAAATCAATGACAAGCGTCTTTTGCGCAACAAATTCTGCATTCTGTTCAATGTACTCCACCACAGCCTTTGGGGTAGCAGTCAGCAACAGAAGGTCGCATTGCGCAATATTCCCGCGCGACAGCACCGCATCGACAGTACCCTCGAGCTGCGCATAACCCACAATCTGCGTGTTTATGTCATACGCATAAACTACATACCCGGCCTCCTTGAAAGCCTTCGCAGCGGAGCCGCCTATAAGCCCCAGACCTACTATCCCGACAACCATACGCCTTTTAGTGCATTATGCTGCGAATCTCGCGCACGCGTTGCGCAACCTCGTCAAACTGTTCGGGAGTGAGCGACTGCGCTCCGTCACAGAGAGCACACACCGGGTTGTTGTGAACCTCAATTATAAGACCATCGGCACCGGCAGCCGTTGCCGCACAAGCCATAGGACGCACAAGGCGCGACACGCCGGTAGCGTGGCTGGGGTCGACAACGACAGGCAAGTGAGTAAGTCCCTTGAGCACAGGTACAGCCGCAAGGTCGAGCACATTGCGGGTATAACTATCGTAGCTGCGAATACCACGCTCACACAAAATAACCTGCTCGTTGCCCTCGGACATAATATATTCGGCACTCATAAGAAGCTCTTTGAGTGTAGCCGACATACCTCGCTTGAGCAGAATAGGTTTGTCGCTACGTCCAAGTTCCTTCAAGAGCTCAAAGTTCTGCATATTACGCGCACCTACCTGAATAATGTCAACATCGGCAAAAAGGTCGAGGTGAGACGCACTCATAATCTCGGTAACAATGGGGAGCCCTGTTGCCTGACGCGCTTTAAGCAACAGTTGAAGACCTTCGGCACGCAAGCCTTGAAAGTCATAAGGCGACGTACGAGGCTTGAACGCTCCGCCACGTAAAATCTGCGCTCCCGAGGCTTTTACAGCGTGCGCCACAGCAAGAATCTGCTCCTCGCTCTCAACCGAGCAAGGTCCCGCCATAATAGCAAAGTGCCCACCGCCAATCTTTACAGAATTCTCGCCACGACCGATTGCAATAACCGTGTCATCGGGGTGAAAACTGCGGTTAGCGCTCTTGAAAGGATCGGTAACGCGTGTAACATTATCTACAATCTCAAGGCCTGCAAGCAGGTCCATATCAATCTTGCGGGTATCACCAATGAGGCCAAGGACTGTCTGCATCTCACCCTCGGAGACGTGTACCCTCACATTCTGCGACTCCAGCCAGTGGATAAGGTTATCCTGCTGCGCCTTTGTTACTCCGTGTTTTAATACTGCTATCATTTTTTTATTTTTTGTCTATTTGCTACTATAATAATACTTTGAATCACAAAAATAATAAAAAAACCACAACAACACCGTTCAAAGTCACTAAATATTACAAAACAGCGTTTTTTAGTCAACGATAAGATTGATATTTTAAGAGTTTTTATAATCCGTTCAGTATCACCCCACCTCCGCAATACCCCACGCCTCCGTCCTTCTTTAAGCAACCGCGTATTCCCTCCGGTGCTTTTTGTTTTTAAAACCGCTTGTCTACCCGTATTTTCAACAATCAAAGCCCTTTTAGCAACATCTTTCTTCAGCATCTTTATAAAAATATCAAACAAAAAGGTTGCGCAGTGCGCAACCTTTTTGTTTGATATTGTATAAAATAGATTCTTACTTCTTAGCAGCCTTCTTCAAAGCCTTTGCAATAGCCTTATCGGCCGATGCCTTTGCTGCGTCGAGTTTTTTCTGAGCCTTAGCCTCAGCCTTTGCATTACCGGCAGCCTTAGCAGCCTTCACAGCATCGTACAAAGCCCAAAGGTTTTTCTTTGCTGTAACCTCTTTCTGAGCTGCTGTATAAGCCTCAGCCTTAGCCTCAACCTCTGCCTCGTTGGTAGAGAAAGCGTGCTTGTAGCCTTTAACATCGTTCCAGTGACCACGTGTGAAGTCGGGGAATGTTACTGCAGCACAGTTGTTGTCCATTGAGATTGTACCAAGCTCAGCCAAGCAGCACCACTCAGCCATATCATACACGTCCATATCAAGAGGCAGACCATTCTGCAAGCAGTATACAAGGCGTGAATCCATCACAAAGTCCATACCACCGTGACCGAGGTCGCGACCCTTCTCAACATATTTCTTGAGGATTGGGTGATGATACTTTGCCATCATAGCCTCTCTCTGCTCTGCGCTCATAAAGCCGTGAGCATTAAGATTGTCAACCTGAGGCGCACCTGTACCCTTCAAAGCCTCACCAGAAAGTGCGAGCTCGGGAGTAGGATACTTTGTTGCATAACCCTTTGTACCTGTGAGCTTGAACAAACGGTTGTAGGGCTGGGGAGTCATAACGTTATGCTGGATTTCAACCACCTTACCCTTTGCTGTACGCATAAGTGTAGTAGTGTGGTCACCATTGCGGAACTCATCGCACTCCTTGCCGGTCTTTTCCTTTACAAGTTCCTTGCCGAAGAAAGGATCTGTATCCATCGCTACAAGTGTTGTAAAGCGGTCGCCACGGTGAATGTTAAGACACTGTGCAACGGGTCCAAGGCCGTGAGTAGCGTAAAGGTCGCCACGATTCTCCTTGTTGTACTTCAGACGCCAGTGAAGGTTGTCAACGTCATTATCGGCGGGGTCTTTCCAGTATGCGTCCCAGAACCACTCGAGGCTGTGGATATAAGCACCCTCGGCGCGGATAATTTCGCCGAACACACCGTCCTGAGCCATTGCAAGAGCATTCATCTCATAGTCATCGTAGCAGCAGTTCTCAAGAATAAAGCAGTGTAGACGCTTCTGCTCAGCAAGGTCGATAAGGTTCCAGCACTGCTCGAGGTTCATTGCCGAAGGCACCTCGATTGCAGTGTGCTTACCACATTCCATAGCGTACTTTGCAATGGGATAGTGGTGGTTCCAGTCGGCTGCAACGTAAACAAGGTCTATGTCGTTACGCTCGCAAATAGCCTTGTAGCCATCGGCGCCCGAATAAATGTCGGCAGGCATCAAGCCCTGCTCGCGCAAGAACTTCTGGCACTCTTCGGCACGCTCGTACTCATAGTCGCAAAGAGCAACAATCTCGACACCGGGAATACGGCAGAAACGGATTACAGCACCGTCGCCACGCATACCAAGACCAACAAACGCAACGCGAACAGTCTCAATGGGAGCAACGGCGAGGTTAAGAACATTCTCCTGACCGGCAGGACGCTCGGGAGTTTCAACAACGATAGTACCTTTGTCCCAATGCCACTTTGTCGACGGAGATAGTGACTGTGCTTGTGCTGCAGTGCCCATAAAAGCCATTACTGCAACAAGAGCAAGACCTAAAAATTTCTTCAAATTCATAATTAAAGTGTGTTTAAGTTAATAAGATTATTCTTACTCAAAAAAAATGCAAAGTATTGTTTACGCACAAAGATAAATATAACTATTTATTCACCAAAATTATTAACGCATTTTATTCGTCGACCCTGCTATCGCCCAGCCATTTTCCGTAATAAATACGATGTTCGGGAGTTATGAGCATTCCGTAACCGTTACGATAGCCGCCGTCGTAACGGCCATACCATACTTCGCCGTTCTTCCAATAATAGACTCCGTAACCGTGACGGCGACCATTATAAAACTCCCCGATGTATACGTCGCCGTTTGCATAGGTCTCTTTCTTGAACGAGTAAAGTGCCACCGGCTCTTTTTTAGATGGCACAAGCGGATACTCGAGCTGTACCTCACCGCCATTTGAGTGCAGCCTTATTATATTGCCGCTTTTCAGGTCGTAGACCACATAGTTATTCTCGCTGCCCACCTTTGCGACCTTATCCGAAATTGAAAGACCGAAGATGTTTTTACCGTTCCGGAACTGTCCGAAAGAGCGCGTGCCACTCTCGGTTATAATAAAGCCCCAACCATAAATTTTATCATCGATGAGCGTACCTGTATACTGCCCCGATGGACTCGAGAGAAAATTCTGCGACGACTCGTTTCTTACATAATCACAAAAAACGGCCTGAAGCGGGTCGCACATTTCGTCGTAAAGCCTCACTTGTCCCTTCACGACTGACAGCGCCGAAAGCACACACAAGAGAACTACTATTCTTTTCATCATTATTTATACAATCCTTTTTCTGTTATAAAACGATTGACCTCGGGTGGCACAAGGCGCGAAATATCGGCACCCTCGGCCACAAGACGGCGCACCATCGTAGAGCTGACATCGTGAAGCGCAGCCGACAGCCATTCGACCCCGGCGGGCAGTTCGGGCGCAGCCTCATCGCCGCGCGGGTAGACAATAATTCTGTAGCGCGACAGTATCTCGTCGCTCTTGTACCAACGGTCGAACTTTTCCCAATTATCAGCTCCAACGAGCAGTATAAATTCCCTGTCAGGATAAGCAGCCTCAAGCGCATCGAGAGTGCTTATAGTATAAGAAGGACGCGGAAGAGCAAATTCAAAATCACTGGCAACAAGCGCAGGGTCACCCTGAACGACCGACTGCACCATCTGCAAGCGCAGCTTCTCATCGGTAAGCAAAGAGTCCTGTTTGTGCGGATTCTGCGGAGAGACCATAAGCCACACTTCGGACGCCAATCCACGTTTGCACACCTCGCGAGCAAGCGCAAGATGCCCGACGTGCAAAGGGTCGAAGCTGCCGCCAAAAATTACGGTTTTTATCTTATTCATTAAGAAATTTATTGACAGCTTCTACAAGTTCGGCTTTTGCGTCGTTAAGATTGTCGTTTACAATAACTCTGTCGGCAAACTGCGCAAAGGTCATCTCGTATTCAGCCTTTGCCACTCGTTTTTCAATCTCATCGGGAGCTGTGTCGCCACGGCGCACAAGACGCTCACGCAAGGCCGCCACCGACGGCGCTTGAACAAATATAAAGAGAGCTCGCTCACCGTAGAATTTTTTCAGGCTGCAGCCACCTTTTACATCAACGTCAAAGAGTATATTCTGCTGTTCCAATTGACGTTCAACCTGAGACTTAAGCGTGCCATAATAACGACCGGGGTAAACCTCCTCGTACTCGACAAACTCATCGGCTGCGATACGCGAACGAAACTCCTCGGGGGTGAAGAAGAAATAGTCGACGCCGTGTTTCTCTTCGCCGCGTGGCGGTCGACTGGTTGCCGACACCGAAAAACCAAAAGAAGGGTCACGCTCCATTAAAAAGTGCACCAATGTCGACTTTCCCGAGCCTGAGGGAGCCGAAAAAATAACAACTTTACCTTTGCTCATATTTTTTTACATTACATTAAGAACCTGCTCTTTTATCTGTTCAAGTTCGTCTTTCATTTTCACTACAACATTCTGCATTTCGGCGTGATTGCTCTTGCTGCCCAGAGTATTTATCTCACGCCCCATTTCTTGCGCAATAAAGCCCAGCTTCTTACCCTGACCCAGCGAGCCCTCCATAGTCTCAATGAAATATTTAAGGTGATTGCCCAAACGCTGTTTTTCCTCGTTTACATCGAGCTTTTCGATATAAAATATAAGTTCCTGCTCAAGGCGGTTCTTGTCGTAGTCTATTCCCACCATCTTCTCGAGCGACTCGGTTATGCGCGAACGAATTTTCTCGACACGCTCCTTCTCGAAAGGCTCGACAGCAGCGAGCAACTCTGCTATATTCGATATATTGCCCCTGAATTTAGCTGCAAGAGCCTCGCCCTCCTGCCGACGGAAGGCAAGCAGGTCGGCAAGCGCGACGTTAACACCCTCAAGAACCACACTCCACTCTTCGTCGGTAACATCGTACACCTCCTTGCGTGCAATAACGTCGGGCAGACGCAGCAGCACCTCAAAAAGATTAGCAGGCAGCGGCACTCCGTTGTTTTTGGAAATTTCGGTCATCTGTTCCAGATAGCCCTGCATCACCGCATTATTTATGGCAGGCGTATCGGCCTTCTCACTCTGCTCCACCCACAACGCAAAATCGACCTTTCCGCGCTCCAGAGCCTTTGTAAGCAATGTACGAATCTCCATCTCCCGACACTTAAACTGCGGTGCGATGCGAGTAGAGAGGTCCATTGCCTTTCCGTTCAGCGAACGAATCTCGACACAAATTCTTTTGTCCTGAAAAGTAGTCACGGACTTTCCATAGCCCGTCATAGAATAAATCATTTTTCCAATATATTACCGACGGCACTGCCGCCAATGGTTACACAAAGAAGCAAAAAGGGCACAACACCCCAAAATGCCATACTTTTTGCGAAGTTACTCAATAATTCCGATAATTACCGAAAAGAGAAGATTTTTTTCCAACACATATATTAAAAAATATTATTTAATAGTTTTAGAAATTATAAGTTCGTATATTTGCAGTTAATTGCCATTTTGGGCGGTTTATAAACAATTAAAGTTTTTTTTGAGATGACAACTATCATACTGCATATTGAAGCTTCGACCGAGGTCTGCTCGGTTGCTTTGAGCCAGGACGGGCACATATTCTTCGAGAGAGTAAACAGGGAAGAACGCTCGCACGCCAAGGTGCTTGCGCCATTCGTGGAAGAGGCCATAAAGGTTGCCGACGAACAGGGCGCAAAGATAAACGCCGTAGCATTAAGCAGCGGCCCCGGGTCGTACACAAGTCTAAGAATAGCATCGTCGACAGCCAAGGGAGTTTGTTACGGCCGTAATTTACCGTTGATAGCAATTCCCACCACAGCCATTATGTGCGTGCCCGTGCTTTTTCGCGACGACATACCCGACGACGCACTTTTCTGTCCAATGATTGACGCACGCCGCAACGAGGTCTACGCTACCATTTACGACAGAGCATTGGGAGTGATAAAAGAGACACACGCCGAGGTCGTGACCGAAGAAAGCTTCAAAGAGTTTCTTGAGCGCGGGCCGGTAGTGTTTTTCGGCAACGGTGCCGAAAAGTGCAGCAAAATAATCACCCACCCCAACGCACGCTTCCTCGACGGGCACCTGCACCCGCTCGCAAAGAATATGATGCCCCTTGCCGAAAGGGCGTGGTTCGATGAGAAATTCGAGGAGATAGCCTATTTCGAGCCATTCTACCTGAAAAACTTTATAGCCACAAAACCAAAGGAATTATTGAAGAATTATTAAACAGCATACGACTATGATGGAATATAATACCAAGCAGAAAAAGCTACCGTTACCCGAATACGGCCGTTCGGT
Source organism: Bacteroidaceae bacterium (assembly GCA_045661225.1). Classification (GTDB taxonomy): domain Bacteria; phylum Bacteroidota; class Bacteroidia; order Bacteroidales; family Bacteroidaceae; genus HGM04593. The sequence continues at coordinate 118,479 of JAZRFF010000020.1, read as the reverse complement.
ACAGAAGATGGTCGACCACGCGCTCACCATCGAGGACCGCGCCGAAAGACAAAGGTGTGCAACAACCATCGTGGAGATTATGGGAAGTATGTTCCCCAACACACGCAACCAGCCCGACTACGAACGTAAGTTGTGGGACCATCTGGCTATTATGTCCGACTTTACGCTTGATATTGACTACCCATTCGAAGTTATCAAGAAAGAAGAATTCAATGTAGCGCCCGACAGAGTACCTTACCAGAGTGGCGAAATAAAGAACAGACACTATGGACGCATTGTCGAAGAGATGATTAAGCACGCCTGCACCCTTGAAGAGGGAGCCGAGCGCGACAGGCTCATCGAGCTGATCACCATTCAAATGAAAAAGAACTACATTGCGTGGAACAAGGACGGAGTCGATGACAAAAAGATTCTTGACGACCTGCGAACATACACCAAAGGCGCTATCGACATCGCCGACCGCGAGATAAAGCTGGGACAGGGCAACAACAACCACAACCAGCGCAACAACAACGGCAAGCGCAACAACAACGGCAAAAAAACCTTCAAACGCAAATTCTAAACAGCAAGCACTATGGCATCATTCATTATAGAAGGCGGACACAAACTCAACGGCACAATAACCCCTCAGGGAGCAAAGAACGAGGTCTTGCAGGAGATTTGCGCGACACTGCTCACCAGCGAGAAAGTAACAATAGAGAACATACCCGACATAGCCGACGTAAACAACCTCATAGTACAACTGATGAATATGGGAGTGTCTGTGACACGCAACGGCATTGGTTGCTACACATTTCAGGCAAACAACGTAAACCTCGACTACATTGAGAGCGAGGAGTACCTTAACGGCTGTGCCCGCCTACGCGGCTCGGTGATGTTCATCGGCCCGCTGATGGGACGCTTCGGCAAGGCTACGATGGCCGAGCCGGGCGGCGACAAAATAGGACGCAGAAGGTTAGACACACACATTATAGGCCTACAGAAATTAGGTGCGGAATTCTCTTTCGACACCGAGCACCGTGTATACAAAATGAGCGCAAAGCGACTTAAAGGCTGCTCAATGCTGCTCGACGAAGCATCGGTTACCGGAACGGCAAATATCATTATGGCCGCAGTTCTCGCCGAGGGAACAACAACAATATACAACGCAGCCTGTGAGCCATATATACAGCAGTTGTGCCGTATGCTCAACAAGATGGGCGCAAGAATTTCGGGCATCGCCAGCAATCTCATAACCATTGAGGGCGTTAAGGAACTCGGCGGTTGCACACACCGCGCTCTGCCCGATATGATAGAAGTAGGCAGTTTCATAGGAATGGCCGCAATGACACAGAGCGAGCTTACAATAAAAGATGTCTCTTTTGAGAACTTGGGCATAATACCCGAAAGTTTCCGTCGACTGGGAATAAAGTTCGAACAGAGAGGCGACGACATTTACATTCCCTCACAGGAGCACTACGAGATTGATTCATTTATAGATGGCTCGATAATGAACATTAGCGACGCCCCCTGGCCGGGTCTTACCCCCGACCTTTTGAGCGTGCTTCTGGTCACAGCCATTCAGGCAAAGGGCAGCGTGCTCATTCACCAGAAGATGTTCGAAAGCCGTCTGTTCTTTGTCGACAAGCTCATTGATATGGGAGCTCAGATTATTCTCTGCGACCCCCACAGAGCCGTGGTTATCGGTCACGACAGACGCTTCACACTCAAACCACGCGCAATGAGTTCACCCGACATAAGAGCCGGTATAGCACTGCTCATTGCAGCAATGAGCGCTGACGGCGTGAGTCGCATCGACAACATAGAGCAGATAGACCGAGGCTACCAGAACCTCGAAGAGAGACTTAACCAGATTGGTGCAAAAATAACACGTTCATAAAATGCTCAAGAAAGAAGATTTTGTATACTTCGGCAAGTTCCTGAAGCCACACGGCACAAAAGGCGAAATTGGGTTAGAAGGCGACAGCATAGTCCTGGGCGACGACTGCGATTTTGTAGCCTGCGAAATTGACGGCATACTCGTACCGTTCTTCTTCGAAACACGACGCACGAAGAACAGCGACACGCTCATTGTAAAGATTGAGCGTATGGAGAGCGCCGAAGAGGTACGTTACCTTACCAACCGCGAGGCCTACATACCGCGCCAATGGACCGAGGAGAGCGAAGTTCTCTCCTGGAGCTATTTCCGCGGGTTCAAGGCTACCGACGAGAAAAACGGTTACCTTGGAGAAATTATTGACATTGACGATAGTACCATAAACACCCTTTTTGTAATAGACAACAACGGGGAGGATATTCTCATTCCGGCACAAGAGCAGATGATTGCAGGCATAGACCACGACAACCGGGAGATACATTTCGACCTTCCCGAAGGACTTATATCCCTATAAAAAAGCACAATATGAAAGAGAAAATATTCCGCAGCCGCTTGCTACGCAAGTACAGGCTCACGATACAAAACGAGAACAAGCTAAAGAACGTGCTCGGCTTCTACATATCGCCGCTGTGGGTTATACTCTCGCTATTCTTCTCGTTTCTGTTGGTAGCCGGGGTACTGTACCTTATTGTAGTCTTCACCCCCGTTGGCAACCTGCTGCCCGGGTATGTGAACGAAAATACCAAGAACACATTCATACAAAACAATTTGCGGCTGGACTCCTTGATGCTCGAGATTGAAAAGCAAGACCGCTATCTTGCAAACATCAAGGCTATACTCAACGGAGACATAACCCCCGACAGCGCAAAAAACTCCCCAATGCCCATAAACGCCGACAGCATCGGTGTTGAGAGCACTCCGCTTGAAACACAGTTCGTGAAGGAGTGGGAAGATAGAGAGAAATACAACATAACCTCGCAGGCCACGAATGTTGCCGAGCTCCAAGGTCTGAACCTGTTCCGTCCGACACAGGGTGAGGTTATACGCCGACTCGACCTTAACGACAAGCACTACGGTATCGACATTGCCGAAGTTCCCGGCGAGAATATTCTTGCCACACACGACGGCACTGTAATTTTGAGCGACTATACAGCAAGAGAAGGCTTTACCATAGCCATACAACACCGTGAAAATATGGTATCGGTCTACCGCAACTGCTTCCGTCTGTTAAAGGAGGTTGGCGACAAAGTGTCGGCAGGCGAGGTTATAGGCACGCTGAGCAACGGCGACACAATTGCCAACAAAGAGGAGAAAAAATACCTTCACTTTGAGTTATGGCACCGAGGCAAGCCTCTTGACCCCAATATCTACATTGCATTTTAACAACATAATAAAAAGTATCCAAAAAAAATGGAGAACAGCAGAAAAAGACAGCTCGCAATTTTAGGCTCGACAGGTTCCATCGGAACACAGACGCTGCAAGTCGTCGAGGAGCACCCCGAATGTTTCGAGGTTTATGCAATAACAGCCAACAGCCGCGTCGACCTGCTCATTGAGCAAGCGCGCAAATTTATGCCCGAGGCGGTAGTTATTGCTGACGATACAAAATATCCACAGCTCAAAGAAGCGCTCAGCGACCTACCCATTAAGGTTTACGGCGGCTACGAAGCTGTATGCCAAATAGTAGAAGCATCGCCCATTGACATTGTGGTTACCGCGCTTGTTGGTTTCTCGGGCCTGCGTCCAACGATAAACGCCATAAAGGCCGGCAAAGCCATAGCTCTTGCCAACAAAGAGACAATGGTCGTAGCCGGAGAACTGATAAACGCTCTTGCCAACGAGCACAAGACCCCTATACTGCCTGTAGACTCTGAGCACTCGGCCATATTCCAGTGTCTGGCCGGAGAAATGCACAACAGGGTTGAAAAACTCATTCTCACAGCATCGGGCGGACCTTTCCGCACATTCAGCAAAGAGCAACTCGAGCACGTGACAAAGGAGCAGGCACTCAAACACCCCAACTGGAGTATGGGAGCAAAAATCACCATCGACTCGGCAACAATGATGAACAAGGGATTCGAAGTTATGGAGGCCAAATGGCTCTTTGGCGTCGGAGCCGATGAGATTGAGGTTGTTGTACACCCGCAGTCGGTCATTCACTCAATGGTGCAATTCAACGACGGTGCAATAAAGGCACAGTTAGGCACCCCCGATATGCGCCTGCCCATAATGTATGCGCTAACATACCCCCAACGCCTGCAATCGTCGTTCAGCCGCATCGACTGGGACACCCTCAAGGAACTTACATTCGAAAAACCCGATTTAGAGCGTTTCCCCAACCTGCAGCACGCCTATACAGCATTAGCACAAGGCGGAAACATTCCCTGCGTAGTCAACGCGGCCAACGAAGTGTGCGTAGCAGCCTTCCTTAACGACCGCATAAGTTTTACACAGATGCCCAAACTCATTGAAAAGGCAATGCAAGAGACACCCTACATATTAAAACCCACTCTCGACGACTACTTGATTACCGACAGAGAGGTGCGCAAGATGGTAGAGAGCTGGATTTAAGACAAAAACAAGAAAAACTATTAAAAGAATATGGAAACATTTTTGATTCGCGCGTTGCAGCTGATGCTCGCACTCAGTATACTGGTACTTATACACGAATTCGGACACTATCTTTTCGCAAGAGTGTTCAAAGTTAGAGTAGAAAAATTCTATCTGTTCTTTGACTGGGGATTTTCGCTCTTTAAGTGGAAGCCCAAGAACAGCGACACCGAGTATGGTGTAGGCTGGGTTCCTTTAGGCGGTTATTGCAAAATTGCCGGAATGATTGATGAGTCTATGGACACCGAGCAGATGAAACAGCCCGCACAACCGTGGGAGTATCGTTCAAAGCCGGCGTGGCAACGTCTGCTCATTATTGTTGGCGGAGTAATGTTCAACCTTATTCTTGCAATCTTCATCTACTCGATGGTACTCTTCACTTGGGGCGACTACCACGTTGACCTTCACTCCATCGAGCACGGTTGGGAATTCAACGAGCAAGCAAAAAAGATAGGCTTTAGGGACGGCGATATTATCGTAAAGTTCGACGGCAAGGAGGAGCATCGCCTGTACCTCGACAATGTGCGCGAGACAAATATCTTCCGCAGTATCTGCAACGCAAACGAGGTAACAGTGTTGCGCAATGGCAACGAGGTTTCCATTGCAATTCCCGACACGTTGGGATTGCTCAATATGAACAAAGACGGAATATTCTTGAACATAAAGAACAGACCCGTTGTCGACAGCATTATTGCCGGAGGCCTTGCCCACACTGCAGGAATAGAGCGTGGCGACAGTATTATTTCAATCGACGGAGAAAAAATTGTATCGTGGTCGAACATTATGCAGGCTATGAAACGTATAAACGAAGAGAAGAAGAGCACATTCGCAATAGAAGTTGTACGTTCGGCACAGCCAATGTTGCTTACAGTTACTGCCAACTGCGACACAACAGCCAATAACGAAACATTACAACTTGGAATATTCCCAGTAAGCAACGGTTACCCGGTCATACACAACGAATATGGCTTCTTTGAATCGTTCCCGGCCGGAATTATGTTCGGAATAAACGTACTGCGCGGATACGTGAGCGACTTCCAGTATGTATTCAGTGCCGAAGGCGCAAAATCAGTGGGAATGTTCGCATCTATCGGCAGCCTGTTCCCTGCAATGTGGAACTGGCACGAATTCTGGCTTATGACAGCGTTCCTGTCAATTATTCTCGCATTTATGAATATTCTGCCTATACCCGCACTTGACGGCGGACACGCCCTGTTCCTGCTTGTGGAGATGGTAACAGGCAAGCAGCCAAGCGACAAGTTTATGGAACGCGCACAACTTGTAGGTATGTTGCTCATTTTGGGACTATTCATACTTGCCACATACAACGACCTGATGAAATTTGTATTCTAACAATGTTTAAACAGTTTATTTACGCGTCATTAGCAGCCACCCTGCTCTCTTGTGGCACAACCCGGGAGGCTGGCGGTACCCCTAATATGACAGCAAAAGAAAATACCGGCAAGAAGCCTTTCTGGGGCAAAATGCTCTACGAGGCCTGCACAACCCCCGGAAACGTATGTCTCTCGCCCATAAGCGCGCAGCAAGCAATGGCAATGGTTGCCAACGGCGCCGAGGGCACGACAAAAGAAGAGATATACGTAGCCCTGCAACTGGACGACAATGCCAACAGCCGCAGCAAGCAACTGATTGAAGCGATGAATAGTAACCAACATTGCGAGGTACGTATGGCAAACTCAATATGGATTAACAACCAACTGAGCGTTAAAGAGAAATTCATAAATACAAATAAAGATTACTACAACGCCGATGTTGAGCGCACACAGTTCGATAAAAATGCCCTTACCCGCATAAACAGTTGGTGCAACGAAAAGACCGAAGGACGCATCGCCTCAATTATAAACGACATAGACCCCAATGCGAGAATGTGTCTCATTAACGCACTCTACTTTAAAGGTGCGTGGAAGTCGCCCTTTGCCATACACAACACGCAGCCCGGAAAATTCACGACAACCGGAGGCGTTACTGCAGACGTACAGATGATGAGACAACGCTCAAATGCAGCGTATTACAGCGACAATATTCTGTCAATGACCGCAAAACCCTACAAAGGCGGTTACTATATGCTGCTTGCGCTCCCCAATAAAGGCATCAGTTGTATTACCGCAGCCAACCACCTTGCAACCAACTTCGACAGCATATTAGCAGCCACCGACATACAAGACGTTGAGCTTAAAATGCCCAAGTTCACCGCAGAGTTCGGCACAAGCCTCAGACCTATGCTTGAGGAAGCAGGAATAAACAGCGCATTTGGCAGCAGAGCGCAATTCGGAGAGATATCCGACAAAGCACTCTGCATAGACGATGTAATACAGAAGACATACATAAAAGTCGATGAGCAAGGCACCGAAGCAGCCGCTATCACAGCAGTGATGGTGGGTATGATGGCTATGCCACGGGAAGGCGAGAAAAAAGTGCTTACACTCAACCGCCCGTTCATATACGCAATTATAAAGGAAGACACCAACGAAGTCTTGTTCGTCGGCAAAGTAAGTAACCCCGCAATGTAAAACCACAAAAATATGAAACGCACATCAGCAACAGTTCTGCTATTTATTTTTATTACGGCAAGCACATTTGCCAAAGGTCCCAAATACATATTCTATTTTATTGGAGACGGTATGGGCCCCTCGCACGTAATAGGCACCGAACTATATATGGGAGAATTACAAGGAGTGATTGGCTGTCCACAGAGACTAAGTTTTACACAGTTCCCCGCATCGGCGTTCGTAACAACCTTCTCACGCAGTAACGGCGTTACCGACTCGGCAGCCTCAGGCACAGCCCTCTCTACGGGCAGCAAGACCAACAACGGCGCAATAGGAATGATGTGCGACACCGTTCCTCTCTACAGTATAGCCACACACCTTGCCAACGAGAATATGGCTATAGGCGTAGCCACCACTGTGCCCATCAACCACGCAACACCGGCGGCATTCTATGCTCACAACAAGAGCCGTCACAACTACAGCGCCATTGCCCAGCAGATGCTGTCGGCCGGATACGATTTTTACGCAGGAGGCGACCCCAAATGCAGCACCGACGAACGCGAGCGTCTGTTCAAGCAAGCCGAGAAAGAGGGTTACACCATTGCACGCGGATACAGCGACTATACCCAAAAGGCCGGTAAAGCAACAAAAATGATGCTTTACCAACAAAACGTTGCCGAGCAGTTGCCTTACAGCATCGACAGCAACGAGAACGACCTTACTCTTGCACAGATTACAGCAGCCGGCATAGACTTTCTAAAAGAAAAGAGCAAAAAAGGATTCTTTATGATGATTGAAGGCGGGCTTATAGACTATGCAGCACACAACGACGATGCCGCGACTGTATTCCACGAGGTAATAGACCTTGACAACGCAGTAAAAGAAGCACTTAAATTCTACGAGCAGCACAAGGACGAGACGCTTATAATAGTCACAGCCGACCACGAGACAGGCGGACTTGTACTCGGCTACGGAGGCAACTACACACTCAACCTGAAGGCACTGAACGCGCAGAAAATGAGTGTAGAGGAGATGACAAGAATCCTGCAAAAAGAGCAGACAACAACGTGGGCAAGAGTCGACGAACTTCTAAAAGAGAATATAGGAGCGGGATTGCGCAAGGAACGCAAAACCGATGAAAAGGTTACAATGGACTACAACCTTGCACGCCAAATAGCCTTTGAAGCGGTGTACGACATTAACCGCACAGCAATGCTATCGTGGGCAAGCTACAACCACTCGGGAACATATGTACCCTTGTTTGCAATAGGTTGCGGCGCAGAGCGTTTCAATGGCGTAATAGACAACACCGATATTGTAAAAATCATAAAAACGCTTAAAGGAATCAAGTAAGCCTCTCTTCTTATATTCCATAAAATATTATAGGCAGCTACGTGTAGCTGCCTATAATATTTATAACCTTTTGCAAGGCTTATTCAAAGCCTGCATTAGACTTCATCTTAAAGCGACACCGCCACTGTGTCGGCCACCTCTACCGGGCACGGAGTCGGGGCGATAATTTGTTCAGGAGAAGGATTATGACCTTTCTCGTCCCTTTTGTCGGCAGGAGCACCACCCGTACAACTTGTAAGCGCAAGCACTACAGTTACTGCAAAAATAAGTTTCTTCATAAACTATATAATTAAAGATTCTTGAATGAGAGGTGTTTCTCAATGTAGGCATTGTCATACGCGTCTTGAGCTTTCTCAAGAGCCTCAGTGTCGGCTTTGTAAGCCTCGGCATTATTCATTTTCTCCTCAAAAATCCGTTCATACTCCTCGACACTCGCGCTGTTTATTTCGGCAATCTCACTCTCAAGCGCACTGTTTATCTCATTAAGAGCATTCTCATCAGTCGCATTCACGATTTTTTCTGTTGCAGCCTCGTACGCAGCAACCTTCTTCAAGTACACATTCTGTTTTGCACTGTCGCCCCCGCACGCTGTCAAGAGGAACATTGCCATTAAAGCCACGCCACAGAACGAAAGAAATCCAATCTTTTTCATTTATCTCTATTTTTTAATATTTATTCTATCAAAAGCTGACAATCGCTTACTTTACAAGCTCCAGCTCCACAGCTTTTTTCTCTATCGCTTTGTTTATTTCCTGAAGCCACGCTTCGGCTGAATTACGTTTCTTCTCGAGTTCTTTATTGCCGGCAGAAATTTTAAAGTCAATCCAACGCAACTCCTCCTCGTTCTCACGTGTAAAAATAGCGTTTACATCAATGAACGTACTACGCAATTTTTTAAATTCATCGACGTTTTTAACCTTGTGAAAGAGCTCCGACGTTCCTTTGTGATAAGCCTCGCGGTATTCCAGCAGAGGAAGTGCAACCTTTTGCGCATACTGCTCTTTGTATGCGTTTCGCGCAAGAACGACAGACTCGGGAACGCCACCGGCATATACCGCCGCATTATTAGCCCTCACCACCGATACGTTATTCTCGAGCATCACGTCAATTTCCTTGAGCGAAAGATAGTCGTTGACACCGGTTAGTTTCGCAGCAAACTCATCGTAGAGCGCAAGCTCTCTCTGAACAACAGCCGATGAAGCCTTCTCCTTATACAGTCTAGCGAACTCTTTCATAGCTGCATTATGTTCGGCTTGAATATTCTGTTGGCCTTTCATAGAGGCTGCTTTTTTAAACTCTGCGGCATAATCCTTATTCATTGCCGAAATTGTGCTGCCGAGAGTACGGTTCAATGTTACAAACTCATCGTACCCATTTGCCTTTTCAAGCTTTGCCGAATAATCGGCAAAAAGTTCCTGTTGTTTTTTCAACAATGCAGAAAGAATCTTGTTTGTGTAAACATTTACATATTCACTTTCGGTTTTTTTCAGATGATTGATGCTCTCTTTATATTGAGCGGAGTTTCTGTAGGATTCGGCAACAGCATCGCCATTCTCCTTAAGTAAAAGTCTTATTGCGCTCTCACATTCAGTGTTAACCTTTTTCAAACTCTCGCACGATGCAGCAGTGTCCAACCTTGCACGGAAAGTTTCGTACACATCGGCCTGTTTTTCATATATATCTCCCGCACACGCAGTCATCAGCACGCAGAACACAAATGAAACTCCGGCACACTTTGCCAGGCGAAAAAAGGCAGCACTTATGCTGTTCGTTACTTTCTGCATATAAAGCATAAACTAATCTTTAATAAAAAACTATGCGAAATTAGTACGATAATTTGAAAAATGCAATTTTAAGAAGAGATACTCTGCAAGACTTTTTAGAAGCGCCTTTTTTTCAAAGCCTACAAATTCTGAAAAACCTGCACATTCAGGCATAAAAAAAACGCAGGGTATCCCTGCGTTCTCCATTATCGGAAATATTACTTATTAACCCTTACAAGAGCTTTGATTCGCTCCTTTTCGTACTCTATAACCGCATCGACAAGCTCATCGATGCTCTCTTTATACTTAGCAATGGCAACAGTGTCGTTATTGTCAACAGCCTCTTGAATTCTCTTAAACTCGTCAGTCTCTTCAATTTTCTTGGCCTTCTGCTCAACAACATCTTGAATCTCATCAAGTTCAGCCTTTGTATCTACATCGGCCATCTTCTCGGTAGCATCTTTATAGACAACTGTTACCTGTTCAAAAATATTACCACCACAGCTCGCCAGAATAAACACAGCAACAATTGACATTAAAATCTTTTTCATAACTTATAAATTTATTTGTTTAAATAGTCGAACCCTGAAATTTCGGCGTTGCACACCAACAAAAGGCCTCCAACAATCGCAAAGGTAAGTATAATTTTCTTCCTTGCAATTTTTGAGTACAGAAATTATTACACCGCAAGCATAATATTTTCACAAAAGAAATGCACAACACCCATAGGGTTATTCAATAATATAAATTAAGAACAGCAGTTCTTTACAAGCACATTCCTGACACTATAGAAACGTAACTCATTCGCTATTTACATTCAAAATCCCCAATTTTCTCCTTTTCTCAATTATTTAACCCGCTAATTATCCTCTAAAAATAAAAAAACATTCTATTTTTGCTTGACAAATGGAACAAACGAAATAATTTAAGCCGTTTCTAAATTCACAACAGCTATGAGCAAGTTCGCCGAAGTAATTTTACCGTTACCCTTACCCGGGACATACACCTACAGCATTCCCCAAAGTGCTATAGGCAGGATTGCCGTCGGTTGTCGCGTATCGGTTCCGCTCGGCAACAAAAAGACATATACAGCGCTTGTGACCGAACTGCACAGCCGCGAACAGAATGACTACGCAGTAAAACCCATAAAAGAACTACTCGACGACGAACCTATAGTAACCGCCGAGCAACTGAAACTGTGGGAGTGGATATCAAAATATTATCTCTGTTCGCTCGGGGACATATACAAGGCAGCCATTCCGCAAGGGCTCAAAGGAGAATTCAAGCCACGCACCCAGCAGCGTGTACGTCTGAGCGCAAAATGCAACGATGAAAAGAGCGTAAATCTGCTATTGCAATCACTCTCGCGTGCACCAAGACAAAAGCGTCTGCTTGCAACATTCCTGCAGATTACCGAACCGTTCGGGAACTCGCCAAAAGAGGTGAGCAAACACCAATTGATTGAGACTGCACAGGTATCGGCAGCTATTTACAAAGAATTGCACGACAAAGGTATTTTAGAGACATACGAGGTCGAGATTGGCCGCCTTGACCGGGGAGAAACAACCGTCAAACCGAGGCACAGCCTGAACCCGGCGCAACAGAAAGCCTTTGAGGATATTAAAATAGGGTTTAGCGAAAAAAATGTAACTCTGCTGCACGGAGTAACATCGGCCGGAAAGACCGAGATTTATATACACCTTATATCCGAGGCACTTGCCCGGGGCGAGCAAGTGCTATATATGCTACCCGAGATTGCTCTTACCAAACAAATTGTAGAGAGACTGCGCAGTGTCTTTGGCAACAGAATTGGGCTTTACCACTCAAAGTTCTCGGACGCCGAGAGGGTCGAAATATGGAAAAAGCAACTAAGCGACACCCCATACGATATAATACTCGGTGTACGTTCGTCGCTATTTCTTCCTTTCAGAAAGTTAGGCCTTGTAGTTGTTGACGAAGAACATGAAAATAGCTACAAGCAACAAGACCCCGCACCACGCTATAATGCCCGCAACGCCGCTATAGTGCTTGCTGCGCAATTCGGAGCAAAGACCCTGCTGGGCACAGCTACCCCATCTATTGAAAGTTATTACAACGCCACCATAGGCAAGTACGCACTTGTAAGCCTTACCACTCGTCACCGTCTGTTAAAACTTCCACATATAGAAATTGTGGATATGCAAGAGCACCAGCGCCGTAAATTAGTGACCGGTCCCTTCTCCGACCCGCTTGTTGAGGCTATGCGCAAGGCTCTTGAGAACAAACAACAGATAATATTGTTCCAGAACCGGCGCGGATACGCCCCTTTGATGGAGTGCAAGACTTGCGGCTGGGTTCCACGTTGCAAACACTGCGACGTAAGCCTCACCCTGCACAAAAGCGCCGGCAAACTCACCTGCCACTACTGCGGATACTCCATTCCCGCACCCGTTCACTGCCCCAACTGCGAAGAAAGAAATTTTATAAATTTAGGCTATGGCACCGAGAAGATTGAGGACGACCTGCAGAACCTTTTTCCCGAAGCACGCATTGAACGTATGGACCTTGACACCACCCGTACAAGAAATGCATACGAAAAGATTATCACAGATTTCCAGCAAGGCAAGACCGATATTCTTATAGGCACGCAGATGGTATCAAAAGGACTCGATTTTGACAATGTTGCTGTTGTAGGCATAATAAATGCCGACACACTCCTTAACTACCCCGACTTCAGAGCCACCGAAAGAGCTTTCCAGTTGATGTCGCAGGTAGCAGGGCGTGCCGGACGCAAAAGCGGACAAGGACAAGTGTTCCTGCAAACAAAAATGATTGACGCACCTGTAATACCACTCATTGAAAAGAACGACTACGCATCGTTCTATGACCAACAGATCAGCGAGCGTCTGCTATTCCATTATCCGCCTTTTTATCGGTTGGTTTATATATATATGAAGCACCGCGACGTTCAGGTTCTTGAGGAATTTGCCACACTGATAGGCAAGCGTATGCGCGAGATTTTCGACGAGCGCATTCTGGGGCCCGACCTTCCGCCTGTAGCAAAGGTCAAACAGTTGTACATACGCAAAATTGTGCTCAAAGTCGAGACCTCTCTGTCGCAATACAAAATAAACGAAGTCCTACACAACATTCAGCAAGCCTATTGCAGTACCCCACGCTATCGTTCGGTAGCAATGTACTACGATATTGACCCGATGTAACCAACATTAACAACCATAAACATTTAGAATGGTTTTTTGAGGATAATATTTTGTTCATTTACTATATATTAGGTAAATTTGCACGTTTTTAGGGGAGTTATGCCCGCTACATTACGGAGAAAAACAAAATATTACAATACAATGAAACGATTCAAATTGTTGAACAACACCCTCGGTTGGCTTACATTCGCAATAGCAGCCCTTACATACTGCCTGACGGTTGAGCCCACCGCAAGCTTCTGGGACTGTCCCGAGTTTATCCTTTCAGGAAACAAGCTGGAGATTGGACACCCGCCCGGCGCACCGTTCTTTATGCTCGCTGCAAACTTTTTCTCGCTATTTGCCGAGCCCCACAATGTCGCGTATATGGTAAACATAATGTCGGCACTGCTCAGCGCAGCCGGAATACTTTTTATGTTCTGGAGCATCACGCATCTTGTACGCAAGCTTGTAGTTGGCAACAAAAACGAGATAAACAGCGCACAGATGGTGACAATCCTTGCGTCGGGCCTTGTTGGAGCGCTTGCTTATACCTGGAGCGACACCTACTGGTTCAGTGCCGTCGAGGGCGAGGTTTACAGTTTCTCGTCGCTGTTCACGGCTGTGGTATTCTGGCTCATTCTAAAATGGGAGGATAATGCCGACTCGCCACATAGCGACCGCTGGCTCATACTCATAGCTTACCTTGTCGGCCTGTCCATAGGCGTACACCTGCTGAACCTGCTCTGTATACCCGCAATAGTCCTTGTAATATACTACAAGAAGTTCCCCAACCGTAACTGGAAGTACACTTTGCTGGCGCTCGCCGTATCGGCCGTACTTGTAGCAGTCGTTCTATACGGAATTGTTCCGGGAGTAGTAAAAGTTGGAGGCTGGTTCGAACTGCTCTTTGTCAACCTATTCGGGTTGCCGTTCAACAGCGGACTGTATGTATACTTACTGCTGCTGTTCGGAGTGCTGGCAGCCGGTATATACTTAACCGAAAAGTACACGGCACAGACCGAAAAAAATCAAAAAACAGTAACTGTGCTGTTCCTGCTGTCTGTAGCACTGTTGGGAATACCTTTCTACGGCCATAATGTTCTCACAAGCATTTTCATCGCAATAATAGTAATTGCATTACTATACTTTGCGGCAATGTTGCGCAGGAACGAGACTGTCGAGGGAAAATCAAAGATACTTGCAACCGCAAAGAAATATATAGTAAGTTTCAGAGCATTCAATACAGCATTCTTGTGTATGCTTCTCATTGTGATAGGCTACTCATCGTATGCACTTATTGTAATACGTTCATCGGCAAACACCCCTATGGACCAAAACTCGCCCGAGGACATTTTCACCCTTGCGGGCTATTTGAACCGAGAGCAATACGGTACACGCCCATTGTTCTATGGACACAGTTTCGGTTCCGAGATCAAGCGCGACAGAAACGGAGCTCCGGTCGAGAAAAAGACAAGCCCTGTATATGTACGCACCGACGACGGTAAGTACAAGTTTCTTGAGTACAACACCGAGTATGTGTACGAACAGAATATGCTATTCCCCAGAATGTACAGCCGTGACCACAAGGGGCAGTACGAAAACTGGGTGGGACACCGCATCGAAGGCTGGGCACCCTCGCAGAACGGTCGCGGCAGAGTGACTATGCCTTCGCAGTTAGACAATCTCACGTTCTTCATCAACTATCAGGTCAACCATATGTACTGGAGATACTTCCTGTGGAACTTTGTGGGACGTCAAAACGACATACAAAGTCACGGAGAGATTGAGCACGGCAATTGGATTACAGGCATAAACCTGCTCGATGAATTACGCCTTGGCGACATAGACAAGCTGCCCGAAACAATTAAAAACAACAAGGGACGCAATGTCTATTATGCCTTGCCGCTGATACTGGGTATCATAGGCCTTGTATGGCAAGGGAAAAGAGGCAAGGAAGGCAAGAGACAACTACTCATAATCTCAATGCTTTTCTTTATGACAGGCTTGGCAATTATTCTCTACCTCAACCAGACACCGTTGCAGCCTCGCGAACGCGACTACGCCTACGCCGCATCATTCTACGCATTTGCAATATGGATTGGAATGGGCGTGGCCGGAATAATAGAATATTTGCAAGGTCTTACAAAAAAAGAAAGCCTTGCGGCCAACATAATAGTATCTATTGTATGCCTGCTTGTGCCCATTCAGATGGTGTCACAGACCTGGGACGACCACGACCGCAGCGGCCGATACGCTTGTCGCGACTTTGGGCAGAATTACCTGAACACCCTACCCGACGGTTCATACCCAATAATATTCACTTGTGGCGACAACGACACATTCCCATTGTGGTACAACCAAGAGGTCGAGAATGTGCGCACCGATGCACGCGTCTGCAACCTATCCTATATTCAGGCCGACTGGTACATTGACCAGATGAAACGCCCCGCATACGAATCGCCGGCCCTGCCCATAAGCTGGAAACGCGACGACTATGCCGGCAACACCAATATGGTTGTCTACATTATCCCCGATGCAGGAACAAAATATATTCTGGAATACCTTGCGAACAACCCCGACAAGGCCAAGCTCATCGGTTACGACATTCACAATTTCAGGAATATAAGCAAATACTGGATAACCGAAGCCAATGATGGCAATAAATCAGAAGGACGTAAGGTTGTCGAAGAGATTCTCGACTATATAAAGCCGAAGATGCTTGCCGATGCCAACAAGTTCATTGCACAAGGCGAGAGTGAATACAACCGTCGCGGTGCTACCGAGAAAGAACTTGAAATTGCCGAGTACAAAATTATGTACGGCGATATGCTACAGAGAATTGCAAGCGGAATCACAAAGTCATCGGCAATTATCCCCACGCCCATAATACGCATACCCGTTGACATTGAGGCAGTCAAAAAATCCGGGGTCAAGACTCCCGCCATAATCAGCGACGACTCAATGATGCCCGAATATATGGAACTTGATTTTTCGGACGTAAATGCAATGTACCGCCACGAGTTGCTCATTATCGATATGCTTGCGAATGCAAACTGGGAGCGTCCCATCTACGTAGCGACCACAGTCGGCACAGAGCACTACCCATCAGCCCTGCAAGACTTCTTTGTACTCGAAGGTCTCGCTTACAGGATAACCCCATTCAACTGGGCTGAGTTCGACAAAATAAATGAAGAACTCGGCATATACGACTCACAGGTTGATATTGACAAGTACTACAACAACGTCGTTAACCGCTTCAAATGGGGCGGCGTAAAGGAGCACAAGGATTATTACTCCGACGAGACCATACGTCGTATGATAAGCACCCACCGTACACAGATGGCTACGCTTGCACAGCAGATGTACAACAGTATGATTCTGCGAGGCGACACCCCCGAGGAGATGAAAGAGAAGAGCGAAATTACCCAAAAGCTTATTACCCTTCTCGAAAAATGGTATACAGAGTTCCCTGACGACATTGTAAGCTACGACCCCGTCCGCGACGGCACAGCAGAATATGCAAAAATCTACAAACTGTTACACGACAACCAAAAAAAGCTTGCAAACAGTGAATATTTCCTTGGCGAAGAGACGCTCGCTCTTCTGAAGGAGCGTTACCTTGAAATTTCAGGAAAAGTCATAAAGAACGAGTACGAATACCTGCGCTGGTACAGCACTCGCAAGCCTCATAGCATTGACAGACGCCTTGCCGATTACCGTCGAGGAGTGCTTCTTGAGGGTGTACACGCAATGCTCGAAGAGGAAGACGAAGAGATGGCAAGAGCATTATTCTTGAACTACACAGGATACACGCTCGAAGAGGTTTACCAAGAACTTATAAAGTACGACAACGCAAACAAGAGCACAAAGTAACCGATGTTCATAGAACAAGTTCCCAGCTTCTTCCGCAAGCTCTACCCAAAGGCTATGTGGCGAATGGACCCCAACGAAAAGGCTGTTTATCTGACCTTTGACGATGGGCCCATACCCGTCATAACCCCTTGGGTGGTCGACCTGTTAGAACGCTACGGCATTAAAGCTACGTTCTTTATGGTGGGCGATAACGTACGCAAGTTCCCACAGGAATTTATGCAAGTTATCGAGAGCGGACACAGAGTGGGCAATCACACATTCAATCACCTGAAGGGGTTATACACAAGCACAAACAAGTACATCGAGAACGTCGACCAGGCCGATGCCTTCATACACAGCAACCTATTCAGACCACCACACGGGGTTCTAAGGCACACACAGTACGAAGAGCTCAGCAAACGCTACAAATTTGTAATGTGGGACCTTGTAACGCGCGACTATAGCTTCAGGCTATACGGTGAAGATGTACTTGCCAATGTCAAGAAGTACGTCCGCAACGGCTCCATTATAACATTCCACGACTCTATACGTTCCGAGAGCAACCTACGTTATGCACTACCACGTTCAATAGATTGGTTACTGGAACAAGGATACAGTTTCAAGGTTTTTGAATAATGACAAAAAGCGAACTCACACAATATATAAAAGCCGAGGCGTTACGTCTCGGCTTTGACGTGTGTGGCATTGCGAAGGCAGGCCCTATAAAGAATGAAGCTGCCGAAGCATATAAAAAATGGATTACAGCAGGACACCACGGCACTATGCACTACCTTGAGCGCAACACCGAAAAGCGCATTGACCCCACCTTGCTTGTAGAGGGTTGCAAAAGCATTATCGTTGTTGCAATAAACTACTACTCTGCACAGGTGGCCGAGGGTGTGTCACGTTACGCACAAGGAACCGACTATCACAAAGTAGTGAAAGAGCGCCTTTTCGCTCTTTTAAAAGGCATTAACGACAAGGCCGGCTGCAATGGACGTGCATTTTGCGATTCGGCACCCGTCCTTGAGCGCTACTGGGCCGTTGAGGCCGGCATAGGGTGGATTGGACGCAATCGTCAACTGATAATCCCCGGACGCGGCTCGCATTTTTTTCTCGGCGAACTGCTCATCGACACTGAACTTGAGTATGACACCCCCTACGCACACAACTATTGCGGCAAATGCCGTAACTGCATAGAGCACTGCCCCGCATCGGCCATCAACGAAGATGGGTTCGACGCTCGTCGCTGCCTGTCGTACCTTACCATAGAACACCGCGGCACATTACCCGAAGGTACCGGGAAAAAGATGGGAGAGTGCTTCTACGGGTGCGACCGTTGCCTGAACGCGTGCCCACACAACCGCAACGCCGCTCCCGGCAACACCATTGAATTTCAGCCTAACGAAAAGTTGCTGCAAATGACACCGGAACGCTGGCGATTGCTGACAAAAGAGGAATACGACGCGCTCTTTGCACACAGCGCCGTTGAGCGTTGCGGATACGAACAACTTATGCGTAATATAAAAGCGCTAAATGAGAACTAACGGCACAGAACGTCACAGACTCTATCCTGCCATTCACGCACCACGCGAGGCTTCTGCAACCCGGTGTTCATAATTACAAAAGCGTATGTATGCCCATTGCCGGCAAGAGCATACCCTGCAAGGGTTGACACACCCTTTACCGTACCGGTTTTTGCACGTACCTTTTTATAGGCAGCACCTTTTTTTGCTCTATGCTGCATAGTTCCGGAAACACCTGCAAGTGGCAGATGATTGTATAGAGTGTCAAAAATAGTTTTATCCTTATAAGCATATTTCAGAACATCAAGAAGCATACTCGCCGACACATAATTATACACCGACAGCCCCGACCCGTCAGCTATAGAAAACTCATTATTAATACCTATTGAATCACGCAAAAAAGCCTCTACAACGGCACACCCCTCTTTCATTGAGAGCGGAGCCTCATTCTCCAGCGCTGCAAGATGATAGACAAGCGCCTCGGCACACAGGTTGTCACTCTCCATAAGCGCCTCATCGACGACCTCTGTCAAGCGCCTTTCACTTGTAAATATTTTTTCAAGACGAGTAAGCATTTTTCCCCACTGCACAAACTTCACCTCCACACCCCTCGACGCCAATTTTTCCAGCAGCATCGCAACAAAAAAGTCGGCCGACTTGTACATATTTATACTCTCCTTGTAACGCGTCTTGCAGTTTCCTTTTATTCTAATTACATTACTGTTGTCGAGCCAGTCACGCAATATTGTCAGTTTGCCAAGCAACGGATTGTGGCTGCCGGCTTCATTCACGACTGTGTAGAACGACGATTCCGGAGTAACCTTAAAAGACGGTGTCCCGCCATCTTCCGAAGGCCACACAACAACCTCGACAGCCCCCCGGCACACCATCAGCGGCGAAAGATAAGGCTGGAAGCCATAAGGATTATCGTCCCACACCCAGCCACTGCCCCAATAGAGAGAGTCAGTGAATGAGCAGTCAACAAAGAGAGTATCTATCACCTTTCCCCGAGACACACTATTGGCCATACATTGAATATCGGTATCACTGAAAAGAGGGTCCATATATCCCTTTACACAAAGATTGTGACAACTGTCCGACACCCCTTCATACAATTCGGTTTTTATCATATAGTCGTCACCCAGATGCGCAAGAGCAGCAACCGATGTTATAACCTTCTGCACCGATGCCGGCCTCAGCAATTTGTGAGAACGGTGCTCATAAAGCATTGTATCGGCAGAAAGGTCATAGACTACAAGCGAAGCATCGCCCGTATCAAAGAGCGAGTCATTAAGCAGTCTATCTATCGACAATCGCAAATGCGCCTGCGGAAAAGCCAGCACAGGCAGCAGAAGCAGATATATAAAAAAAGTTTTTTTCATTCAAACAGCAATATTTTTTGTAAAACTACAGATATTTTACGAAAAATTGCCCGCACAAAGCGTAATATTATATTTTTTTGTAATTTTACGCTCAAAAGTACAGGGCGTACACATTGAGCCGAACAATCCATATAGACCCAACCCCGCCCTGATGAATATTTGTCGTATGGTAAAAAGATTTGATTTTTTGGTCATCGGGTCCGGTATTGCCGGAATGAGTTACGCACTAAAAGTAGCCCACAAAGGCAATGTAGCACTTATATGCAAGACCACCCTTGAAGAGGCAAACACGTTTTATGCGCAAGGAGGTGTTGCGTCTGTAACAAACACTTTGGTCGATAATTTCGACAAGCACATCGAGGACACGATGATTGCCGGCGACTGGATAAGCAACCCTGCCGCCGTGGAAAAAGTGGTACGCGAAGCTCCGTCCCAGATTCAAGCACTGATAGACTGGGGAGTGGAGTTCGACAGAAACAGCAAGGGCGAGTTTGACCTGCACCGCGAGGGCGGGCACTCCGAATTTCGCATTCTGCACCACGCCGACAACACCGGAGCCGAAATTCAAGAGTCGCTTATAAAAGCCGTGCGTAACCACCCCAACATTACAATATTCGACAACCACTTTGCAATAGAAATTCTCACACAGCACCATCTGGGCGTGGAAGTAACCCGCCAGACCCCCGACATAGAGTGCTACGGTGCTTACGTTCTTGATATTGCGACCAACGAGGTACATACATTCTTGAGCAGAGTGACACTGATGGCTACCGGAGGCTGCGGAGCCGTGTACAAGACCACGACCAACCCCCTTGTCGCCACAGGCGACGGCATTGCAATGGTTTACCGCGCAAAAGGCACCGTTAAAGATATGGAATTTGTACAATTCCACCCGACAGCCCTCTACAACCCGGGCGACAGACCATCGTTCCTGATAACCGAGGCTATGCGCGGTTACGGAGGCATTCTGCGCACCATCGACGGCAAGGAGTTTATGCAGAAGTACGACCCGCGTCTATCTCTTGCTCCACGTGACATTGTAGCCCGCGCCATTGACAACGAAATGAAGACACGCGGCGACGAGCACGTCTATCTCGACGTAACACACAAAGACCCGGAAGAGACCAAACGCCACTTCCCCAACATATACGAAAAGTGCCTTTCACTGGGCATCGACATTACAAAAGATTATATTCCCGTTGCTCCTGCCGCACACTACCTTTGCGGCGGCATCGACGTCGACCTGAACGCCGCATCGAGCATACACAGGCTCTATGCCGTTGGCGAATGTTCGCGTACAGGCCTTCACGGAGGCAACCGCCTCGCAAGCAACTCTTTGATAGAGGCTGTAGTATATGCCGACGCGGCAGCAAAGCACTCACTCGCACATCTTGACGAGTTCAGTTACAACGAGGCTGTCCCCGAATGGAACGACGAGGGAACAAAGATGAACGAAGAGATGGTGTTAATATCGCAAGACGCCAAAGAAGTGCAACAAATTATGAGCACCTATGTGGGTATTGTACGCACCGACCTACGCCTGAAGCGTGCGTGGAACCGACTGGACCTCTTGTACGAGGAGACCGAGGAGTTGTTCAAGCGCAGTGTTGTAAGTCGCGAATTATGCGAACTGCGTAATGTAATAAACGTAGGCTATCTCATTATGCGTCAGGCAATGGAGCGCAAAGAGAGCCGCGGCCTGCACTACAACATCGACCACCCACGAAAAGAGCAGTAACAAACTTCTGACACAATAGAATAAAGACACGATTATCGGACCGATAGTTGTGTCTTTATTCCATTCTTGCCACACCGACACACCCGGTACAAATTCACCGCCACAAAGAAGAACGATTTTTAAATATTTTATATTTAATTATTGATAATTTCGGCCCATTTTATAGTGCATAATCGCACAAAAAAGAGTAACTTCGCGAGAAAATAAGGCTTTTCGCACAAAGCCTGGCGCAACATATTGATTTTCAAAGAATAAACACGATAATAAAAATTTATAGCAATGTCAACAAAAAGAATCAAATCAGCATTGGTTTCCGTTTTTCACAAAGACGGTCTCGACGAGATTATCAAGATGCTTCATTCAGAAGGCGTACAGTTAATATCTACAGGCGGCACACAGCAGTTCATTGAGTCGCTCGACATTCCTTGCACAGCAGTGGAAAGCCTTACCGGCTACCCATCAATTCTTGGCGGACGAGTAAAGACACTCCACCCAAAAGTGTTCGGTGGTATCCTTGGCCGCAGAGAACTTGAGAAAGACCAGCAGCAGATGGCCGAGTACGAGATTCCCGAGATTGACCTTGTAATCGTTGACCTCTACCCATTCGAGCAGACAGTAGCATCGGGTGCCTGCGAGGCCGACATTATCGAGAAGATTGACATAGGCGGTATCTCACTCATTCGCGGTGCTGCAAAGAATTTCAACGACGTAGTAATTGTTGCCAGCAAGGCACAGTATGCTCCTTTGCACGAGATTCTAAAGAACAAGGGCGCCGAGACTACGCTCGAGGAGCGCCGTTTCTTCGCGCGTGAAGCATTTGCAGTCTCTTCGGCTTACGATTCAGCAATTTTCAACTACTTCGACAAAGAAGACAAGAGCGCGTTCCGTCAGACAAACGACACACCTATGTCGCTACGTTACGGCGAGAACCCCCACCAGCAGGGAGCGTTCTATGGCAAGTTCAACGAAATGCTCGAGCAGGTACACGGCAAAGAGATTTCTTACAACAACCTTCTCGACATTAACGCAGCAGTAGAGCTCATTAACGACTTTGCAGGCGAGACAACATTTGCTATTCTCAAGCACAACAACGCTTGCGGTCTTGCATCACGCCCCACTCTTGCCGAGGCTTGGGACGCAGCACTTGCAGGCGACCCCGTATCGGCGTTCGGTGGCGTTCTCATTGCAAATGCAAACGTAGACAAGGCTACAGCCGAAAAGGTTAATGAGATTTTCTTTGAAGTAATTATTGCTCCAAGCTACGATGCCGACGCGCTCGACGTTCTCAAGCAGAAGAAGAACCGCATAATCCTCGTTCAGAAGTCTACCGAGATGCCCGCCAAGACTTTCCGTAGCGTGCTCAACGGCGTGCTCGTTCAGGACCGCGACGCAAAGGTAGAGGTTGCAGCCGACCTTCAGGTAGTGTCAAAGGCTGCTCCCAAGGAGAGTGAGATTGAGGATATGCTCTTCGCAAACAAGATTGTAAAGCACAGCAAGAGCAACGCCATCGTGCTTGCAAAGAACAAGCAGCTTATCGCAAGCGGAGTAGGACAGACCTCACGCGTCGATTCACTGAGACACGCTATCGAGAAGGCCGGAAACTTCGGTTTCTCACTACAAGGCAGCGTGATGGCCAGCGATGCCTTCTTCCCCTTCCCCGACTGCGTTCAGATTGCACACGAAGCGGGCGTAACAGCTGTTGTACACCCCGGAGGTTCAATCAGAGACAAGGAATCTGTCGACTACTGCGACGAGAACGGTGTAGCAATGGTTATTACCGGATTCCGCCACTTTAAACACTAATCAGGATTAAAAAAACAAAAAATAATGGGTCTATTTTCATTCACACAAGATGTAGCCATCGACCTCGGTACCGCCAACACCATTGTATCGTACAATGGAAAAATTGTTGTTGACGAACCATCAGTGGTTGCCATCGACGGTCAGAAAAAGATGATTGCTGTTGGCGAAAAGGCCAAGCAGATGCACGAGAAGACCAACCCTAACATACAAACGATACGTCCCTTGCGCGACGGTGTGATTGCCGACTTCTACGCTTGCGAAATGATGATGCGTGGCTTCATCGACAAGGTAAATATGGGCAGCAAGCTCTTTACGCCATCGTTGCGTATGGTCATCGGTGTTCCCTATGGCTCTACCGAGGTTGAGCTTCGCGCCGTACGCGACTCGGCCGAACACGCAGGCGGTCGCGACGTATACCTTATCTACGAGCCTATGGCATCGGCGCTTGGTATCGGCCTTGACGTTCTTGCGCCCGAGGGCAATATGGTTGTCGACATAGGTGGCGGTTCAACCGAGATTGCCGTAATATCATTGGGAGGAATTGTATCGAACGGTTCACTGCGCACCGCGGGTGACGATTTTACAGCCGACATTCAGGACTATATGAGCCGCCAGCACAATGTCCGTGTCAGCGAGCGTATGGCCGAGCGCATCAAAATTCACGTTGGCTCAGCACTTACAGACCTTGGCGATGAGGCTCCTCAGGACTACATTGTACACGGTCCTAACCGCATCACGGCTATGCCTATCGAGGTTCCAGTATGCTACCAGGAGATTGCACACTGTATAGATAAATCAATTATCAAGATTGAGAATGCCATCATCAGCGCTCTTGAGCACACACCACCCGAATTGTACGCCGACATCGTGCACAACGGAATATACCTTGCGGGTGGCGGAGCCCTCCTGAGAGGTCTCGACAAACGCTTGTCGAACAAGATTAACATTCCGTTCCACATTGCCGAGAACCCGCTCTATTGCGTTGCAAAGGGTACAGCTCTTGCACTTAACGACCTTACCTATCCATTCCTTATGAGATAAGGCCCTGGTTAACCTTAAAACGCAATAGCGGTGCAGGCGATAATAAACTTTCTAATAAAGCACAATCACTGGTTCCTTTTCCTACTATTGGAGGGAATCAGTTTTGTGCTTTTATTCTCTTTCAACAGTTACCAAAGTGCAACGGCGTTCACATCGGCAAACAGTGTCGCCGGAAACATATATTCACTCATAAGCGACATTGATGGATATTTTGGGCTTAAAGAGGAAAATAAAGTTCTTGTCGAACACAACAAAGAGCTGATAGAAAGGGTTAACGCGCTACAGGAAGAGCTTCGGGCAACAAAGGACAGCAGCGCTCTAAACACCGCAGAGAACGCATACGGCAAGAGCGGCTACCGATTCAGCACCGCTAGAGTCGTAAACAACCGACTAAACAAAGTAGACAACTTCGTCACTATAGACAAAGGCAGCAGCGATGGCATAGAATCCGAGATGGGCGTGTTCAATGACAAAGGCGTTGTAGGAATAGTCTGCCAGACATCGGAGCACTATGCACTTGTGATGCCGCTGCTCAACAGCAAAAGCCTCATCAGTTGCAGAGTCACAGGCAGCGAAAGTTTCTGCACACTAAAGTGGGACGACGGCGATTTGCAACACTCCTACCTCATCGACCTGCCCCGATATGCACTTTTCGAACCGGGCGACACAGTAAAAACCAGCGGTTACTCATCTATATTCCCACCCGGAATACCCATTGGAGAGATTGAAAGACTCGAGGACTCCGAGGACGGAATGTTCTTCAGAGCAAAAGTGCGACTTTTCGTCGATTTTTCAAGTATCGACAACCTCTTTGTGGTTGGAAACAGCGGCAAGAGAGAGCAACAGCAGTTAGAAGAGAGCCTAAACAACAAGAAATGACACGCAGCACACTTATACACATACGCAATTTTGTACTTGTCATACTGGCACAGGTACTCGTCTTCAAGCATATTCACCTTTTCGGATATGCAACTGCGTGCATCTACCTTATCTTTATCCTTAAATTGCCGCGTCACACATCAAAGAACGCGCTTCTTATATGGGGGTTTCTCGCCGGCGTCATAGTGGATATGTTCACGAACACCCCCGGAATAAATGCGGCTGCAGCTACAGCAATGGGAGTTGCCCGTAACACGTTTATGGCAACATTTACACACAAAGGACTACCGGAGGACTTTATCCCCGGCGTAAAGAGCCTCAAGTGGGGAGGATATATTGTCTACTCACTAATGTGTATACTCCTTTTCTACTCCATACTGTTCCTGCTTGAGCTGTTCACGATGGGACATATAATATCGCTTATCATAAGTATTGCAAGCAGCACGTTACTTACAATGCTATTTGTAGTTGTAACAGAATGCTTCTCATTCAAAAGATAAGGCTATGACAGACCGCAGTCTTGAGAATCGTAAGTTCATTCTTGCAGGAGTAGTCATACTTGTGCTTGTAATCTACATTATACGTCTATTCAATATACAGTTACGCGACGAGGGGTACAAACAGCTTGCCGACAGTAACGCCTTTTACAAAAAGACCATCTACCCCGCTCGAGGGCATATGTACGACCGCAACGGCAAACTGCTTGTATATAACCAGCCATCGTACGACATTACATTCATTCCCCGTGAGATAAAAGACATCGACGTCGAAGAGTTATGCAACGCTCTTGGCATCACAAGAGAGGAGTATGACGAGCGTATGGAGAGAGTCAGGAACAGGCGTCTGAACCCCGGATACTCAACATATACCGAACAAGATTTTATCACGCAGCTATCGGGTGAGGAGTTTGCACAATTTCAGGAAAAACTGTTCCGTTTCCCGGGATTCTACCTTCGCAAGCGCTCGATAAGGCAATATAACTACAAAGCCGGCGGCGTGCTTATGGGCGACATTGGCGAGGTGTCTCAAAAAGTCATTGACCGAGACCCATACTACAAACGTGGCGACTATATTGGCACACAAGGTCTTGAGGCTTCATACGAAGAAGCCTTACGCGGAAAGAAAGGCACAGAAGTGCTGTTGCGCGACGCTCACGGCCGTCTGCAGGGCAGTTACCTCGACGGGCTTTACGACACGCTTGCCGTACGCGGCAAGGACCTTACTCTGAGCATAGACATCGAGCTGCAAGAACTTGGAGAACGGCTTATGCGCAACAAGATAGGCAGCATAGTCGCCATAGAGCCGTCCACCGGAGAAATTCTGTGTATGGTTTCATCGCCATCGTACAACCCGTCACTGCTGACAGGCCGCAAGAGAGGAGAAAACCACAAGGAATTATCACGTGACAAGCGCAAGCCACTGCTCAACCGCGCCATAATGGGTACCTACCCACCCGGGTCGACCTTCAAGACCTCGCAAGCCCTTACATTTCTTGAAGAGGGCATTGTAACCCCCCAGACCAGTTTCCCCTGCACCGGCGGATTCGTATTCAACAAGTTCCGCCTGGGTTGCCACGCACATTCATCGCCCACAGCATTAAAACCCGCTATCGCCACATCGTGCAACGCCTACTTCTGCTGGGGACTGCACCGAATGTTCTCTTCAAGCAAATACAGTGGCACAAAAGAGGCAATGAACAAGTGGCGCGACTATATGGTGTCTATGGGATTCGGCTATAAGTTAGGCGTTGACCTTCCCGGCGAAGTTCGAGGAATGATTCCCAACGCCGAGTACTACACACGTCACTACGGCAACTATTGGCGTGCAGTAACCGTCATAAGCATCTCTATCGGACAGGGCGAGGTTACGCTCACACCGCTACAAATGGCGAACCTCGGAGCGACAATAGCCAACCGCGGAACATATATTACCCCGCATATGGTCAAAGGCATCGAAGGCGAGGAGATAAAGGAGGATTATCGCGTTCCAAAGAGCACAATGGTGGGCAAAAAAGCCTACAATGAAGTTATCGACGGTATGCGCCTTGCTGTGACCGACGGAACGTGTCGAGCAGCCGATATCCCCGGCCTTAACGTGTGCGGAAAGACAGGAACGGCACAGAATAAAGGCAAAGACCACTCGGCATTTATGGGATTCGCCCCAATGAACGACCCAAAGATTGCCATAGCCGTATATGTCGAGAATGGCGGCTTTGGAGCAACATACGGTGTACCCATCGGGGCACTGCTCATCGAAAAATATCTCAAAGGCGAACTTTCCGAAGAAAGCGCAAACACAGCCAAAGAGATTGAAAGAAAAACAATATACTATGGAGCAGAGGAGAGGTAACATAATAGGCAGAATAGACTGGTTCACAGTGCTACTCTACGCAGGACTCGCCGTAATGGGGTGGCTTGCCATTTGTGGTGCAAGCTACAGTTACGTCGATACCGATTATACAGAATTTTTAAACCCCGATGTACGCAGCGGTAAACAGGCGATGTGGGCCGGAGTATCGGTTGGTATAGGCATTCTGTTGCTTTGCGTAAAGAAACACACCTACCGCAACCTTTCGTGGATTATATATGCTGCAACCTTGCTTCTTGGCATTCTCACCATATTCATTGCCAAAGACATTAAAGGTTCACATTCGTGGATATCCATCGGTCCGTTCAGCATACAACCGGCCGAATTTATGAAGTTCGCAACCTCGCTCACGCTTGCTGCATATATTGGTCGCCGTGAGTTTAACATACAAAATAACAACGACCTTGTCAAGTGCATTGCCATAATATTGTTGCCAATGCTCATAATCATCGCCCAAAAGGAGACCGGCAGTGCACTTGTCTACCTGGCGTTATTCCTTGTACTCTACCGCGAGGGAATGACAGGATTGTTCCTGCTTATGGGCGTGAGTGCTGTTATATTTTTTGTGGTTGGAATAAAGTTCGGCAACGAGACTTTCGACTCATTGTCTGTAGCTACAGGACCATACGCGGTTACGGTGCTGATAGAAGTATTTGCGGTGGCTATGGTAAAATTCTGGTGCAAAAGCAACCGCACATTTACCGTACTTTTTGCCGTAAACACAAGTGTAACGTTACTCACTTACTGGGTAGCTATTTACCTCATAGAGTTCAACATTATGATTACCCAGTACCTGCTACTGGCATTCAATGTCATATATCTTTTAATAAGGATAAGGTTAGGCAAGGAGCACCGTAATATTTGGGTAGCGCTATACATTGTTGGCGCTGTGGCGTTTTTTCACTCTTGCCACTATGTGATGTACAACGTGCTTAAGCCTCACCAGCAAGTGCGTATCGAGGTTCTTTTGGGTCTGAAGGAAGACCTCTCGGGAGCCGGATACAACGTACACCAGTCGATGATAGCCATCGGGTCGGGCGGACTAAGCGGCAAAGGATTCCTTAACGGTACACAAACCAAGCTCGATTACGTACCCGAGCAAGATACCGACTTTATATTCTGCACCATTGGCGAAGAGCAAGGGTTTATAGGCTCTGTGTTTGTGATGATAGTATTTATAACATTCATTTTGCGGCTTATTGCACTTGCCGAGCGACAGGACGACAGATTCGGACGCGTATTCGGCTACTGCCTGGCGTCGATATTCTTTTTTCATTTTGCCATAAACATAGGAATGGTGCTTGGAATAACTCCGGTTATTGGAATTCCGTTGCCATTTTTCAGTTACGGCGGTTCATCGTTCCTTGGATTTTCGATACTGCTGTTTACATTCCTTCGTATTGATGCCGACCGCGAACAGAAGAAGTCTCGAGCCTGACCCCGACATCGGAGACACCTTGCAACAGCGAGCTATCCATTATGTGCGCAATCTTTATCAGCAGAGAGTCGCCACACACCCCATCAACAAACACAGGAGCGCTGCTTACCTGATAGAGCAACCCCGCCGATGCCCCCTCGCGCCGTCCATTGTCACCATAGACCACACAGCACAAAGTATCGACAGAGACTGACTCGCCATTTGAAGCATCTATACACTCGGCCCGCACTGCAAGATTCTTGTAAGGGTAAGAAGCATCGGTACGTGCCTCGACAGTTAGCAAAACCCCCGCAGCCTCATTGCCTGCAAAGTAGCCCCCATACTCAAAAAGCAGAGTGTCGTTACAGCTCCATTCGCAGTTACTTATCGGACGATACTCGTGATACACCCTACCCCCACACGCAGTCAGGAGCAGAAGCATAAAAAGCACAAAAGGCCTACTCCCCTTTAGGAGCTTCCTTTGCGGGTCTTTCTCTACGGCCATTATTCTTTTTCTGCTCGTTGCGATTACCATTGTGACCACCCTTACGGCGTTTCTTATTCTGTTTCGAAGCATTATCGAAGCGATTGATATTCTCTTGTTCCAAAAGATCGACCGAGCGTTTAGGTTCGGGCACGCCACCGGCCTGAAGCGCCTCGGGACGTTCGCCACGCTTGTTCATCTCAATTATTGCAAAAGCCCTACGGCCCGAAATTGTGACAAGGTTTGCAGGAATATGCTTGTCGGTAGAGTACGTAACCTCGCCACGCATAATATCGCATTTAAAGAAATAGTATGTACCGTCCTTTGTCTCAAGTTCAACATCGCGTGGCGGAAGAGCACGGGAAGCCTCTACGTAAGCATCAACCTCATAGTTAAGACAGCATTTGAGCTTTGCACACTGACCGGCAAGTTTCTGCGGGTTTAGGGATATATCCTGGAAACGCGCAGCCGAAGTAGAAACCGATACAAAATTTGTAGTAAATGTCGCGCAACACAATTCGCGTCCGCAAGGGCCTATACCGCCAATGCGACCCGCCTCCTGGCGCGCTCCAATTTGCTTCATCTCAATCTTAATCTTGAACACATCGGCAAGCACCTTTATAAGCTGTCTGAAGTCTACACGATTGTCGGCTATATAATAGAAAATAGCCTTCTGACCATCGCCCTGATACTCCACATCGCCAATTTTCATATCCAGATTAAGGTCCTTTGCTATCTGTCTCGAGCGTATCATAGTATCGTGCTCGCGAGCCTTGGCCTCTTCATATTTCTCCATATCCACAGGGCGTGCCTTGCGATATATGCGCTTAAACTCGCTTTCGGGTGTGAGACGTGTCTTTTTCAGTTGCAACAGCACAAGACGTCCGGTCATTGTAACCTTGCCGATATCGTGTCCGGGAGTAGCCTCAACAGCCACAATGTCTCCCTTCTGCAAAGGAATATTATTGCTATTCTTGTAGTATCCCTTACGAGTATTCTTGAACTGCACCTCGACAATATCGGTGTACTCCTCGTTTCCCGGCACACAGGCAAGCCAGTCAAATGTATTCAACGGAGCTTCCATTCGGCCACAACCCTTGCAGCAGATTCCGGCACAACCATTATTCTCTTTATATTTCTTATCCATTTATCTGTTTTTTATCCAAACTATCATTCTTAACGACATATCGAAAAACACCATTTTGGCGTTAACATTCTGTTCAATATGCCTCTGAGCCTCGGAGAGCTCCTCCATTATCCCGTATATATTACGTTCATTCACAAAGGGAGAAAAGCGCACCGAGAAACCACGCTCGGCCTGAGACATATAGTTCATACTATTCTCTTTGAAATTCATTATAAAATTCTCCCTTATCATACGCTGACAATACTCCAAAAGACGTTTCTGACGCTCGCGACCCAGCGTAGCCACCTGTTCGCTCCAGGCCTTCATTTCGCGTATGTTGCGCGCGTATGCAATGCGCATAAGCTGCATAAAAAGGTCAAGATAACGTGCCTTGTCCTCGCTGAGCGAGAGTAGCTCCTCGGCCTGTTCCCAATTGCCTGCACTCTGCTGAGCAATCATCTTTGCATCGTCAAAAGCAAGCCCCATACGAGCCTGCAAGGCATTCTCCATATCAGCCTGTGCAATGCGTGGGATATCCACCCGTTGCGTACGGCTTTTTATGGTGTCTATTATCTTGTCAGGCTCCTCGGACACAAGCAGAAAGAGCGTTTTTGCAGGAGGCTCTTCTATGATTTTCAACAATTTGTTCGAGCAGACCTCTTTCATTTTCTCGGGCAGCCATATAACAACAACCTTCCAACCGCCCTCGCGTGACTGCATAGACAACTTATGCAGAATCTCACTGCTCTCACGTTCGTATATTATGGGTTGCTGATTCTCAACGTCGAGTTTCGCAAGCCAGTCGTCGTAGCTGAAATATGCGCTCTTAGAGAACATCTCGCGCCATTCGGCAATATAGTCATCACTCACCGGATTACTGTCGCCGCTTTTCTTCTTTTTTACCGGAAAAACAAAATGAAGGTCGCTGTGTATCATCTTGCCCAGTTTAACGCAGGTCGGACAGACGCCACAAGCATCGTCCTGTCCTTTTCCGCAGAGCAGATAGTTGGCAAGCGCCACAGCAATAGCAAGCTTGCCGTTGCCCCGCGGACCGGTAATGAGCAACGCGTGTGCCAAACGATTCTCATCGACACAGCGTCGCAGTTGCGCAACAACCTCTCTTTGTCCTATTATATCTTTGAAAAAAACGCTCATCAATAAATTGCCTTTGCTATATCATAAACACTATCAAACGCGTTAATAGTGTAAAAGTGAATACTGGGAACACCGTGATTCATCAGTTCGCGACACTGCTGAATGCCCCACTCGCGCCCAACCTGCGCCACAGCCGCATCGTCCTTGCAGCGCTGAATTTCGGCAACAAGGTCACCCGGCAGGTCTACACGAAAAGTTTTCGGCAGCACGTTAAGTTGCGAGAGACGGTGTATGGGTTTAATACCCGGGATAATAGGTATTGTGATACCCATTGCACGCGCCCTGTCGACAAAATCGAAATACTTACGGTTGTCGAAGAACATCTGCGTTACAGCGTATGCCGCCCCCTCGTCGGCTTTCTGTTTGAGCACCGCAAGGTCGCTCTCCATATTTGGAGCCTCCTCGTGCTTTTCGGGGTAGCAAGCCACACCGAACGAGAAACGCTCGCCACGCTCTTTCATTGCCGTGCCATCGACAAAAAAACCCTCATTGAAACGGTTCACCTGACGCAGAAGGTCAATGGCATTTTTATTACCACATTTTGCAGGAGCGGTGTTTGCATCGCCCTTACACTTGTCGCCACGCAGCACAAGAATGTCGGTAATGCCCGAAAGCTGCAAGTCTATGAGCACATACTCAGTATCCTCGAGTGTATATCCGTTGCACAAAATATGAGGCACCACCGGAATATTATACCTGTGGTGGATTGCGGTCGCCACAGCTACTGTTCCCGGGCGACGGCGTATAGACCCCAACTTAAACATTCCATTACCCATATCTTGATACACCGGCTCGCTGTGATGCGTGGTAATGTTTATGTAGGCGGGATTAAACTCCATAAGGCGGTCAATATTCCCAAAGAGTTTGCCGGCACCCGTTCCTTTAAGTGGCGGCAACACCTCGAACGAAAAGGCCGTCTTTACCGAAGAGTTTATGTAGTCTATTACTCGCATTTATATATTCGTTTCTCTTAAAAGTGCGAATATAATAAAAAAATCGCGTTTCGCCCCCGAATCATCATAAAAACGCATAAAAAAGAGAAGAAACAATTGCATTATGAAACCTACAGCTTCGCCAAGAACACCAACCTGCGTTCTAAATAATTATATCAAACACCCGTCACAGGTTGTAAAAACAGAGAGAAACAGGAGATTTTCCGCAAATTTATTGTTAGCAATGACCCACAATCTTTCTTGCCGGCGCTGATAATTTCACACAATGCCAAAAGCAGCGCGCCGTCAATTGATGACGGCGCGCACGTTGTAAAGTTTTTTCACAAGACGGTATTTGTAACCGCTCTACTTCTTAGTTGTCAATATCTATGATTTTAAAATCCTTATTGAAAGTAAGTTCCAACTTATTCGACAATTTCACGTCATACTCTCTTCCATCGCGCTCAATCTTAATAATCTTTGCCTCGGGATAATTCTCGGCAACATAATTCTTTATAGCTGCAGGAACAATACCGGCAGGAACCTCGCCGTAACGGCAATCAACCTCTTTCCAGCTTCCTTTCTTTGTAAATTCCAATTTAACACCATCGGCAAGCATCACCTCGTAAGAGCGCTCCAAAAAGTCAGTCTCAAGTTTAGCGTAAGAAATTTTCGCACTTGCAAAATACTCGTTAATAAGACTCTGTGCCTGAGCAGGAAGCTCTTTTTTGCTAACAACTTTGTCGCCACCGCCAAAAGCCAATGCCACACTGAAAGGAAATACTAATACCAAAGCAATTAAAATCTTTTTCATAATTGTAATTTTTTATTTATACACTTAATGTTTAACACTCAATCCAAGAATTATGTTCCCTGAAAAACATATTGGGCAACACCTGCTCTCGAATTACGGTACAAATATTACACCCAATTCTGAAAAGAATCTGAAATTCCATACTTTTTTGAAAAAAACATCAAATTTGATTTTTATTAGTATTTAAAGACATATCTTTATTCCGATTTTTGGAATTTACACTGAATGAAATTCCCACACATATTACATATTTAAGGAACAAACAATAAATAAAAGAATTATGGGATTCGTCTCTACAACAAGTTTAAAGACAAGAAATTCTAAGGATATTAAGAAAGTGGTTGACTACGCTATTGAACAGACGAAGAAACAGAGCCTCAAAGATACCGGTGTAGAGTGGCAACCCAACCAGCCGGTCGGGGAAGATTGGTTTGGTGCACAACGTTTTGACATATTCGAAGATAAAATAATCTGGGCGGATAGCTCGTATTATTACCCTAATAATCTTAAAACCGAAGAGATTGTAACAAAAATAGCGAAACAATTTCCCGATATTGATTTTGTCTTGTACGAAAGCAACAGCGGAGGAGGAAGTTACGAATATTTATGGGACGGCAACGACTGGCAGGAGATGAAAGAACTGTCCCTGGGCTTTATCATCGATTGCGACGACAAGGAGAAGGCAAAAGAGGAGTTCAGCAGTATGATTGAATGCCGTCTGCGTCCTACGGCCGGAACCGGTTATTTGCGAATGATTGAGGTTACCGACAGCGACAACCTTTTTGTGCGTTGCCAGTTTGCATCAGATGTCCCTGAAGCGGCATTTAGGCACATTGAAGAGTTTTTGAATAGAATAGAGTGTAACCTTCACGGCATTGTAGCCGAATATGAGGATTGGGGAGAAATTCTGCTCAAAAAGGTTACAGTAACAGACAAGGAAATAGAATGGGCCGATTGCGCTGAAGAAGAAAAGCGTAACTTTGACGAAGTAGTAAATGCCGAAGAGGTGAAAAAGATATTTGGATAAACTACTTGTAACAAACTATAACAAACAATGAGCTTTAACGACTACTGAACACTCCTATAACTCCTGATGTAATATTGAATAGCTTTAAGTTATGGGTTTGAAACAATAGCCCAACAAATAATTAAATGAATGAAAATTATGAAAGACCCCAAAAAGTATTTAAAGCAATATTCAGCACTTGAAGAGGCTGCAAAGGCCGAGATAATTGAAATTTTGTCGAACAACCCCACCGGTCGTTACATTTGGTTCAATTGTGCAATAGAAGAGGAAGATGAAGCCTATGATGATAGTGTCATCAGGGTTATGGATGGCAATGAGCAAATTATAACAATTTGTGCCGTTGGTTTGAACGACGAAAATCAGATTGTTATTACTGATGCCGACGATGATTTTACGTGGTTTACACCCGATGAGTGGACTCACGCCTATTTGGAGATGTACGAGTTTGTAGTAAATAATCTGAAGTTTGCCAAAATGAAGCCTTAAAGTCTTTATTTGTCACGCTTTTGTTTAACAATATTTAACTGTTTGTATCGCATTATATTTCAGTGCGATACAAATTATTTTCACCGGTACAGGCCCGAGAGTTTGAATTTTTAAAAAAAGTTGCCATATTATATACGTAACGCATAAAACAAAGCACTATGGAGAATAAAAAATCAAAAGTTTTTGTGGCCGGCGAAAATCTTGTTTACCATTGCGAACTACCATTGCATTTGGCAAAGAAAGGGCTTCCAAAAGATGTTGCACGAACAGAACTTTTCCGTCTCGATGAACGCAACGGCAACACCCTTACATTCAAAAGCGGTATAGGGTATCGCAACACATACACAGCCAAAGCGCTCCAAAACCCCAAGACCGGTGCGGAAATATGCTTTGTGGAGTACAAAGGCGCACGCATAATGCTCGATGCTGCGCAATATTTCAAGGGCGGTCGCAAGGTTACTCACGAGAGTATGAATGCGCTAAAAACAGACGACGGCCGTACCCTGCACCAATACCTCACCGACGAGGCTGCGAAACAATTGAACGAGAGAAAATAAAGCCAATGGTAAAATTCGGAACATTCCATCATAAGCTGGGCAATATATGGCCACGAGAGTATATTGCCGACACCGGCGAGATTTTCTATTTGAGAAGGCGCACCGGTGAGCTGCTTGTGTTCATTGCTGGCGACACACTGTATCACGCAAACGGTGAGAAAAACAATGCTGTTGTTGAATACTCCGCAACTGCACAGACAGATGCCGACGGCAATGAGTTCTGCACCATTGAGCGTGCCGGCACATTGTTACACCTCAAAGCCAATGAGTGCCACCTTGGAGGCTGCGAACTTACGTGGAAAGAGAGAAGGAGAATAATAGACGACATTAAAGACTGAATGCAACAGATATGCGACAACTGAAAATCACAAAGCTAAAAAAAATCAAGCGTGAGCCCAAAGACAAAGAATACGCAAAAGCGTACTTTGAGGCCCAGGATATCTATCACAGCAAGCGTGCTGAAAATTCCAGTTTGCGACTATTTCTTCGACGACACTCATCGGCATCAAGAATCAACCTTTTTACGAATGCCAGAATTAACCGTTGCTACAAAGAGCTTATAAAGATTGCCGATACTGTTGAACAGAAGATGACAACGATGCTGTTGATTCCCATTGACATTTGCGAGAAGATTGTAACAACAGGAATATATATGCTTGAAGATTCTTTATACTCGGGCGAGTGTATGGATTGTATAAAACCTGACAGCGGAGAGTGGTATGTAAGAACAGTACCTGATGAACGAAAAATTTCATTTCGCGAACTCACCGACAGAAACTCGCTGCTCCGTATCGCCGACGCACTTGCCGCAACACTTGAAGAACTTATAGAAAAAGATACCGAAGCCAACGAACAATGGTTCTCAAAATATCCTTTTCCGGAATATATTGAGATACCGGTAGAATAACAGTTATGGACTACGAAGAGAGAATAAAACAGGAAATAGAGACAATGAAGGCAAAGCGTGCCTTTGCCCTGCAAGCTGCCGACAATTGTGAGTTGCACCGTTTGATTGACGAGTTGTGCTCTTTCACAGTAAAGAAACAGATGGACAACCAGATGCACGTACCCGATGGCTTCGGCGGGGTAACGGAGATAAAGACACAGCCTTTTACCATTCATTGCGGCGAGTGCGATAAGTTAGTCAAGCACAGTGACGGCAATTGGAACATCGCCACAACCGACGGCACCACCCTGCCCGTAACCACATTGCCGACAGAAGCGCTTCGTGCGGCTGCCATTGCCCTGCTCGACACCATTGCCAGCATACACCAATGGGAACAAGAGTGGGTGTAAAAGAGAACGGAAAGCTTGTGCAAACGAGTGAGCGAAAATTTATTTTCAATCGCGATGTTCTTCTCCTATGACTATGCTCTGTATCTATATGCAGTTTATTGCCTACCGGTATCGAGGTGGAAAAGTGCGTGAACAACGATAAGGGGAATCGAATTGATAGGAGTCGGATATGAAACTCCTCTACGAATTATGGGCGGCACACGAGAACCTGTTGCCTATCAGGTATACGAAGGTAAAGAGAAAGAACTGGAGAAACTATTCAAACCGGGTGGCAAAGAAGTAGAAACGACACTACTTCCCAACCCAATAAATACACCCGCAACCTTTTCATCGCAAAATTGGTTGCGGGTATTCATTATACCTCTCAATCAGTAATTTTACAAACTTTAACACTTTTGCAGCAGCTTGATATTTAGCGCATTACAAACTTTTTTCAGCCAAAACAGCTGTTGACTTTGAATTTTTTTCTTTTTGTTTCTATATTATATAAAAAAGGATAGAAAATATGGAAAAGAAGAAAAGCACAAAGAAGACATTTACACTGTTGCAGGCTATTGAAAAGGTTATTACACTTACCGAGGATTCAAAGCTCGACAAGAAGATTCTGCAAAAGGTGAAACCATACAGCAGTTTCCTTGCCGAGAGCTACGGCATAACAGAGATGCAGGCGGTGCTGTTCTGCATTTGCCTTGAAAAAGGCCCGAACCGTGTGGATTTCAACGACCTTGCACGTTTTCTTGACCTCAACTGCATACATATGTTCACCTATGCCGATGACATCAACGCCCTTGTGCAACGCCACCTGCTACGTTACCGCAACGCAAAGACCGAAGATGAGTTCGATGTATATCAACCTGTTATCAAGGCCTTAAGACACAACCAGACCTATCAGCAGCCGGCAATGAAGGGACTCGACTGTGCACAGCTTCTTGAACATATTGACTCAATATTCAACGACCTTGACAACAATAGCACAAACACCGAGGAGGCAATAAACAACATCAAGCAACTCTTTGAGGACAACGGTGACATCAAGCTTGTAAAAGAGGTCAAAAAACATAATCTGAACGACGAAAGTCTGTTGCTGTTGATGCTATTCTGCCAGAAACTTACAATAGATGATGACGACGACATACGCTTTAGGCAAATGGAGGACATCTTCGAATCGGTAAGTGATTTCAACGAGTGCAAGGCAAAACTGCGTGGCGGGGAACACGAACTGATGAAGCACAACCTTGTTGAGCACATCTGTGTGAACGGCATTGCCGACAACACACGCTACAAACTCACCGAGGAGGCCAAACGCTCTTTGCTTAGCGAAATGAAAATCAATACAAAGGAGGAAAAGATTGCCGACCTTATGCAACACTGCACAATAACAGCAAAGGAGCTGTTCTACACACAAGGCATCAAGGACGAGGTATCGCGCCTTGCCACATTCTTCGCCCCCGAGAAATACAACGAGATACGCGAGCGTATGAAGCAGAAGGGATTCCGCCAGGGCTTTGCCTGCCTTTTCTATGGCGGTCCCGGCACCGGAAAAACCGAAACGGTCTACCAGCTTGCACGCCAGACAGGGCGCGACATTATGACAGTCGACGTTCCGCAAATCAAGAGCAAATGGGTGGGCGACAGCGAGAAGAACATAAAGGCACTCTTCGACCGCTACCGCGATATTTCCAAACGTTGCACACAAGCCCCTATACTGCTGTTCAACGAGGCCGATGCCATCATTGGCACACGCAAGAACGGCGCGACCAACGCTGTAGACAAGATGGAGAACTCAATACAGAACATCATTCTGCAGGAGATGGAGACACTCGACGGCATTATGATTGCCACCACCAACCTACAGGACAACCTTGACCCGGCTTTTGAACGCCGCTTCCTCTACAAGATAAAGTTCGAGAAGCCCGACGAGAGCGTGCGTGCAAGAATATGGCAAACAATGATTCCCGAACTCACTGCGACCGATGCCACAACCCTTGCAGCAAGCTACGACCTCAGCGGCGGACAGATTGAGAACATCGCACGCAAACACACCATAAACAGCGTGCTATACGGCTGTCAGGAGCAACCGCTCGACGCCCTTATGCGCGACTGCGCAGCCGAACGCCTCGGCAATAAGGAACAACACAAGAGGGTGGGATTCTAAACCACCATCTTGTATATTAAGATACGTTAAATCTCACTAAAAAAGCAAGGACATTTTTTTAAGTTTTTACTTTTGGTTCCCATATTATATCTGCACGGAAAGAAAGAAATATTAAGAACCTGTATTCAGAATTACAAAAGAGGATTTACACCTTGAAAGAATCCCTGCTCACCTATTTTAATGAATTTTAATTATGAACAACGCTGAAGAAAAAAAGATTATAGAACGAATCAAGATTCTGATGAAGGGACACGGAATGGTATCCTATGATATTGGAGTTTTCGACCTTTACATAGGTAAGATAAAGGTTACCCCGAAGGGGTGGCAACGATTGCTTGTACCCATAAAAGGCTATCACTATGACGATTTTGAGCTTCATAAGATAATGCTCCTTAACAACGAACTCTATTTTATGGTAAAAAAAGAACATCAGACCTACGACGTCCCCTATAAAAAAGAGTTTTTACGTTTTACCTGGGACGAACTGACGGGTATGGTAGAAAGCACAAAATGGAGCATTAGAACCAGTAGTTTTGGCGGAAAAGGCAACACAGCCTGGAGTACGTGGAAATTGAAAAGCATAGAAAACAGCCTGAAATATTACGATGCACACGAAGAAATAAAGTCTAAGCTGAGTGATAGCCAGCTCGAAATTCTGTGCAAGAGATGTGATGAGGAAAAAAGTTTTGCGGAAAAACTGGTCGATAAGATATTAGGATATTAAGCCCCATAAATAATTACCAAGCGCAAAAAACGTTACGACACAAACTTATGCCATTTTTGAATAAACTACTATGACAAAGAAAAAGAATTACACATCACTTTCCGACCCGGAATTCCTTGAAAGTTACAGAAGGAAAGCAATGCAGACCGATAATCTACAGAATATTTGGGATTTTACAACCAACATCATCGGGCACAGCCTCATAGCGGCAGTAATAATCCTGGGTATCTACTTAGGCTACAAGGAAAGCACTGCATTTACCGTATTCTGCGTTGCTGCTGTAATTTATTTCTTCGGCAAATACTGTTTTTCTACAAAGTCGAAGCTTTGGGTTCAAAGAGTAAAAAGGAACTACGGTGTAATATTCAATAGCGTCCTAGGCACGGGCGAGGTCCTTTATGGACGCTTTGGCGACCCATTGTTGAATAGAAGAGGAAATATCAGCTACTGTTTTTGGAGTATCTGCTATATACCGCTTATACCTATAGGTTGCTATAGTTTTAATACAAACAGGAAAATGATTCAGTTTACAAGTGACAGATTAGTAGAAAATGGTACATACTTCGTTTCCATTCTGAGATGGAACTGGAAAGAGATTCTATACATTTATCTGAAAAACTGGAGCTTTGCCGTAATGGTAATAACTGTTATAAACACAATAATGCAGGATTATGTAAACCCTGCCATTTACGGATAGAAACAAGACCGGATTTATACCTACAGGTATTTTCAAAGGCTACAAAAATTCAAGAACAAAAATGAGATTCATTTCTGAGCCTATGGTCAAAGACGACAAAAAGACAATAATGTTCATCGACGACCTTTTCGAGAGTAAAGAATATCCCGCATTAAAACCGGTCAAAGAGCTGCTAAACACGGAATACTACTGTACAACAGTATTAAAGAAGAGGCGGCCCGATAATATGGTAAGGAGTATAAGAATATTATGCACCGGAACATTAAGGCCCGACCTTATTGTCGCATACGGCACAGGAGCGACCATTGCCGCACAGATAAAGGATATTGAAAAAGTGCTTATAAAGCCCTGCTACAACACAAGCAATGTACTCAAGAATATGCTGGGCGAGAAAAATTTTAAAACAAGAATAGAACTCCCCACCCTTGGCAAGCCTGAACACCTTACCATTATACGTCCTATGATTCCGGATTACAAGCATCTTGAGGTCAAAGCCCTGCAGAACGGGCACGACAAAGACTCACACTCTATTTTCTTTGCCAATGACATTGAA
This sequence comes from Bacteroidaceae bacterium, assembly GCA_045661225.1. GTDB lineage: Bacteria > Bacteroidota > Bacteroidia > Bacteroidales > Bacteroidaceae > HGM04593. Next base: position 77,174 of record JAZRFF010000020.1, on the reverse strand, counting down.
ACCGACGCCTACAAGAAACACATTGAACAATTTGGCAATGCTGTTACCGTACCGGGAGAGAATATGTACGACCCCGCAGGCATCGAGAGCGTGGCAAGGTTCATAAAAGGGGTGTTAGAGGTTGAATAAGCAACCACTACAAAATTACACCTTGTACGCACAAGCACCTTACCCCTTCGTCGCACACTCTTGCGTCACTCCAGCACCGCATAGCAAGTTAATAGGGTTGCAAATTCGGCTTGCAAGTTACATAAAATCTTTCTCGGTAAGTTTCTTATAGAGCCACGCTGTGAGCGGATACATAAGCAACCCGGTTGCAAGGCCGGCAACAGCATCGACAAGATAGTGTGCCTTTATATAGACCGTAGCGCAACACAAGAGCAGATAAAAAGGGAACATAATATAAAATATACCCTTCTTCGCCCTGTAAGCCAAGAACATAAGCACTGTCGAGACGCCTATATGCGAGCTCGGGAACGCCGCCGTCGGACGTTCGCCGGTGCTTTGCGCCATTCCCACAAGTTCGGTAAAGAGCGCACCCTTGCCCTGCTGAGCTATTGTTATTTCGGGGTGCAGGTTAAAATAATCGCCGAGCGACGGATAAGGACCTGTTGCTGCAAGAGCGTCGCCAATAACCGGGAAGTAGCACTGAGGCCCCGACACCGGCAGAAACAGATAGACCGCATAGTAGATGAAGAACGACGCCATTATAATGAACGTACAGCGCTCCCAGTCACGCGGACGAGCAAAAAAATAGTACGTCGCTATAAAAGTAATCATCGGGTAATAGAGCCAGTATCCAAGGTTGAACGCTTCGCGCCACACAATGCCACTGCACACCTGCTCAAAGAGCAATGCCGGCTGACAACCGAAGATATTCTGTTCGAGCGTAGCGAACAGATGGTCGAGATTCGGGAAAATACGGTTAAATTCAAACGTATCGGGGTACCAGTAACTAAGCAGCCACATTTGTACAAACAGACGCATATAGAGAGTGATGCGACAAGGATACTTTGTATAAATATAAATCAACACAAAAGTACCTGCCAAAATAGCGAAACGCCCCATCAGCATACCCTGCGGGTCGCCCAACCTATCGAAGAAGATTATTACAAGAAGCGTTGTCAGAAAATTATAGAGAAAATTCAATTTCTCAACCGCAATGAACTTTGTAACCTGCGGCTCACGTTTAAAAATACCTATAGCCATTTTTCTTTTTTATACCAATTTATAGCCTCCTTCACCCCTCTTTCAAGCGGGTAGTCTATGGAAAATCCCAATTCCTTTTCAATGGGTTCTGTGTCGCAAAGCCAGTTTCTTTGCTTCATAATCCTGTACTTGTCACCATTAAGCGTGCTTGCCCGACGGGTAACGCGCGACAACGCACCGGCACACGCCGACACAAACTTCAGCAGCCACAATGGCGCCTTGATGCGAAGCAGCCACTTAACCCCCAGTTCACTCCGTATAAGGTCGCTGAACGCCCTGCTGCCATAGCCCACCGGTTCACTCACAAAGTAACAACGGTCCGTTGCAGAACTTTCAATGGCAAGGTAGATAGCCTTTACAAGGTCCTTGACGTAAATAAATGTTATTATCTGCGGCTTGTACCCCACCGAAAAATCGACGTGCCTTTTTATTCCGAGTGCCATTTGATAGTAGTCGCGCTCGCGAGGCCCATAGACACCTGTCGGGCGCAAAATTATGTACGGAAAGAGAGCTTTTCTTTTTATATAATTCTCGGCAAACAGTTTACTCTTGCCATATACAGTATTAGGCATCGGAGTATCGCCGTCGTTTATCGGGGTATAAGGGAGTTCTTCGTGTTGCGGCCCAAAAACGCTCAACGAGCTGAGGTAGATAAATTTACGAGGCGACATACCCGTAGCAGCAAGAGCGTCTATAAGATTCCTTGTACCCTCATAGTTTACCAAGAAAAACTCCTTTTTATCGACACATTTTGTAACCCCGGCAGCGTGCACGACATAGTCCCACGCACCATATTCCCGCTTGAATGCAAGCAACTGCTCGGTGAGAGTACTTATAGACAAAAGGTCAAATTCCACAAGCTTCACACGCTCATCGGCAATAAACCGACGGCTACTGCTGTTACGCACACCGGCCCACACCTCATATCCCTTTTCAAGGCCTTTCTCGACGATAAAACTGCCGATGAACCCACTTGCTCCTGTTACAAGAACCCTCATTCTGTTAAATTTCAAAAATCAAATGACAAAATACTAATAAACGACAAGCTTGCTTGAGTATATTACAGCGAGTGCTGTCTATTTTCGTATCCGGTGCAAAGATACCAACAAACGAGCGAGAAATATAAAGCTTGCTTTAATATTTTTCAAAGCGAGTGAAGAAAATCTTCGCGGTAACGCAAAGACAGCAACAAAAGAACCTTTCACCCCCTCCTTGGCACAAGCACCACTCTTTTTGCATTCTTTAAGCTTTAACGACACACTTTTTCACGCTTTATATTGTTAAATGCGGTTTTATTACTAATTTAGCAGAAATAAAAATTATATCGCTATGGCAAAGAAAGGTGGAAAAGGACGCATCAATAAAAATACTCTTGTAGAGATGCTTGTATCACTGTTCAACCGCAACGACGGCAGACTCATAAGCCCCAAAGAGATTTTCAAGGAACTAAATCTGACATCGACAGCATCAAGAACGCTCTGTGTACACATTCTCGACGATATGGTGTTCGACGGTTATCTTATGGAACCTGAATTCCGCAAGTACGTTCTTGCCAACAACGGCTCAATGCTGTTTGGTACATTCTCGCGCAACAAAAGCGGATACAACGAGTTCTACCCCGAGGACGGCAGCGAGCCGGTGCTCATAAGCGAGCGCAATTCGGGACACGCGCTCACCGACGACCAGGTACGCGTGGCGCTGTTCGCACGTCGCCGTGGACGAGGACGCGAGGGCGAGGTTGTCGAGATTGTAAAACGCGTCCACGACACTTTTGTAGGCGAGCTTCACGTCGAAAAACACTATGCCTTCCTCATTACCGAGAACCGCATTATGCCAAACGACATATTCATACCCAAAGACCTTCTCAAGGGCGGCAAGAACGGCGACAAAGCCGTAGTCAAATTGCTCGAGTGGCCTCTTGACAGCAAGAACCCCATAGGAAAGGTAACAGACATCTTAGGCAAGAGCGGCGATAACAACGCCGAGATGAGCGCTATACTCGCCGAATTCGGGTTGCCCTATAAGTACCCCGAAGCTGTCGAGCAAGCAGCAGCAAGCCTCCCGGCCGACATTACCGAAGAGGAGATTGCACGACGCGAGGATTTTCGTGGCGTCACAACCTTTACCATCGACCCTGTCGACGCAAAGGACTTTGACGATGCGCTATCCATACGCCCCGCCGGCGAAGGCCTGTGGGAGGTAGGCGTGCACATTGCCGACGTGTCGCACTACGTTGCCGAGGGAGGAATAATTGACAAAGAAGCATTCAAGCGCGCTACGTCCATTTACCTTGTCGACCGCACAATACCTATGCTTCCCGAAAGGCTCTGCAACGACCTGTGTTCACTGCGCCCCAACGAGGATAAACTCACATACTCGGTAATATTCACACTTACCGACAAAGCCGAGGTTAAGAAGTCTCGCATAACACGCTCTGTGATAAACAGTGACCGCCGTTTCTGCTACGAGGAGGTACAAGAGATTATAGAAAAAGGCGAAGGAGAATATTACAACGAGATAAAGACCCTTAATGCCCTTGCGCAGACAATGCGTGCGAAACGTTTCCAGGCCGGTGCAATAGACTTTCAACAGGCCGAGGTAAGATTCCGCCTCGACGACGACGGGAAGCCTCTTTCGGTATATTTTACCGAGAGCAACGAATCGCATCAACTAATAGAGGAGTTTATGCTTCTTGCCAACCGTACCGTTGCCGAAAAAATAGGTCGCAAGACAGCCATAAACAAAAATCCAAAGACCTTTGTCTACCGCATACACGACCAGCCCAACCCCGAAAAGCTGACAATGCTCTCCAAGTTTGTCACAAAACTCGGCTACAAGATGAAAAGTGCATCGGGACGCACAACGTCGGCATCGGCACTCAACAACCTTCTCAAGGAGATACACGGCACAAAGGAGCAAAATGTTATTGAACAAATTTCGTTGCGCACAATGCAGAAGGCACGATATTCAACCGAGAATATCGGACACTACGGCCTGGCCTTTCAATATTATGCACACTTCACATCGCCCATACGCCGCTACCCCGACCTTCTTGTGCACCGTCTGCTGCACCGCTACCTCACTCTTGAGGCGCGCACAGTGAGCAAGCCCAAATACGAGGACCTTTGCGACCACTGTTCGGCACAGGAGCAGGTGGCAGCCAACGCCGAACGCGCAAGCATAAAATACAAACAGGTTGAGTTTATGAGCGAGCACATTGGCGAGGAATACGACGCCGTCATAAGCGGAGTTACCGAGTGGGGATTATACGCCGAAATTAACGAGAATAAATGCGAGGGAATGATTGCTATACGCACCCTGCAAGACGATTATTACGACTTTGACGATGCCAACTACTGCATCATAGGACGACGCACCCACCGCAAATATACCATCGGCGACCCTGTGCACATTCGCATAGTACGCGCCAACCTCGACCGCAAGCAGCTTGACTTTGAGCTAACCAAAAACCAGTAGCATTATACCCCAAAGAGACGCTACATTAAAAGAAGACAATGAAACTACTCATAATAGAGGACGACAATTCGCTACGCGAGATTATGCAACGCGCACTGCAAGGCGAGGGTTACGTTGTTGAGACAGCGGCCACATACTTCGACGCCTGCGACAAGATTGCAGCGTACAGTTACGACTGCATTATGCTCGACATTATGCTACCCGACGGCAACGGTCTTCAACTGCTACGCCACATTAAAGAGAGTAAAAAAGAGGAGCGCATAATCATAATATCGGCGCGCGACTCGCTCGACGACAAGATTACCGGGCTCGACCTCGGAGCCGATGACTACCTTGCAAAGCCCTTCTATATGGCCGAACTATCGGCGCGCATCAAGAGCGTTATGCGACGCGGCAACGGTGCCGTGAACAACATTATGAGCATTGGCAATATAAGCATCGACACCGGCAGTCGTAAGGTAAAGGTCGGCGACTGCGATATAAGCCTCTTGAAAAAAGAATTCGATATATTGCTATACTTTATGCAACGCCCCGGACACATTGTCGACAAGGCCGTTCTTGCCGAGGCCGTATGGGGCGACCACATAGATATGGTCGACAATTTTCAGTTTGTGTATGCACAGATAAAGAACCTGCGCAAAAAACTGGCCGAGGCCGGAGCAACCATAAACATAAAAGCCGTCTACGGCTTTGGGTATAAACTAACCGACAGCGAAGAATGAAACTCATCTACCGCGTAGCCCTAAGGCTTTCACTTATACTGTTGCCCATTTTGTTACTGTGGGCAGTGGTATTCTACTATTCAATGGTGAGCGAGATTAACGACGAGGCCGACGACAGCCTTGCCGATTACGCCTCGATGCTCATACGTCGCACCCTTGTCGACGGAGAGTTTCCGCGTCCAAACGACGGCAGCAACAACACCTACAGCATAGAACGCCTGCCCGACAGTACCGCAATTCCAATGGAGATGAGATTCGCCAACCGCAGGGTTTACATACCCGAGAAGGGCGAAACAGAGCCTGCACGCACGCTCACAATGACCTTTACCGACAGCGACGACAATATGTACCGCCTGATAGTGTCGACCCCCACATTCGAGCGCGAGGACCTGTTGCTGGCAATGCTGTGGCACCTTGTATTGTTGTATGCGATACTTATGCTCACCATACTCGTAGTAACTACTCTTGTCTTTCATTTTAGTATGCGGTCGCTCTACCAGCTGCTACGCTGGCTCGACAACTACCGCCCGGGCAACGGTGTCGACGACATTCCAATGGCTACAAGCACCACAGAGTTCAAGAAACTCACCCAAAGTGCCCGCAGCACCATCGAGCGCGCCGAAAAATATTTCGAACGCCAGAAGCAGTTTATAGGCAACGCCTCGCACGAGCTTCAGACCCCCCTTGCAGTCATTGGCACACGCATAGAGTGGCTCATTGACAACACCTCGCTCACCGAAGAACAGTTTGTCGAACTGTCGAAGATTCGCCAGTCGCTGCACCGTCTGAGCCGCCTCAACCGCACACTGCTGCTAATATCCAAGATTGAGAACTCACAGTTCGGCGACAGAAAAGAGATAGACCTTGTCGATATTATAGAGAAAGAGATTGAGGTCTACAAAGAGATATACGCCGACAAGGCGATTCAGTGCCACACGCAGCTGCCTGCAAAATTCATTATAAGCGCCGACGAATCATTGGCAACAGTCCTTGTTACCAACCTGCTTAAGAACGCCTTTCTGCACTCACCCGACGGCGGCACTATTGATATAAGCATTGAAGGCCGCAAACTCACCATTAGCAACGACGGCGAGACCGCTCTTGACAGCGAGCGTCTTTTCGAACGGTTCTACACAAGCGGTAAGAGCGGTTCGACAGGGTTGGGGCTTGCGCTTGTAAAGTCAATAACCGACCACTATCACCACTCAATAAAGTACAGTTATTCCGGTGGCAAGCACAGGTTTATTGTAGAAGCTGAAAGGTGAAAGGTGAGAACTGAAAGGTGAAAGCACATTCCATCTGAACCGTTCCGTTTTCAGTTTTCCGCTTTCCGTTTTCAGTTTTCAGTTTTCCGCTTTAACCTTTCACCTTTAATCGCCCTGCGTGCGATTAAATCAGCGCACAAACAGAAGCATCACGACAATCGACATTATAAAACAACAGAGACGGGCTTGAGCCCGTCTCTGTTGTTTATCGCATTTCCCAAAGTACCACACTACCCTGTGCAAGCGAGGCCTTGACGTCAATCAACCGCTGGTTACTACTGCCCCTGAATAGCAGTTGTTCGTCCCGTAGCGCCTCGACAAAGCGTCCGTCGACAAGCACGTCGACCTGTTCAAGAAGCGCGCGCTGCGCGGTATTTTTAACCAGCGACTCGAACAGGTAACCCGTGTAGCACCAGATATTCTTGCAGCTTCTTTCGCGTATGGCGCACGCAAGGGCAGTAAAGCCCTCGGGCTGGAACATCGGGTCGCCGCCTGTAAAGGTAACGTCGGCAAAAGGGTCGGCAAGAATTATTGCAAGAATATCCTCAATATCCACCTCTCGACCGTTGCTTATATCCCACGAGCGGGGGTTGTGACACCCCGGACAAGCGTTGGGACAACCGGCGCAATAGACCGCGGTACGGAAACCGGGGCCGTCGACCGTAGTATCCTCAACAATGTCGAGAATGGAGATTGTAGCCATTATCCAGCAGTTTATTCGTGAACCACACGGTCGTTAAGTTCGGCAAGCTTGGCCTTGTTCCAGCGGTCGGTAGTACCTACAAGGTAACCTGTGATGCGCTGCAATTTGTCAATGCGTTTGCTGCCGCACTTGGGACACTCCTGAAGTTCCTTTGACGAATTCTCGTAGCCGCAATCGAGACAGCGGTTGCGGTTGTGGTTAACCGAGCCGTAGCCAATGTCGTACTTATCCATCATATCTACCACGCGCATAATAGCTTCGGGATTGTGTGTAGCATCGCCGTCAATCTCGACGTAGAAGATGTGTCCGCCACCCGTCAGAGCGTGGTAGGGAGCCTCAATCTCGGCTTTATGACGTGCGCTGCACTTGTAATATACAGGCACGTGGTTGCTGTTTGTGTAATATTCACGGTCGGTTATACCCTCAATAACACCGAAACGCTTGCGGTCGCCACGTGTGAAACGTCCCGACAAACCCTCGGCCGGTGTAGCCAGAATACTGTAGTTGTGCTGATACTGCTCCGAGAAACCGTTGGCACGGTCACGCATATAAGTGATGATGCGCAATCCCAGTTGCTGAGCCTCTTCACTCTCGCCGTGGTGCTTGCCGACAAGTGCTACAAGACACTCTGCGAGTCCTATAAAGCCAATACCCAATGTACCCTGGTTGATAACCGATGCAATTGTATCGTTGGGTTTCAGTTTATCGCTGCCAATCCAAAGTGCCGACATTACAAGCGGGAACTGTTTTGCGAATGCACTCTTCTGGAACTCCATACGTTCGTGCAACTGACGTGCAGTAATATCGAGCAGATTATCGAGCTTTGCAAAGAACATTGCAATGCGCTCATCGCGGTTCGCAACCTCCATACACTCTATAGCAAGGCGCACAATATTGATTGTCGAGAAAGAGAGGTTACCGCGTCCCACCGAGGTCTTAGGACCGAAGCGATTCTCGTATACACGGGTACGGCAACCCATTGTAGCAACCTCGTGCATATAACGCTTGGGGTCATCGGCTTTCCACTCCTCGCTGCGATTGAACGAAGCATCAAGGTTCAGGAAGTTAGGGAAGAAACGGCGCGCCGTAACCTTGCAAGCCAATTTATACAGGTCGTAGTTACGGTCATCGGGCAGATAGCTCACGCCACGCTTCTTTTTCCATATTTGTATGGGGAAGATTGCGGTCTCACCGCCACCCACGCCACGATAGGTGCTGTTGAGCAACTCGCGTATGATGCAACGTCCCTCGGCCGATGTATCGGTACCGTAGTTAATTGAACTGAACACAACCTGATTTCCGCCACGTGAGTGAATTGTGTTCATATTATGGATAAAAGCCTCCATTGCCTGATGCACGCGCATAACAGTCTTGTTCATTGCGTGCTGCAAGATGCGCTCCTCGCCGCTGAGAAAGTCAAGAGGTCTCTCGACGTAATCATCGATTTCTTTGTTGTACAGGTGTGAATAGTCGGCGCCTGTAAGCTGCTCTATAGCCTTGAGCTCTTCAATAAAGCTCAAACGGACATAAGGAGCAAGGTAAAAATCAAATGCAGGGATAGCCTGACCGCCGTGCATTTCGTTCTGAGCGGTTTCCATAGAGATACAGGCAATGACGCTGGCTGTCTCGATGCGCTTTGCAGGACGCGACTCACCGTGTCCGGCGTTAAAGCCATTGCTCAGTATATTGTCGAGCGGGTGCTGACAACAGGTAAGGCTCTTTGTAGGGTAATAGTCCTTGTCGTGAATGTGCAGATAGTTGTGGCGCACTGCGTCCATAACGTCATCGCTAAGCAAAAAGTCATCGACAAAAGGCTTTGTTGTCTCACTGGCGAATTTCATCATCATTCCAGCCGGAGTATCGGCGTTCATATTCGCATTCTCGCGTGTAACGTCGTTAGACTGAATGTTGATAATCTCCTGGAAAATGTCGCGAGTCTTTGCCTTGCGTGCTATGCGGCGTTGGTTACGATAGGCAATGTACTTTTGAGCAACGTCCTTGCGGCTACTCTTCATAAGCTCAAGCTCCACCATATCCTGGATAGCCTCCACGGTCATCTGGGCATCGCCTCTGAAGGAGATGTGGTCAGTAATCTGGCGGATAAGCGACATATCCTCACCCTTGTCGGTGTGGAGCATAGCCTTACGGATAGCCGTAATAATTTTTTCTTCATTAAAGCCGACAATACGTCCGTCGCGCTTTACAACTGTTTGAATCATATATAATAGAGATTTTTGTTTCGGTGAAACGAAAGACACGCAAAAATAAACATTCCCTGCAAATTTCTATAATAAATAGAAGAAAAAGATATCAACAATGAGCATTTTTCGTTGTTGCAAAAAACGCCCTGTTTAACCTTTATTGTTAAAAATAAAAAACCGCCAAGACGAGACCTTGTGTTTACAAATATTTTTTCTAAATTGCGCAACGACAAGAGAGTGTAACAGTCCTATTATTAATCTTGAACAACAACTGTTATGACGATATGGATTATAATGGCAGGAGTTCTGATTTTTGCATTCGGAACCAAGGTGATTATTACGTTGCGCCGACGTAAGAGCACTCACAACCGTTGCCCCAACCTGAACACACCAAAGAAAAGGTTCAAGTTCTTTAAAAGATTCCGCTACCTCGAAGGTATTGGCGACTGAATCACCCCTAAATCACAAGCGCCTCACTGTATGGTGAGGCGCTTGTGATTTTCAAGAAGTCGATTAACTGTTACGCACAGCCTCAATCTCTTCGGGAGACATAGGCTTGTACTTGCCCAAGCGACGTGCGCCGCCCTCAAAGACCAGATAATCCTCCTCGCCGCGCATACCGCCGAAACTCTTCCACGCATCGAGCTTGTCGTAGCAGATAAAGTCGGTAAACTGCTTTTCGGCACGCCATTTGTCAATGAGGTCGGGGATAAAGTAAATTCCCGGTTCTACAGTAAACACAAAGCCGGGTTCGAGCGCCTTGGCAAGGCGTAACGACTTCCAGCCGAAGAGCGGACTCTTGGAACGCCCCTCCTCGTAACCAACGTGAACCTCGCCAAAGTTCTCCATATCGTGCACATCGAGTCCCATCATATGTCCAAGGCCGTGAGGCATAAACATACAGGTTGCACCGGCTATAGTAGCCTCAACGGGGTCGCCTTTCATCAGCCCAAGGTCAATCATACCCTTTGCAATTTCAGTAAGCACAAGTTTGTGTACCTCGCGGTACTCAATTCCGGGACGCAGGTTGGCTGTTGCTGTCAGATGCGCACGGCGCAAAATGTTGCACACCACGCGCTGTTGCTCGGTAAAGTGTGTACCGACAGGCATTGTTGTTGTAAGGTCGCCGGCATAGTGCATCGCATTTTCGCAGCCTGAATCGAGAAGCAGCATCTGACCCTCGCGAAGAGGCGCTGTGCCGTAAGCGTGATTATGGAGTGTCTGTCCGTTGATAGTAGCAATAATAGGGAACGAAAGACCAAAATTATGCTTCTGAGCCTCAGCCTGCACAACCGACACAATCTCGGCCTCGGTTGTTCCGGGACGCACGGCGCGTATGGCCGCGCAATGCATATCGACCGACACGTTCACAGCCTCTTCAATTTGTGCAATCTCTTCGTCACTCTTGTAGTTACGCTGTGCAATGACAGCCTTCACGAACTTAAGCGATGCCTTTGCTGCCTGCTCGGCGGGGTTAATGCCTAAAAGTTCCTGCAACCACACCTGATGCTCGCCACGATAAGGCGGTAAAAAATGAATAGCCTGACCCTTGGATTGAGCCTCTTTTATATATGTGGCAAAGTCGGCCATAGGGCGGGTAATTTCAATGCCCACACGCTCGCTCTTCTCTTTTATTGTAGGTTGTACACCGGTCCACACAATATCATCTATGGTAAGCTCATTGCCGAAGATTATCTCTTTGTCATTATCGACGTCTATTACAGCCGCAAGACCTTCATAGTCCGAAGCAAAATAATAAAGGAACGTAGAGTCCTGACGGAAGTGATAAGAGTTATCGGCGTAATTCATACCTGTGAGGTTATTGCCCAAAAAGAGCAATAGTCCACTACCCATTCTCTCCTTAAGCGCTTTACGTCGCGCTATATAAGTCTCTTTTGCAAACATTTTAAATGGTTTTTATAAGTTTCTATAATTTTACATCAATTTCATATAACACACTTTTGAGATTAAAGCCCAACCGTTTATTTTATAATTACCTTTTTATTATAGCTCGCACCACAAACCATAAGTGCCTTGCTATTGTAGGCAGAAGCCCGTAGTGCTTGCTCATTACCTTGAAGCGTTCGACGAGCGATGCACGGTGGTTTTTCAAAGATACCCCATTCTGCAGATAATCCACTACCGTTGCATTGACTTTAACTAATTTTGACGAGGCTTTCATAACTCTAATACACCAATCGACGTCGCTCGACAAGCGGTAACGAAGGTCGTACAGCGGAGCAATGTCCCTGCGCGCATAGAATGCCTGATGACACACAAGCATTCCCTCCTTGAAACTGCGCCAGTCAAGCACCGCAGGAGCCTTCAAACGTCTCATACGCACAAAATTGCGGTCGGCGTCAACCTCGGCGGTCTCGCCGTAAAGTACGTGCGGCAGTTCGGCACAGCCCAAAGCGGCATCAGCGACAAGCTGTAAGGTATCGGGAGCGTGAAAGGCATCGCCAGCGTTAAGGAAACATAAATAGTCGCCTGTGGCAAGTGCAATACCCTTGTTCATTGCGTCGTAAATTCCTTTATCTCTCTCGCTCACAATATGGGCGAACCTTACACCACTGGCCTTGGCTGCAACAACAGTGCCGTCGGACGATGCTCCGTCAATCAACAGACACTCATAGTTTGTATAAGTCTGCGCCAGAATGCTCTGCAAGGTAGGCATTATTACGTCCGCCGCATTGTAGGTGATGGTTATTATTGAGAATTTAGGTCCGGACATCACTTTTCGATACTTTTTACTTTATTATATATTATAGCACCCGCAAGCACCACAAGCACTGCACCCACAAGGATAGAGAGATAGAATGACCAACTGTTCGTTGTCTCCATAAGCTCATCGACACACTTAAACTCTATTGTGTGCTCACCGGCCTGAAGAGGCAACGCACGCAACACATAATTAGCACGCACCGGAGTAACCTCTTCACCATCAACGTACGCCTTCCACGTCTTGTAGTAGACTTCGGAGAACACTGCCATCTTGGGAGCGTCGCAACTGCTCTTGTATATTAAATAACCGGGGTTTTTACGCTTCACAAGTTCTATTGTACCCGTGGTGCTGTTGTTATACTGCTCGGAGTCAGGCACCTTGCTTGTCCAACGGCTGTCAATATAAGCCGTCGACTTGTCGACATTCGTTATTGCGTTCATCTCCTCTTGCGCATTGCCGACCCACTCTATTCTGTCTACCAGCCAACAGTGCCCGAAAGCCTCGGTGTTTGGTTCGACGTCAGCAGCACTCTTACCCTTAATGAAGTACTTTGTATTGAGCATATTTATAACATTTCTGTTATTATTACCCAACTGATACTCTATAAGGTCCTGATAACGCGACAATTTTGCAGGGCTGTAACCACCTATAGAGTTATGATAGTACGACGTAAACGATTGGTTAAACACACTGCCACGAGTATAATCAAGCACCCTGTAGTGATTGTCCTCCTCGATAGAATGAATATATTTGTCGGCATCGGTTATTTTAATCTCGGTAGTCTCTTTCTTTGGGATAAAGTGGCTGTCGTTCACATATCGCTTGCAAACAGGCCACATATCAAGGACAAACAGTACTGTAAGCAGCCCGATAAAAAGCCCGCGTTTCATTCCTTTTACGTTAGCATAAGCAAACAAAAGAGCAGCCGTAGCGGCAATAAAGCCGGCCGAGCGCCACGCATCGCTCACAAGCATAGCTTTCCGTTCATCTATTATTGCGTCGTACAACTTCGGAACAAGCGCAATAACATTCTCGCCCGGTGCTTCAAAATCGAACATCGAACCGCCAAAAAGCGCAAGCAAAAGGCAAATGCCCGCAGTAACACCGGCCGACACGAAGAGAGGCCTCTTGAGCGCTTCTTTATCGAGCGGAGTACCCTGCCCCGTTATATCCATAAACCTTTTTACCGCGAGTATGGCAAGGACGCACATTACAAGGGTTGTAACGACCAGTGCCTGCGAAGGCGCTCTGAACTTATTATACAACGGCATATACTCAAAAAGGAAATTATTTACCGCCGACAAATTGCTTCCCCACGCAAGCACCAGAGAGAATATTGCGGCAGCAAGCACCCACCACTTCTCGGGACCACGTACAATGAACATTCCAAGCACAAAAAGGAAGCATACGATGGCGCCGACATATACCGGGCCCGATGTTCCGGGCTGTTCGCCCCAATAGCTTGAAATACGGTACTCATAGGACTGCGCAAACCCAACCGCCTCATCTTGTATGCGCTGTCTGAGGGATTCGGCCTCGGGCGCATTATATATAAAATCTATAGCCTCACTGCGACGCAGTCCGGGGTTGCTCTGCACAAGCATATTCACATAATCGTTAGTAACACTCTTTGCCGCAGCCTCGAACACCGAGTAGCGCAGCTCCTCGCCCGAGCGTGAAAGAAATTTCGAAAGTTCGCTGCCCGGAACAACTCCCGACGCCGAGCCATAGAGGTTAGGCACAAGCAACGTCAGGCTCTCCATCTTGCCGTAGCTCCACATAAAGGCATAATCGGTATCAAGACCACCGCTGCCGTTGCTACCCCCGGCCTTCAGTTCCGAACCTCCGCGCATAGACTCTTTGGCATAATCGGCTGTCGGCAATAAAATACCCACGGCCGGAGCTACAGAGAGCAACGCAACAACCGCAAGTGCAGCTGTTGCCTTCCAGTAGTAAGGCAACCACTTTTCCCTGTAAGCATACACAAAATAGACAACAGCCATTATAGCTGCAACTATCGCCGAATAGTAACTCATCTGCTGGTGGCTCCAGAATATACTCAAGCCTGCAAATATAAGCGTTACCAACAATCCCTGAAGCAATTTGCGTCTGTAGCAGAGAACAATTCCGCCAATGAGAGGTGCCATTGTTGCAATGACAAGGCTCTTGCTCATATGTCCCGCGCTAATGATAATAAAGTTATAAGACCCCAGCGTATAGACCACAGAACCAGCGATACTAAGCCACGGTCCACAGCCCAATGCGAGAAACAGAATGTAACAGCCTATAAATGTAGCGAATATACAACCAATGTGACGACGCGAAGCACCAAAGACATTTAACGTGAGCAGATTGCCAATTTCCCTGAAGGTGTTGGCCGGCTGAGGGGAGTAAGTATAGTTACAGGGCATTCCCGAGAACATCGCGTTCGACCAGTAGGAGTACTCGCCGCTCTCCTCGTGATACTTCTTTGCGTCCTTTCCCCAACCCATTGAGCCAATTGCATCGTCCTGCTTAATATCCTTACCCTCGAGCACCGGGCTGAAGTACACAAGCGTCATAAGCAGGAACACCAATACTGCCACAATGTGAGGCAGAAGTTTTTTCCAGTTAAAAGTCTTCATTTTATTGATTTTTTCTGTTTTTTCCAATTATTCTACTCAGAATCTCAAACATTCTCTCTTCGTATTTCTCGAGCGTGTACTCCGTCCTCACAAGGTCGTGAGCAGCCCAGGCCTTTGCCGCAAATTCATCTAACGGCAGAGCATCGGCACGCAGCAAGGCATCGGCAAAAGAGTCGTAAGTAACCTCATCGACCGCAACACCCACACTCTCGAGCGCAATACCGGTAGCCCTGCTATATACCGGCAGAAGCGCTCCATTGCCTAACACATTAAGCACCGACACAGCACAACCTTCCGATATTGACGGGTTTACAAGAATACCACATTTACCGAGAATATCGGCAAACAGAGTAGACTCAATATCTACAAAACCGTGCAGGATAATGTTTCCGTGACGTTCAACGATGGGTTTATAATAGTTCCAAAAATCACTCTCCTGACGGCTGCCACCACACACGTGAAGAGTAAATTCAGGGTGCGCCACGGCAAAGTCAATGGCAATATCCAACCCTTTGTGCAACATTCCCGAACTTCCAAACCACAACAAATTGCGGCGACACGCAGCAAACTGCTTGTTACGGGCAGGCGTTGCAACTTTGAAGTAAAATGCCGGCAACAAACTGTAACGTTCACGACGGCTATCCTCGTCAATGAAGCGTTCGAGCACATATTCATCGCCCAGACACACTACTGCATCACTAAAATGCGCTTCGTAGTAGTTGCGGGGGTCACCCGGCATATAGCGATTCGATGCAAGCAGCCAACGTCGGTGACGCTTGTGAAATTCAATATTACGCGCAGTTGTCTTGCGATAATTGAAACAAGTCTCTGCACCAACCGAGTAAAAGATGCGCAACGGCGATATATTCTCTTTAGCGCTGAAAGAGCCCATAAAAGCATTGCCGTTTATTCCGAACACAATGTCGTAAGGCGAATAATCTATTTTCTCAAGCGCTCGCGAGGCACAATCGACGTCGTAACCCAGGCGGCTGAAGCATCGTGCCACGACAAGGCATTCGGTAAGGTTCGAATGGAATTTCGGCAAAGAGCCTTGTTTGAAAGCCTCGGGCAAGTGACACATAAGGACACGGCGTCCGTTGCGCGTGCCAAGCACATTCTTCGCCAGCCTGTCGCTCGAAAAGAGCCGTTTCGTCCACGACACAAGTTTGTCTCCCGTGCGTCGTCTGGCAATGGCCCACAATCGTGAAAATTCGGAAAGGTTCAGTCTCATAGGCTTTAAGGTTATAGTTTACGATAAACGTTACAGCTATTCTCGACCATACTTTCAAGGGTAAATTCCTTGCTGCGCTTAGAGCCTTTTACGCGTAACTCGTCACGCAATGCAGCGCTTGCAAGTGTCTCTTTTAACGTATCGTACATTGACTGCGCGTCGTTGGGATTAAAGAATAGCGCAGCATCGTCTGCTACCTCGGGGAAGCAACTTGCATTACTCAGACACACCGGACAACCGTTGGCAAAGGCCTCAAGAATGGGTATTCCAAAGCCTTCGTAGTGCGACGGAAAGACGAAACACTGCGCATAGCGGTAGAGCGACGCCATCTGAGCATCGTTGGCAGCAACGTGCACAAGCCTGTCGGCAATGCCCCACTGAGCAAAGAGCCTGAGCTCTGCCACTGTGAACGGCGAACCCGTGCATACGACCTTAAGCCCCGGGTCGAGATTAAAAATAGGACGCACCGCCGATAGCCAGGGTAGAAAATTTTTATACCCCTTACGCTCGCCCACATAAAGCACATAGCGGTCGTACATCTGTGGAGCAGGCAAGGCCACCTGCTTGAATCCGTGGTGAACCACACTGATTTTCGAAGGGTCGGTACCGAGTATTTCCACAATGTCACGCTTGGTATTTTCGCTGACGGCTATTATGTGGTCGGCCTCGGCTACAAGAAGCCTCTTGTGCGGAATTGTACGGTCGTACAGAAGCACGTCCTGCGGGTAACGCTCAAAAGTCATATCGTGTACAGTAAGCACAAAGGGCTTTTGTCTATGCTTGAGTGTATTCAGGAAATAAGGGTTAAAGTATGTCGGGTGGAAAATATCGTAGTCACCGCGTTTGAGGGCACTTTTTGCCATCATATTGTTAGCCATCATATATAGTCGGCGACGCAGACGGTAGTTACCCGGAAAAGTTATTTTTTTATACTCACGACCATATGTCTCGGTAACATAATGATTCTCGCAGTAGCGCATAGGAAGGTCGGCCGCAAACTCCTCTTGCGGAAGGTTGTAGATGAGGTCGGCAAAATAGCGCGTAACACCCCCGAAACGCTGGAGCGTAAACATCTGATTATCGTAGAGTATCTTTTTCATCGTCCAGTTCACTTTTTACGTTTGAACAAAAAGTGCAGTACCTCGCGCAGTTCGGTAATACGCAACATATAAGAGGCACCTATGTAAAGCGCTGCTGCAAGTGACACACGCAGCGGCAACAGGGTATATATATCCGCTACCGAGGCTGTGAGGACATAGGTAACAAGCATTGTCAGAGCGGCCAGCAGCATATAAGGCGTAACGTCGAGCAAGAACATTGAAAGTGTAAGCGCAATCTCTCTTTGCACAAAGTAACGCCACACAAACAGCCAGCAGGCATTAAAAAGGCAATAAGAGACAAGCATCGTCTTTATTCCATAAGGGTGCACAGCCAGCAAAATGGCAAGCATAAGCAACCCCTGCACAATAGTGCACCACATAAAGATGCGCGAACGTCCCCTGCTGACGAGCAAGTTCGTGAGCATAGACTGCACAGGCATAAACGCTCCCCACACCGCCAATATACGCAGCATCGATGCACTCTCAATCCATTTGTCGGTAATTACAATTGTTATTAGTTCGGGTGCCACAAGCGAGAGACCCAGCATCAGAGGGAACGCCACAAAAGCGGTAAAGCGCAACATCTTGCGGAACACGCGTAACTGCCTTTCACAGTCGTCACCAACCTTTGCAAGCACCGGCTGAGCAACGGCGTTAACCATTCCGTTCACGACCTCGCCGCCCATATTGAACCACTCGGCCGACTTTGTATAGTTACCCACGTCGACACGACTATAGAATTTGCCCAGTATAAACGAGAAAATATTCCAGTTAAAACGCTGGAAAATATTTGTAATCAACAAGCGGTAACTGAATGCAAACAGATACCCGAGTGGCGAAAAATCCACCTTGAAGCTCGGTCGCCACGGAGTAAAATACCAACACACAACGGTACGCACAAGCACATATACAATGCTCTGCGTGGCAATGCCCCAATAGGAGTAGCCCGCAAGCGCCATTGCAACGCCCACCACGCCCGACACAACAATGGATAGTATCAGCGCAATAGACTTCTGCTTAACCTTAAGTTCGCGGAACAGATAGGCCGATGGGGCAATGCCGAAGCCCGCCACCACAAAGCCTAAAAAATTATAACGCGACAGGGGGACAAGCACCGGTTCGTTGAAAAAATCGGCTATGAGCGGCGCACACACATAAAGCACCGCATACATAAAGAGCGATATTAGTATATTGAACCAAAATACCGCATTGTAGTCTTTATGCCCGACCTCTTTACGGTTGGCTATTGCAGCCACAAAGCCACTGTCCTGCAGCGAACCGGCTATGGCCGAAAATATCGCAAGCATTCCTATCGGGCCGTAGTCATCGGGCCCGAGAATGCGCGCAAGATAGACTCCGAACAAAAGGCTGAACACCTGACAAATGGCATTGCTCATTCCGCCCCAAAGGAACCCCTTTGCGACAGCGTTCTTAAGATTGCCATTTGCAGTTTCTTTGCCCATCGGTACTTTTTTTTGCTTTTACTTTATCTCGCTACCGGGCTTTGCCTGAGGAGCAACAGTGAGCAGCGACAGCTTACCCTCATTATCCTCGGCACTAAGTATCATACCCTCGCTCACGATACCACGCATTGTACGCGGCGGCAAATTAGCAATGAAGCACACCTGTTTACCCACAAGCTCATCGGGATTAAAGTGCTTTGCAATACCCGATAGAATTGTGCGCGTTTCAAGACCATCGTCAATTTTGAACTGCAGCAACTTGTCGGCTTTGGGAACTTTAGTGCACTCGAGCACTGTTCCTACACGCATATCGAGCTTGAGAAAATCGTCGAATGTACATTCGGGACGGATAGGGTTGGCCTTGTATGCCGCAGCCTCATTCTCTTTCTTTATGCGCTCCAGGCGGTCGAGCTGCGCCTGAATAGCATCGTCCTCAATCTTTTCAAAAAGGAGCCCAACCTCGCCAAGCTCGTGACCATCGGCAAGAAGCTCTGTGCTGCCCAAGCTTGCCCACTCGAACGACGACAAATTGAGCATACCACGCAATTTGGCACTGCTGAATGGCAAGAACGGCTCGAACACTATCGAAAGGTTCGCAACAAGCTGCAAAGAGAGGTTCAAGATTGTTGCAACACGCTCCATATCGCTCTTTGCAAGTTTCCAAGGCTCTGTTTCGGCAAGATAGCGGTTACCAATGCGCGCAAGCTCCATAGCCTCTTTCTGTGCGTCACGGAACTTATACTGGTCGAGCAGATGTTCAACCTTGCCTTTAACATCGACAAATTCGGCTACTATAGCCTTGTCATATTCGGTCATTGTGCCAAGCGAAGGTACTCGTCCGTCGAAATATTTTTTTGTGAGCACAAGCGCACGGTTGACAAAATTACCGTAAACAGCCACAAGTTCGTTGTTGTTGCGTGCTTGGAAGTCTTTCCAGGTAAAGTTATTATCTTTTGTCTCGGGAGCATTGGCTGTGAGCACATAGCGCAACACGTCCTGCTTGCCCGGAAAATCGACAAGATACTCATTGAGCCACACAGCCCAGTTACGCGAGGTCGATATTTTATCGTCCTCAAGATTCAAGAACTCATTGCTCGGAACATTATCGGGAAGCACATAGCCACCGTGCGCCTTGAGCATAGTCGGGAACACAATGCAGTGGAACACAATATTGTCTTTTCCGATAAAATGCACAAGACGTGTATCTTCGTTTTTCCACCACTGCTCCCAGGTGTCGGGCAGCAGCTCTTTAGTGTTGCTTATGTAACCGATGGGAGCATCGAACCACACATAAAGAACCTTACCCTCGGCTCCCTCGACAGGCACAGGAATACCCCAGTTAAGGTCGCGAGTAACGGCACGAGGCTTCAGGCCTGTATCGAGCCAACTTTTGCACTGTCCGTACACATTGCTGCGCCACTCCTTGTGTTCGTTAAGAATCCACTGTTCCAGCCAAGGCTGATAAGCATCGAGCGGTAAGTACCAGTGGCTGGTCTTGCGTTTCACAAGTTTATTACCCGAATCGGCATTGTAGGGATTTATAAGTTCATCGGGCGATAATGTAGCACCGCACTTTTCGCACTGGTCGCCGTATGCATCGGCAGCGTGGCAGCGTGGACACTCGCCACGAATATTTCGATCGGTAAGGAACTGCTGCTCACCCTCGTCGTAGTACTGTTCACTCTCCAGTTCCACAAACTTACCCTCGTCGTACAGCTTGCGGAAAAAATCGGACGCAAGTTCGCGATGAGTCTGCGACGTTGTACGAGAATACACATCGAATGATATTCCAAAGCCCTCGAACGACTCTTTGATTATATTGTGATAGCGGTCAACCACGTCCTGCGGGGTTATACCCTCTTTTTTTGCACGAATAGTAACAGGCACGCCGTGTTCGTCGCTTCCACCTATAAAGAGTACCTCCTCGCCCTTCAGACGCAGATAACGCACATAAATATCGGCAGGCACATACACACCGGCAAGATGCCCGATGTGTACAGGACCGTTAGCATAAGGCAGGGCCGATGTCACAAGAGTTCTTTTGAATTTCTTTTCCATTGTTTCAGTTATTTTGTTTTTATTTGAATTCACAATCAAACGGTTCGCACCGTACAAATTGCAAAAATAATTATTTTATTTTAAATAACTAATACGCGCGATACAAAAGCGACAGCAAAGATTCCTTTTTTTAAAAAAAATAAAAAACAATCCCTATAGTGAAATAAAATATTATTTTTGTAACCGAGCAGCGTGTACAGACAACTAAAAAGGGTAACACACTCTGTTGTACCGCGCCACAAGACACCCGGCCATTCGCTACAGCCAAGTGCGTGAATGTGTGCCTATACAAACTTGACACAACACACCTTAAACCGACAAAATAATGCAAAAAAGAACTGTTTCATCGGAATCTTTTACCGACACCAAACCCCATTACGAACTACTCGACGGCCTGCGTGGAGTGGCCGCAATATTAGTACTTTTCTACCACATTTTCGAAGGATTTTCCTTTGCCGAAGTAACCAACAAAGCCGGCAGCGGCCTCATCAGCACACTGAACCACGCACATATAGCTGTCGATTTTTTCTTCATTCTGTCGGGATTCGTAATCAGTTACGCATACGACGACCGTTGGAAAGCAATGAGCACGCGACAGTTCTTCAAAAGACGCCTAATCCGTCTGCACCCGATGCTAATAATGGGTGCACTAATCGGTACAGCGGCATTCGCCTTCACAGGATTTGAAAAATGGGACGGCAGCCACACCCCCGCCGAATGGGCTATGACCGCTCTGCTGCTTACAATGTTTATGATACCCGCACTACCGGGATTACCATACGAGGTGCGAGGCAACGGCGAAATGTTCCCTCTCAACGGTCCCGCCTGGTCGCTTTTCTTCGAATATATCGGCAATATTCTGTACGCCATTCTCATTCGACGTCTGTCGACTAAAATGCTTACAGTTGTGACCGTTGCGTTAGGCGCAGTACACGCTTGGTTCTTTATTGGCAATGTGTCGGGATACGACAATATAGGTGTGGGCTGGACTATTGACGAGGTTAACTTCTGGGGAGGCTTTGTGCGTATGCTATTCCCATTCAGTGTAGGTATGCTGCTCGCACGCAAATTCAAGCCACGCAAAGTAAAAGGCGCATTTTGGTTGTGCAGCATTATGCTCATAACGCTATTTGCTGTACCCTACATTGCATCGCCATCGGCAAGAATCAGCCTAAACAGCGTGTACGAGTTTATATGCATTGCAGCCATATTTCCATTCATTGTATGGCTGGGGGCGTGCGGCACAAGCACCGGTATCACAAGCAAAATAAACAGAGCGCTGGGCGAAATATCGTACCCATTGTACATAGTACACTACCCGCTGATGTATATATTTTACGCGTGGCTCATTGAAAACAGAGTTTATACCCTTGGACAATCGTGGAGCGTAGCGCTTGCAGTTGTTGCATCGAGCTTGATACTGGCTGTTCTATGCTTGAAACTTTACGACGAACCTGTACGTCGCTGGCTCGCAAAGAATTTAATGAAAAAGAGTAAAGCAAACAAATAGCGTTGCTCAACAAGGCCTCATTGTTATTTACATTAAAAAACGTCATTAAGAATAAAATTCTTTGTATCTTCGCGCACCAAAAATATTATAAACAATGAAAATAGCACTTATAGGATACGGAAAAATGGGCAAGACCATTGAGAAGATTGCCCTTGAGAGAGGCCACGAGATTGTATCAATAATAGATGTCGACAACCTTAACGACATTAACGGCGAGGCATTCAAAAGTGCCGACGTTGCCATTGAGTTTACCGCACCTGCGGTAGCATACAGCAACTGCGTAAAGGCAATGGAAGCCGGTGTGAAGGTTGTCAGCGGCAGCACCGGTTGGTACCAACAGCACGAGGCCGAAATGCGAGAGAAATGCGAGAAAGAAGGCAAGACTCTGTTCTGGTCGAGCAATTTCAGTTTAGGCGTGGCAATATTCGCGGCTGTAAACCGCTATCTTGCCCGCATTATGAACCGTTTCGACAACTACAGTGTACAAATGGAGGAGACACACCACATACACAAGCTCGACGCACCCAGTGGCACAGCTATAACCCTTGCCGAGGGCATTCTTGAGAACATAGACCGCAAGGAGCGTTGGGTAATGGGCGACCTCACCAACCCCGACGGTACAGTGACAAAGGGCAACGCGCCTCAGGCAAGCGAGATAAAGATTGACGCCATACGCCGCGACGAGGTTCCCGGCATACACAGCATCACCTACGACTCGCCGGCCGACACAATTACAATAACCCACGATGCTCACAACCGCAGCGGGTTCGCGCTGGGTGCAGTGCTCGCGGCCGAGTATGTAAAGGAGCACAGCGGACTGCTTGGAATGCAGAACCTTTTCAATTTCTAAACAAAAGGTCGCAAGCCTGCTTGGCAACGTTTTCTACCGCTTTTACAAAAAACCACGAACAGCAACAAGCGGCCGGACCCCGCGTTCGGCACCGCACAAAAAACATAATATATGGAATTTAATCTTTTCGGAAAAAGAGTGACAGTAAACCCCACACGCAAAGAGTGGGTTAAAATGTTCCTGTATCTGACCCTCTACATACTGTTTCTTGTGTGGGTAGACAGTTGGTTGGGAGTAATAGCCATTCCGTTCATAATAGACAATTACACTACGCACCTTGTACCTTGGGGCTGGTGGAAAAACTCCGGCAACGAGACTCTGAAAAGAATTATGGGGTGGGTCGATGCAATTGTATTTGCACTTGTGGCAGTATACTTTGTACACCAGTACTTTTTCCAGAATTATGTCATTCCCTCATCGTCACTCGAAAAGACCTTGTGCGTGGGCGACTATCTCTTTGTAAGCAAGGTAAATTACGGCCCCCGCAAGCCGCAGACACCACTCAGTATGCCACTCACACAGCACACACTGCCCATAGTAGGCTGCAAGAGCTACTGCGACGCTATACAATGGGACTATGAACGCGTGTCGGGACTCGAGGATATTGAGCGTGGCGACATTGTGGTATTCAACTACCCTGCAGGCGATTACGCCACCACAAACCCCGAGGTTATTGATTACCACGGCTTGTGTTACGCCTATGGACAAATGGCATTGGAAGAAGAGTACCCCATCACAAACGAAACAACTCCCGAAGAGACAAGGCGTATATACGAGCTATATTACAACGAGGGCAAACACATAATAGAGAACAACCCGCAGACATTCGGCAAGACGGTGTATCGCCCTGTAGACCGCCGCGAGAACTATGTAAAGCGCTGTGTAGGACTCCCCGGCAACACGCTTGAGATAAAAGACAAAGTTATTTACATTGACGGCAGCCCCACAGCACAACCCAAGAACGTACAGTTCAACTACAACGTGAAATTCCGTAAAACAATGCCCGAGAAGACCCGTCGCGAACTTGGCATAAGCACCGACGACCTATACAACTACCGCTACATTGCCGAGATTCCGCTAACCGCCGACAGCTATACAAAATTGAAGGCCGACCCTACCCTCGTGGAGAGCATACAGGTAGTAGACAAGGTCGACACAGACGGAATATACCCCCTAAACGGCAACACAGGCTGGACAGTCGACAATTACGGTCCGGTGTGGATTCCCAAGCGTGGCGAAAGCATCACGCTCACACTCGAGAACCTCGCAATATACGAACGTCCCATTGTAGCATACGAAGGTAACACTCTGGAGGTTAAAGACGGTAAAATTTTCATCAACGGAGCCGAGAGCAACAGCTATACATTCAAAATGAACTACTATTGGATGATGGGCGACAACCGTCACAACAGCGCCGACTCGCGCTGCTGGGGATTCGTGCCCGAAGACCACATTGTGGGCAAGCCTCTCTTCACGTGGCTGTCACTCGACAAAGACCGCGGCCTCTTCGACGGCAAGATACGTTGGAACAGAATGTTCCGCAGTGTAAAGAGCTTCGACAAGTAAGGCGCATCAATTATGGAGATACTGTCGCACCCGCTGTACCTTGCCCCCATACCGCTGTACACAAAGCTGTACACGGCCAAGAGGATTATAATAGACGGAGAATCGCCGTTTATTAAGCAGACATTCCGCAGCAGGACTGTAATAGCCACCGAAAATGGCACACAGAACCTGAACATTCCCATTATACACGACGGCGGACGTACCGCGATGCGCGATGTGCGCATAAGCGAGCACGGCAACTGGCGTCACCAGCACTGGAACGCCATTGTAAGCGCCTACCGCAAAAGTCCTTTCTTCGACTATTATGCCGATGACTTTGCACACTTCTACGAGGAACGCGACGGTTTTCTGATGGACTTCAACCTGCGCCTGCACAGCGTGGTATGCGATTTAATAGGTCTTGAAAGAGAAATAAAAACAGCTACAGACAATACCGTTGCCGACACAATCACCGACATAAGACACATTGCCGAGCCTAAAGCTATCGCAGACGTTAAAGACTACGCCCCACAGCCATACTACCAGGTTTTTGCACAACGCAACGGTTTTATCCCCAACCTGAGTATTATAGACCTTTTGTTCAATATGGGTCCCGAAGGGCTTATAGTGCTACGCGACAACAACAAGATGCAGGAACAGCCTCGTATCCGTTGATATATTCACCATCGGCAGCTTCGATAATATCGCATATACCGGGCAACAGACGTCCCTGCAAGGTATTGCGCCACTGCCGAAAATACAAAAAAACAAAAGCAGACAGTTTTTTTATCTTAGAAGAATTACAAGTGAATTTTCATTGAGAAAATGCCTGACTATTATCATAAAAAACAAGATTAGGCCGCCTTTTGGCGACCTAATCTATAATAAATCCACGTATTTATCAATCCTTCAACTTAGCCTTGATAAACTCGCGGTTCAAACGTGCGATGTTGCTGATTGAAACACACTTGGGGCACTCAGCCTCGCAAGCACGAGTGTTGGTACAGTTACCGAAGCCCAGCTCGTCCATTTTGGCAACCATAGCCTTAACGCGCTTCTTAGCCTCAACCTTACCCTGTGGCAGGAGAGCGAACTGGCTAACCTTTGCCGAAACAAAGAGCATAGCCGAACCGTTCTTACAAGCCGCTACACAAGCGCCACAACCAATACAAGCAGCAGCGTCCATAGCCTCCTCGGCAATATCCTTGCCAATGGGGATTGCATTTGCATCGGGCATACCACCGGTGTTTATTGAAACGTAGCCACCGGCCTGCTGAATCTTATCGAACGCTGTACGGTCGACCATAAGGTCGCGTATTACAGGGAATCCGGCCGAACGCCAAGGCTCAACAGTGATAGTATCACCGTCCTTGAAACGACGCATATACAACTGACAGGTTGTTGCTCCTGTTGCAGGACCGTGGGGGTGTCCGTTAACATAGAGTGAACACATACCGCAGATACCCTCGCGGCAATCGTGGTCGAACGCGATAGGTTCCTTGTTCTCATTTACCAACTGCTCGTTAAGAATGTCGAGCATCTCAAGGAATGATGTATCGCCAGGAATGTCCTTCATCTGGTAAGTCTCAAAAGCACCCTTAGCCTTAGGACCTCTCTGACGCCATACCTTCAATGTAAAACTTATATTTTTATCCATTGCTTACAAATTTTATTAGTTCTTGTAGTTACGTTGCTGTACCTTGATGTACTGATAGTTGAGGTCCTCTTTAAGGAGTTCAGGCTCCTGACCCTGGCCTGTGTATTTCCAGCAAGCTACGTATGAGAAGTTCTCATCGTCACGCTTAGCCTCACCCTCCTCGGTCTGGTGCTCCTCGCGGAAGTGACCACCGCAAGACTCCTCACGGTTAAGGGCATCGTATGCCATAAGACGGCCAATCTCAATAAAGTCGAGCAGACGAAGTGCCTTCTCAAGCTCAATATTCAGTGTGTCGGCGTCACCGGGGATACGAAGCTCGCTCCAGAAGATTTTCTCAACGCGGTCAATCTCCTTGAGAGCCTTCTCGAGAGACTCTTTGGTACGTGCCATACCTACATTGTCCCACATTACAAGACCAAGTTCCTTGTGGATTGAGTCGACACTGCGTGTACCCTTGATAGCCATAAGCTTGACAATCTTGTCATTGACAGCCTTCTCGGCAGCAACAAACTCAGGAGCATCGGTGCTGAAGCGTGGAACCTGAATCTGGTCGGCAAGATAGTTCTGAATTGTGTAAGGAAGCACAAAGTAACCATCGGCAAGACCTTGCATAAGAGCCGAAGCACCGAGACGGTTTGCACCGTGGTCGCTGAAGTTAGCCTCACCAATAGCAAACAAGCCGGGGATTGAGGTCTGAAGCTCATAGTCAACCCAGATACCACCCATTGTATAGTGGATAGCGGGGAATATCATCATAGGCTCCTTGTATGGGTTTGTATCGGCAATTTCCTCGTACATATCGAACAAGTTACCGTAACGCTGACGTACAACGTCCTCGCCAAGGCGCTGGATAGCGTACTTGAAGTCAAGGAACACTGCAAGACCGGTGTTGTTCACGCCGAAGCCCTTATCGCAACGCTCCTTAGCCGCGCGAGAAGCAACGTCACGAGGAACAAGGTTACCAAATGCCGGATAGCGACGCTCCAAGTAGAAGTCGCGGTCCTCATCGGGAATGTCGTTCGGGTGTTTCTTACCCTGCTGCAAAGCCTTGGCGTCCTCGAGTTTCTTGGGAACCCAGATACGTCCATCGTTACGCAGAGACTCAGACATAAGTGTCAGCTTAGACTGCTTGTCGCCGTGAACGGGGATACAAGTGGGGTGAATCTGCGCGTAGCAGGGGTTTGCAAAGTAAGCACCCTTGCGGTAGCACTGAAGCGCAGCCGAACCGTTGCTTCCCATAGCGTTTGTAGAGAGGAAGTATGCGTTACCATAACCACCGGTAGCAATAACCCCTGCGTGAGCGGCGAAACGCGCTACTTTACCTGTTTCAAGGTTACGCGCGATGATACCGCGTGCGCGACCGTCTATAACAACAAGGTCAAGCATCTCGTAGCGTGTAAATACCTTTACAGTACCCTGGCTGACCTGATAGTTAAGTGCCGAATAAGCACCGAGCAACAGCTGCTGACCGGTCTGACCGCGAGCATAGAATGTACGCGATACGTGACCACCACCAAATGAACGGTTAGCCAACAGACCGCCGTACTCACGAGCAAAAGGAACGCACTGTGCCACACACTGGTCGATGATAGCACCCGAAACCTCGGCAAGACGGTGTACGTTAGCCTCACGTGCGCGATAGTCGCCACCCTTGATTGTATCGTAGAAAAGGCGATAAACCGAGTCACCGTCGTTCTGATAGTTCTTTGCAGCGTTAATACCACCCTGCGCAGCAATAGAGTGAGCGCGGCGGGGAGAATCCTGAATACAGAAGTTAAGCACATTGAAACCCATAGCACCGAGTGAAGCAGCACCTGATGCACCGGCAAGACCGGTACCGACAACGATGATGTCCAACTTGCGCTTGTTGGCAGGGTTCACCAATTTCTGATGCGCCTTATAGTTAGTCCATTTTTCAGCCAATGGGCCTTCGGGAATTTTAGAATCCACTTTTACTGAACTTATTTTTGCCATAGTATAATTGTTTTAAGTTTTTGCAATGAATTGTTATTAGCAAATGCCGCAATTAACAGCACAAGGTGCTACGTTAACCTGACCAAGTGCACCCAAGCCAAAGTAACCGGCAACCACAACAACAAAGAAACCGAGGATAATCAAAGTAACGATAACGTTACCGATAGCCTTCCAACGGCAGAACCAAACCTTGTTGTTCAAGCCGAGTGTTTGCAATGCGCTCCAGAAACCGTGTGTGAGGTGGAACCACAAAGCAGCGAGCCATACAGTGTAGAGAACTGCATATACGGGGCAGGTAAAGGTTTTTGCAATGTAACCCGAACCATCGGCAACGTTTGCCATCACAGCAGGCTCAACGTGCATACCCAGTTTGTGAAGAACCTCGGGCAACTGCATATTTGCCCAGAAATTAAAGAGGTGAAGACCAAGACCAAGAACCACGATGATACCGAGGACAAGCATATTCTGCGATGCCCAAGAAACACCTTTTGGTCTTTCGGCAACAGCATAACGCTGGTTACCACGAGCCTTTCTGTTCTGAATTGTAAGAATGAAAGCATACACAAAATGCACTACTACAAGTGCTGCGAGGCCGGCTGTTCCAACAAGCGCATACCAGTTTGCTCCCAAGAACTCACAAATCATGTTGTACCCCTCGGTGCTGAAGATAGCAACCAAGTTCATAGACATATGGAAAAGAAGGAAGAGTACAAGGGCTACACCCGAAACACTCATTACAACCTTTCTTCCCACAGAAGATTTAAATAACCACATAATGAATTGATATTAAGTTATATAATAAATAAATAGTTTCGCAAATGTGTTTATAGACTATTTTACAAAGGTACAAAAATAAACTTTTTTTTATAAAAAACACAAAAACGCAAAATAATTTTAATAATTCGCATTGGCTGACAATTGATACTAAACAAACATATACCAACGAACAATGTTGTCCGCCACACTGCCACACAAACAAAAATCATCAAACACGCATACACGCAATACACTATATAAACGCTACAAGACAAGCTATTCCAAACACCGGCCAATGCCATTTCACCAAAAAAGGGCTTTTTGTATTTGCAGAGACTGACAGTTTTACTATTTTTGCGATTGAGTGCAGACAAACAGCTTCAAACACACCGCTGCGGGCAACAGCCACCGCCCCGGTTCGGACTTTGAAGGTTTGCAGAATTCAGCACAATTAAAGAAATAACAACCAAAATAAAAAAGACAATAATGGCTACATTAAAAGAAAAAATCGGTTATGGATTCGGAGATATGGCTTCGTCAATGTTCTGGAAGGTATTCAGCGCATACTTGCCAATATTCTACACCAATGTATTCGGGCTCGACCTTACCGTGGCGGCATCACTCTTCCTGGTAACTAAAATTTGGGACGCTGTGTCGGACCCTATGATGGGCGTAATTGCCGACCGCACAAACAGCAAATGGGGTAAATATCGACCTTACCTGCTTTGGATTGCTATTCCATTCGCCATTGCAGGAATATTGCTGTTCACAACCCCCAACCTTGGAGAGACAGGCAAGAATATATGGGCTTTTACCACCTATATATTGATGATGACAATATACACCGCCATCAATGTGCCCTACGGCTCTATGCTTGGAGTAATGACCGACGACACGAACGAAAAAACCGTATTCTCGTCCTACCGTATGTTCTTCGCATACGCCGGTTCTTTCATCGTGCTTGCATTCTGGGAGCCGTTGTGCAACGCCTTTGCCGGTTCGGACAGCAAACTGACATACGACCCGCAGGCGTGGCAAAGCGCAATGATTGTCGTGGGAGTGGTGTGCCTGCTACTATTCTTGCTCACTTTTAAAATGACACGCGAACGCCTTGAAGTAAATATAAAGCACACCAGCGTAAAGGACGATTTTAAATCGTTACTGCACAACGGCCCGTGGTGGATTCTGCTGGGCGGAGTGCTGTTCTTCAACTTTTTCGGAGCCATACGCTATGCTGTTATTCCTTATTACTTTACCACGCTCATCGGAGAGGGCAACACCCTATCGATATTCTCTCTTGAATTTGCATTCTATGCAGGAATATTCTTTACCATAGGCGAGGTTGCCAATATGATTGGTGTAGCCATTGCAACGCCCATCACATTCAAGATTGGCAAAAAGAGTACTTTCTTGTATTCACTCTTTGCAGTAATGGCATTGAGTATCGCATTTTACTATGTACCGACAAGCGGTAACACAGCCTATTGGACACTGCTCGCGCTACAGATTGCTACAGGAATTTTTACAGGAATTATTTCCCCGCTCGTGTGGAGTATGTATGCCGATATTTCGGATTATGCCGAACTGAAATTCAAGACAGCATCGACGGGACTAATATTCTCGTCGTCGTCAATGGCACAAAAATTCGGAGGCGCGTTCGGCACATCGGCCGTATTGTGGCTGCTTGCCATATTCGGATTCAACACCGCCGAAGGCGCTGTGCAGACACCCGAAGCCATAGAAGGCATACGTTTGCTCGTCAGCTGGATTCCGGCAGGCATTGCCGGCCTGTCGGCACTCTTTGTGTTCATCTACCCACTCACAACAAAACGTATGAAGGAGATTAACAAGGCACTTAAAGAGACACGATAACAACACGCAAATACACAAATATCCGAGGGGCGAGCCGGCTGCTCACCCCTCGGATATTTGTATTAAGCAACAGCCTCTTATTCTCCGCCGGCAAACCTCCACACTCTAAATAATTATTTTCGGCACTTGCTATTAAACGCAAGTTGTATTACTTTTGTCGTAAAATTAAGTAGTATTTTCAATAAAAGCCGATAAAAGTGACTTTCGAATACGACATAATCGTTATTGGCGCCGGCCACGCCGGTTGCGAAGCGGCAGCTGCAGCAGCTAATCTGGGCAAGCGTACCTGCTTGATGACAATGGATATGAACAAAATTGCACAAATGAGTTGCAACCCCGCAATAGGCGGCATAGCCAAAGGACAGATTGTGCGCGAAATTGACGCAATGGGCGGCTACACCGCCATTGTAACCGATAAGGCATCGATACAGTTCAGAATGCTCAATCGCTCAAAAGGTCCGGCAATGTGGAGCCCTCGCGCACAATGTGACAGAATGAAATTTAGCCAATATTGGCGAGAAATTCTTGAAAACACCCCCAACCTCGATATGTGGCAGGACATTGCCACCGAACTAATAGTCGAAGACGGCAATGCTGTTGGAGTAAGGACACAGATGGGGGCGGAATTCCGCGCAACCTGCACAATAATAACAGCGGGTACATTTCTGAACGGGCTTATGCACATAGGCAAGGTGCAAATTGAAGGCGGACGTACAGCCGAGCCTGCCGCGAAAGGACTTACAGAATCAATCACAGCCCACGGCATAACCGCCGGACGAATGAAGACCGGAACACCGGTCAGACTGGACAAGCGTTCAATCGACCTGCAATTAACCGATGTTCAAGAAGGAGACAACGACTTTCATCGTTTTTCGTACAGCGCAACGGAACGCAGCCTTAAACAGCTTCCCTGCTGGGGTTGCTACACAAACCCCGAAGTACACAAGATTCTGCACGACAGCCTTGACGATTCGCCACTATACAACGGACAGATTCAGAGCATAGGCCCTCGCTACTGCCCAAGCATCGAGACAAAAATCGTCACATTCGCCGAACGCGACAGACATCTGCTATTTCTTGAACCCGAAGGCGAAACGACACAGGAAATTTACGTAAACGGCTTCTCTTCGTCACTTCCGATGGAGGCACAACTCACCGCATTGCGCAAGATTCCCGCATTGCGTAACGCTGTAGCCTACCGCCCGGGATACGCAATAGAATATGACTATTTCGACCCTACCCAGCTACGTCACACGCTTGAATCGAAAATTATAAAAAACCTCTATTTTGCAGGACAGATCAATGGCACAACAGGCTACGAAGAGGCTGCCGGTCAGGGTATAATCGCGGGCATTAACGCCGCACTTAAAATCGACGGCAAAGAGGAGTTCGTGCTTCGTCGCGACGAAGCGTACATTGGCGTGCTCATAGACGACCTTGTGACCAAAGGCGTGGACGAACCTTATCGAATGTTCACATCAAGAGCCGAATATCGCATTCTGCTACGCGCCGACAACGCCGATATACGCCTGACCGAAAAAGCCTACAAGATTGGCCTCGCAAGCGAAGAACGGTACACAAGGCTGAACTATAAAAAAGAGAAGATTGCGAAGCTCACCGAGTTTATTGCAAACTTTTCGGTAAAAGCCGACCTTATTAACCCGGGGCTCGAAGAGCTTGGCACCACCCCGCTCGTGCGAGGCTGCAAACTGTCGGCCATTATCGAGCGTCCGCAAGTCACAATTGAATCAATAGCAAAATACATTCAGGCGCTCGACCGCGAGCTCAACAAATTAGGCAACGACCGCGACGAGATTGTCGAAGCCACCGAGATTGGAATAAAATACCGCGGATATATTGAACGCGAAAAAGAGCTTGCCGAAAAGATGATACGCCTTGAGAATATCCGCATAAAGGACAAATTCAACTACAACAGCATAGAATCACTGTCGACCGAAGCGCGACAAAAGCTCACAGCCATAAACCCCGAGACACTGGCACAGGCAAGCCGCATTCCAGGAGTCTCGCCAAGCGACATAAACGTACTTCTTGTACTTGTGCGAAAATAAGCAATTGTTCCACGTGGAACATCGCCATAAAACAACCACTCAAAAAATACAAAGATGAACAGAGAACTTCTTTTAAAGAACTTGAGAAACATTCCCGATTTTCCAATTCCCGGAATACAATTCAAAGATGTTACGTCGTTATTCAAAAGTCCCGAATGCCTTCACGAAATGAGCGACGCGCTATATGAACTTTACAAAGATAAAGGAATAACAAAAGTTGTAGGTATCGAGTCACGCGGATTCGTAATGGGCGCAGCGCTTGCACTCAGGCTGAACGCCGGGTTCGTTCCTGTGCGCAAACCGGGCAAACTACCCGCCGAGACAATAAGCGAGACATACGAAAAAGAATATGGGCAGGACACCATAGAAATTCACAAAGATGCAATTGACGAGAATGACATTGTGCTCATACACGACGATATTCTCGCTACCGGCGGTACAATGCTCGCAGCCTGCAATCTTGTAAAAAAACTAAACCCCAAAAGCATAATGATAAATTTCATTATAGAACTCGAAGGGTTAAAAGGACGAGAGATTTTTCCCGCAGATGAAGAAATTGAGTGCCTGCTAACACTTGAAGGCAAATAATGAGCAAAGAGGAGAAAAACAAAAAGGAAGAATATTTAAGGGGAATAGTAAACAACCTCCCCGAACTACCCGGCTGCTACCAATATATCGATGAGGGCGGCACAATAATCTATGTCGGAAAAGCAAAGAACCTCAAGCGGCGCGTGTCGTCTTACTTCAACAAAGAACAACAGACATTAAAGACAAAGCTGCTTGTAAAAAAGATAACCGACATACGTTATATTGTCGTCAACAGCGAAGGCGATGCCCTATTGCTCGAGAACAATCTTATTAAGCGACACAAGCCACGCTATAACGTCCTGTTGAAAGACGACAAGACCTACCCCTCCATCTGCATAAGCAACGACTATTTTCCAAAGATTTTCAAGACGCGAAAAATAATAAAAAGTGCCGGTAAATACTTTGGCCCATACACAAATGCAGGTGCATTACACGCCTTGTTAGAACTCATAAAAGAACTATACCCGCTACGAACCTGCAACCTGAATATAACCCCTGAAAGCATACGCAACGGCAAACACAATGCCTGCCTTGAATATCAGATAAAAAGGTGCAACGCGCCTTGTATAGCAAAAATCTCACACGACGAATATCTTAAACAGATTGAAGAAATAACATCAATCCTTAAAGGTGACATTAAAGTGCTTCAAGAAAAGCTGCTCGACGAGATGAAATATAAAGCATCAAAGATGGAGTTTGAAGAGGCGCAGAAGATAAAAAACAGATACCAACTAATAGAGAATTTCAGAACACGCAGCGAGGTTGTAAGTTCGTCCATAACAAACCTTGACGTATTCTCTATTGAGAGCGACGAGAAGAACGCATATATAAATTTTCTACACATCACAAACGGTTGCATAAACCAAGCGTTTACCATCGAATACCAGAAAAAGCTCGATGAAAGCGACGAAGAGCTACTCGCAATGGGCATTGTCGAAATGCGTGAGAGGTTCTCAAGCAACGCCAAGGAAATTATAATACCTTTTCCCATTGACACAACAATTAGCGGAGCAACAATTACAACTCCGCAAAAGGGAGAAAAGGCACGCCTGTTGGCATTGTCAAGATTAAATGTAAAACAATACAAAGCCGACCGTTTGAAGCACGATGAGAAACTGAATCCCGAGCAGAAGACAACCAGACTGATGAAGGAGATTCAGGAGGCTTTGCATCTTGAAAAATTACCTGCAATAATCGAATGTTTCGACAATTCAAACATTCAAGGACGCGATGCCGTTGCAGCCTGTGTTGTGTTCCGCAAGCTTAAACCGAGCAAAAAAGAGTATCGCAAATACAACATAAAAAGTGTCGATGGTGCCGACGATTATGCATCGATGCGCGAGGTTGCCACACGCCGTTACAAGCGCATTATCGACGAAGGAGGCGAGCTTCCGAGCCTTATTATTGCCGACGGTGGTAAAGGCCAGATGGAGGCGCTAAGGGGAGTGATAGAAGACGAATTAAAACTAAACATACCAATAGCCGGACTTGTAAAAGACGGCAGACACAGGACGTCGGAACTGCTTGTCGGACACAACTACGAAGTTATAGGATTAAAGCAGAATACCCCGCTGTTTCGCCTTATGACGCAGATACAGGACGAAGTACACCGTTTCGCAATAACCTTCCACCGCGACAAGCGCAGCAAGCGTCAAACAGCATCGGAATTAGACAGCATAAAAGGTATTGGAGAAAAGAGCAAGGCACTGTTGCTTGAACACTTCAAGAGTGTAAAGCGCATAAAAGAAGCAAGCACAGAAACAGTTGCCAAAATAGTAGGAACAGCAAAGGCTACGATACTGAAAGAAGCATTTAAAAAAGGAGATAAAAGCGAATAATAAAAAGAGTAAAGAACTATATTTGCACAAAAAAGATGAGAGTACTTATTCAAAGGGTAAAAAGAGCGTCGGTAACGGTCGAAGGAGAACTTATCTCAATGATAGACAACGGGTTACTGCTTTTTGTAGGCATTTGCGACGAAGATAATGACGAGGATATCCAATGGCTGACAAAAAAGATAGCTAACATACGCTTATTCGACGATGCTGACGGGGTTATGAACCTCTCGGTAACAGAGACCGGAGGAGATATTCTCGCCGTGAGCCAATTTACGCTTATGGCATCGACAAAGAAAGGTAACCGCCCATCGTACATAAAAGCTGCAAAGCCGGACATTTCAATACCCCTGTACAAGAAATTCTGCAACGAAATGGAAATTGCGGTAAACAAACCTATAAAAAAAGGTGTTTTTGGAGCAGATATGAAGGTCGACCTGCTAAACGACGGCCCTGTGACAATATTCATCGATTCAAAGAACAGAGAATAAAATATGACAATAAAAGAGGCACAAGAGCGCATCGACAAATGGATTAAAGAGTACGGAGTGCGCTATTTTAATGAGATGACCAACCTTGCCATACTGACCGAAGAAGTTGGAGAAGTTGCGCGCATAATGGCACGCAAATACGGAGAACAGTCGTTCAAAGAGGGCGAAAAGCAAGAGCTTGCCGATGAGCTTGCCGATGTGCTGTGGGTTCTTTTGTGCATAGCCAACCAGACAGGAGTAGACCTTACCGAAGCACTTGAGAAAAATATCGATAAAAAGACCAAAAGAGATAATAAAAGACATATAGAAAATAAAAAACTTTATAACAATGAGCGAGAATTGTAATTGTGGTTGCAGCGAGCACAGCCACCACGCAAACGAAGAGAGCAAGTACGATTTTGTCCTTTCCGATTACAG
Organism: Bacteroidaceae bacterium; assembly: GCA_045661225.1. Taxonomy (GTDB): domain Bacteria; phylum Bacteroidota; class Bacteroidia; order Bacteroidales; family Bacteroidaceae; genus HGM04593. Next base: position 40,832 of record JAZRFF010000020.1, on the reverse strand, counting down.
CAAAGCTATGAGCGACGCCGATGTTTCAGCAAATGTAAAAAACATCATCGAGAAAGCCGACGAGAACAACACCATCGAGGTTAAAAAGACCCTTTTCAACTGCATTGACCTCACCACGCTTAAGTGCACAGACAGCGAGGAAAGTGTAATGAAATTTACCGAGAAAGTAAATGAATTTGACGACAAATACCCCGAGCTGAAGAATGTTGCCGCTATATGCGTATACCCAAACTTCGCAAGAATTGTAAACGACACATTGGAGGTCGAGAATGTTGAGATTGCCTGCGTGTCGGGAGGCTTCCCATCGTCGCAAACATTCCAGGAGGTAAAGATTGCAGAGACAGCAATGGCTATACACGAGGGAGCAACCGAAATTGACATTGTCCTTAGCGTAGGCAAGTTCCTTAGTGGCGACTACGAAAGTGTGTGCGACGAGATACAGGAGATTAAGAGCCTCTGCGGCGACAAACATCTTAAGGTAATTCTTGAAAGCGGTGCACTCGCTACAGCCGAGAATATTAAAAAAGCAACGATTCTATCGATATATTCAGGAGCCGATTTTGTAAAAACATCAACAGGAAAAGAACAGCCTGCCGCAACTCCTGAAGCTGCATATGTCATTTGTAGCACCATTAAGGAGTACTATCAAAAGACAGGCCGTAAAATAGGTTTTAAGCCCGCAGGAGGCATTAACACCATACACGACGCTCTTGTATACTACACAATAGTAAAAGAGGTGTTAGGAAAGGAATGGCTCAACAATAAATTGTTCCGTTTGGGAACCAGCCGCTTAGCAAACATCTGTTTGAGCGAAATTGTTGGCGAAGAGGTAAAATTCTTCTAAAATAAGGCTTAGAATAAACAATCAAGGCAGCCTCGCGAGGCTGCCTTGATTGTTTATTTGTCACGCTCTATAACATAATCAATATACGCTACCAATGCCTTGCGTATATCCGGCTGAATATCCGTCGGCAAAGCATCAAGAGCCATTTGGCGGTAGCGCTCTATCATCTGTTCGGCATACGCAATACCACCCTCCTTTACTGAAATTTCAATAAGTGCCGAGATTTCATCTTCACTAAGGATAACGGAACTGCTAAGTTTCTCACGTATAGGCTGCAACAAAGGATTATTACTCTCACGCAGGACATATATAGCAGGGATTGTAATTTTACCCTCGCGCATATCGCTGCCTGTAGGTTTGCCAATATCGCTACTAAAGTAGTCAAATATATCGTCCTTTATTTGAAAACAGATACCCACATATTCACCGAACTTTCTGAAACGTGCCACAAAATCCTCGTCGGCCCCCATTGTATAGGCAGCACATACAACGCTGCAAACAAAAAGCGATGCTGTCTTACCCTGTATAACACTAAGGTAGTTCTCCTCGCTATACGAACCATTACGTTGCAGTTCAACCTGCATAATTTCGCCACGAGAAAGGGTTTTTCCCAAAATTGACAGTTCTTCGACCACGCGGTAATCCTTGGTCATTGCTGCGTTGTTAAGCGCCTGAGAGAAAAGAAAATCACCGGTGAGAACCGCAATATTGTTATTAAATGCAGCACGCAACGAGGGACGACCGCGACGCTTGTCGCTCTCGTCAATAACATCATCGTGCAGAAGGCTCGCTGTATGCAACATCTCCATAGCCGCTGCCGCTGCATAGGTCTTTAGACCAACCTCTCCAAGGCACTTGGCAACAAGCATAATGAGCATAGGACGCATTTTTTTTCCTGTCCCCTCCTTAACGTGTTGTAAAGCCGCGTCCAGAAGCTTAACATCACTCCTGAACTGAGAATTAAAGTAACTGTCGAACATCGACATTTCATTCTCTATTGGCGATTTTATAACTGCAAGTCTATTCATTTGTTCAATATAAGAAAATGTTATTACAACATTAAAAACAGAGTAAAGTGTCGTAATATTCGCAAAAGTAATAAAAAAGAATGGGTTTAATGGTAAAAAAAAACTATTTTTACATTCGCATTTAATTTATATTAAAATATGGAAAAACTGTTTCTTCTCGATGCATACGCACTTATATATCGCGCATATTACGCATTTATTAAAAATCCTCGCATAAATTCCAAAGGATTCAACACGTCGGCCATACTGGGATTTATAAACACTTTGCAAGATGTGCTAAAGAACGAGAACCCCACGCACATAGGCATTGCATTCGACCCTAAAGGAGCAACTTTCAGGCACGAAGCCTATAAAGAGTATAAGGCGCAACGCGAGGAGACACCCGAGGTTATAAGAGAGTCGGTGCCTGTTATAAAAGAGTTTATAAAGGCATATAATATACCCATATTCGAGGTTCCCGGATACGAGGCCGATGATGTTATCGGCACGCTCGCAAAACAAGCGGAGAAAAGGGGAATTATTACATATATGATGACCCCCGACAAAGACTACGGACAACTTGTTTCGGAAACAACATTTATATACCGTCCCAAGTATGGAGATAAGGAGTTTGAGATAATGGGTGTCGAGAGGGTTAAGGAGAAATTCGGTATTGCGAGTACCGAGCAGGTAATTGACCTATTGGGACTGATGGGCGACTCAAGCGACAACATTCCCGGCTGTCCTGGAGTGGGAGAGAAAACGGCACAGAAGCTAATTGCACAATTCGGCAGCATAGAGAGAATGCTCGACAACACCGCCGAAATAAAAGGCGCACTAAAAATCAAAGTCGAAGAGAACAGAGAGAAAATTTTGTTCAGCAAATTCCTTGCAACAATAAAGACCGATGTTCCCATTGAACTTAATATGGACTCACTGAAAAGAGAGACACCCAATGAAGAGGAGTTAACCCGACTGCTTGATTTTTACGAACTACGTGCTTTAAAGGAAAGAGTAAAGAAAACAACCTTTACTCCTTCACTCTTCGACAACGAGCCACAGGTGACAGCAAGCACAACGACAAAACCCCAAAAAGAGGTAAAAGCAACCGTTTCTCAAGGCTCTCTCTTTGATTTTTTTACGACAGAATATACAGGCGATGAAAAAAAATCGAGCCATTTGACGTTAAAAGAGGTTCCTCATACATACAAACTCATTGATTCACAAGAAGATATACTACAGTTAGTCACTGTATTGAAAAATCATCAATCTGTGTGTTTCGACACCGAAACTACAAGTACCAACGCTCTTGAAGCAGAATTGGTGGGTGTAAGCCTCGCGGCAAAGGAAGGTGAAGCATTCTACATTCCAATGCCACCATCAAGAGAAGAGACAACAGCAAGACTCGCACCGTTAAAAGAAATTTTAGAAAACGAGTGTATTGAGAAGTGCGGACAAAATTTAAAGTACGACATTACCGTGCTTGCCAACTATGGAGTCGAGGTACGTGGAGCACTCTTCGACACTATGATTGCACACTACGTACTGCAACCGGAGCTTTACCACGGAATGGATTACCTTGCCGAAATATATCTTGACTACGAGACAATAAGGATAGAAGAACTTATTGGGGAGAAAGGCAAAAACCAAAAGAGTATGCGCGACGTTCCAAAAGAAAAGGTGTGCGACTATGCCTGCGAGGACGCCGACGTAACCCTTAAACTAAAAAACATTCTACAAAAGGAATTGAAAAAAGAGGGCATAGAGGAACTTTTCTACAATATAGAGATGCCTCTTGTACCTGTGCTTGCCTATATGGAGCGTAACGGTGCACGCATAGACACCGCATCGCTCAAAGAGACTTCTACCCTATTTGGTAAACGCCTTGCAACAATAGAAGAACTCATTTATTCACTTGCGGGAGAGTCATTCAACATTGCATCGCCCAAGCAGGTGGGAGATATACTGTTCGGTAAACTTAAAATTGTCGATAAACCCAAAAAGACAAAGACAGGACAGTTTGTAACATCGGAAGAAGTTCTTGCCCAGCTGCAGAACCGACACCCTATAGTAAAAAATATCCTTCAATACCGAGGTCTTAAAAAACTACTCAGCACCTACGTCGATGCTCTACCGACACTTGTAAGTCCGCAAAGCGGAAAAGTTCATACATCATATAACCAAACAGTAACGGCAACCGGACGACTTAGTTCAAGCAACCCAAACCTGCAAAATATTCCCATTCGCGACGAGGACGGCAAAGAGGTACGCAAAGCCTTTGTACCCGACGATGGTTGCCTGTTTCTGTCGGCCGACTATTCGCAGATTGAGCTACGAATAATGGCTCATTTAAGTGGCGATAAAAATATGATTGAAGATTTCCGTAGCGGATACGACATTCACGCCGCTACAGCCGCTAAGGTTTATAAAAAACCCATTGAAGAAGTTACAAAAGAGGAGCGAAGCAAGGCTAAGGTGGCAAACTTCGGCATTATATACGGAATATCGGTATTTGGGCTTGCCGAACGTATGAACGTCGACCGCCGCGAGGCTAAAGAGCTAATTGAAAACTATTTTGCCACATATAGCGGAGTGCACGACTATATTGAAAAGTGTAAGCAAGAGGCACGCGAGAAGGGATACGTCGAGACAATATTCCACCGCAAACGCTACCTTCCCGACATAAATTCGCACAATGCAGTAGTGCGCGGATACGCCGAGCGTAACGCCGTCAACGCGCCCATACAAGGCAGTGCTGCCGATATTATAAAGGTTGCAATGGTGAATATTTACCGCCGTATGAAAGCCGAAAATATGCGCTCGACAATGATTCTGCAAGTGCACGACGAACTTAATTTCAACATTCTGCCCGAAGAGAAAGAGCGTATGCTCGCGCTTGTCATTGAAGAAATGCAGCAAGCCTTTAAAATGAGCGTCCCCCTTATAGCCGACTATGGCTGGGGAAACAACTGGCTCGAGGCACACTGATTATAACCATCGAACACAAATAAAAGAGATATTCACTAAATGGAAAATACAAAAAGAATAGAGTATATAGATGCTCTTCGTGGATTTACAATGATAATGGTAGTTGTTTACCATATGTCAGCATCTATCTTCAACATAAATGAATATACAGCATCGTATAATTCATATATGATTCAGTTCAGAATGCCATTATTCTTTTTCATAAGTGGATTTGTGTTCTATAAAAAGGATTTTTTGTGGAATACAACAAAAACATTAAGCTTCATTATAAATAAATTCAAGGTTCAAATATTATCCACATTTATATTCTTTTTACTGCTCATAACAGTTGAGGATATTCCATTTACCGAAGCCTTATTCAGTCGATACAAAAACGGATACTGGTTCACCGTTACACTATTTGAGTTTTTTGTGTTACATATAACCTTTCAGAGCCTGCTCAGACTTTTAGGAATCAAAGGATTAAGCAAGGATATTATACTGATGTTTATAGGTCTTATAATGTTCAAGATACATAAAATTCTTTTAATGCTTGGTGTCAACAACGACATAATTGAGTTAATAGGGTGTCCTCAATGGGAATTCTATACCTATTTTGTATTTGGAACAATGGTAAGGAAATATTTTACTGCATTTGAAAATGCGCTTGACAAGAGTTGCCTGATATCCACGTGCTTAATTACATATTTTGTTCTGAACATAATACAAAATGATTATATCCCGAGTGCACTGCACAAGAATGTATGTGCTCTTATTTATGGTTACACGGGTATAATTATTGTATTTGCACTATTTAGAAAGTATAAGGATTGTTTCAGCAAAGAACGTACAACAGGAAAAGTCATTCAATTCATCGGAAGGCGTACTCTTGATATATACCTGTTACATTTCTTTTTTATGCCAAAGGAGAGACAGGAGTGTTTCAGTTTTATCATTGAGAATGATATTCCTATTGTAGAATTCGGAGGATCTCTCATTTTAGGAGCTCTAACCATCGCCTGTTGCCTTGCAATAAGTTGCGTTATAAGACTGAGTCCCACAATGGCGCATTATCTTTTCGGAGCGAAAAAATGATAAAAAAAGATGAATATTTAACACTGTATCAACTATTACATAAAGCACAAGACTATTTCGCAGTACCAAAATTATTCATTATCTTCGCGCCGAATTTCAAGAATAATAACTAAATACATATATTTATGGCTCTCAAAGCAGGTATTGTTGGCTTGCCCAACGTTGGTAAATCCACACTTTTCAACTGCCTTTCAAGCGCAAAGGCTCAGGCTGCAAACTTCCCATTCTGTACAATTGATGCACAAATGGGACAAATTACCGTACCCGATGAACGACTCAACAAACTGGCCGAACTTATACACCCTGACCGCATTGTTCCCGCAACTTGCGACATTGTTGACATTGCAGGCCTTGTAAAGGGTGCCAGCAAAGGCGAAGGTCTTGGTAACCAGTTTCTTGGAAATATACGCGAAACAGATGCCATAATACACGTTCTACGTTGTTTCGACAATGATAATATTGTTCACGTCGATGGTTCGGTAAACCCCGTCCGCGACAAAGAAATTATAGATCTTGAACTTCAGTTTAAAGACCTTGAAACAGTTGAGAACCGTATAAAGCGTGTCGAGAAACAGGCGCGTGTGGGCGGTGACAAACAGGCAAAGCTCGAGTATGATGTGCTTATGCGTTACAAAGAGGCTCTTGAAGCCGGAAAATCGGTCCGTACAGTGGTTTTTGAGACCGAGGACGAACAGCTTATTGCCAAAAACCTTTTCTTGCTCACATCGAAGCCTGTGCTTTATGTATGTAATGTCGATGATACATCGGCTGCAAGCGGCAACAAACACGTTGACGCGGTACGCGAGGCAATTAAAGACGAGAATGCCGAACTTATCATAATTTCGGCACAGACCGAAGCCGATATTGCCGAACTTGAAAGCTATGAGGAGAAACAAATGTTCCTTGAGGATATGGGACTCAAAGAGTCGGGTTGCGACCGCCTTATAAAAGCTATTTACAGCCTATTGAACCTGCAGACATACATTACAGCCGGTGTAATGGAGGTTAGAGCCTGGACATTCCGCAAAGGCTGGAAAGCTCCACAATGCGCAGGAGTAATACACACCGACTTTGAAAAAGGATTCATTCGTGCCGAGGTTATAAAGTACGACGATTACATAAGCTATGGTTCCGAAGCTGCTGTAAAAGAAGCCGGAAAGATGGGTGTAGAGGGTAAAGAGTATGTTGTTCAGGACGGCGATATTATGCACTTCCGTTTTAATGTATAAAAAAGATGAACCCTGTACTGAACACAATTATTTGGAACCCCGATGGCAGCCCTTTCTCAATTTTCGGGTACGAGGTACGTTACTATGCCTTATGTTGGATTATAGGATTGCTATCGGCATACTACGTTGTAAAAAAGATATATAAAAACGAGAAGGTAAGCGACTATTTTTTTGAATCGTTGTTTTTCTACTGTTTTTTCGGAATACTCATAGGTGCCCGATTGGGACATTGTCTGTTCTACGAGCCTGAATATTATCTTAGTAATCCTTTGGAAATGTTCCTGCCGATAAAAGAGATTAACGGCGAGTGGAAGTTCACCGGTTATGCAGGACTTGCAAGTCACGGTGGTATAATCGGTGTTGTTACAGCACTGCTGTTGTACACAAGAAAAACCAAACTGAAATTCTTGTGGGTACTTGACTGTCTGGGAGTGGCAGCACCCATATTCGCAGCAATGGTTCGTTTGGGTAATTTAATGAACAGCGAGATTATTGGTTTACCCACAAACCTTCCTTGGGGTATGGTATTTGTAAAAACCGGTATAACCGAGGCTTTGCACCCTGCACAGCTATATGAATCACTGGCCTATCTTGTTTTTTTTATAGCTGTAATTATTCTTTATAGAAAGAATCGTAATAAAGTCGGTTCGGGACTTTTTTCAGGGTTTACGTTGTTCACTATATTTACATTCAGGTTCTTTATTGAGTATATAAAAGACGTTCAGGTCGATTTTGAGCACGGAATGTTACTGAATATGGGACAGATTTTGAGTATCCCTATCATTATTTCCGGAGGATACCTTATATTACGCAGTTTTAAGTGTAAAAAATAATAATAAAAAGACCCGCTGAGGGTCTTTTTATTATTATAGTAACGTAACAGTAGCTTCGAGCCTATCCTTTTCACTCATAGCTGCCAGTTCTACCACCCTATTGAGACTAAGCCTCATCGCTTCTGCAAGGCGCGTACCATAATCCTTATCGGCAAGGTAACAATGTGCTGCGTGACGGTATTTTATATTCTCGGTCACACACATCATATCTTCGACTGTGTTTGATATAAGTATTGTACGCTTTTCCTCACTCATAAGGCGGTAAAGGTTGCCCGGTTGGTAGAAACAATCATCTTTACGATTCTCGTATGGATTATAACGCATTGAATCACCTGTGACAGCTGAATGTGCATAATGTCCCTCACCGGTATTCCACTCACCTATGCTGTTAGGCGAATAACCTTTTGTAGCACCACTGTTACCGTCGACACGCATAAGACCATCGCGGTGGTAACTGTGAATAGGACACTTTGCACGGTTAACGGGTATTTGGTCGTTATTTACCCCTAAGCGATAACGCTGGGCATCGCCGTAAGAGAACAGACGCCCCTGAAGCAGTTTATCGGGCGATAATCCTATTCCTGGCACAATGTGAGCAGGATTAAAAGCGGCTTGCTCAACATCGGCAAAGTAGTTTTGCGGGTTACGGTTAAGCTCGAGTACTCCCACTTCGATGAGAGGAAAATCCTTGTGGCTCCACACTTTTGTAATATCAAAAGGATTCTCCTTGTATGCTGCAGCTTGAGCCTCGGTCATAACCTGTATATAGAGTGTCCAGCGCGGATAATCACCATTCTCAATAGCATTAAAAAGGTCGCGACCGTGACTTTCACGGTCGTGTGCAATTATTGCTGCAGCTTCGGCGTTTGTAAGGTTCTTTATACCCTGCTGTGTACGAAAATGAAATTTCACCCACACACGTTCGCCGGCGGAATTTACCAAGCTGTAAGTATGGGAACCGAATCCGTGCATATGACGATAGGAAGCCGGTATACCACGGTCGGACATCACAATGGTTACCTGATGCAAGGCCTCGGGAAGCATTGTCCAAAAATCCCAGTTGCTCTGCGGTGAACGCAGGTTCGTCTGCGGGTCACGCTTTATGGCGTGGTTAAGGTCGGGGAACTGCAGAGGGTCACGCAAGAAAAATACAGGAGTATTGTTGCCCACAAGGTCCCAGTTACCCTCGTCAGTGTAGAACTTTACCGCAAAGCCGCGAATATCACGTTCAGCATCGGCTGCGCCACGCTCGCCGGCAACAGTTGAAAAGCGCACAAAGACATCGGTATTTTTTCCCACAGTAGAAAATAGCGAGGCGCAACTATAACGGGTTATATCCTGAGTGACAGTAAATGTACCGAAAGCCCCACTACCCTTTGCGTGCATACGGCGCTCGGGAATTACCTCACGGTCAAAATGAGCAAGTTTTTCTATTAACCAGTTATCCTCAAGAAGCACAGGCCCATACTCTCCCGCTGTCAGGGAATTTGTATTGTCGGTAACGGGAGCACCTACCTCATTTGTCAAAGATTTTTTTTTCATAAAAAAACTGTTAAGCATTAATATATAACACCTAACAGCCTTTATCTATTTTTTGTTCAGGATTATTTCCCTTTAACAATGCGCTTAATGTCGTTAAGTTTATTGAGTGCCTCGAGCGGTGTAAGGTTGTTAACGTCTATACCCAGAATCTCGTCACGAACTTGCGAGAGCACCGGGTCGTCCAACTGGAAAAAGTTAAGCTGTAATCCCTCACGACTATCGGCAATATCAGCCGTAGGAGCACTCTTTAATTCCCCTCTATTGTTACCGGCCTCCAACTTTTTAAGTATCTGTTCCGAACGCTTTACTATACTCTTGGGCATTCCCGCTAATTTAGCTACGTGAATACCAAAAGAGTGCTCGCTGCCACCCGGCATAAGTTTGCGTAGAAATATTACCTTGCCATCAATCTCACGTACCGAAACATTGTAGTTCTTTATGCGTGGAAAACTCTTCTCCATCTCATTTAGTTCGTGATAGTGTGTCGCAAAGAGCGTACGCGCACGGCCGCGTGAGAATTCGTGTATATATTCTACTATAGCCCACGCAATGGACATTCCGTCGTATGTAGATGTTCCTCGTCCAAGCTCATCAAAAAGCACTAAACTCCTGTCCGAAAGGTTGTTAAGAATATTAGAAGCCTCGGTCATTTCTACCATAAAAGTTGATTCTCCGGCCGAGATATTATCACTGGCTCCCACACGAGTGAAAATTTTGTCGACAAGACCTATGTGAGCGCTGTCAGCCGGCACAAAACAACCTATCTGTGCCAATAGTGTTATTAGTGCTGTCTGTCGCAACAAAGCCGACTTTCCGGCCATATTCGGACCTGTGACTATTATTATCTGCTGCTTGTCGCCATCGAGATAGAGGTCATTGGGTATATAACTCTCCCCTACTGCCATCTGACGCTCGATTACCGGGTGACGACCTTGCCTAATATCGAGAATATTTTCCTCGCTAACCACCGGACGTATGTATTTGTAGGCTCGCGATACATTTGCAAAAGAGAGAAGAACATCGAGCCTTGCAAGATGCGATGCGTTGACCTGTATTGCGGGAATAAATGAGGCAATATCGGTCACAAGATTGTTGTATATCTGTGTCTCAAGGGCAAGAATCTTCTCTTCGGCTCCAAGAATTTTCTCTTCATACTCTTTAAGTTCCTGGGTAATGTAACGCTCGGCATTGACAAGGGTCTGCTTGCGTATCCACTCTTGTGGAACATTGTCTTTATAAGTGTTACGCACCTCAATATAATAGCCAAAAACGTTGTTAAACGATATTTTAAGGCTGGGTATTCCTGTGCGCTCGCTCTCACGCTGTTGCAGCTGCATAAGATAATCCTTGCCGTGGTAAGCTATTGCACGTAATTCATCGAGCTGCTCATTGACACCATCGGCCACTACCCCGCCTTTGTTAAGCAAAAGAGGGGGTTCGGCCACAATCTCACGCTCTATTCTGTCGCGTATATCGGCACAGTAATCAAGCTGTGCACCTATCTGTTTAAGGGCGGCATTGTCCGAACCCTCACAGGCACGCTTTATGGGTTCCACAGCACGAAGAGCAAGCTTTAATTGCACAAGTTCACGCGGAGAAACACGCCCCGCTGCAACTTTTGCTATTATTCGTTCAAGGTCACCAATCATCTGCAAATGCTCTTCGACAAGAGTACGGAACTCAGGCTCACGAAAATAATATTCTACCACATTCAAGCGCTCTTCTATGGCTTTTTTATCCTTTAGAGGAAAGACAACCCAGCGCTTCAAAAGTCGCGCTCCCATAGCTGTCAAGGTGCGGTCAATAACCGAGAGGAACGACACACCGCCGTCGTGCATTGTACCAAGAAGCTCAAGGCTGCGTATTGTGAATTTATCGAGGCGCACATAACGCTCCTCTTCAATGCGGGATATATTGCGAATGTGTGATATTTGCGTGTGTAGTGTAACATTAAGATAATGCAGTATTGCACCGGCCGCTACTACTCCGCTCCTGAGATGCGATATTCCGAATCCTTTGAGATTCTTTGTTTCAAAATGCTTTGTCAGCTTCTCGTGCGCAAATTCATCGGTAAAGGCCCAATCATCAAGCTCAAAGGTGAGGTATTTGCTGCCGAAACACTCCTCGAAGCGTCCCTTGAGACCACGCTCAAAGAGTACCTCTTTTGGACGGAAGTTTATAAGCAGTTTCTCAATATAGTCGAAAGTACCCTCGGCCACCAAAAACTCTCCTGTTGAAATATCAAGGAACGACACACCGCACATAGGTTTACCAAAATGTACAGCAGCGAGAAAATTATTCTCTTTATAGTCGAGCACATTGTCGTTTATTGAGACACCAGGTGTAACAAGTTCGGTTATACCGCGCTTAACGAGCTTTTTTGTCATTTTTGGGTCTTCAAGCTGGTCGCATATAGCTACACGCTTTCCGGCACGTATGAGCTTTGGAAGATAAGTATCGAGGGCGTGAAAAGGAAATCCCGCCATCTCGATAGCCTTCGTTGCATCGCTTTTTCCATTAGAACGCTTAGTAAGAGTGATACCAAGAATTTCCGACGCCACAATAGCATCGGAACAGTAAGTCTCATAAAAGTCTCCGCAACGGAAAAGAAGCACAGCATCGGGGTGTTTAGCCTTGAGGTCATAGAACTGACGCATCATCGGGGTAGCGGATATATCTTTTTCGGCCATATTTTGTATGTGTAATTTACTTTCAATAATTATGCGAAGATAGCAAATTTTATCCTATTTTCGATTCTTGAAGAGAAAAAAGAGTTTTTACGAATAAATAAGTGTAGTAAAAATAAAAAACATTCGATTTTTATTTATTTTTGTAACTCATTATATCTACTCTGTAGATGATAACAGTGACAAAATTGGGATAATAAAACAAAAAAGATATATGGCTTACAATTTTAACGAGATTGAACAGAAGTGGCAGAAGCGATGGAAAGATAATAAAACCTATCGCGTGGTTGAAAATGATAATAAAGAAAAATTCTATGTACTGAATATGTTCCCTTACCCATCGGGAGCCGGCCTGCACGTAGGTCACCCGCTTGGGTATATTGCATCGGATATTTTCGCACGTTTCAAGCGCCTGCAAGGTTTCAACGTGCTTAACCCTATGGGTTACGACGCCTATGGACTACCGGCCGAGCAGTATGCTATTCAGACAGGACAGCACCCTGCTGTGACAACCGAGCAGAACATTGCACGCTACCGCGAGCAGCTTGATAAAATTGGATTCTGTTTCGACTGGGACCGCGAGATTAGAACCTGCGACGCTAATTACTACCACTGGACACAATGGACATTCATAAAAATGTTCAATAGTTATTATGACAACGATGCTAAGTGCGCAAAGCCTATTGCTGAGCTAATTGAGAAACTGAGCAAAGAGGGTAGTGCAGGAATAAATGCCGCGTGCACCGAGGAGATTACACTCACAGCCGATGAATGGAACTCAATGGACGAGGCTGCACAGCAAGAGACTCTGATGAACTGGCGTATAGCGTTCCTCAACGAGACAATGGTCAACTGGTGCCCGGCGTTGGGAACAGTGCTTGCCAACGACGAAGTTGTCGACGGCGTTTCGGAGCGCGGAGGCCACCCTGTGGTACAGAAAAAGATGAAACAGTGGTGCTTGAGAGTGTCGGCATATTCACAGCGCCTGCTCGACGGACTTGAGAAGATTGACTGGACCGAGTCGCTCAAGGAGACACAGCGCAACTGGATTGGTCGCAGCGAAGGTACAGAAATGCAGTTCCGTATAAAAGACAGTGATATTGAATTTACAATATTCACCACACGCGCCGACACAATATTCGGTGTAACATTTATGGTTCTTGCGCCCGAGAGTGAACTTGTGGCACAAATAACAACAGTTGCACAAAAAGAAGCTGTTGAGGCCTACCTTGACCGCACAAAAAAACGCACCGAACGCGAGCGTATGATTGACCGCAATGTTACAGGTGTGTTTACCGGAGCATACGCCATTAACCCAATCACCGGCGAAGAGATTCCTGTATGGGTAAGTGATTATGTACTTTCAGGCTACGGAACAGGTGCTATTATGGCCGTTCCCGCACACGACAGCCGCGACTACGCATTCGCAAAACATTTTGGTATTGAGATACGCCCGCTTATTGAGGGGTGCGATGTTAGTGAGGAGAGCTTCGATGCAAAGGAGGGCACAATGACAAATTCCCCCACCGCAGCATTTGCCGATTGCAAGCTCAACCTTAACGGACTGAGCGTTAAGGAAGCTATTGCAAAAACCAAACAGTTCGTTACCGAAAACAAGTTGGGTAGAGTAAAGGTTAATTACCGCTTGCGCGATGCAATATTCAGCCGTCAACGCTATTGGGGCGAGCCGTTCCCTATATACTACAAGAACGGAGTGCCTTACCCCATTCCCGAGGAGTGCCTTCCGCTTGAACTACCCGAGGTTGAAAAGTTCTTGCCCACCGAGAGCGGAGAACCACCATTGGGACACGCAAAAGAGTGGGCGTGGGACACTGTAAACAACTGTGTAACAAACAAGGAAAATATTGACAACAAGAGTATTTTCCCTCTCGAACTTAACACTATGCCCGGATTCGCCGGTTCAAGCGCATATTACCTACGCTATATGGACCCAAGAAACGGTAAAGCATTAGTATCGGAAGAAGCTAATGAATACTGGCAGAATGTTGACCTTTATGTAGGAGGTAAAGAACACGCAACAGGCCATTTGATATATTCAAGATTTTGGAATATGTTCCTGTTCGATACAGGAGTAAGCATTAAAGAAGAACCATTCCAAAAACTTATAAACCAAGGAATGATTCAAGGTCGAAGCAATTTTGTTTACCGTATAAAGGATACAAATACATTCGTGTCGTATGGTCTCTCAAAAGATTACGATGTAACTCCGCTTCACGTCGATGTTAATATTGTATCGAACGACATTCTTGACATTGATGCGTTCCGCGCTTGGCGTCCCGAGTATGAAAATGCTGAATTTATACTTGAAAACGACAAATATATATGTGGTTGGGCTGTAGAGAAAATGAGTAAATCAATGTTCAATGTTGTTAACCCCGATATTATTGTCGAGAAGTATGGTGCCGACACACTGCGTATGTACGAAATGTTCCTCGGCCCCATTGAACAGTCTAAACCTTGGGACACAAACGGAATAGATGGTTGTCACCGTTTTTTACGCAAATTGTGGGGAGTTTTCTTCGACAAGAACGACAACTACACACTTACCGACGAGGAACCAACAAAAGAAGAACTCAAGTCACTGCATAAACTTATTAAAAAGACATCGGAAGATATACCGGCATTCTCGTACAACACTACTGTAAGTGCTTTTATGATATGCCTGAACGAACTTTCTGCACTTAAATGCAACAAAAAGGCTATTCTTGAGAAAGTTATTATAGTGCTATCACCCTTTGCTCCGCACATTTGTGAGGAATTATGGGAGATTATGGGACACGACACAACTATATGCGATGCAGAATGGCCCGAGTACAACGAAGAGTATTTAAAGGAAGATAGCGTAAAATATACTATATCTTTCAATGGAAAAGCACGTTTCACGATGGACTTTGCCACAGATGCTACAAATAACGAAATAGAAGCAGCTGTACTTGCCAATGAGAACAGTTTGAAATATATTGACGGCAAACCTATAAAGAAAGTCATTATAGTACCTAAAAAAATTGTCAATATTGTTATTTGACAAATAGACTATTATAGCGAGGAATAATTACTTTTAAAGATTAAAAGTTATGGCTAAACGTTTCACACCAAGACCAACAATAAAGAGTGAGCTTAAGAACTACTTTATGATTACGTTGGGACTCACATTGTATGCCTTTACCTGGAAGTTTTTTATGGCTCCTTTCAAATTTGTAACAGGAGGTATCACCGGTGTTGGAGGTATTGTAGAGTACACTACAGGATTGCCTATGCAGTATACCTATTTTGCTATAAATATAATTCTCATAATTATAGCTATACAACAATTAGGTATAAAATTCTGCATTAAGACAATATATGCAATTATTGTGATGACGCTGATGCTTGAAATTTTTGATTATGCATTCCAATTCTGGCCTACAGCATATGATATTCTCGGACCCGAAAAACAATTAGAGGCTTGTATCGTGGGCTCTATATTCATTGGAATGGGAATAGCATTTTGTTTCCTTAGCAACGGAAGTACGGGTGGAGTAGATATTATTGCAGCTATTGTAAACAAATACAAAGATGTTAGCTTCGGTCGTGCAATGC
This sequence comes from Bacteroidaceae bacterium, assembly GCA_045661225.1. Taxonomy (GTDB): domain Bacteria; phylum Bacteroidota; class Bacteroidia; order Bacteroidales; family Bacteroidaceae; genus HGM04593. The sequence continues at coordinate 25,028 of JAZRFF010000020.1, read as the reverse complement.
TATATGTCGATACTTGTATTATTTTAAGTAGTTTCTTCATAATACCTAACGAATCACTCTCCGAAGGTTTGCAAAAGGTCTTTTATGGATTTATAAACCTTGTGATTGTAAATGTTTCGCTTGATTATATGGTTAACAGTAACCGTCAAATGGTACAGTTTTTTATATTTTCAAGCAAATACGATGAAATTGCGTACTACATTACCCGTCATCTGAAACGCGGAGTAACACTGCTCGATTCGGTAGGTTATTATTCAGGTAAGGAAAGTAAAGTGGTAACTACTCTGGCACGTGCATCACAGTCGAACCAGTTATTTAGTGCTATTAAACAGATTGACCCTAATGCTCTTATATCACAGAGTAAAGTAATGGCTGTCTATGGTAATGGATTCGATAAAATTAAAGTAAAAAAAGCGGTAAAATTCGATAAGAATGAACCACGTGAACTTCAATCAAATAAAGAGAATGAATAATGAAATTAGTATTTGCCACAAATAACAAGCATAAATTAGACGAAGTAAGAGCAATTGTAGGTGGTGAATTTGAGATTCTGTCGCTTAATGATATAGGTTGTTACGATGAAATTCCTGAAACAGCCGACACTCTTCAAGGCAACGCGCTTATAAAAGCACGTTACATACACGAAAAATATAATGTCGATTGTTTCGCCGATGATACAGGGCTTGAGGTTGATGTACTTGACGGCGCTCCCGGAGTATATTCGGCTCGCTATGCAGGTGAAGAGTGTTGTTCCGAAGCCAATATGCAGAAGCTATTACATAATTTAACAGGAAAAAATAACCGCAATGCACAATTTCGTACAGTTATTGCGTTAATTATTAAGGGAGAAGAAAAACTATTCAACGGAATTGTGAAAGGAACTATTGCCGAAGAAAAAAAAGGAGATTCAGGATTCGGTTATGACCCTATTTTTATTCCTGAAGGATACTATGAAAGTTTTGCCCAAATGAGTAGTGAGGCTAAAAACAGTATAAGCCACCGCTACCGTGCTACAAGGGAACTTGGTAATTATCTGAAGAATATATGATAAAAAAAATATTCGCGTTTCTGTTTATAATGTTGTCAATAACGGCAAATTCCGAAGTTGGCGACTGGACACTATACCCATCGTACCATAATTCAACTTACTGCCAAATAGCAGGAGATAAAATTTATATACTCGCATCGGGTGCATTGTACAAATACGATAAAGAGGATAATGAAATATATCTTTATGACAAGATAAACACACTGAGCGATATTGATATAACACACATAGTTTACAGTGACGAAATTGATGCACTTATTATAGTTTACAGTAACGCGAATATTGATATTCTTTATAATAACGACGAAATTTACAATTTATCGGATTTTAAAAATAAAAATCTCCCCAATAAAACCATAAACGGCATAAATATTCAAGGAACAAAAGCTTTTTTATCTACCTCATTTGGAGTAGTAGAGATAAATATTGAAAATCTTGAATTCACAAATACCTATACAACAGGGCTTAACACCTACTGTACATATCTTTATAATAATAATCTTTACTGTGGAACATCAGAAGGTGTATTCCGATGTGATATAAATAAAAATCTTCTCGACAAAAGTAATTGGGAAAAGGTAAACAATTACTCAACCGAAGCATTATGCGAACTTAACGGTGAACTTTATTGCCTTATAAAAAATTTAGGTATATATACATTAAACGATAATAAAATACTTACTTTAATTACAGGCAATAAAGAAGAGAAATACCACACCATTTACAGTAATGGTAATGAAATTATAGCTCCTGCAACCAATAAAACAACTATTATCAACAGTAATAAAGAGAGTATAACCTACAAAAACAGTAACAGTAGTTACATTATAAAGGATAGAGAATATTTCTGGGATTGCAAAGGTTATAAAGGCTTTGTAAAATGTGAGGTTAATGGAAATAGTATAAAAGAGTGCTCAACACCAATAATTCCCAACAGTCCTATAAGGAATTATTGTGAGTTTATGAAATTCTCAAGCAGCGATAAATTACTTGTTGCAGGAGGTAATATAAACTATTTCGATATTGTATTCCACGACGGAACTATAATGGAATTCAATTATAACGATAAAGAATGGAATAATTATCCCGAAGAAATTATAAAAACCACCACAGGATTACAATACCGCAATATATGTTCAGTCGATGAAGACCCCACAGAACCCGGGCATTATTTTGCAAGTTCATTCGGATACGGAATATATGAATTCCGCGACGGACAATTCATCAAGCACTATACAATAGACAATAGTAACCTTGAAACAGTTGTACCTAATTCAAAGAAATATGTAAGAGTTCCAATGGTCAAGTTCGACAGTGAAGGTAACTTATGGTGTATAAATACAGGAGTAAAAAACATTATAAAAATTCTAAAAAAAGACGGAACTTGGACTGAACTTGAATATAAACTTACAGAATATCTCCCGACAATGGTAGAACCTGTTTTTGATTCAAGAGGGTGGTTGTGGGTTACATCTATGCAAAATGAGACAGGATTATTCTGCGCAAAGACAAATAATACTTTATTCGATACAAGCGACGATGAAACAAAAATATGGCTCAATAAATTCACAAATCAAGACGGAATAAGCTACGATATACACCAACTTTATACACTTGCAGAGGATAAAAAAGGTTCAATGTGGGTTGGAACAAATACCGGATTATTTGTTATTGACAATCCCGAAGAGTTTTTCGAAAGTGGAATATTCAAACAAATTAAAGTTCCACGCAACGACGGTACAGGCCTTGCCGATTATTTATTAAACGGAACAAACATAAAAGTAATAAGGGTTGATGGTGCCAACAGAAAATGGATAGGTACCAATGATAATGGTCTGTATCTTATAAGTGCTGACGGTCTTGAAACTATACACCATTTCACAACTGAAAATTCTCCTTTACCATCAGATAATATATGGAGTATCGCTATAAACGAAATTAGTGGAGAAGTTTTTATAGGTACCGATAAAGGAATTGCAAGCTATAAAAGCGATGCAACACGCCCCGAAAGTAAACTCGATAAAAATAAAATACACGCCTATCCTAACCCTGTAAGAGCCGAATATAACGGAATAATATCAATAGTAGGACTTACAGCCGATTGTAACGTAAAAATAGTCGATGCTGCAGGATTACTAATAAATGAAGGAACTTCAAACGGCGGACAGTATACTTGGAACGGTAGAAATAAAAGAGGAGAAAAGGTTGCAAGCGGAGTATATTATGTACTCACATATGATAATACAGGAGAAGAGGGGGTAGCAACAAAAATTCTTATTACAAAGTAAACAATAAAAAAGAGCAATTTTTAAAATTGCTCTTTTTTATTGTTTATAACTTTTTCCGAAGTGTTATATGTGTTATTTCAGGTCTTGCCCCAATGCGTGCCATAAAACCCACACAGCCAATACCATCGTTTATATAAAGTTTCCCCTTCAAACGCTCGTAAAGACCACTCCATTCATCATACATTAAAGCTGCAGGAGAGAAAGAGCCTATTTTAATCTGCATCGAGTGTATATGCCCCGATAATGTTAAGTCACTATAACCCCCATCGCACAAAGAATACCACATTTGGGGTAAATGCGAAACCGTTATATTGAACAAAGAGTCGGGCACCGATTCATATATTTTCGATATATCCTGCAAATTAACAGCCGAAAGAGAATGTTTGAACTCAAGCATCTTTTCGGAATAATCCAACCCTGTCAATGCTATAGAATCGTTACCTCTTTTTATATACACCGTACTATCAGCTAAAAGAGTCCACCCGGCACTTTCTACACTCATTCTTATACTATCCTTATTTAGTGCTCTAAACTCCTTTGTAGAGTCTTTTATATAAGCACCGGTATCGTGGTTACCAAAGACCATAAAAGTGCCGTCAATGCCTTTTATTTTATTAAGCGCACATAATATACTGCCTGACAGTTCGGAGTGGTGTATATTAACAAGGTCTCCGCCGAATATTACAGCATCACTATTTAAACCGTTTATTATAGAGGCAACCTTTTCAATTTCTTTAGCGGCATAAGGCATAGAACCAATATGAATATCCGATATAAAAGTTAAAGTATAACCGTTAAAATCATCAGGCAGATTATCGAAGAGAATTTCCACTTTACGTACTTCATAATCGGTTCGTGTTACAAATACACTATATATAAAATATGTAAACACAAACAATGTGAAAAACATTCCAATAGTGAGTGGCTTTTTACCCTTGAATGGCAACCACGTGATATAAAATATAATTCTTGACAAGGAGAGTATCAGGTATATTGTTAATATAAACATTGAAAACTTCATCATAGCCTGATTATTTTCTATGTTTATAAAAACATACATAAAAAGTGGAGTAAGCAGTATAAGAAGATAGGAAAAGAGTATACTGCAAAGAAAAACCTTTCTGAAAACCCTACCGACCTTTTTTATTTTAAGTTTACGGTATGCTATAAAATCAAGCACTATAATTGATAGTGCCAAAATCAATGTTATAATTTTTGTCATATTGCAAATATAGTGCAAATGAATTAAACGAAAAGCTTACTTAGTTATTTTATAACGGACGCGCGCCAATATTCAATATTTATTGCAAGGATATTCAAACAACCTGTTTTACAACTTTCAACCTTTTTAACCGATTATTATTTTATATATATCCTTTTTAAAAATTTAAAAAGATAAAAAACAACAATAAATCTTGTTGATAATGTAGAGAAATATTATGAATAAAATTTGTTTTTTATTTTATTATCAGAAGAATTTCGGTTATTAGTATATTATCAACAATTTAATGTATTGTAAATAAATGAAATAATAAAGTTATAAACAATATTTTTTTACTCTGTTCTTTAATAAATTATTGATTGTTTATTGTTGAAAACTGTTTAAAAGTCTATTGAAAAAAACATACTAAAAAATGGCAAAATAATTTGCTTCTTTAATACCGTTCAAGGCTTAATATTTGCTGGCGTAAAACAAAATTTATTCAGCACTTTTTTTATTTTAATTATCATTATGTTTTCAACAGGTTATTAACAAGTATTCCTGTTTATATAACACAAGACACGACTTTAGAGCCGTGTCTTGTGTTATAATTTAAAAATCTTTTATTGTAGCTTGGCAAGTGCTTCCTTAATGCGACGGATAGCCTCGATTATATTTTCGTCACTTGTTGCATAACTCATTCTAAAGCATTCAGGTGCTCCGAAAGATGTTCCGCCAACGGCTGCAACGTGTGCCTCGGTCAAAAGGTACATTGCAAGGTCGTCGCTGTTGTTAATAACTGTGTCACCATACTTTTTTCCATAGAAAGAACTACATTTAGGGAATAAGTAGAATGCACCTTCGGGAACATTAACTTCGAGACCTGGAATCTCTTTTGCAAGCTTTACAATGAGGTCACGACGACGTTGGAACGCTTTACGCATCTCTTCTACCGGTTCTTGTGAGCCTGTATAAGCTTCAAGCGATGCCATCTGTGATACCGAACAAGGTCCGCTGGTGTATTGTCCTTGAAGTTTGTTACAGCCCTTTACAATCCAATCGGCAGCTGCAAGGTATCCAATACGCCAGCCTGTCATTGCATATGCCTTTGATACACCGTTTATAATTATTACACGTTCTCTAATCTCGGGGAATTGTGCAATGCTCTCGTGTTTGCCTACATAACTTATATGCTCATAAATTTCATCGGCGACCACAAATACATTAGGGTATTTTGCAAGCACGTCGGCAAGTTCTTTAAGTTCCTCTTTGGTGTATACCGAACCGGTGGGGTTTGAAGGTGAGCAAAGAATGAGCATCTTTGTTTTTGGGGTGATTGCCGATTCTAATTGTGCTCCGGTTATTTTAAAATTCTGCTCAATACCTGCGCTTACAATCACAGGAGTACCGTCGGCAAGTTTAACCATATCGGGGTAGCTTACCCAATAGGGTGCAGGTACAATAACCTCGTCACCCGGGTTCACAAGTGCCATAATAGCGTTACATACAGCCTGCTTTGCACCGTTTGATACCGAAATTTGCGCTTCGGTAAACTCAAGACCATTCTCATTCTTTAATTTTTCAACAATAGCCTTGCGTAGAGCCGGATAACCAGGTACGGGAGAGTATCGTGACCAGTTATCGTCGATAGCCTGCTTTGCAGCTGACTTAATTGCATCCGGCGTGTTGAAGTCGGGCTCGCCAACGCTCATATTAATAACATCTACGCCCTGTGCCTTAAGTTCCTGGCTCTTTTGTGACATTGCCAGTGTAGCCGATGGCGCCAATCGGTTTACGCGGTCAGAAAGTCTGTTCATATATATTTATTTTTTTAGTGTTTATCGAAATGTAGTGTATGCCCCATACGTTCAGCTTTTGTATGTAGGTAACGTGAGTTATAATCGTTAGGTTCAATCTCTATTCCAACAATTTCGTCTATAGTTAATCCATAACTCTCAAGACCTATTCTCTTTACGGGGTTGTTGGTTATGAGACGCATCTTGTGGACACCTATCTTGCGCAGTATTTCAGCTCCAACACCATAGTCGCGTTCATCGGCCTTGAATCCAAGGCATAAGTTAGCGTCAACAGTGTCCATACCTTCCTCTTGTAATTTATATGCGCGCATTTTGTTCATAAGTCCAATACCGCGACCCTCTTGGTTGAGATATACTATAACTCCCTTTCCTGCCTTGTCTATAAGCTCCATTGCTTCGTGTAACTGTGCACCGCAGTCGCAGCGTTGCGACCCGAATATGTCACCTGTTATACACGATGAATGTACGCGTACAAGAATTGGTTCATCTTCTTTCCATTCACCTTTTATAAGTGCCACGTGTTCTAAACCGTTCGACTTTTGACGGAATGGAATAAGACGGAAGTGTCCGTGAGCTGTTGGCATATCTACTTCCTCGCCCTTCTCGACAAGTGATTCTTTCTTAAGGCGGAATTCTATAAGGTCTTTTATTGTTATAATCTTAAGATTATGTTTCTTTGCTATTTCAATAAGTTGCGGAAGTCGTGCCATTGTACCGTCCTCATTCATAATTTCAATGAGTGCAGCAGCGGGGTAGAGGCCTGCAAGGCGTGCAAGGTCTACGCTTGCTTCGGTGTGTCCTGCGCGGCGTAATACTCCGTTATCTTGTGCGTACAGCGGGTTAATGTGTCCCGGACGCGCAAATGTCTCGGGTCGGCTATCAGGGTCGGCAAGAGCTTTTATTGTAGCAGCACGGTCGGCTGTTGAGACTCCTGTACTGCAACCTTCTACTTTATCAATAGTTACAGTGAAGGGTGTTCCGAGCAAACTTGTGTTTGAGTTTACCTGTGGTTCGAGCGCAAGTTCTTTACAGCGCGATAATGTTATTGGTGCGCAAAGTACTCCACGTCCGTTCTTGAGCATAAAGTTTACAGCTTCAGGGGTTATTTTTTCGGCTGCAATAATAAAGTCACCTTCATTTTCCCTATCCTCATCATCAATAACAATAACGAACTTGCCTTCTCTAAAGTCGTCAAGTGCCTCTTCTATTGTGTTTAGTTTGAAATTTTCCATTTTATATAAGTTTTTCTTTCTCGAATATGTTAATAATCTTTTTACTGTTCTTTTCAATGCTTACAAGGTCCTTCATAAGCCTTATTCGGAACTTTATCGAACGCAAATATATAAACAATCCTGCTGGGAATATAATAATTGAGAGTATATTAAGCCATCTTTTTTTGAATGGCGATACTGTTGCCTCTGTTGTTAGCACAGGATATTCATTAAGCATTATTATTACTTTCTTGCTTTTACTGTTGCTTAGTTCTTCAATAAGTGATTCGAACTTTATATTGAAATTATAGAGTGTATTATCTTTTTCACTAAAGAATATTCGTTTAATAGAAGGTAGTCTCTTTAAATGATAATTTTTCTTGTATGCGCGAGCTTCGCGGTAAAGTTCTACAAGTGTCTCTTTATCCTTTGTGTAATCGGGGTCATCAATTACAATTTCCTTCAGTGGAATACTTCTCTTTTCGGGTATAGCGAATAAAATTCTGAAAAATCTTTTTATAGAATCACTGTTGAAAATCTCGGAATCTTTGTTCGACTGATAGGTAAAAAATACTCCTAAAGGTGTTAATACCAATGTGCTTAGACAAGCACCGAACCACACTTGCCACTCTCCCTCGCGTGACATTTTATACCCCGATGTATTAAAAATGTAGTACAGAATAAATGTTGCTACCGATATAAGTACCGGGTATCCGAGTCCTCCTTTCCTTACAATGGCTCCAAGCGGTGCACCTATAAAAAAGAATACAATACAACCAATGGAAAGAGTAAACTTGTTCCACCACATTATCTTGTGTTTGTTTAATTCTTTCTCGCTTGAATGCAGTATGTTGTTTTTTATCTCGTAGTCAATCTTTAACTGCTTTATTCTGTTTATCTGTGACTTTTTCCATTGCATCTTCGACTGTTTCGATGCAAAATTATAGACACTGTCGACGTTTATACTGTTTATTTTGTTATTACTCATCAGTACCGAGTCGTTTTTGTTATACTCGGTCTTGCCGTTGTATGTTGTGCGCTTGAGGTTTCTCCAATAGCTGCGTGATATACTGTCGTTATTTAATGCAATAGTGTCAATAGCAACTTCAAGTTCTTTAATATTTTTACTCTCGGCCTTGGATTTCATTATTGAAGCGTCCTTCATTTCGAACCCACCTTCGGTTTCAATAAGAACATCTTTTCTGCTAAATGTTTCGCGACGGTAGGGGACGTTGTCTTTGTCAATTTGTTGCTCCCTTAGATTAGAAAATTGCTCGCCGCTGTACATTGTTAGAATCATATGTTTATCATCGGCAGTGCTCTTTATTATAGCCGAGTCGGCAAGCACAATGTTTGTGTTGTCAAATCCGTTCGATACGTCGTATATAACAACATCGTACAGTATACCGGTCTCTTTGTCTTTGTGATTGACGTATATGTTATAGCCATCGAGCTTGTCGTAGAATACTCCTTCGGGAATCTCGCTTTCGGGTGTCGATTGTTTAATGGAGTACATTAGTGTGTATAGCTGCATTTGCGCGTATGGACTTACTACATTCTGAAAGTAGAACGAAACACCGCCAAGCACCGAACAACACACCGCTAATGGGAGCATTATCCTGAACAGAGGTATTCCGGCGGCTTTCATAGCAAGTAATTCTAATTTCTCGCCAAAGTTTCCGAATGTCATAAGTGCAGCCAGCAGTATAGCCAGCGGAAGAGCTTGCGATACAAGGGTAATTGAGCTTAATGCAAAGAATTTTGCAAGGATAGTAAAGTCAAGTCCTTTCTCGACAAAGTCGTCGACCCACATCCACAGCAATTGCATAATAAAAATAAACAAGCAGATAAAGAATGTGCCCATTAGGTTTGTGGCAAAGGTCTTTATTATGAAAAGATCAAGCTTTTTAATTATTTGAAATTTCGGGAATTTCATACTATGGGTTTTTATTCTTTATTACTTGTATTGCTGTGTGTTATTTAAAAAAAATTGTGCAAGAGACTTTACTTTTAGTAAAAGTAACAGTTTCCTGCACAAAGTTAGTATAAAATGCGTGATATATTCTCTATAAATAGAGAAACTATTTTAATTCTATTAAAATAAATCGCAAAAAACACGTGTTTGTAATATTTATAATAAGCAATAGAATAATTAACAACTGGCTTTATAAATGTTACATTCCCGACTGACGTCTTAAATTCTCAATTTGTGAGTCCCACAGGTCTTTTTGGTCCTCAATTTCGTTTTTGTCGGCAAAGTCGGTAATCTCAAGTGTATGTTCACGGGTTAGTTCATTGTATGCAATTCTCATTTCAAAGTATGTATTCAAACTTTCATCGTTCCAACGGAATTTAACATACACGCCATTCCTTTGTGCAACAAGGTGTGCAATTCTTTGTTCGGTTTTTCCCCAATAAAAGGTAAAAGTTTTGTCAATATTCTCAACTCTGTCGGCGAACCACGGCGAAAGACCGGCTGCAGTACCAATGTGTCGCCATATCATTTGCGCACTTCCTTTAAGCGGATACTCAATGTGTATTTTCTCTTTGCTCATCACTGGAATATTAAATGGTGAGTTATAAGTTGTTGAATTTCAGTTGCAAGATATAAATATAAATTCAAAAATCCAATCATTAACACTGAAATATTGGTTATTTTACATTTTTTATTGCTTTATAATGCGGTCAAAAAAATATTTCGGTATATGTTTGAAAAATATTTTTTACGAAATACACCAAAAAATTTGTCACTTTAAAATTATAGACTTATCTTTGCACCGCAAAAATGCGATGGCGAGATAGCTCAGCTGGTTAGAGCGCATGATTCATAATCATGAGGTCCCCGGTTCAATCCCGGGTCTCGCTACTGAAACGGAGAAAGCCTAAAAACTCTCTCCGTTTTTTGTTTTAAAATTTTGTAACTCATTAGTTTGCTGATATATAAAATCAAGCACTTTGTTATAGTTTTTGGTTCGATATTTTTTTCCGTCAAGTTCTATTTTTAAAAGATTTTTTTTTCCAAACACTATTATTATAAGAATTTTCGTAATTTTGCATTACTTAATATCTGTTACGTGTAATAGATGTTAGTAGCTACATTAGAGTGCGTTTACAAACGCTTTGTTTTTGGTCGTTAGAACCTAGGAAATTCAAACGTAGAATCAAAGGCAATGCAGAAGTAAATGCTCACGGGTGGTATATACTATTCCCGTTAGTGTGCTGAGGGTTTTTTATACCCTCGCACACTATATTGCGAATATTTACTATACCATAACGGGGTATTTTTCTGTTCTGTTTATTCTACAGGTTTTCCTAGGACCTTAACGGCAAACAGGCAGAAGTAAGATACCCCGTTTTTTTTATGTAGTTGTTATAATTTTATAATTTAGTTCTGTTATGGGTATCTGCAGACATAAATTTTTAAAAAAATGTCAGTATCTATTTATAATAGCAGAAAAGCTACCCGAAACAATACTATACAAATATTTCGAGCATTATCAATTATTGCAGTTGTTTTAATTCACACAACTCCAACTGGATTATGTCAGGTATTTTGCAGACCTTTTATTAACTTTTCGGTTGCAACATTCCTGTTCCTTTCCGGATATTTGACAAAGATTGAAAATGATAATTGGTGTGTTTTTTATAAAAAGAGGATTATTAGAGTTATAATTCCTTATATTATTTGGACTATAATTTATTCATTGCCTCAAATTATATCAAACGGTAGTATATTTATTTTAGCAAAAAACTTAGTTACAGCAAATTCAGCTGCGATAATGTATTACATATTTGTGTATATACAATTTGTTCTTCTTACTCCTTTGTTAGGAAAGTTGGCAAAATCTAAATTCAGATATATTGGTTGGTTAATTGCTCCAATTTCTACATTGATATTCAAATATTATGGATTGTTTATAGGATATGAATATAATGAATATATAAAGCTATTCTGGTCTAACGCTTGCCTTGGTTGGTTTACTTATTATTATTTAGGATTGCTTTTAGGTAATAAAATAATTAAACCAAATTATTCGTTAAAAACATTGGTATGTCTATACTTTGCATCTATAATATTACAAATGTCTGAGGGATATGGTTGGTTTTTGCTTGGTGAAGCAAATTGTGGTACTCAGATAAAAATTTCTTCCTTTATTACAAGTACTATATTCCTTCTTATTACTTATAATATATTGAATAGACCGAATATTGATATAAAAAGTGGTTTTTTACGTTCGTTGGGAGATTATTCTTTTGGTATCTATCTATGCCATATTTTGTTTATGATTATTTTAGGGTTTATAGGTTACAATAAAATTTTCTCTTATCCTATAACATCTGTTATAATAATTCTTATAAGTTGGGCATTTTGCTACATAGGTAATAAGATATTGAGTAATAGAATAAGTGGTTGGATTGGTTTAAAATAATATAAGTATTGGTCGATAAATATGTATAAATAATCATTAGATAGTTGCAATATTTACCCTTTATAGAGCGCATTCACAGTTGGCGTATTCAAGTTTTGTAGGGTCGGGAATAAAGTGGCGCAACTCCCAAATCTTGTTCAAATCCTCTAAAAAGGAGTTCAGGAAAGTTTTGCTCTGGGCTACTGAAACGGAGAAAGCCTAAAAAACTCTCTCCGTTTTTTTTATTTCAGAAAATTATATCAAAAAAAGTGATTTTTTTATTTTTTTTCAGAAAATTAAAGTAGATTTGCGAAGAAAGAATGTGATTATTCTTTTATGTTGGAATCTAAAATTTTGAAACTATATGATTATTAAAACAATACTCTATATATGCTCAATTGTAACTATATGTTGTTCTTGTACGGTTACAACTAATCCCGAAAATAATCAATCAAATGTTATTCAGGAACAGGATACTATAGTACAAGATGTTGTTGAGGAAAAAAAATCGGGAGTTGTTTTTTTTGATATAACATTTGAGCAGGCGCTTAAAAAGGCTAAAGATGAAGGTAAATATGTTTTTATAAATTTTCATACAAAGAATTGCAGTCCTTGTAAGAAAATGAAAAAAGAAGTTCTTTCTAATCTGGAATGTGGTAGTTATATAAACAAGAATTTTGTTCCAATAATACTTGATGGAGAAGATAATGCCGAAGGAACAACTATAGCTAATAAATACAAGACATATAAAACGTTAATTTACCCTACATATTTAATTCTTGATCCACTTGGCAATAAAGTCGGCGAAATAATAGGTGCAGAATTTAATATAAAAAAATATATGGGTATGTTAAAAGAGATAATAAAAGAATAATGTTGTTTACAGCATAAAAACAGAGATGTCTGAGCAACGCTCAGACATCTCTGTTTTATAAACAAACGTTTTTTTACTTGAAAAACTTTCCAATAACGGGTATATTTTTCAATGGCAGGTCTTTTTTAATAAAGTAACCAACAAAAACTGTTAGCAATATTGTATTACATAACATTCTTATGACACTGTTTTCTATTGGATTGAGCAAAGAAATTCCATAAATAATTGCAAACAGTGCTGTGTAGGTAAAAATGGCTTTAAGGTCATATTTTATTGAGTTTCTCCTTTGTCCTACTATATAAGATATTACCATTGCTGTAAAGTATGCTGCAAACGATGCCCACGCGCAGGCTATATACCCGTATCGGGGTACGAACAGAATATTTACGGCAAACAGCATTGTACAGCCTATGAACGAAAATATGGCTCCCCAGTAGGTTTCGTCGTTTAGCTTGTACCAGAATGAAAGGTTAAAGTATATTCCCATAAAAATCTCAGCAGCCATAACTATTGGCACTACTTTAAGCCCCTCCCAATAGTTTGGGTTAATAATATACTTTATTATGTCTATGTAGAATGTGACGGCCAGAAACGCTATCATTGCAACAATTATAAAGTATTTCATAGCTTTTGCATACAGCATTTTACTGTCTTTCTCCTTGCTGTTGCCAAAAACGAACGGTTCGTATGCGTATCGGAACGCTTGCATAAGCATTGCCATTATGGCGGCTACCTTTACGGCAGCGCCATATATGCTAAGGTCAATCACTCCCTGTTTGCCGGGCACAAGATAGGGGTACATAATCTTGTCGGCATTAAGATTGAGTATTCCGGCTATTCCCAGCAGTAACAGTGGCCACGAGTATTGTAACATCTGCTTCAACAGTTTTGTGTCGGCAGTGGGGCGGTAGAGTTTCAGTTCGGGAATGAAAAACAGTGTTATTAGCGATGTGCAGACAAGGTTTATGAAGAATACATAGAATGCCTGGTTGTCGGGGTTGTAAAAAACTCTTGTTGAATCGGGGTTTTTGCTGTACAGATAGGGTAGTAGTATAAATGCAATAAGGTTAAGCCCTATGTTTGTTATTATATTCAGCAGTTTAAGTGATGCAAATTTTATAGCTTTGTTCTGTAGTCTGAGCAACCCGAAAGGTATCGATTGTATAGCGTCGAGCGATACAACAACAGCCATCATTCCCAAAAACTCAGGATTACGGGCATACCCTAAAAAATCGGCCATAGACGGCAGGAACGTAAATACTAACAACAGGAACACAGCACACAATGCGCCAATAACCTGCATAGACATTGAAAATACTTTCGATACATTATTCTTGTCCTTGCTCGCAAAACGGAAAAATGTTGTTTCGAACCCGAATGTCAGCAGCACAAGTAATATAGCTGTCCAGGCGTATATATTTGTGACGACACCATAGTTACCGCTTTCAACACTCATTTTTGCAGTGTAGAGCGGTACAAGCAGGTAGTTGAGAAAACGTCCTACAATGCTGCTTAATCCATAAATTACAGTGTCTTTTGCGAGTGATTGTAATTTGCCCATTTTTTGTGTCTGTAAAATTGTTTAGGGGGCGCTAAAAAAGCGTCCCCTGTTCGTTGTTGTTAAAGCGACTGCGTCCCAGATGCTTATAGGCAAGGTCGGTTACTTCGCGACCGCGTGGTGTACGCTTAATGAATCCTTCCTTGATAAGATAAGGTTCGTATACCTCTTCTATTGTACCGCTGTCCTCGCTGAGTGCTGTTGCAATAGTACCAATACCTACAGGCCCTCCCTTGAATTTGTCTATTATAGTACACAGAATCTTGTTGTCAATCTCATCAAGACCGTATTTGTCTATATTTAGTGCTTCGAGTGCAGTTTTTGCAATGGAGTTTGTTATGTGTCCGTTGCCCATAACCTGTGCAAAGTCACGTACACGGCGCAGTAGTGCATTGGCTATACGTGGCGTGCCTCGGCTGCGACGCGCAATCTCGTATGTGGCCTCATCGTCGTATGTAACACCCAAAATCTGTGCTGAACGACTGATGATACCTGCGAGAGTCTTGCTGTCGTAGTATTCAAGGTGCATATTTATACCAAACCTGGCCCTGAGAGGTGCTGTGAGCAGTCCGCTACGTGTCGTGGCGCCTATAAGGGTGAACGGGCTAAGGTCAATCTGTATTGAGCGTGCCGACGGTCCCTTGTCAATGAGAATATCTATGCGATAGTCCTCCATTGCCGAATAGAGATACTCCTCGACAATGGGCGAGAGACGGTGAATCTCGTCAATAAAGAGCACGTCGTTGGGTTCGAGCGAGGTTAGTATGCCTGCAAGGTCTCCGGGCTTGTCAAGCACGGGTCCCGATGTAACCTTAAACCCCACTCCAAGCTCGTTGGCTATTATGTTGCTCAATGTGGTTTTTCCCAATCCCGGGGGGCCGTGTAGCAGAACGTGGTCGAGTGATTCGCCACGCATTCTGGCGGCTTGGACAAAAATCTTGAGATTGCTCACAATTTTCTCCTGTCCGTTGAAGTCGGGGAAGGAGAGAGGTCTGAGTGCATTCTCGAACTCTTTGTCGCTGTTCTTTCCACGAATATTAAAATCTCCGTTCATAATATGTATTATGTAGTCTTGCACCCAATGACAGGGTGCTTAATCAGTGTATGTGCAAAAATAGTATTTGAAAAGGGTATTTGAAAATTTATTTATGCTTAATTTCCGCATCATTTGTCACACAATCCACTTTAGTACAACAATGGTAGCGATAATAAACAACAGAAGCAATATACCCCTGCGCTCTCCTTTGGTAAAGTAAAAATAATCTTTCATAAATGAATTCTGCGTGAACAAAAAACAACAGTATTTGTGTTATCTTTGAGGTAACCTCGAAGATTTTCTGCACTCGCTTTGAAAAATATTAAAGCATAGCTTTATATTTCTCGCTCGTTTGTGTGTTATCTTTGATATAAATATCGAAGATTTTCTGCACTCGCTTTGAAAAATATTAAAGCGTAGCTTTATATTTCTCGCTCGTTTGTGTGTTATCTTTGATATAAATATCGAAGATTTTCTGCACTCGCTTTGAAAAATATTAAAGCGTAGCTTTATATTTTTCGCTCGTTTGTGTGTTATCTTTGATATAAATATCGAAGATTTTCTGCACTCGCTTTGAGAAATATTAAAGCAAGCTTTATATTTCTCGCTCGTTTGTGTGTTATCTTTGCATAAAAGATGCGAAACGTTTTTATACACGCAAAGATAGAATAAATTATTGATATTGTGAATGGTAAAAAGATTATTGAGAAAAATAGGGCATTATCCCGTATCGTTGATTGTGTTGTGTGCAATAGTTTATCTTAGCTTGTCCTCTCATTCGGGAAACGACGGTCTTAAACTTTTTGAGCACGCCGACAAGGTTGTACACTTTATTATGTACTTGACATTGAGTACTGTAATGTGGTATGAATATTATAAGTGGCACACAACGGCAAAGTATTGGCGCTGGATTTTCTTTTCGTTTGTTATTCCGGCGCTGTTTGGGTGGCTTATGGAGTTTATGCAGGGTGAATTTACAGCCACGCGCAGCAACGACCCTCTTGATGTACTATCAAATATATCGGGGGTTGCAATTGCCAATATAGTCTGTTTTTTTGTGGTTATGCCACTGTTTGCGAAGGGTACAAAGAAAAAAGATATCAATTTTAAGAATCAGAATATCGGTAACTGATATTTCTTTGTGTTAGCATAGGCTGTGGAGGCACCTGTTTACCCGGTAATTATTGCCAACATTTGTATGGGAAACGTGTTAGGAACGAATTATAGTATTTTTTATCCCCGGTTACTTCGTTTCCCAAAAACGATGGTTTTTCAAACTCTTCATCGGTGCTTTCAAGCTCAACTTCGGCAATGGTAAGGCCTTCGTTGTCGCCGTGGAACTCATCGACCTCGAATGTATGCTTGCCGTACTGTACAAGGTAACGCGTTTTGTCTATTATTCCACCGTGGCACAGTTTTATAAGCTCCCAGGCCTCATTGGCCGGTATCTCTTTTTCCCACTCGAAACGGCTTAACCCGCCGTCGAGCGACGGTCCTTTGATTGTTAAATAACCCTTATCGCCACGCACCCTTACACGTGCCGAGTTTCCACCTTCTCGGCACAGATACCCTTGTGCTATACGGTCACTTTTGTAGGCCTGAGTCTTGTAACTGTCGTTGTTGACAAGGAATTTTCTTTCAATCTCAAGTGCCATAATATTATTTACTCTCTTCGGAAAATTCCATAAGGTAAGCCTTGATGAACCCGTCTATTTTTCCGTCCATCACGCCGCCAACGTCCGATGTCTGGTAGTTTGTGCGGTGGTCTTTTACGCGGCGGTCGTCGAATACGTAGCTGCGAATCTGTGAGCCCCATTCAATTTTTTTCTTGCCTGCCTCGACTTTCGCCTGCTCTTCCATACGGTGTTGCATCTCTTTGTTGTAGAGTATTGAGCGCAACTGTCGCATAGCATTCTCTTTGTTCTTGGGCTGGTCACGTGTCTCGGTGTTCTCAATGAGAATTTCCTCTTCGGCTCCGGTGTAGGGGTCTTTATATTGGTAACGCAAACGTACACCCGATTCGACCTTGTTTACGTTCTGTCCTCCGGCTCCACCACTGCGGAATGTGTCCCACGAGATGCGCGCCGGTTCAACAACAACTTCTATACTATCATCGACAAGCGGTGTAACAAATACCGAACTGAACGAGGTCATACGCTTGCCTTGTGCATTGTACGGGCTTACGCGTACCAAACGGTGCACGCCATTCTCGCCTTTGAGGTAACCGTATGCGTATGGTCCCTTTAACTCCAATGTCACAGTCTTTATTCCGGCATCTTCGGCCTCCTGAAGGTTGGCAACGGTTACCTTATAGCCGTTTGATTCGGCCCAGCGCATATACATACGCATAAGCATACTTGCCCAGTCTTGTGCCTCGGTACCGCCTGCACCTGAGTTAATCTTAAGCACGCAGTCCATATCATCGGCCTCGCCACGGAGCATATTTTTTAATTCAAGTTCTTCAACAGCAGTGAGCGCGCGTGCATAGGCATCGTCGACCTCGTGCTCCTCGACCATCTCTTCGCGGAACAGCTCCATTGCCATTTCGGCCTCCTCGGTACGGTTTTTTACCTCTTTGTAACCGTCAATCCAGCCCTGAAGAGCTTTTACTTTCTTCATTTGTGCCTCGGCCTCTTTGGCATTGTCCCAAAATCCGGGTGCCTGAGTGCGTAATTGCTCCTCTTCGACCTGAATAATTTTCTCATCGATGGCAAGGTATTGTTTGAGCGCCTCGGTACGCTCTTTTATATCTTTCAGTTGGTCGGCTGTAATCATTTTTATCTCTGTTTTTTAAATTCTGCGCGAAGATACAACGATATTCAAAAATACGCAAGTAACTACAAGTTGTAAAAGACTTTATTGTTCTTGCTACGTGTAGTCGGCTTCCCGTAAATATTCGCACAATTGAACTTTTTTTGTGTGGTAGCTGCTTTCAAGGGTGGATATTTGTTACGCTTCGGTATCTTTTGTTCTTATCGTCCTATCATTGCCAACGCTTTATTTTCGCAGGCCTCCATAATCTCGCGTTCACCCTCGCCTTTGTCGTTTATGCCACACAGGTGTAAGATGCCGTGTATTATAACCCGGTGCAGTTCCTGCTCATATGTGGCACCCACCTGCTCGCTGTTGCTGCGCACAGTATCAAGTGATATAAAAAGGTCGCCGCTTATTGTGTCGTCCTCGCAGTAGTCAAATGTTATAATATCGGTGTAGTAGTCGTGTTGCAGGTATTCGCGGTTTACTTCGAGTATCTTTTCGTCGTTGCAAAAAATGTAAGCAATATCGCCAACGCTCTTGCCGTATGTGGCAGCTACTTCTTTTATCCACGCCGTTGTTTCACGTCTTTTTATTGAGGGCATCTTAACGCCGTCAGTCTGGTAACTTATCATAATAATAGTTTGTTTAGTGTTTAACCAAAAAATATATATGCAATAGCTATTGCTGCCAATATTCCGGCAAGGTCGGCCAGCAGACCGCACGTTACAGCGTGACGGGTCTTGCGTATGCCCACACTTCCAAAGTAGACAGCCAGAATGTAGAATGTGGTGTCGGTAGCACCTTGAAACAGGCAGGCAAGGCGTCCAGCAAACGAGTCGGCGCCGTATGTTGCCATTGCGTCTACCATCATTCCGCGCGCTCCACTGCCACTAAGAGGTTTCATTATGGCTGTGGGTAACGCTCCAACAAAGTCGCCATTAACACCAATGGCGTGGGCGCAACAAGCAATACCTTCCATAATAATGTCCATTCCTCCCGATGCGCGGAACACTCCTATGGCAACCATTATAGCCACAAGATAAGGAATTATGCGTACAGCCGTGCCGAACCCCTCCTTTGCACCCTCAACAAAAGCATCGTACACATTTATCTTTGCCATCATACCCGCCACGATGAATATTATTATCACCGAGAAAAGTATAATGTTGGCCAGCGACGTCGACAGGGTCTCAATCTCAATTTGCGACAGCTGCATCACACCCCACGTACCGCCGGCAACAAACAAGCATACTGTTGCGAGAAACAGCAGCATAGTGCGGTTAAAAAGATTGATGCGTTGATAGATGCTTGTAACCACAAGACCAACAAGTGTCGATACTGTTGTTGCCAGCAAAATGGGAATAAAAACATCGGTCGGGTTTGCAGCGCCCATTTCGGAACGGTATAGCAGTACCGACACCGGAATAAGTGTTAGTCCCGATGTGTTGAGTACAAGGAACATAATCATTGGGTTGCTCGCTGTATCCTTGTGAGGGTTTAGTTCCTGCAGTTCCTGCATAGCCTTTAGCCCCATAGGTGTAGCAGCGTTGTCGAGACCAATCAGGTTTGCCGAGAAATTCATAAACATTGTTCCCATTGCCGGGTGTCCTTTGGGAATGTCGGGGAAAATTTTGCAAAGAACCGGGCTCAGCCACCTGGCAAGCGCCGATACCAACCCGCCTTTTTCACCAATTTTCATTATCCCCAGCCACAGCGACAAAACTCCTGTGAGCCCTAAGGAAATTTCAAAAGCAACCTTGGCCTGAGTAAATGTCGATGACATAATTGCCGGAAATACGGTAGTGTCGCCACAGAAAACAAGTTTCCCAAGCGCGATTATGAACGATACAATAAAAAATGCTATCCAAATATAGTTGAGTACCACCTTAAATAGAATTATTGTTTATAGTTGTACTTTTGAGCACAATGAAGAATTATTCTCCAAAGCCTCATTTGTTTGTTCTTGTATTAACAGCCTTATTCCTAATATGAGACAGTTCTGTTTTTTTGCGAATATACAACAAAGAAATGAAAGAAGGAAACTGTTGCAGAACTGTCAACGGATTTATCGGTTTACATTCCAAAGTGATATTGACACTATACCGGTATTGTAATATTTTATAAAATGGCATTGCCGGTTGAATAAGATTATTCTAATATGTGCTCACCATTCCAAAATGATTTTAAGTTACTTATGGCTCTGCTAAATAAGTCCGGTGGGGTTGGACCAAGTATCAACGCACCTTTGCTATTCAATAAAAATCCAACTTTGTCTTCTTCAATCTTTGTTGCTTCACCGCCATAAAGAACAACCGTTCTTGTAATATTACAAGATGGATAATGTTTTTTGATAAAATCTCTTTCAATATCATCGTAATTGTCAAGTTCTGCAATTCCGTTGGACATATTTTCAAATTTTTTACCTTCTATATTTATTATCTCTTGTTTGTGATTGTCGTAAAGTATAAGGTCTGGAATGAAATATATGGCAGATTTATTTCCATCTTTATACGCCTCCCTATCAACATATTTAGGTAAAGCTATAGGCTTCCCATCCTTTGTTATAAAATAACCCTTCTCACAACCTGCGTGATTCTCAAATATAGAGTAGGCGTTATCAAAGTTTTCCGATGTAATATGTATGAATATTGTTCCCAATTTTTCACCACTCATATCGTAATACCAATAATCTTCAGGCAAGTCAGCTTTGGGTATTGTTAAATCTTGCAGTTTAATACCAATAACATTTGCAATTTGTACAAACTTATTCTTTTTGCCTACCATTCTTTGCGTTAGTCCGTGCCGGGTGATAACTATATCTTTATTCCAACCTAATTTTCTAATAACGGCAGAAATTATACTCAAAGCCCCAATGTTAGGGTCGTGCGAAAGTCTGCCGGCCTTTACAAGCCTGCCCGAAATTTCAATTCTGTCATTATACCTGGTTATATTTATGGGTACATTCCCTTTTGGCGCTTTTCGCATTTTTTGCTTAAAAGATATTAACTCTTCTATACTTTTGAATGGCGTATATATTTTTGTATCTAGTTGTTTGCCAAGAATATTTACACCAAGTGTTAGGAGTAATCTAGTTCCAAAAATATTTGTTTCTGTCGGCTTTTCTTTTTGTTCAATTTGTAATTCATAGAGCATAATCTTCTTAACAGTAGGATAATAGCTTTGTATAAACACAAATTTTGAACATCGTTGATAAACACCTGTATTCCTGCTCTCACTATCGTCGGTTTTTGTTTCTTCTATGGCATAAATAGGAGTGTCTGTTATTTGAGGTTCTTTTTCTTGCAAGAAAACCAGAAAATCCACAAAACTAGACGCTCCTGATACTGTTTTTAGAAATATCTTATTAAAGCAATCTTTATTTCTGCTTGTTACACCTATTATTTCATATGTAAAAGTGAATTTATTGTCATTATCCAGTATAGGTATAATCTGTAATGCATTAACAAAGAAACTACATCTATAATCTCGTGCAAATTCTTGTAGAATTTTTACTATAACTGTCATTTTGGGGCGTTCCTCTGTAAGTATCCACAAATTATTTTTCATATTTCTCTAGTATATATAATTGTTCAAAAACAGTTCTTTTTGTTTGCGATAATCCTTTATTGTTGCTTTTGTATCTAGCATACTCAAATTGTTTCAGTATTACTTTTCCATACTTTGACAATGTTGATATTATTTCCTCTTGAGGCATAATACCTTCTGAATTATAACTTAGAACCAGATATTTATATTTACAGGAATCTGCAACATAAGATAAATCTCTCAAAGCTGTACTTGCAGAACAAAATGACGATTTTTGTCCGGAATAATCTCTCATTCCTGTAACGCCTTTTATTTGTGGATTGTCATATTTTGCAATTGTTTCCAATACGTGATAATTGGGAGCGTATTGCCGTTCATTGTACGGTGGGTCTAAGTATAAAATATCCGTATCGATTTTATCACAAATAGAGAGACTATTTTCGTTATAAACGATATTGCTCCTTTTGTTCTTAATAATTTCAATAGTTCTTAATTTAAACGGTTTCAATGCTCGGGGGTCCCATTTTTTTTGGAACGCAGCATATACTCCCGATATATTTGCATAATATGGTACTGTTTCTATAAGGCAAGCAAGCAGTATGTAATATTCCTTTTCGTTGATTCTATTTTCTTTATACCATTCTTCAATTTGTAGCCTTATTGCATCAATCTTTGCTCCATTTTCCGAACTGAAATACATTCGTGGCTGTTTAAGTTCGCTTGTTCCATCGGGAGTGTAGTTGTTGTAAATAAAACCATATTGAGGTTCTATGCTATTTAAGTATTCTACAACGTGCTCCAGTGGTGTATTCAGGAATAGCCTGGTGTTTATGTTCGGTATTTCTTGTAGAAGATTTTGAAATTGGGGCTCTTCGTTATTTTCTATGTATGCTTTTTGCAAGCAATATGATAAATATAACAAATCGCAAGAACCAATTTCAAACCCTTTTTTCTTGAAGAAACGAGCAACATTAGTTGTTCCTGTAAAAAAATCAAAAAAGCGTATTCCTTTTAATCCGCACTCTTGCATTATGCCAAAAATCCTATCAACGACGTTTTCTTTGTTTCCGATGTATCTCATTTGGCTTTGTAATTTGTAATTAATACCTCGTCGCTTTTTTGGTCATTTGTACTAATCGAATGGTAGCTCGAATTGTTATAATTCATTGACAAGTGGTGTACGTGATAATCTCTGTTGTTAAGCCAGTCAATTAAAATATCGTTCTTCTTGCCCTTGTGGTATAACACGTTGGATAATGCAAATTTAATGCCTTTATTGTTTATGTCGTCGAGTAATTCCAATAATTGCAGCTCGTCCACGCTATTCCACCCGTTAAAGCCTCGCTTGCCGTCATTGTACGCACCGGTTGTTATTAAGTATGGGGGGTCGCAGTATATAAAATCTTTATCGGTGAGTAATGATAGGTCGAAATCTCTAAAATCCTTCTTGCTGAAAGAAAAATTACCGTTTTGCAGCTTTTCGACGAATTTGGTCAGATTATATTCAATGTTTTTGTTGTATTGACTGCGCTCTTTGCCAAAAGGGGTTGTGAATCTGTGAGAATTGTTATACCTGATTTGGTGATTGAAGGAGTAGCATATCAACAGAAAGAATAATATGGGTTCCTTGCAATCGTTGTATTTACAACGTAGTTCCTTGTATCCCTCCTCGTTTGTCTTGGACAACTTGTATAATTCAATTCCTTGCTTTATCAGGTTTATTGTAACATCTAAAGGTGTTTTTTGCAGATATTCATACAGTTCAATAACATAGAAAAGATTGTCGTTGCAGAATATCTTGTTTGCATTAACATTTATGGAAACATTGCACCCTCCCGAGAAAAGGTCTATGAAATTGTCTATTTTGTTGGGGAATAAAGGTAAAATCTGGTCTAATAAGCGATACTTGCCACCAATGTAGTTCATAGGCGATTTTAGATATCTTTGGTTTTGTGAAGTATGCTTCCCCATTTTGCTATCTTGTACTTATTATTTTTGGTCGAATTACAGTTGGTAGTAATTTTTTTCAAAAATAATATTTTTCAAGGAATAATCAAAAAAAATATTTATGTACACGATTGCTGTATAATGGAATATTATATTGGTGTTGAGCCGTTATACTATGTATGCCACGCTCCGTTGCTTTGTAACAAAAACGAGTCCCAAATTTCTTTGGAACTCGTTTGCGGTGCGTACGGACTTGTAATCGGCGTAGTCGCTTTGCTTTCAAAGAACCCGTGACCCCATACGTGACAGGCATATGTTCTAACCAACAGAACTATCGCACCATTATGTTTCTGTTTTGTTCGTGTCTCAAAGTTCGCTAAGGTAACTCAGTAATTCATTGAATCGTTATAGTACAGTGGTAGACAAAAGTCTGCCGCTTTTTTTGTGTATAAATAGTCAGTATTTATTGTATATGTGGTGATATAGTGGTAGTTATATTAGAAAAAAAAGACTTTTTTTTGTTGTGTTAATAAATTTTAGTAATTTTGCCGCTCCTTACGAAAAAGGACTATTTTTTAATATAATAACCTAAAAAACTAAACAATGAAAGCAAAACTTTTTGTATTGATGTTATTTTTGACATTGGGCTTGTCTGTTAATGCGCAGGTTGCTAACAGTGAGCAGGTTGCAGCAAAGAAGGAGGCCGTTAAGGGCGCTAAGAAAGAGGCTGTTAAGGGCGCTAAGAAAGAGGCTGTTAAGGGCGCTAAGAAAGAGGCTGTTAAGGGCGCTAAGAAAGAAGCCGTTAAGGGTGCTAAGAAGGAGGCCGTTAAGGGCGCTAAGAAGGAAGCTGTTAAGGGTGCTAAGAAAGAGGCCGTTAAGGGCGCTAAGAAAGAGGCTGTTAAGGGCGCTAAGAAAGAGGCCGTTAAGGGCGCTAAGAAAGAGGCTGTTAAGGGCGCTACAAAAGAAACTGTAGTTGAGAATACTTATGTAGATTGCAGAGATGATAGAGCTGCAGTTAAGGCTTCTGCTTCAAAGAAAGAGTTGAAGAGGATTGAGAAGGCCGCAAAGAAGGCTGCAAAGAACAATAAGTAATTGATTACTGGTTTTCTGAAAAAAATGATGAACGTTCGTTCATCATTTTTTTTGTGGCATACTCCAGTGTCCTGTGTAAATGAGAAAAGGCTCGGGTATCTATTTGGGCTCACCTGCAAAGTCTGGGGGGCTAAGCAAAAAGTTTTGTCAATCTGTAGAAGAAAAATTTTAAATCAGTAACACCTCTAAGCTGTGCCCTAAATGCTTTGATTTTAGCATTAAAACTTTCAGCAAAAGCATTTGT
>JAZRFF010000019.1:0-33395 GCA_045661225.1 Bacteroidaceae bacterium | reverse complement strand
ATAAAAATTACTTTTGCAATGAAAGGAACTATCCCCGTAGCTTGCCACTTTAATTTTTTAGTTTTAACCGCACTTTGTGCGATTGAAACTTGGCTGCGCTCGTTGCGTGCGTAAATAAATTTCCGCCCACTCGCTTGCACAACTTTTCCGTTTTACTTGCATACCGGGCGCACCGTATGACCGTGCTGACGCCCTGCACTTTGCCTGGACAAGCCCCTGCTGCCGTAGTTACCGATGTGCAAGTTGTAAGCGTTTTTGCTTTCACTGCTATCCAACGAGCTCGTCCAGTAGTAGCCATAGGTGCCTATCAGGTAGTCTCCTGTACCATAGCGGTAACCAGCAGCGGGCAGGAATATACTGTTACCGTTAGGTCCTGTTACCTTGTGACCGCTAACGCCATTTTGGGTTGTCCAAGCCCACTCACATTTTTTGTGTAATTCTTCCAGTTCTTCATATGTGGGCATACGCCAACTGCCACCCCAATTTACGTGGGCAACGTCGTCCTGTGGCTCAAGAGTTTTCTTGTTATCAACCTTACCGTAACTGCTGTTTGTACAGTACTTTGTCAAATTAATTTTTTTTCTCTTGTTCCATTTATAACTATTCCAACCATAGTCACTCTTTTCCTCTGTTTCGCCCCAAGCGTAGTAACCGCCATATTCGTGTGGTGCGTTTGCACCAACGTTGCTGGTGGCCCATTTTACGCTCAAACCAAGGTCAACAGCCTCGTGGTTACCACTGTTCTTTAACACAGCCTCGTGGTTACTACTGTTCTTTAACACAACCTTGTGGTCACTACTGTTCTTTAACACAACCTTGTGGTCACTACCTTTTTTTAGCACAACCTCGTGCTCGGCAACCTCGCCATCGCGCACCTCTATTGTAAATCTTTCGGTTGTGTATCCGCTTTTTGTCAGGGTCACGCTGTAGGTGCCCACAAGCAGCGATTCAATGCTAATCGGGGTCTTTCCGTGCGGAGTGCCGTCGATGCTCACCACGGCATCGAGCGGAGTGGAATTAAGGGCTATAGAGCCTACTATGGGAGTGGGTTCTTTAAGGGTAAAGCTCTTCTCCCTACCCTCTTCCACTACTATTGTCTCGGCGGCGGTGCGGTGCTTGTCCTTGCGGGTCTCGACATTGTATGTGCCGGCGTTCAGCACACCGCTCCACGGGCCTTTGCCTTTACTCTCGCCGTCGATAAGTATCTCGGTGTCATTTGCAACGCGCATTGCTACCTTGGCGTAACGTGGGCGCAGGGTTATATTCTGCACAGACATTTCTCCACCGGTGAGAACGAGGCGTGCCTCGTAGGGGTGACAATTCTCGGACATCACGGTGTAGGTGTAGTTGCCCACTTCGAGCATTTTCGCCAGCGAGCCGTTCTCATCGGCCGTACCCAATATTTGCAGAGTGGAACCGGGGGTGTCGCTCTTGTAGGAGATTGTGGCTTTTGCCTCTACCGGGGTTATATTGAACCTTACCCACTGCTTGCGCGCCTTGGGAGTGGCAGCTGAGAGTTCGAGGCAATAGACCGCACCGGCAGGGATTGTGACCCCAAGGTCGTAGCGGTTTATTGTGGTGTACCCCGTGCGGCTTATCGTTACGTGCTTGGCACCGCGCTGAACATACACCCACAGTTCGCCAAGTTCGACCATAGGGCGCAACTGGCACTCCATCTGGCCGAAATTGAAGCGGTAAGCATTAAGGTTGTCGCCGGGAGTAACGGACTTTACTTTGATTATTGAAAAACGGTCGTTGTTGCCGTCCATACGCTCGTGCTCGGGCTCACGCGCTGTAAGGTCCTGGGGATTTTCGTAGAAACGTACAATGGACATATTGGCGGGCTGCTGTGCAACTACCTGCAACGACAGCAACAAAAGTAATAGAGATACAATTTTACGCATTTTTGTGTTTTTGGTTGTGTTCAAAGTGCAAATGTAATATTTTCAACTATTTTAAACAAGGTTTGCACAAGCGATAATGTTGCCGTCCGGCCTATTCTTCCCCTACGAAATTGTCGGGCACTTTCTTTGTGGTGGTCAAGAGCCCCATCTCTTTTAGTTCGCCCAGCCGTTTGGCAATATTACCCTTGCCGGTCTTTAGTTGCTTGAACGCCTCGCGATAGGCCTCTTGTGCCTTTTCGAGCGCTGTTTCTATTTTACCGAAATTATCGGCAAAGTTCACAAATTTGTCGTATATGGCATTTGCGGTATCGACAATGCGCTGAACATCGCGTTGCTGACGCTCACGTGTCCACAATGAATTAACGACAAAAAGAGTAGATATAAGGTTCGACGGCGAAATTAGCACTATGCCTTTTTTATAGGCATAGTTCCAGAGCGCATTATCGGCTTCCATTGCCATAAAGTACGATGGCTCGTTGGGTATGAAAAGCATCACATAGTCGAGCGAGTGAATATTATACTTGTCGTATCGCTTGCCGGCAAGATTGTCGACGTGACTGCGTACGCTGGCAACGTGTTCTTTAAGGTGCAGAGCGCGCATACTCTCATCGGTAGCCGAGAGATACTCCATATAGGCCTTGAGCGACACTTTCGAGTCTATTATAATGTCGCGTTTGCCCGGAAAGTGAATAATTACGTCGGGTTTCATAATGCGGTTGCTCTCGTCGCTGAGGATTGCGTTGCCTTTTGCGTCGCGCAGCGTTACCTGACGTTCCCACTGACTACCCTCGACAAGACCGGAATTTTCAAGAATCTGCTCAAGGACGGTCTCGCCCCAATCGCCCTGAAATTTATTGTTGTTTGTTCCCGAGATTGCACGGGTGAGGTTCACGGCATCTTCGCTTATGCGACGATTGGCGTCGACAAGGCTTTTTATGTTCTCTTGCAAAGAGAAGCGTTCCTTGCTCTCACTGCTATAGTAGTTATCAATCTTCTCGTGAAATTGTTTGAGGTCGTTCCCGAAGGGGCGAAGCATTGCCTCGAGCTTCTCTTGCGACTGAGAATTGAGCCGCCGGGCATTCTCTTCGATTGCAGCAACGGCCATAGACCTGAATTCGTGACGCATATGGTCGAGCGTGGTCTTCAGTTGCTCTTTCTGTTCGTCGTAACGTTCTTTCAGCACATTATTGTCGCTTTTGAGAGAGGCTATAAGCGTCTGTTGCTCGCTGCACAGTTGTCGCTGGCCGGCAAGTTCTTCGTTGCATTTGCGGTATAGTCCGTCTGCAATCTCTTTTTGTGTCTGCAACAGAATATTTTCCCGTTCGAGCTGCGAACGTTTGCTGTTTATCCGTACACACAATAATACTGCGGCAACAAGCATTGCCGACAAAAGAAGCGTTAGCGCAATAATAAGTGTTGTCATATTTTATGTTCGTGTATATTAAAAATTGCTCAATATTGCTAATATTGATGGTTTTAAGCAGCGGTCTATCACACCCAGCCGCGACTCTTTGCGTATTTGCAAAGTTTTTCGAGCAGCGATGTTCCCGACACCGCATCGGCCAACAGCCGCAGGAATAAAAATTCCCTCTTTATTTCCTGAGCGTGGCGTAACATTCGGCAACGAAGCGCCTCCTTTCTTGCACGGTTCTTGTTCTGTGCAGCCTTTAATTCGCGCAACGAGCAGACATACTCATTTTTCATCGACGTCCTCCTTTCTAACTGAAAGAATACGACATAAATGCCTTACAATAGCATTTGTAAATATCCTCGCACGCTGCGAGTAAACCACAAAGGCAAGAACTGCAAGCACAAAGCCCGCAACAGCCATAGATGGTACAAAGCCTATGACAAGGGCAAGCGCAACAACCGCTCCGACAAGAATGAACAGGAATGCCACAAACAGTATAAGCAACAATGCCAATGAGGCTATAATATCGCCAACCATCACCGAAAGCTCTTCGACAACCGTCATTTTGACATCGTCTATACTCCTTTTGAGGTATTCCTGCGCATCTTTAGAGAGGTTGTGGAAATTATCTGTAACCCCCATTACTTTTACTCTTCAATATCGGCACGTTTGCAATGTCCCTCTTTGCACACTGTTACCGATTCGGTAAACTGTCGCTTGACATCGTCTATTTTGCCCATAATATCCTTGCGAAGCTCATCGCCTCTCTTTGGGGCAAACATCAATGCCGCTACTCCACCAATCAACACTCCACCTGCGAAAGCAAACAAACTGCACACTTTCATAAAACATAGAATTAAATGTTAAACAATACCGAAGCGTACTGCAAAGGGAGTGTCGATGCGCGAAGATAACCCCAAAATAGTCAAAAATCAACTTTTGCCACCCCATTTTTATTAAGGGTATGAAAATTGCAGCTTCAACATTGCTGTTTCTCACTCAAAAACACTACCTTTGGTTGTTCGGTTAATACATAAACAACAAAATGATGAAAAAGTGCGGAACAATACTGATAATCTCGCTGCTTACAGCGCTATTTTATTCGTGCAGGCAGGAGAGAGCCACCGGCAACACAACACCGCAAGAGGCTATCGCGGACGCAACTCTCACCGAGCAACAGACAACTGCACCGGAAAAGAAGTTTTTCAGAATATGCGACACGCTACACCTTGCCGTGCACGACAAGCAATCGCCGGCGCTTGTCATTGAAATAGAATTAGAGAATATAACGCTTTCCACCCCGACAGCAACGGCAAAGGCTATAAGCGACATTTCGTACAACGTCACAAACGAGGAGCTGCAATCGTTGTCCGAGGCTTGCAACAGAAAAGTTGCGGCTTTGCGTGCCATTTATTCGGAGCTGAGTGCAAAATACATCAACCAGCGCTCACACAACAACAACCCGCACTGGCTGAACCACACGCACACCATAAAAGGACACGCCGAAGAGGGTTATAAAGGCTTTGTAAATTACAAGCTCGACTTTTTTGAATACACAGGCGGAGCACACCCTAACAGTTACTGTATAGCACTTGTATTTGACCCTGCCGACGGACACGAGGTTGTTCTGCAAGAGATTATGACCGAGGATTATGAAGAGCCGTTGCTTGCGCTCATCACCGAGGAACTTAAAAGACATTTTGACGTAACCACCGTTGAGGAACTCTACAACGGGCACCTGTTCCCGGACGTTGAATTATACGTCACCAACAATTTTATATTAGGCAAAGAGTGTATAACTTTTATATACAACCGTTACGATATAGCCCCATATGCCGAGGGCGAGATTATTTTGAATATAGAGTATGAAAAACTGAAACACTTGTTAAAATAATGGAGAATATAGCAAAATACTTCCCAAATATCAGCGAGAAACAGAAACTGCAGTTCGAGGCGTTGTACGACCTTTACTATGACTGGAACAGCAAAATAAATGTAATCTCAAGAAAAGATATCGAGAACCTTTATCTGCACCACGTACTGCACTCGCTTGCAATAGCAAAATATATTACTTTCAAGCCCGGTACGACAATTATGGATATGGGGTGTGGCGGTGGATTCCCCGGAATTCCCCTTGCAATAATGTTCCCTGAAGTGAATTTCCACCTTGTCGACAGCATTGGAAAAAAGGTGCGTGTTGCAGGAGAGATTGCAAAAGCCATAGGGCTTACAAATGTACGCACCAGCCACAGCCGCGCCGAAGAGATTAAAGATAAATATTCGTTTGTTGTAAGCCGCGCGGTGATGCAACTGCCCGACCTTGTGAAAATCTGTCGCAAGAATATCTCCAAGGAGCAAATGAATGTCCTGCCCAACGGAATCATCTGTCTCAAGGGCGGAGATATGAGTGCCGAAACTGCGCCATTCAGGAACTTCTGCGAGATTGTCGATGTAAGCAACTACTTCGACGAGGATTTTTTCAAGGACAAGAAAGTTGTTTACGTTCAGATATAATATATGAAACTCAAGATATTTGTTGTAAACCCCATTCAGGTCAATTGCTACCTTCTGTGGGACGAGACGAATGAGGCTATACTCATTGACTGCGGAGCGTGGTTTCCGCACGAGAAAGAGGAGATTAAGGAGTTTGTTAAGAACAACGGGCTGACAATAAAGCACTACCTTAACACCCACCTGCACTTTGACCACATATTCGGCAATGCTTTTGTAGAGGAGACATTCGGAGTGAAAGCCGAAGCAAGTGACCGCGACTGGCACTGGGCTGCGAACATCAAGGAGCGTGTGGCACGGTTCGGAATTGAGTACAACGAAACTGTACCCGCACTCGGCAACATACTGCACGACGGCGATGAGATTCTGTTCGGCAAGCACCGAGTTGTTGCAATATCAATACCGGGGCACTCTCCCGGCAGCCTGGCGTACTACATTCCCGATGAGAATATGTTATTCAGCGGCGACGCCCTCTTTCGTGGCAGCATTGGGCGGACCGACTTTCCCGACAGCAACCACCGAGATTTAGTCACAGCCATCAGAGAGCGGCTTTTTGCGTTACCCGACGAGACTATTGTTTACCCCGGACACGACAGGGAGACGACTATCGGGTTCGAGAAAAGCTGCAATATGTATCTGAGATAAAAAAGTACAGACACGCTTACTGACGCGGTTGGCAATTTTTGTCAACCGCGTTTTTCAACCAGATGACGAGAAGCACAACCCCGCGCAGCCACAAAAACGCGAGTAAAGGCAGCACGAGAACCACCAGTTTGTTATACTCCCAAGCGTCGGCAAAGCGCAAATAAAGTGCCGAGAATATAGCACGCGTAATGCCACACCCCCAGCACTCTATTCCAAAAATATTTGTAAAAAGGCATATACTTCCACCGCCGAAGATTGATTCCTCGGGTATAGCGTAAAGCGCTACAGGAAGCAATAGCAGCAATATTAGTTTAATGGCTCTTGATAGGATTTCCGTCGGCATCGGTAAAACCACCTACAAGTATCATTATAAAATCTATCAGTGCCCATATTCCGCAGCCGCCACAAGTGAGAAGCTGCGCAATGCCCGTACCGGTCTTTCCTACATAAAAACGGTGCACGCCCATTGCTCCAAAAAAGAAACAGAGCAACAGCACGACAAGCCAATTTTTCTCTTGTGCAAAGTTAGCCCCGCGGCCCACTGCGCAACCGCATTTCACACACACAACGGCATTTTCGCCAACTTCGGCACCACAATTCTGACAATACATAACTACTGTTATTTAAATCAAGCCTTTACCTTCATACTCGCCCTGACAAGGTATATTATCAGCAACACATAAGCAACAATTGCCACAGCCTCGCTCGCAGGATTCTCGAGCCAAGCGTTATTAACCATATTTATTCCGCCGAAACGAAGAGCTGCACTAAGCACACCCATCAACGCACCTCCGGCAATGAATCCCGATGCAAGAAGAGTACACTTCTCGCCACGCTCGTTGTTCACAGCCTCGTCCTTGCTGCGTGTCGTAACATACCAGTTTATAAGTCCACCTACAAGCAAAGGGAGGTTCAACTCAAGAGGAATAAACATACCCAACGCAAAAGGCAGGGCCGGTACCTTGAAATATGTAAGCACCAATGCCAATGCCGCTCCAATGCCGTAGAGCAACCAGGGAGCACCGACACCGTTCATCAGAGGGTCAATCACTGCAGCCATCGCATTTGCCTGAGGCGCTGCAAGTTCGCCACTTGTAAAGCCATAGGTCTTGTTCAGAATCATAATTACTCCGGCTACGGTTGCTGCCGACACAAGCGTTCCCAGAAACTTCCACGTCTGCTGCTTGGCAGGAGTGCTGCCCAGCCAGTAGCCTATCTTAAGGTCGGTGATAAAGCCTCCGGCCATTGAAAGAGCCGTACACACGACACCTCCCATAATGAGAGCAGCCACCATTCCCGACGACCCTTTAAGGCCAACGGCAACCATAATTACCGATGCAAGAATCAGGGTCATAAGTGTCATTCCCGACACAGGGTTCGAGCCCACTATTGCAATTGCATTTGCAGCAACAGTTGTGAAGAGGAACGAAATTACAGCCACTAAAAGCACTGCAACCACACTGTGCAGAAGATTCCCGCTCATTACATCAAACACAAAGAATGCAAACACCATAAGCAGCGTGAATACCGACCCGAAGATTACAACCTTCATCGAAAGGTCTTTCTGTGTGCGCTCGACCTTCTCGTTGTTCTTCTTGCCACCCATTTCGCGCGCAGCAAGACCAACAGCACTCTTTATTATGCCCCACGACTTAAAAATGCCAATGATTCCGGCCATTGCTATACCACCGATACCGATGCTCTTTGCATACTCTTTGAAAATCATCTCGGGGGACATATCTCCAACGGCAACAGCAATATCGGGATTCCACATATTCAGAACCTGGTCGCCAAAGATGAGCGACATTCCCGGAATAATCACAAGCCACACGGCCAATGAGCCTACGCAAATGATTATGGCATACTTAAGACCAATGATACAGCCAAGACCCAACACGGCAGCACCTACATTTATCTTGAGCACCACCTTCGCCTTGTCGGCAAGAACCTCGCCCCAGCCCACGATACGTGTTGTTACATTCTCGTTCCACCAGCCAAATGTAGCGACAATAAAATCGTACAGACCTCCAATAAGTCCGGCAATGAGCAGAGGCTTAGCCTGACTGCCACCTTTCTCGCCCGAGATGAGCACCTGTGTGCTTGCTGTAGCCTCGGGGAAAGGATACTCGCCGTGTTTCTCCTTTACAAAATATTTGCGGAAGGGAATAAGAAAGAGTATTCCAAGCACACCGCCGAGCAACGAACTTATAAACATCTGCATAAAGGTTACTGTCATTTCGGGATACTCCTTTTGCAGAATGTAGAGTGCCGGAAGGGTGAATATTGCACCGGCAACAATAACTCCCGAACAAGCACCTATGGATTGAATAATCACATTCTCGCCCAAAGCTCCTTTACGCTTCGCGAGGGTTGACATTCCCACTGCAATTATTGCTATAGGGATTGCAGCCTCAAAGACCTGTCCCACTTTCAGGCCGAGATAGGCCGATGCTGCCGAGAAAAGCACTGCCATAATTATTCCCCAAGAGACCGACCAGAAGTTCACCTCGGGATAGACCTTGTCGGGAGACATCAGCGGACGATACTCCTCGCCCTCGTTCAATGGACGGAATGCATTTTCGGGCAATCCCGTCGGTTTTTCATTTTCCTGTTTCATTTTATCATCTTTTTAAAATTATCGAGTAAAGTGCGAAAATAGTAAAAACAGTGACAATAAACAAATTTTAGGAGATTGTTAAATTGCCATAAAGCAAAAGAGACCGTTGAACGGTCTCTTTTGCTTGTATATTCCGCAGTCGCTACCCTTTCAGCTGACGATAAGTGGTTTTCGGGAAGCGTGCAGCTGTTGTCTCGTCCAGACGGCGCACCGGGGTATTGTGCGGAGCGTTTTTGACAACGTCGGGATTCTCAATTGCTTCGCGAGCAACAGTTTTCATCACTGCAATAAATTCATCAAGTGTCTCTTTGCTCTCGGTCTCCGTAGGTTCTATCATAATGCTCTGATGGAACAGCAACGGGAAATATATTGTTGGAGCGTGGTAACCGTAGTCGAGCAGTCGCTTTGCAATATCAAGCGTGGTTACGCCTGTCGACT
The DNA here is from genome assembly GCA_045661225.1 of Bacteroidaceae bacterium. GTDB lineage: Bacteria > Bacteroidota > Bacteroidia > Bacteroidales > Bacteroidaceae > HGM04593. Next base: position 23,869 of record JAZRFF010000019.1, on the reverse strand, counting down.
TATCGGCAAGACCGTCAAAAACAAATTCGTGCTTGCACACGCCATCGATGGGCAGATAGTACTCTTGCTTAAGCGACTCCTTGACATAATTGGCATTGAGCACCGCAAGAGGACCTACCATCTTCACATTCTCGCGCCCGAGGGTAAGAATGTAGGTATATGCACGTAACAGCACACCGAAATTACCGAGGAAATTCGATACATAACCGGCCGACCGGCTGTCGCTGTCGAGATAGTATTTGCCGTCGGCGTCTTTTTTCACCTGCGGGTTAGGCAACAACGGCTCAAGTCCTTTGCGCACGCCCACCGGACCATCGCCGGGACCTCCGCCACCGTGGGGTGTCGAGAATGTCTTATGCAGGTTGATGTGCATAATATCGAAGCCCATATCTCCCGGACGGCACTTTCCGAGCACTGCGTTTAGGTTGGCTCCATCGTAGTAGAGAAGACCTCCACACTCGTGCACAAGGCGTGCAATCTCGGGAATTTCGGTCTCGAAAATTCCGAGCGTATTGGGATTGGTCATCATTATACCGGCAACTGTGTCATCGAGCAGGGGCTTAAGAGCATCGACATCGACTGTACCCTTGGCGGTGGACTTTACCTCAACAATCTCGAGACCGCAGACAGCCGCGCTTGCGGGGTTGGTTCCGTGAGCACTGTCGGGCACAATCACCTTTGTACGTTTGGTGTCGCCACGCTGCAGATGGTAACTGCGCATAATCATAAGGCCTGTAAGTTCGCCGTGAGCACCTGCGTATGGGTTCAACGTAAAAGCCGACAGTCCACTAATCTCGGAAAGAGCCTCGGCGAGGTTATAATAGACCTCAAGGGCTCCCTGCGCAGCTTCGGCGGGTGCGTCGGGGTGCAAACGGGCAAACGACGGCAGCGCTGCAATCTCCTCGTTCAAACGCGGGTTGTACTTCATTGTACAACTGCCAAGAGGATAGAAGCCTGTATCGACTCCGAAATTCTTGTTCGAGAGGTTTGTATAGTGACGCACGACGTCGAACTCGGTTACCTGTGGCAATTCGGGTGCTGATGCGCGTTTAAGTTCGTCGGGCAGACTGCACATACAATAATCATCGGAGTACTCGTTCTTAGGCAGAGAGTATCCCACCCTACCTTCCTTGGAAAGTTCAAATATCAATTTATCGTAATTGCGTATCATAGCGTTTCCTCCTTATTATATGTTATTGACTATTTCGACAAACTTGTCTATCTCCTCTTTTGTGCGCTGTTCGGTAACACACACAAGAATAGCATCATCGGCTATGCGTACACCACCCAGTATTCCGTTGGCAAGAAGCGTTGCAAGCAGCTTGTCGGCCGGAACAGTTGTTTTTACGGCAAACTCATTGAAGAATGGGTGGCTATAGAGCATACTGCACTTGCCGGTGGCTACAAGGGCGTCGGCAAGGTAATGAGCGCCACTGTACGATAGTGAACAAGCATCTTTGAGGCCTTTATGCCCCATCACCGACATATAGATTGTAACATACAGCGCCATCAACGACTGATTGGAGCAGATATTGCTGTTGGCCTTTTCGCGACGTATGTGTTGTTCGCGTGCCTGCAGGGTGAGCACAAAAGCGCGTTTGCCGTCGACGTCGGTTGTGGCACCGACAATGCGTCCGGGAAGCTTGCGCACGTGAGCATTAACACAGGCAAGATACCCGACATACGGGCCTCCGTATGTCATTGGAATACCCAACGACTGTGCGTCGCCACAAGCAATATCTGCGCCCCACTCCGCGGGCGTCTTTAACACAGACAGGGTCGACAGCTTGGCGTTCATCACCAGTTGGGCTTTCTTTGAGTGGCACATTTCGGACACGCCGGCATAATCTTCGACAATGCCGTAGAAATTAGGTTGTGCAACAATCACGCCCGCAACGTCATCTGCTGCGAGTTTAGCCTCAAGGTCGTGAAGGTCGGTAACGCCATCTTTTTCGGCAATAATATCAATTGCCACGCCTTGATATTTTGCGTATGTCTCGACCACGCGTCTGACCTTTGGGTCAAGGGTTGCCGACACAAGCACGCGATTGCGTTTCTTTGCAATTGAGACGCACATCATCATAGCCTCGGCCGTTGCGGTTGTACCGTCGTACATAGAGGCGTTGGTAACGTCCATTCCCGTAAGTTCGCATATCATAGACTGATACTCGAATATATACTGCAAAGTGCCTTGCGATATTTCGGGTTGATAAGGCGTGTAGGCCGTAAGAAATTCCCCGCGAGAGATAAGCGGTGCAATGACCGACGGCGAATAATGGTCCTCGACTCCTGCACCTGCAAAACAAACAAGGTCGCTGTTGCGCTTGCCAAGGGACTCGAAGTAATTGCGAATCTCGGCTTCGGACATTGCCTCGGGGAGATTGAACTCTCGGTTGAACAGCAGTTGCTGAGGTATCTCGCCGAAGAGGTCGTCCATAGACTTTATTCCGGCAACGGCAAGCATCTGCTGAATATCCTGTTGGGTGTGAGGAAAATATTTCATAATAAACTCTTTTTACGGGTAAGTACCGGACTGTGACCGAAAATTCACCTTCGTTACCTTAAACCTTAATTCAACAAACATTAAAAAGAGGGTTAGGCCCGAGTGCGGTTACTTGTCGGTCACGCGTCCTGACTGTTGAGAAAAAGTTATTCGCCTATCGCTGCTTTATAGGCTGCTGCGTCCATAAGCGCATCAACCTCGCTCGGGTCGGAAAGACGTACTTTGATAATCCAGTTAGCGTATGGGTCGCTGTTTACAAGTTCGGGGCTATCGGCAAGTGCTTCATTTACCTCGACTACGGTTCCGCTAACGGGGGAGATTAGGTCACTGGCTGCTTTAACGCTCTCTACCGCACCAAACTCGTCGCCGGCAGTAACATCGTCGTCTACCTCGGGCATATCTACGTAAACGACATTACCCAATTCGTGCTGTGCATAATCAGTGATACCTACATAGCCGAATTCTCCTTCTACCTTTACATACTCGTGTGACTCAGCATAATAGAGTCCTTCTAAAATTGTACTCATAATTGTAATGATTGGTTATAAGTTAATATGTTTTTATTTTTTGTAATTCTTGTCGTAGAAACGTTTTTTGGTAACAGTTCCGGGGAACACTTTTTTGCGTATCTGAACGGCGACCTCGGTGCCTAATTGCGCATAGGCTGTATCGACAAGTGCCATACAGACACTCTTGCCTGTCGATATTGAGTTGTAGCCGGTTGTAACGCTGCCCACTACCGCATCACCGGCAAGCACGTCGTAACCGTGACGCGGGATAGCCTTGTCTTTCAGCTCGATGCCCACAATTTTCCGTTTGAGCCCCGCCTCTTTTTGCGCCATAAGCGCTTCCTTGCCGACAAAGTCTTTGTCAAACTTGACAAACATTCCCAAACCGGCCTCAAGAGGAGTTATCTCGTCGGTAAGCTCATCGCCGTAGAGCGGAAGACCGACCTCGAAACGTAACGTATCGCGACAACCAAGCCCGCAGGGCTTAACCTCGCCACACTCCATCAGTTTGTCCCATACTCTGTTTGTGAATGCGTGCGAACCGTAAATTTCGAAACCGTCCTCGCCGGTGTATCCTGTACGACTGATGATTATTGTTTCGCCATCGCGTTCAACCTCCTTGCAAGTGTAAAAAAGAAGGTCGCTGCACTCTATTCCAAGAATTTTCTCAACAATCTCTTCGGAACGAGGACCTTGCACGGCAACCTCGCCGTATCGGTCGCTCTGATGCTCGACAACAACGTCGAACCCATTTGTCTGGGAATTTATCCAGGCGACGTCTTTATCTATATTCGAGGCGTTGATTACAAGAAAATAGCGCTGACTGCCCATCTTGTACACAAGAAGGTCATCGACGACTCCGCCTGTAGGGTGACACATCATTCCGTAGAATATCTTTCCGTCGGGGGCGTCGGCTATATTATTGGTAAAAATGTAATTTACAAACTTCTCGCTGTCGGCACCGGTTATAAGAACCTCGCCCATATGCGACACATCGAACACGCCGCACGCTTGACGCACAGCATTGTGCTCGTCGAGAATACCCGAATACTGTATCGGCATCTCAAAGCCGCCGAAAGGACTCATTTGTGCACCCAAAGCCACGTGCTTGTCATAAAGACAGGTTTTTTTATTCTCCATATTCAGTCTGTTAATAAGTTTATAAGTTGTTCTTCGGTCATATTCATTATCACGCTGCTACAGTCAACCCCTTTCAATGCCTGCTCCAGTGCGCTACGTTCAAGCGCAACCCCTTTAAGGCGAGAGAGCAGCATACTGTCAATGTCCCCGACGATAAAAAAATCTCCGGCAATGTTTATCTTGCGGATAACATTCTCCTTAGCGTCTATCGAGAGCGTAAAATCGCCCACTCCTTCTATGCGACGCTGCTTGTGCAAGGTGTACGAGGGGTTGTTGCCGTAAATAAATTCAGGAGTGTAATACTCTTGTTCAATATGTTCTATTGCTGCAATGTCGGCAGGCGTCAGAAAGCACTCGTCGCTGCACAGCGCAGTACGTATGTGCTGTTTAAATTCGTCGAGCGTGAGGTTTATATATCTATTCAGAGTGGTTATGTGCTGACGCACCGATTCAACCCCTTTGCTTTTTAATTTAGTATCGGAAGGGGTTATGGCACGCGCCATATGTTCAAGATTGGTGTCGTAAAGCATTGTCCCGTGCACTATGCTACGCCCGGGAATATGATAAAAAGCGTTACCGGACACCTTTTTGCCGTCGACAAGAATGTCGTTGCGTCCACTGCTCCCGGCATCGACGCCCAACAACCGAAGGGCGTGCTCGACCATAAGCATATAACGGTTAAAAGTCAGATTAACGTTTGTCGCGGGGGTAATATAAGAGAGCATTATATTGCTCATATCGGCAAAGACGCAACCGCCTCCGCTTTTGCGACGATACATTTGAATATCGTTCTTGCGGCAATAATCAATATCGACCTCACTGTCAACAAGTTGGTTGCGGCCAAAGATTACCGTCGGTGCAACTTGCCAAGTGAAGAAATACTCTTGCGCGGGAAATTCCCGGGCAACATACTCTTCCATTGCCAAATAGAACGGCAGACGAAAGGTTCTCTCTTCAGGAAGCGCAACGTATATCATCGCATATTTGTTATAATTGCAGCAAATTCGGCCACCGGACCTTGCAAGCCACACCTTTCGTCACAAATTTATGAAAAGATATTTTAATTGCAATAGCAATAACATTTTTTAAACAAACAGAAATAAACGACAAGAGGCGAAACGCTAATGCATTCCGCCTCTTGTTATTTATTTTTAAGGTATTATTACTTTGCTACAGCCTCAAGACGTTTGAGAATAACAAAGATAAAGAGTGCAGCTACAAGACAGATTGCTGTCAACACACCCCAAACTACAGTAAGGTCAGAACCCCACATAAGGGCAGGAACAGCAACAAGGAAGTTACCGATAGCAGTTGCCACAAACCAACCGCCCATCATCATACCTTTATACTTAGGAGGTGCCACCTTGCTCACAAAAGAGATACCAATCGGAGAGAGCAACAACTCGGCAAAAGTCAGAATAAGGTATGTTGAAATTAACCAGTTCGGAGAAACGTTTGCCATATGCATAGGCTGACCGTCTGCTGCCATTTCGGGAGCGGGAAGACCAAGAGAGCCAACAATGAGCAGTACATAAGCTACAGCGGCAACCAACATACCCAAACCTATCTTCATAGGAGCAGAAGGCTCTTTGCCCTTCTTGGCAAGCGCACCAAAGATTGCAATTGAAACAGGAGTCAATGCCACCACAAAACAAGCATTAAACTGCTGGAAGATGGGGGCGCTAATCTCGGTACTCTCGGGCAAGCTTACATATTTATAAGCAAGACCGGCAGCAGCTGCAGCAATAACAGCGGCAGACAAAAGTCTTCCCTTCAAAGCCTTGCTCTGGAAAAGACCAAAGAGACCGTATACAATGAAGATTGCAAACACAAGGTTAAGCACGTCAAAAGCCATACTCTGAACACCTGCCGATGTTGTTGCAGTATAGTCACGTGCAAAGAATGTCAGTGTAGAACCATTCTGGTGGAATGCCATCCAGAAGAAAATTACCACTGCAAATACAAGGCAAAGGCAAACGATACGCTCCTTTGTCTGCGCAGGCGAAAGTTCCTTTACATTCTCTTCGGTTGCAGCAACAGCGTCTTTACGACGGTCGGTGTGACTGAATGTGCTGCGGAATGCATAATAGATTGCTATTGAAAGAATCAATGAAACGCAAGCTACCGCAAATGCAAAGTGGTAAGAATCGGCCTCCGACACATTGAGTGAATTCTGAGCCCACTCCATAATCTTAATGGCAGCAGTAGGAGCAAACATCGCACCAATGTTAATAGCCATATAGAACACGCTGAAACCGGCATCGCGTCTATCAGCATACTTGGGATCGTCGTAGAGATTACCTACCATCACCTGAAGATTGCCCTTGAAAAGACCTGTACCGAAAGAAATAAGCAACAGAGCTCCGGCCATTGCAACAACAGCAATAGCACCCTCGCCAAGAGGCAAAGAAAGGAACAGGTAACCCAAGAACATAATTGAGATACCGATTGTTACCATCTTACCAAAGCCAAATCTGTCGGCAGCCATACCGCCGAAAAGAGGCATAAAGTAAACAAGTCCCAAGAACGTTGAATAAATGGTACCCGCAGTAGCCGACGAGAAGCCGAAATTAGCCTGCAGGAACATAACAAACACAGCCAACATCGTGTAGTAGCCGAAACGCTCACCTGTGTTGGCAAGGGCTAACGCCCATAAACCTTTAGGATGTCCTTCAAACATAAAATTAAGATTAAAAAGTTAAAAATATTCAAACTAAACACACTGCATTGCGCTATCAGGCCGGACAAAGACCAATAGCAGAGTGTCACCACAAACGATGCCACCCACCCGAATGGAAGCAATATACGCTGACAAAATTCCAACAAGAACAAAAGATTGCCGCGCAGCAACCCCACTGCAGGAGCACAACGCAAAAAATATTCGCAAATATAAGAAAAGTACCGCAATAATCAAACTTTTTACACCGCAAATACAAATAAATATTCCAAAATTATAAATACAAGAAACAAAAAGAGAGAATTTTTCGACACAGACACGAGTATTACAACAAAAACACGCCCATTCGCCAAAAATTTATCACAAAATGAGCAAAAGTGCACAACAATTTGTTATTATATCACTTTGTCAAAAAAAGCATCAACAACAGAAATAAACAACATTTATGAAACAGCTCGAAATTTTCTATCAGGACAAGTGCCCCTACTGCAAAAAGGCCTTAAAATACATTCAAGAACTACAAGAAGAAAACGACACTTATCGCCTGATTGTACCAAAGTTAACAAATGAAGAAATAAAGATTGATTACGCCGACCTGTTCGACTATTTCTACGTACCGGCATTCTTTATCGACGGCAAAAAAGTGCACGAAGGCATTGTGACAAAAGACGAGATAAGAAGCATACTCGACAAAGTACTTGAATAAGTAACGTTTATATCATTTTACAACAATATATTACCAAACAAAAAGCAGCAAATAAAAAGCAGCAATAATCCAAACTTTTATCTTTTATTCAATAAAATACCTCTTTTATTTTGCCTTTCGCGTGTTTTATATTATCTTCGCAAAAGAAACAAACATAAAAAACTTCATAAAATGAGCGATCAGAGATATATGCTGCGTGGCGTATCGGCATCGAAAGAAGATGTACACAACGCTATAAAGAACATTGACAAAGGTCTATACCCAAAGGCTTTCTGCAAGATTATCCCCGACATTTTGGGTGGAGACCCCGAGTACTGCAACATTATGCACGCCGACGGCGCCGGCACAAAATCGTCACTCGCCTACCTTTACTGGAAAGAGACCGGCGACATAAGTGTCTGGAAAGGCATTGCGCAGGACGCATTGATTATGAACATAGACGACCTTCTGTGTGTGGGTGCAACCGACAACATTCTTGTGTCGTCAACAATAGGACGCAACAAACTGCTTGTCCCCGGCGAGGTTATTTCGGCCATCATCAACGGCACCGACGAGCTGCTTGCCGAACTGCGCGAGATGGGCGTCGGAGTTTACGCTACAGGCGGCGAGACTGCCGATGTAGGCGACCTTGTACGCACGATAATCGTGGACAGCACCGTTACTTGCCGTATGAAACGCAACGATGTTATTGACAACGCAAATATCGCCGGCGGAGACGTAATTGTAGGTATGGCATCTTACGGCCAGGCAACATACGAAAAAGAGTACAACGGCGGAATGGGAAGCAACGGTCTTACATCGGCGCGCCACGACGTATTCAGCAAATATCTTGCCGAGAAATACCCCGAAAGCTACGACAAGGGCGTTCCTGCCGAACTTATATATTCGGGCGGGTTAAAGCTCACCGACGAGGTTGAAGGCTCGCCTGTCGATGCCGGCAAGCTGGTATTGTCGCCGACACGCACATACGCCCCAATCGTCAAGAAGATGCTCGACGCGCTTCGCCCACAAATACACGGAATGGTACACTGCTCGGGCGGTGCTCAAACAAAAGTAATGCACTTTGTCGAGAACAAACGAGTTATAAAAGACAATCTGTTCCCTATCCCGCCGCTTTTCAAGGCAATAAAGGAGCAAAGCGGAACAGACTGGGCCGAGATGTACAAGGTATTCAATATGGGACACCGTCTCGAGGTTTATGTTAAGCCCGAGTATGCCGAAGAGGTAATAGCAATAAGCAAGAGTTTCGGTGTAGACGCACAAATCATAGGACGCGTCGAAGAGGCCGACAAGAACGAACTTATCATTAAAAGTCCTTACGGAACATTCAGATACTAACCCGAAGCAGGAGTAACACAATATGAGGAAAATTTGTTTCTACATAATTTGCCTTTTAAGCGTATGCGCTTTTGTGTATATGTGTTACGAATGTTGGGCTGTGACAGCATCGGAGCTGATTACGACAATAGGGAAAGCGATGCATTTCCTTGCCACGGCCGGTTGGGGGTTGATCACGTACAACGTCATCAGAAGAAAATACTCTTGGGCGCAAAGCCTGTACAATTAACTGAATATGGAAGAGAATTCGCTGCTTAGCAAACTGAACGACCTTGAGGCACGTTTCCAGGAGGTTGCCACATTAATAACCGACCCTGCCGTTGTCGCCGATATGAAGCGATACGTCAGGCTCAACAAGGAGTATCGCGAGTTGGAGCTTATCCTTGACGCCCGCAAGCGTTACATTCAGTTGCTGACATCGCTCAGCGATGCAAAGGACATTCTCGCCAACGAGAGTGACACTGAATTGCGAGAGATGGCGCGCGAAGAGATTGAAGTATGTGAGTTGGAGATTCCCAAGACCGAGGAGGAGATTAAGCTTCTGCTCATTCCGGCCGACCCGCAGGACGATAAAAACGCGATATTGGAAATTCGCGGCGGCACAGGAGGCGACGAAGCGGCAATTTTTGCAGGCGACCTGTTCCGTATGTACAGTAAATACTGCGAGAGTAAAGGCTGGAGACTCGAAGTCTCGAGTTGCAGCGAGGGAACATCGGGCGGATACAAAGAGATTATATGCACCGTCACCGGCGACAAGGTTTACGGAACACTGAAATACGAATCGGGAGTACACCGTGTACAACGTGTTCCCGCCACCGAGACTCAGGGACGCGTGCATACATCGGCTGCATCGGTAGCCGTACTGCCCGAAGCCGAGGCCTTTGACGTTGAGATTACCGAAAGTGCAATAAAGTGGGACACATTCCGCTCGAGCGGCGCCGGCGGACAGAATGTCAACAAAGTTGAATCGGGAGTGCGTCTGCGTTACCCCTGGCTAAACCCGGAAACGAATCAGATTGAGGAGATTCTCATCGAGTGTACCGAAACGCGCGACCAACCGAAAAACAAGGAGCGCGCGCTTGCACGCCTGCGCACGTTGATATATGACCGCGAACACCAACGATACGCCGATGACATTGCGAGCAAGCGCAAGACTATGGTATCCACAGGTGACCGTTCGGCAAAAATACGTACATACAATTATCCTCAGGGGCGAATCACCGACCACAGGATAAACTATACAATATATAACCTAAGCGCATTTGTAAACGGCGACATTCAGGACTGCATAGACCACTTGATAATTGCCGAAAATGCCGAAAGAATGAAAGAACAAGAATTATAAAAAAAATAAGACTATGAACAGACAAGAATTAATTAAGCAGATTAAAGAGAAACGTTCATTTCTTTGCGTAGGCCTTGACAGCGACATAAAGAAACTGCCGGCACACCTGCAAGGCAACGAAGATGCTGTATTTGAGTTCAACAAAGCAATAATTGATGCGACAGCCCCCTACACTGTTGCCTACAAGCCCAACCTCGCATTTTACGAGGCCGGCGGCGTTAAAGGCTGGATTAGTTTTGAAAAGACTGTAAACTACATAAAAGAGAACTACCCCGAGATATTCATCATTGCTGACGCTAAACGTGGCGACATTGGCAACACTTCGGCTCTGTATGCACGCTCATTCTTCGAGGAGATGCGTGTTGACTCAATTACCGTTGCTCCATATATGGGCGAGGACAGCGTAAAGCCGTTCCTCACATACGAAGGAAGCTGGGTTATTCTGCTCGCACTTACATCGAACCCCGGTTCACACGACTTTCAGTTGACAAAGGACGAGAATGGCACTATGCTGTTCGAAAAGGTGCTTGAAACATCAAAAGCCTGGGGAAGCGATGAGAATATGATGTATGTTGTTGGTGCTACACAGGGTAAATCGTTCGAAAATGTACGTCGTATAGTCCCCACCCACTTCTTGCTTGTTCCCGGCGTCGGAGCTCAGGGCGGTTCGCTCGAAGAGGTGTGCAAATATGGTATGAATGACGATTGCGGACTTTTGGTAAACGCCAGCCGCGCCATTATCTTTGCCGACGGCAGCGAAAATTTCGCGAGTGTAGCGGCAGAAAAGGCATACGACTACCAGCAGCAAATGGAAAAGGAGCTTGCTGCACGAAACATTATTTAATATAGAAAATCTCATTTTTGCCATAAATTTACAAAAACGCAACTGTTATTTGCGCGAAATGGCTATCTTCGCCAAACAGCGCACACAGGAATAAGAGATAGAAATATGAAATTCACAGCAAAAGAGATAGCAGCGTTTGTCAATGGCGAGGTTGTCGGCAACGAGAATGCCGAGGTTTATACATTCGCCAAGATTGAAGAGGGAGTGCCCGGAGCCTTATCGTTTCTGGCTAACCCAAAATACGCCGAATATATATACACTACCGAGTCGTCGGTGGTGCTTGTGAATCGTGACTTTGAGCCAAAGGACGAAATTAAAGCCACACTCATCAAGGTGGACAATGCATACGAGTGCCTTGCAAAACTTATGATGATGTACGAATCGGCAAAGCCCAAAAAGACAGGCATCAGTTCGCTTGCATCTATTGCCAACAGCGCAAAAATAGGCAGCAACTGTTACATTGCACCATTTGTGGTTATTGGCGAGGGCTGCGAGATTGGTGACAACTGTTGCATACACGACAATGTATCCATTGGAGACGGAGTAAAAGTAGGCAACGGCACTACCCTGTATGCGCACGTTACAATATATCACGACTGTCGTGTCGGCGAAAATTGCATTCTGCATAGCGGCTGCGTGATAGGTGCCGACGGATTCGGCTTTGCACCCACATTCAATGGCTATAACAAAATTCCTCAGGTTGGTATTGTTGTAATTGAGAACGATGTGGAAATTGGTGCAAACACCTGTATAGACCGCGCTACAATGGGTTCGACAATAATACATAGTGGCGTAAAGCTGGATAACCTGATACAGATAGCCCACAATGGCGAAATTGGCAGTCACACCGCTATGGCGGCACAGGTGGGCGTTGCCGGTTCAACAAAAATTGGCCAATGGTGCATTTTCGGCGGTCAGGCCGGCGTGTCGGGTCACAGCACTATAGGCGACCGCACTACCGTTGGTCCGCAGTGTGGAACGATAGGCAACCTTAAGGGCGGCGAGACTCTTCTTGGTGCTCCGGCAATGGACGCAAAGGAGTATATACGCGCAATGGCCTACGTAAAGCGTCTGCCGGCAATGGACAAGAAGATAAAGCAACTGACAAGAGAACTTGAAAACTTGAAAAACAAATAACCTCACGTCTATGAACAAGCAGAAGACACTAAACGGAAGTTTTTCACTATTCGGCAAGGGATTGCACACAGGTCTCAGTCTGACCGTGACATTCAACCCAGCTCCCGAGAATTACGGATACAAGATACAACGCATAGACTTACCCGGCGAACCAATTATTGATGCGGTTGCCGAGAATGTTACCGAAACGACACGCGGCACAGTTCTAACAAAAGGCGAAGCACGTGTCAGCACTATTGAACACGCAATGGCTGCGCTATTTGCATTGGGCATCGACAATTGTCTTATGCAAGTAAACGGTCCGGAATTTCCAATACTCGACGGCAGTGCAAAATTCTATGTCGAGAATATTGAGAGAATTGGCATTAAAGAGCAAAATGCCGAGAAAGATGTCTTTATCATTAAACATAAGATTGAGATTAAAGACGAAAACACCGGCAGTTCTATAATGATTCTCCCCGATGAAAACTTCAGTCTTAACGTGCTTGTCCACTACGACAGTGACATACTCTTTAATCAATATGCTACTTTAGAGAGTATGGAGGAGTTCAAGGAGGAGATTGCATCGAGCCGTACATTCGTATTTGTACGCGAGCTTGAGCCTCTTATGCACCTTGGACTAATTAAAGGTGGTGACCTTGACAATGCTATTGTAATATACGAGCGCGAAATGCCGCAGGAGAAGTTCGACCAGCTTGCCGATGTTATTGGCATTCCACGTATGGACGCAAAAAAGCTGGGTTATCTGAACCACAAGCCCCTTGTATGGAACAACGAGCCTGCGCGTCACAAATTGCTTGATATTATTGGTGACCTTGCCCTTATTGGCAAACCGTTGCAGGGCCGAATAATTGCAACGTGTCCCGGACACACAATAAATAATAAGTTCGCGCGCGCGATGCGTAAGGTTATACGCGAGCATCAGATTCAGGCTCCGGTGTACGACCCTAACCGCACGCCTATAATGGACATAAGACGCATTAAGGAACTACTTCCCCACCGCAACCCAATGCTCCTTGTCGACAAGGTTATAGAACTTGGTTCAAACTACATTGTGGGCACAAAGAATGTAACAATGAACGAGTCGTTCTTTGCTGGACACTTCCCTGACGAGCCTATTATGCCGGGAGTTCTTCTTGTCGAGGCAATGTCGCAATGCGGAGCGTTGTTGGTTATGAATATGCTTGACGACCCCAAACAATATTCGACATATTTTCTAAGGATTGACAAAATTGCATTCCACAAAAAGGTTGTACCCGGCGACACACTTGTATTCAAAGTTGAGCAACCGGTTCCATTACGTCACGGAATTTCAATGATGAAGGGATACGTATTCGTCGGCGAGAATCTGGTGGCAGAAGCACAATTCACAGGACAAATTATAAAGAAAAAAGATTAAAAGACAAAACTATGATTAGCCCTTTAGCATATATTCACCCCGGTGCAAAAATTGGAGAGAACTGCACTGTTGAACCATTTGTGTATATTGAGGACAACGTTGTTATTGGCGACAATTGTCACATTATGGCACACGCATCTATATTGAGCGGTACAAGAATGGGCAACAATAACAAGATATATCACGGAGCGGTAATTGCTGCTACTCCGCAGGACCTTAAATTTGCGGGTGAGGAGACAACCGCCGAGATTGGCGACAACAATATGATTCGCGAGAATGTCACTATAAGCCGCGGTACAGCCTCAAGGGGCAAGACTGTTGTAGGCAGCAACAATTTGCTAATGGAGAATTCGCACATAGGTCACGACAGTGTTGTCGGCAGTGGTTGCATCATTGGTAACTCGACAAAAATAGCCGGCGAGGTTGTTATTCACGACTGTGCAATTCTCAGTGCTTGCGTTCTTGTACACCAGTTCAGCTACATAGGCAGCTACGTAATGATTCAGGGCGGAAGTCGTATAAACAAGGACGTACCGCCTTACGTAATCATCGGACGCGAGCCGGCAAAGTACTGCGGCCTTAACCTTATAGGTCTTCGCCGTCGCGGGTTCAGCAACGAGACTATCCGCGCCATAAACGAGGCCTACAGACATATATACGGCAGCGGAACAATTGTGTCAACTGCGATAGAGAGAATTAAAGAAGCCGGAAACATTACACCTGAGGTTGAGTATATTCTTCGTTTCATAGAGAAAGACTCGACAAGAGGTATCATAGGTAATTAAAATATTGAACCAAGATTGAAAAAACCAGAATAATATGGTATATAAATTCAGACTACTATCGGACGAGGTCGAGGACTTCAGAAGAGATATTGAAATTGACGCCGATGCAACATTCATTGAGCTGAACAACGCTATTCTTGAATGTGTCGGTTACCCCGATGACCAGATGACCTCATTCTTCATCTGCAACGAGAGATGGATTAAGCAGGTGGAGATTACCCGTGAAGATATGGGCAGTATGTCCGAGGAAGAGAACTACATTATGGCAGAGACCGTAATTGGCGACCTTGTCGAGGAGGAGAAGCAGAAGCTGATGTATGTATTCGACCCGCTTGGCGACCGAGTGTTCTATATGGAGTTGTGCAAGATTGAGTTCGGCAAGGAGATTGATGCTCCTGTCTGCACACGCAGCGTAGGAGAAGCCCCTGCTCAGTCACTCGATTTTGAAGAGCTTATGAGCAAGGCTCCGGCCGTTGGTGCAAGCGATGAATTCAGCGATGAGTTTTATGGCAGCGACGAGTATGACGATGATGACCTCGACCCGGAGGGATTCGATATGGGAGGCGTCAGCGATATGAGCTCCATAGACGACCTTTATTAAAAGGCTGTTAAAAAATGAATAACCTTGTCGTACTTATTGGGCCTACCGCGGTAGGAAAGACCGACACGAGCCTCGCCATTGCTGCGCGTTACAATTGCCCCATTATATCGGCCGATTCGAGGCAGATGTACAAAGGTATGGAGATTGGAACGGCAATGCCCGACAAGGAGACACTCTGTAGCCGCAAGCACTACTTTGTAGGGCAGCTATTGCCCGGCGACTATTATAGTGCAGCGCGCTACGAGGAGGAGGTTATAGCGTTGCTCGAGAAAGAGTTTCCCACGCACCCGACAATGCTTATGGCAGGCGGTTCAATGATGTACATTGACGCTGTGTGCAACGGAATAGACGACATTCCAACCGTCGATGCCGAAACGCGTGCAATGGTGCTCGACAAATATGAACGCGAAGGTCTTGAGCGTCTGGCCGACGAACTGCGCATATTGGACCCGGAGTACTATGGTGAGGCTGACATTAAGAATCCCAAGCGCGTAATGCACGCTCTGGAAATTTGCTATATGACAGGCCGTAAGTACAGCAGTTTCCGCAGACAACAGAAAAAGGAGCGTCCTTTCAACATAATAAAGATTGGATTACAGCGCGAACGTGAGGAGTTGTACGAACGCATCAACAACCGCGTGGACGCAATGATTGAACAGGGGCTTATAGAGGAGGTTAAGCGTTTTACCCCCCTTAAGCACCATAATTCGCTGAACACTGTAGGTTACAAAGAGATTTTCAAGTACCTTGACGGCGAGTGGACACTACCCTTCGCCATTGAGAAGATTAAACAGAATACGCGCATATACTCACGCAAACAAATAACCTGGTACAGAAAAGACGAGGATATAGCGTGGTTCCACCCCGATAATATTGAAGGTATTTTGGAACATATCGCAAACAACATAAAATAGCGAAAAAAACGCGTGTGCTGTATGTCATCAACTTTTCTTAAGCGCAATACGGCACAAGTTCCGGACTCCCGAATTCAGACGAAAAGCATCGAGTGACAAGAAAAAAACCCCTAAAAGGGGTTTTTGTTTATTTTAAATCATCGGCAACCCGTGATTTTTCTTGCTCTAAAGGTTGGGACCGGCGCTTTCTTTTTAAAAAAAACGCAGACGCCGTCAATTATTGCTCCTCTACTTCAATAATTTCGACCTCTTTTATTGGACGAGGCAATTGTTCGCCCTTGATATATACCTTTGTCATCTCCTTCTCGGCGTTGCTGTGAATGGTGATGCTTGTCCTGAACTTCTTGGGCGATTTGTTTGTGCCATTGTAGGTAACAAAGATAGTATCGGTAGCATTAGGCTTTATGGCGTATGTGGGATACTCTTTCGATGTACAGCCACACGAGGTCAGTATCTGATGTATGTAAAGGTCGGCATCACCTGTATTCTTGAACACAAAATGACACTTTTGTATAACATTATCCGAACCGAATTGACCTAAGTCTATTGTTGTCTTTTCAAACTCAATATTCGCCTTTTGAGCATAAGCTGTTAACGACAAAGAGCATACAAAAAGTATTGTGAGTATCTTTTTCATAATATTCGTTTTTTATTTTGACACTTGAGCGCAATGCGCTGTTTAAATTCAAGGACAAAGATACCGTATTTTTTACATTCAAAGCACGTATTATAGTTTTTTTAACCTCTCTTCACTTGTTTTACGCCTTTTATGGCTTCTATCTTTGAAATGAGTTTATTCAGTTTAAGCCTGTCGTTGATTAGCAGCGACAATGTTCCCGAGAATAGAGTGTCGTGCGACTCAATGTTTATTCCGCGCATTGTAATGTCTTTCTCTTGGTTAATCAGCGAGGTTATATTAGTTACAATACCAATATCGTCGTGCCCGACAATGCGTAGCGTGACGGGGAAGAGTGCGTTGTTTTTGTCAATCTCGCTCCAACGTGCCTCTATCACACGATAGGGATAACGCTCAATCAGTTGCTTTGCATTGGTACAATCCTTGCGGTGTATGGATATTCCGCCATTGATGGTTACAAACCCGAAAATGTCGTCTCCGAAAATAGGCGCACAGCATTTTGCCAGCTTGTAGTCGACACCTTTGAGGTTGCGCTCGATGACAAGCACGTCCTGAGAACCGCGACCATCATTTTCATTGACGTAGGTAAACTCATCGGCACTGCGCACCGGCTCGGGATTCTCGTTTTCGGGATTCTGTATCGCTTGGTAACGTTTGAGAACATCGCCAATATCTATGTTACCCTCGGCTATATTCTGAAAAAAGTCGCTCAGGCGCTTGAAGCCCATCTTGCGTATCATTTGATCCATCACCGACTCGTCAAACTCAATCTTGTGATTCTTCAGCTTGCGAATGACGGCTTCACGTCCGATGTCGGCCTGTTTTGCGCTAATCTCTTTCAGTGCCTGACGTATTTTTGCGCGTGCGCGACTTGTCTGCGCAATATTGAGCCACGCTTGTTTGGGGGTCTGGCTGTTCGAGGTTATAATCTCTACCTGGTCGCCGTTGTTTAGTGTATGACGCAGAGGCACGTTGCGTCCGTTAACAAGCGCTCCTGTACACCTGCACCCCAGTCCTGTGTGTATACTGAAGGCAAAGTCGAGAATTGTTGCACCCTTGGCAAGACGATAGAGGTCGCCCTTGGGGGTGAAAATAAAAATCTCGTCCTTGTAAAGTTCCATCTTGAATTTATTTTCACTCGCCTCCTCTTCGCCAAGGTTCTGCAGCGTGTCACGGATAGATGCCAAAAGGTTGTCAAGGCCATTCTCGCTTTTAACCCCCTTATAACGCCAGTGTGCGGCGAGTCCGTGTTCGGCGACAGCGTCCATACGCTCGGTGCGTATCTGTACCTCGACCCAACGTCCTTCGGGGCCCATCACTGTTGTGTGCAACGACTCGTAACCGTTGCTTTTGGGCACCGACAACCAATCGCGCAGACGATAAGGGTTCGGGGTGTACATATCGGCAACAATAGAATAGACGTGCCAACACTCGCTCTTTTCGTTCTGCGGTTCGCTGTCAATGATTATGCGTATTGCAAACAGGTCGTAAATCTGTTCAAATGGCCGCTGCTGTTTCTTCATCTTTTGCCATATTGAATTTATGGACTTTGTGCGGCCTTTGATGCGGTATTTTATGTGTGGTTGCATCTTCAGTTGACGCTCTATGGGCTTTATGAACGATGCAATATAGTCCTCGCGCGACGCTGCTGTCTCTTCGAGCTTACGGCTAAGTTCGGCGTAAATATCACATTCGGTATAACGTAGCGCAAGGTCCTCCATTTCGGACTTCAGCTTATAAAAACCGAGTTTGTGGGCAAGAGGGATATAGAGTTTCGAAGCCTCACGTGCCACAAGGCGTCGTGCCGAATCGTCGGTCGAGTTGAACAAGCCACGCAACATAACCAAACGACTCGCAATCATTATTAGAATAACGCGCATATCGTTGGTGAACGAGAGTAGCAGGTTTCTGAAATTCTCGGTCTCTATAGTAGGGCTCTTGGAATATATTTCGTTTATCTGGGCAAGATTCTGCAATATTTTCACTGCATTTTCGCCCAGTTCGTCCTTCATTTCGTCTATGCCGGCTGTTCCCACCTGTATGCAGCGGTTCAACAGTATGCTTATGATTATCTCACGCTGGAAACCAATCTCCTGCCCCACAAGAGAAGCCGTCTTCAGGTCTACAAGAATGGGGTTGAAGCCCAACCCGTCACGTACTATTTTATTTTGTTTAACAGCCTCTGCAATTATCCCCTTCACAAAATTATAGTCGTTGGCAGTGAGCTTGTCATCGACATTCTTTTTGAGTTCCCTAATAAGTAGGAATAACTCTTTTTTCTCTTCGGCTGTAAATAATATCTGTTCCTGCATAATCCAAATGTATGGTTTTACCACGCGAAGATAAGTTTTTCTGTTTAAAAACCATCTTTTTTTTGCCATTTATAGAAATTATTTATACATTCGCTATTGTTAAAAGACTATAACTTATAAACCAACCGACTATGATAAGCAAAGCAGACTTGGCTCTATTGAGCAAGAAAGGTATTACCGAAGAACAGGTGGCAGAGCAGTTAAGAACATTCAAGACCGGTTTTCCGTTCCTGAAAATAGAGGCAGCAGCCACCATTGACAAAGGAGTACTCTCACCATCGCAACACGAGATTGAAGAGTACCTAAAAGTGTGGGACAGTTATTGTGCTCAGGGTAATGCAATCCTTAAGTTCGTGCCGGCATCGGGCGCCGCAAGTCGTATGTTCAAAGATTTATTCGCATTCCTGAGTGCCGAATACGACGTACCCACAACTGATTTTGAAAAGAAATTCTTTGCAAACATAGAGAAATTTGCTTTTTACAAACTCCTTGACGATACTTGTCGCAAGAACAAGGCACTTACCGCAGCAGAACTCATCGAACAAGGACGTTACAAAGAGGTAGTGTTCAATCTGCTCGATTTTACAGGCCTTAACTACGGTTCACTGCCCAAAGGTCTGTTGCAATTCCACAATTACGACTGTAACTCCCGCACATCGGCCGAGGAACATTTTGTCGAGGGAGCGCTATACGCAGCCACTGACGGTATTGTAAAGTTGCATTTTACCGTGTCGCCCAACCACAAGGCACTGTTCGAGGAGCTTGTTGCCGAACGTAAAGCCCACTACGAGGCACTTTTCGGGGTAAAATACGACATTACCTTCTCGGAACAGAAACAGTGCACCGACACTATTGCCGTCGATACCGAGAATGCCCCCTTCCGCGAAAATGGTTCATTGGTGTTCCGTCCCGGAGGTCACGGAGCGCTCATTGAGAACCTAAACGACATTGACGCCGATGTTATATTCATTAAGAACATTGACAATGTGGTACCCGACCGCTTGAAGGCCGACACTGTAACATACAAGAAGCTGCTTGCCGGAATACTGGTAACAGCACAGAATAAGGTATTCGAATATCTGCGTGCCCTTGACTGCGGCAATTGCACACGCGAGCAACTGAACGAAATGCTCGATTATTTGCAACAGACATTGCAGTGTACAGCCGACGGCGTTGCTGCAATGACAGACTGCGACCTTGCCGCTTATCTGCGCAAAAAGTTCGACAGGCCGATGCGTGTTTGCGGAATGGTGAAGAACGTAGGCGAGCCGGGCGGAGGTCCGTTCCTTGCATACAACAGCGACGGCAGCGTTTCGTTGCAGATTCTTGAAAGTTCGCAGATTGATATGAACAACGCCGCTTCAAAAGCAATGTTCGAGAACGGCACACACTTCAACCCTGTAGACCTTGTGTGCGCCGTAAAGAATTACAAAGGTGAAAAGTTCAACTTGCCGCAGTTTGTCGATAAAAATACCGGCTTTATTTCGCACAAGTCAAAGAACGGCAAGGAGCTTAAGGCTATGGAGCTTCCCGGACTATGGAACGGCGCGATGAGCGATTGGAATACAATATTCGTCGAGGTTCCGCTTGCTACATTCAACCCCGTAAAGACCGTTAATGACCTTTTGCGCGACGTACACCAATAACAAAAGCGCGGTACAGCCAAAGAGAAGAGA
Source organism: Bacteroidaceae bacterium (assembly GCA_045661225.1). Taxonomy (GTDB): domain Bacteria; phylum Bacteroidota; class Bacteroidia; order Bacteroidales; family Bacteroidaceae; genus HGM04593. The sequence continues at coordinate 3,346 of JAZRFF010000019.1, read as the reverse complement.
CTGACTGTTAAAGGAGTGTTTTAAATAGAGTGAGTGAAAATGCAGGCATTTTCACTCACTCTATTTAACTAATGTTACAAATTACAAAAATCGTGTTAACGTGTGCAAAATTAACAAAAAACAGCGTTACGCTTATTACATTACAAATACTACACTTTCCATTTTCAACGCAACATTTGGTTGATAGAATTTTAATTCGTTAAATTTGTTCCAAAATCAAAATTAAAAAAGCACAAGCATTATGTTCGGAACAGATCGAATAACAATATCAGAATTCAACAAAAAGAGTTCGTTCAAGGAGCCTCACCGCTGCAACCATTTTATAATGGTATTCTGCACACAGGGCGAAGTTACAATTGAACTCAACTACACACAGTATACCTTGCGCAAAAACGGTATGCTGACTATTAACCCACTGGACATTATCACGCTCAAGGACGGAAGCGACGATTTTCTTGCTCAGGTACTTGTTATACCGACACGTCTGCCAACAATTATTATGAAAGACTACAGCATCAATGTACTCGAATATATGAAAAGCAACCCAGTGTGCTATTACGATGAGCCTTGTCTGAGGATTGTGTATCACGTGTTCGACATTATCCTTGAGGCAAAGGAAATATTCGAATACGAAGCATTTGAAAATATTGTAATGAAAGAGGTTGCTGTTCTTTCAAGCATTCGCCACCACCACTGCTCCACTCTATGCAACGAGACTAAAGTTCACCACGAATTTCTGTCGCGCAAGAAAGATTTGTTCCGTCGCTTTGTAAAGGAGTTGATAAGTTCCCATTCGGTGTCGCGCGAGGTGCTTTTCTATGCAAACGAGCTGAACGTGAGCTGCGGCTACCTTAACGAGGTGTGTAACGAGGTCTCGGGACACTCGGCAAAAGAGATTATCGACTCGGCTGTTGTGACCACACTAAAATACGAACTGTCATATTCAACAAAAAGCATTCAGGAGCTTGCCGATGAGTATAATTTCCCCAGCCAATCCTACTTCAGCCGTTACTACAAACGCCTGACAGGAACAACGCCCACCGAGTTTCGCAAGAACAGAGGAGGGGCATAAAAGTTGCCTATTTTATCATTTTATAGTATCTTCGCACATTATGGGCGAAGATATTTTTTATTACAACGAGTTCGGAGTATATCTGCGGAAGATATTTGGCTGCAAGGTACAGAAGATTACCCTTGATGGCGGTTTCACCTGTCCCAACCGCGACGGCAAAGTTGGACGAGGCGGTTGCACCTACTGCAATAATCAGACATTCAACCCTGCCTACTGCCACCGCACTCTCTCTGTCGGCGAGCAGATGCGTAAAGGTATTGACTTTTTCGCACACAAGTACCCAGCAATGCGTTATCTTGCATATTTTCAGGCCTACACAAACACATACGATTCCATTGACAGTCTTCAGCGGCGTTACGAAGAGGCGCTCGCCGTTGATGGCTGTGTGGGCATAGTCATCGGCACCCGTCCCGACTGTATGCCCGACACATTGCTCGACTATCTTCAGGCGCTCGCCACAAAAACGTTCGTTCTTGTGGAGTATGGCATTGAGAGTGTTAGCGATAAGACACTGGAGCGCATAAACCGCGGACACAACTACGCGTGCGCTGTCGATGCGGTGAAACGTACCGCCGCGCGCGGAATTCCGGTTGGGGCACACATCATTTTAGGACTGCCCGGCGAGGATAAAGAGGAACTTATGCGTCAAGCCGAGGTGTTGTCGCAACTGCCACTGACAACGCTCAAACTGCACCAGCTGCAACTAATTAAAGGTACAAAAATGGCTGCCGAATATGCCCGGACGCCGCAGGAATTTTCGCTATTCGCCATTGAGGACTATATTGAGACCGTCATTGACTACATAGAACGTCTGCGCCCCGACATTGTGCTTGAGCGTTTCGCGTCGCAATCGCCCAAAGAGTTGCTCATCGCCCCGGACTGGGGAGTAAAGAATCACGAGCTTGTCGACAAAGTAAAGCGTCGTATGCGTGAGCGCAACACCAGGCAAGGACGGTTGTATAAAGGATAGGTTCAAGAGGTTGAGATTTTATTAAATTGTGTGAGATTTTCAGGACGGGTATTTTCAGCGGAATTGCGTTGTGATTTTAACGGTGCCGGAAGTTTAAATGTGAAATGTAAAAGGTTAAAGGTGAAAACTTTTACAAAGAAAAAAGGGACTACGCCCCTGTACCTTGCCGCTTTAATTTTTAGTTTTAACCGCACTGCGTGCGCTTGAAGCTGCTCCCGCTCGGCATAGTAAAAGTAAACTTTTCCTCTGCTCTCGCTTACCCGCAGTTTTCACTTTTCAGTTTTTCTAACCGCCCACTCGCTTGCACAAGCTTTAACCTTTCCGTTCTCCGTTTTCAGTTTTCAGTTTCAACAGCACTGCGTGAATATTCCTCGGTACTCTTTACCCTTAACGCTGTAACCTTATATTCACTCTTTTGTCGTTCTATATTGTTCTTTTGTGGCCAAAAGAACCAAAAGCCCCGGCACGCGGGAAAATCAGTCGAAGCGCCCTCTTGCTCGTAAACCGCCACAGGGCGCTGTTACTCGTCCGGACGCTTCTTGTCACTCAATGCCTTTAACCGCACTGCGTGCGCTTGAACCTTGGCTGCGCTCGTTGCGTGCGTAAATAAATTTCCGCCCACTCGCTTGCACAAGCTTTCACTTTTCCGTTTTCACTTTTCCGTTTCAATCGCACAAGTTGTCCTCGCTGTCTGCCGGAATTTCAGCGACATTGCGTTGTAATTTTAACGGTGCCGGAAGGATTTAAAAGATTACTTTTGCAATGAAAGGAACTGCGCCCCGTAGCTTGCCGCTTTAATTTTTTAGTTTTCAGTTTTAACCGCACTTTGTGCGAATATTCCTCGGTAGTCTTTACCCTTAACACTGTAACCTTATATTCTCATTTTTGTCGTTCTATATTGTTCTTTTGTGGCCAAAAGAACCAAAAGCCCCGGCACACGGGAAAATCAGTCGAAGCGCCCTCTTGCTCGTAAACCGCCGCAAGGCGCTGTTACTCGTCCGGGCGCTTCTTGTCACTTAATGCTTCTTTCTGAAATTCCGGCGCTCCGGGACTTGCGCTGTATTGCGTTTAAAGAAAAGTTAACGGCATACAGCACAAGTTGTCCTCGCTGTCTGCCGGAATTTCAGCGGCATTGCGTTGTGATTTTAACGGTGCCGGAAGGATTTAAAAAATTACTTTTGCAATGAAAGGAACTGCGCCCAGTAGCAGGAGTAATTTCTAAAACAATGGGCAGCGTTCGGGAGTCACAGCGAAGCGACGAGGCGGCTCAACCGAAGAATGTTGCCCCGCAGGGCAACTTATGA